>NZ_CP017415.1:0-600000 GCF_001753245.1 Acidihalobacter yilgarnensis | reverse complement strand
CGAGGCGGCGCGCATCGGCGACGTGCGCCGCCGCCTTGGCCACCGCGCGTTCGTCGATCAGCGGGCCGATCTCGGTATCGCGATCCAGGCCGTGGCCGACACGCAGGCGCGATGCGGCCGCGGCGAAGCGTTCGAGAAAGCGCGCGTAGAGTGGCCGCTGCACGAGAATGCGATTGGCGGCTAGGCAGTCTTCGCCGGAGGTCTGGAACTTGGCCGCCATCGCGCCCGCGACCGCGGCATCAAGATCGACATCGTCGAATACGATAAACGGCGCATTGCCCCCAAGCTCCAGGGTCAGTCGCTTGACCGTGTCCGCCGACTGGCGAATCAGGGCCTTGCCGACCTCGGTGGAACCCGTGAAGCTCAGCCCCCGCACGCGCACGTCGCGCATCAGCTCGGCCGCAAGCGTGCGGCCGTCGCCGGTGACGACCTGGAAGACCCCGCCGGGAATGCCAGCCAGCTCGGCGAGACGCGCGAGCGCCAGGGCCGAAAACGGGGTCTCGCTCGCCGGTCGCACGATCATCGGGCAGCCGGCGGCAAGCGCGGCGGCAGCCTTGCGCGTCACCATCGCCGAAGGGAAATTCCAGGGTGTGATCGCGGCGGTAACGCCAATGGGCCGACGTACCGTGCTCAGGTGGCTCCCCGGCAGGTGGCTGGGAATGGTTTCGCCGTAGGCGCGCCGACCCTCCTCGGCGAACCAGCGCACGAAGCTGGCGGCGTAGTCGATCTCGCCGCGTGCCTCGGCCAGGGGTTTGCCTTCCTCCAACGTCATGATGCGCGCAAGATCCTCGCGATGACGGCGCATGCCCTCGTACCAGGCCAGCAGACGCTCGGCCCGCGCGTCCGGCGTCAACGCCGCCCAGGCCGGCAGCGCCTCGGACGCGGCATCGATGGCGCGACGCATCACTGCCGGACCGACTGCAGGCACATGACCCAAGGTTTCGCCGGTGGCAGGGTCGCTAACCGGAATACGTCCGCCCTCGGCGATCCATTCTCCCGCGACCCAATCCCGTTCACGCCAGAGATCGGGTTCAGCAAGGCCTGTGGCAAGGTCGCGACTGATGGCTTGTGCGGTCATATGGCGCCCTCCGGATGACGGTGTACGAATGCACGAAACGATACCGACGCTATGCCGGCACTCCTGCCATACAGTATGGCCGCGACCAGGCAACACCGTGGTCTTTAGCCCCGCGCTCTGGCGGAGAGTTCTCCCTGTAGTACCGCTTCAAATTGGACCGGTCGCCGACATGTAAGACCATAAAATCAGCACAAACAAGGCGCTGCGCCAGCGGTTACCGTCTGTCGCGCCCGCGACCGTGCAGCCCGCCACACGCACGGCGCTTGACTCGCCGGCAGCATCACGGTTTCTTGATGCCATCACACGGGAGAAAATCATGAACGGCAACAGCCGCGTACATTGCGATATCGACCTGGATGCTCCCGGCCTGCGTGCCGGCAATCTGCACCTACCCTTGTCTACCGACACCTCCGCCTGGGGACGCTTGCTCACACCGATCGTCGCGTGCGTCGGCGCGCCGGGGCCGACGCTGGTGCTCAGCGGCGCGAGCCATGGCGACGAATACGAAGGCCCGCTCGGCATCATGCGTCTGTTGCAGGGTCTGGCCGACGCACCGCTGCGCGGGCGTATTCTCGCCCTACCGGCGCTGTGCTACCCCGCGCTCAAGGCGGGCAAGCGACTGTCGCCGCTGGATGGCACCAATATGAATCGCAGCTTCCCCGGCCATGCAGACGGCGGCCCTACTGCAGCCATCGCGCACTGGATGCATTCGCAACTGCTACCGCTCGCCGACGCGGTGATCGACATCCACTCCGGGGGCAGTACCCTGCGCTTCGCCCCCAGCGCGGTCATCCATCACCTCTCGGATCCAACCCAGCGGGCGGCGACGCGTGCGCTTGCCGAGGCCTTCGCCGCTCCCTTCACCCAGGTACTGACTGAGCTGGATAGCGTTGGCGAGCTAGACAGCGCGGCCGAGGCTATGGGCCTGCCCTTCCTGTCGACCGAACTCGGCGGCGGCGGTGGTGTCACGCCCGCCACCGTGACCCTGGCTCACGAAGGCCTGCTGCGCTGTCTCGTCGCGCTCGGCATGATCGACGACGCCCCGCAGACACCAACGCCGACGCGCTTTCTGGAGGTGCCAGAGGACGGCTACGTGATGGCGCTGCGCGACGGACTCCTCGAACCGCTCGTCGAGGTCTGCGATACGGTCGAAGCGGGGCAGACCATCGCGCAGCTGTACGACATCGACACCCCGTTACAGGCGCCGCTGCCGCTGCACGCGCCGCGGGATGGTATCCTCGTGTGCCGGGCGGCGCGCGGCGGCGTGGCGCGCGGCGACACGCTGGCCGTGATCGGCCACGACGACAAGCGAAGACCATGAGTTTCATACGCAGAACCACCGCCGGCGCGTGGCCGGCCCAGGGTTGAACGATGCGACGTGCGCGCCTGGACCGTTACGACCTGGCCATCCTGTCCGCGCTGCAGCGCGACGGGCGCATGTCCAAGCTGCGTCTCGCAGAAGCGATCCACCTTTCGCCCACCCCCTGCTGGGAGCGCTTGCGCCGTCTCGAGCGCGAGGGCTTCATCCTCGGCTATCACGCAGAGGTGGCCATCAGCGAGCTGCTCGACGTGGCGCACTTCCTGGTCGAGGTGACGCTCAGCCGGCACCGCGCGGAGGATTTCGTGCGCTTCGAGGGCGCGGTCGGGCAGCGTCCGGAGGTACTGACCTGCTACGCGGTCGCCGGTGGCTTCGATTATTTGCTGCTAGTCGTGGCCGACGACATCGCCGCCTACCAGAGCATGATCGACGCTTGGCTGGAAGACGGCATGGGCGTCGAGCGCTATTTCACCTACGTCGTCACCCGCACCGTCAAACAGGTGGGGCAATTTCCGCTGGAGCGCTTCTGGACCAGCCGCCGGCGCGGCGAGCCGGAAACCGATTAGGCCCCATTGGCACGCGCCCAGCGCACGATGTCGGCCACCCCCATTGCACCGGCTTGGCGCGCCGCCTCGCGTCCGCACTTGAACAAGGCCAGCGTCGGGATACTGCGGATCGAAAACTGCGCGCCCAGTGCAGGCTCGGCCTCGGTATCCACCTTCACCAGACGCATGTGCGGTTCAAGCTGCGCCGCTGCTTCGGCGAAGTACGGCGCCATCATCCGGCAGGGACCGCACCAGGGCGCCCAGAAGTCCACCAGCAGTTGGATGTCGCTGCGCGCAACGTGCTTGTTGAAACGCTCGCCTGAGAGCGACAGTGGCTCGCCCGTGAACAGTGGGCGATGGCACCCCCCGCACTTCGGACCATCGCTCAGCCGGGGAGCGGAGATGCGGTTAATCGCATCACAGTGCGGACAAACGATATGCAGTGAATCGCTCACGGAATAACCTCATCGTCAGATTACGGAAACAAATCGCTCAGAAACAGAAACCCACCGAGGTGGCGTGACGAGCGGAATGGAATAGCGGGTGCCCGTTACCGGAATCGGCGGCGGGTCCGCCGGGCGTTGGCCTGAATTCGGCCTGCAGCGACCACAGGCCAAATAACTGCTGCGACCCCTCCGGCACGACACCGAAACGACGCGTCGCCAGCTCTGGCGGCGGCACCGGCCGCAGGATACGATCGACCATCCGACCAACAGTACCAGACCAGCCGCCTCCCACAACATCGAACCGAATAGGGTCGGGAAATTGGCCATGACGGCCAGCAACACGACGGCTTGCGGCACCTAGCGCCAAGCACATCGTCGCAAGGCCCGCACATCGATGTAACCTGCCACCGCACTCAGCTCCCCGGCGTACCCAGGCGCGCCCGCAGGGCCTCGATCTCATCTAGCAACTCCAGCGCGAGCGCGGCACCGGCTACGTTGACGCCGAGATCGCGCTGCAGGCGCAGCGCGCGGTACACACGACGAACCTCGATAACGCGAAAGCGCCAAGCCGGCACATCGCCGCCCAGCGGGCTGACAATACCTTCCTCAGCCAGCTCGACGATGTGCTCGCTCGACGCACCGCAGGTGATGCACAACTCGGTCAGCGTCAATTCCAGCTCATCGCCGATCAACTCGCCGCTCAACGGCGTCAACGGTTCGCGTGTCATGAGCGCCCTCCTTCAAGCTGAGCCCTCGGATCGAAGGGCATGGCCCGCTCACAGGCCCGGTAGGCCTCGCGCGCGGCATCGGTATCAGCCGGCGGCAACGCAATCGCCAGCACCACGTACAGATCGCCCGCCGGCTCGCCGGGAATGCCGCGGCCCTTGAGTCTCAGGCGCCGCCCGCCGGCCGAGTGGGCGGGAATCTTCAGATCGACGCGGCCGGCGGGTGTCGGCGCCTGCACGCTCGCGCCCAGCGCTGCCTCCCAGGGCGCGACCGGCAGCGTAAGGTAGACATCGCGTCCCTCGGTGCGATAAAGCGCATGCGGCCGGAAGACCACCTCCAGATAGAGGTCTCCCGCCCCCCCTTCTCCGAGCCCTGGCCCACCCTGGCCAGCGAGGCGAATCATCTGCCCTTCGCGCACGCCCCCGGGGATACGAACGTTCAATGTCCGCTCGACCACGTGCGGACGCCCGTCCTCCCCCAGCTCGGTATGCTTGAGCGCAAGAGCACGGGTCGCGCCGTGATAGGCATCTTCCAGTTCGATGAATATCCGCGCATGACTATCCTCGCCGCGCGCATGATAGTGCGCCCCATGGGCACGACGGCCATGGCCACCGGCGTAATTGCCGCCAAACAGGCTCTCGAAAAAGTCGCTGAACTGCGCCGCAGCCTCAGGGTCGACATCGTGATACTCGAAGCCTTGATTCCAGTCCGGTGGCGGCCGGAAGTCCTGCCCTGACTTCCAGTCGGCGCCGAGCTGATCGTAGGCGGCGCGCTTCTCCGGGTCCTTGAGCACCTCGTTGGCCTCGTTCACTTCCTTGAAGCGCGCCTCGGCGTCCTCCTCCTTGCTCACGTCCGGATGATACTTGCGCGCCTGCTTGCGGTAGGCCCGCTTGATCTCGTCCTGTGTCGCATCCTTCGATACGCCGAGGGTCCGATAGTAGTCTTTGAATTCCATGCCTGTCCGCCCTCGCACCGTTGCGCGATATCCATCTTAAGGATTATGGGAGACGCCAAGCAGTCGTGCGACGACCGGGATCAAGTTCCCGACGAATGTGTGCCTGTTCACACGATTGAAGATTCGACCAAAACTGCGCGGACAAGGCCCATGACGGCGTGCCAAACCATGGCGACATGCGCTGCACAGTATCAAAACCGATCTTCAGGCGCTCTGCGTTTTCACGCTTAAAACGCGCGGTTGTTTATTCGAGGGATATACCTGATTTTCACAGCCTCCGTCCCTGGCCACGCGTCTCGATGATCGGCCGGTATTATTGAGGGCGGTCGAAGGCCAGCCGAAGCGCCAGCCCACACAGCACCACCCCCATCAGCCAGCGTTGCGCGATCAGCCAACCTGGACGGGCGCTCAGGAAAACGGCGACCGCGCCCGCAGCGACGACGATCAGAGTATTCACCGTCAGGCTAATGGCGATCTGCGCTGAGCCGAGTTCGAGCGACTGTATGAACGCATCGCCATGTGGCGTCATGAATTGCGGCAACAGTGAGAGGGAGAGCACCGCGGCCTTGGGATTGAGCAGGCTGGTGAGCAGGCCGGAAAGATACAGCCGGCCGTCACGTTCAATAGGCAGGGCGCGTACCTGAAACGGCGAACGTCCACCGGGGCGTACCGCCTGCCAGGCAAGCAACAACAGATAGGCGGCGCCGGCCGCGCGTAGCGCATCGTAGGCATAGGGCACGACCATCAGCAACGCGGTGATGCCCAGCGCGGCGCACAGCATGTAACACATGAAGCCGGTGGCCACGCCGGCGAGCGACAGCAGACCCGCACGCCGTCCCTGACAGAGCGTGCGCGACACCAGATAGATCATGTTCGGTCCTGGGGTCAGGACCATAGCGAGGCTAACGAGGCCGAAACCGGCGAGATGGGATAGCGGCAGCGACATTCAGCCTCCAGGGCCAGAGTTTTCCACCCCGCGTCCGGCGGGTTTCAGTGGGGTACCTGGCAAGAATGGGTCAACTCGACGGAGCCGTCATCGAAGACGCTTTCCAGTCGCACATCAAAACCCCATAGGCGAGCGACGTGGCGGAGCACTTCATCCGTCGACTCACCTAGTTCACGCCGATTGTGCTGGGTATGGCGTAACGTGAGCGAACGGTCACCCCGACGGTCGACTCGGTAGACCTGAATATCGGGTTCGCGGCTGCCAAGATTATACAGCTCGGCCAGCGCGTTACGCACATGGTGGTAACCCATATCGTCGTGTATTGCCGACACCTCCAACGCCTCGCGACTATCATCGTCGAGTATCGCAAATAGCTTGAGGTCGCGAATCACCTTGGGCGATAGGTATTGCACGATAAAACTCTCATCTTTGAAATTGCGCATCGCGAAATCGAGTGACTGCAGCCAATCTGACCCGGCAAGCTCCGGGAACCATTGGCGATCCTCCTCGTTCGGTCGCTCGCAGATTCGCCTGATGTCAGTCATCATTGCGAAGCCCAGCGCGTATGGGTTGATACCGCTGTAGCGCGGATCGTCGTATCCCGGCTGGAATACCACGTTGGTATGCGACTGCATGAATTCCAGCATGAAGCCGTCACTCAGCAGGCCTTCATCGTACAGATGATTAATGATCGTATGGTGCCAGAAGGTCGCCCAGCCCTCGTTCATAACCTGGGTCTGGCGCTGCGGAAAAAAATACTGCGCAATTTTGCGTACGATACGCACGACCTCGCGCTGCCAAGGCTCGAGCAATGGTGCGTGCTTCTCGATGAAATAAAGTAGATTTTCCTGTGGCTCACCCGGAAAGCGCGCCTCGTCCGTGACAAACGATTCATCCATGGCCCTGACTGGCAATGTCCGCCAAAGGTCGTTGACCTGAGATTGCTGATAAGCCTCGCGTTCCTGTTGACGCGCCCTCTCCCGCTGTGCGGACAGTCGTGTTGGTCGTTTGTAGCGATCCACACCATAATTCATCAGCGCGTGGCAGGAATCGAGCAACAACTCGACCGCTTCCTCACCATAACGCTCCTCACACTGACTAATATAATTCTTCGCGAACAGCAAATAGTCGATGATCCCGTCTGCATTGGTCCATGTGCGGAAAAGGTAATTACCCTTGAAAAAAGAATTATGCCCATAGGAAGCATGGGCAACGACCAAGGCCTGCATCATCATGGTATTTTCTTCCATGAGATAGGCAATACAGGGATCCGAGTTGATGACGATTTCGTAAGCCAGCCCCATTTGGCCGCGCTTATAGCGCTGTTCCACCGCGATAAACTGTTTCCCATAAGACCAATAATTGTAACCGACGGGCATCCCGGATGACGAATAGGCATCCATCATCTGCTCCGCGCTGATAATCTCTATCTGGTTGGGGTAGGTGTCCAGCCCATAATGCGCCGCCACTCTTGCAATTTCATGCTCGTAGCGCTGAATTAGCTCAAACGTCCATTCAGACCCTTCGGACAAGCATTTTTTTCTCATGATTCACGCTTCCTAAAAAGCTCGCGAAACACGGAGTAGATATCGCCAGGCGTCCTGATTCTCTGCATTGCGAAATTCTCATGCATCGCCCTGACCTTTTCGTACTCCATCCACAAATTCTGTGGTTTCTCAGCCTCGATTTCAACATAAGCATAATATTGCAGACAGGGCATTATTTTTTCGATCAACAAATCTCGGCACAACGGTGAATCATCGCTCCAGTTGTCCCCATCAGATGCCTGGGCAACGTACAGGTTCCATTGGGCGGAAGGATAGCGCTCGCGGATGACTTCGTACGTCAATTCCAAAGCGCTTGAAACCACAGTGCCACCTGTTTCTCGCGCATAGAAAAAGTCGTGCTCGTCCACTTCCATTGCGGTTGTATGATGACGGATGAACACAACCTCGATATGTTCATAATTTCGCGTTAAAAAAAGGTAAAGAAGGATAAAAAAACGTTTCGCGATATCCTTGCGCGCAGCATCCATGGAACCAGACACGTCCATCAAACAGAACATCACAGCCTGCGATGCCGGCTTGGGTTGTCTGATGCGATTGCGGAAACGCAAATCGAAGGTATCGATGAACGGGATACGCTCGATACGCTGCCGGAGCATTTCCATTTCATGTTGCAGCGACTCGATTTTCACCGGCTCACACGGGTCAGCCTCCGCCAACAGCACTTCCATTGCCGTCTCAAGCTCCCGCAGTGTCCTGCGATGAGGCGCACTCAATGCAATACGGCGCGCCAGCGCGCCTCTCAGTGATCGCACCACATCGATATTGGAGGGTACGCCGCTCGGTGTATAGCCGGCGCGAACTGATTTGTAATCGTCCATCTTCGCCAGCTGAGTCTTGACCAGATCCGGCAACGCCATATCCTCGAAGAAAAACTCCAGGAATTCCTCCTGGGAAAGGTTGAAAATGAAATCATCCTCTCCTCCCTCATCCTGACTGGCGCCGTCACCACCGCTTGCCGAATCGGAAGCCGGGCGCTTGATCCGATCGCCCACGATAAAATCATGGTTACCCGGATGTACCGCTTCGTGCCGTCCCGATTTTCCATGATGAAAGATCGGCTCTGAAATGTCCTTTCCCGGGATACTGATCTGCTCACCCTTGTCGACATCGGTAATGCTACGGCCGGCAATAGCTTCGCCTACCGCTTGCCTGATCTGATTCTTGTATCGCCGTATGAAACGCTGGCGATTGACCGCGTTTTTGTTGCGTCCATTTAATCTTCTGTCAATGAGCTGACTCATTCAGGCACCCCGCTCAGGAGGACTTACGTACGCGCAAATACCACTCGGCGAGTAACCGCACTTGTTTTTCAGTATATCCTTTGTCCACCATGCGCTCGATGAAGGCCTGATGCTTCTTCTGGTCCTCGGTTGAGGCCTTGGCATTAAAGGAAATAACCGGCAGCAAATCCTCAGTATTCGAAAACATCTTCTTTTCGATCACCTCCCGCAGCTTCTCGTAACTGGTCCACGCTGGGTTCTTGCCCTGATTGTTAGCCCTTGCCCGCAACACGAAATTCACAATCTCATTCCGGAAGTCTTTGGGATTGCTAATCCCCGCCGGCTTCTCGATCTTCTCCAATTCCTCGTTGAGAGCCACACGATCCAGGATCTCGCCAGTATCCTGATCCCGATATTCTTCATCCTGTATCCAATAATCAGCGTAAGTGACATAACGATCGAATATGTTTTGGCCATATTCAGAATACGATTCTAGATACGCCGTCTGAATCTCCTTGCCGATGAACTCGGCGTATCGCGGCGCCAAATACTCCTTGAGGTAAGTGATGTAGGCATCCCGCACTTCGGGTGGGTACTGTTCCTGCTCGATCTGCTGCTCCAACACATGCAGTAGATGCACAGGGTTGGCAGCGATTTCCTGATGATCGTAATTGAATACTCGCGAAAGGATTTTGAAGGCAAATCGCGTCGACAAGCCATTCATGCCCTCGTCCACACCCCCATACTCCCGATACTCTTGATAGGACTTGGCCTTGGGGTCCACATCCTTGAGATTCTGACCATCATAGACCCGCATTTTCGAGTAAGTATTTGAATTATCCGGATCCTTAAGACGAGAAAGCACGGCGAACTGTGCCATCATTTCAAGCGTATGCGGCGCACACGCGGCCTCTGACAGAGAACTATTACGCAACAGCTTGCGATAGATCTTCTCTTCCTCGGAGACGCGCAGGCAATAAGGCACTTTGACAATGTAGATACGATCCAGGAATGCCTCATTGTTACGGTTGTTCTTGAACGATAACCATTCGGATTCGTTGGAATGCGCGAGCACAATCCCATCGAATGGTATGGCTGAGAGGCCCTCGGTCCCCATGTAATTACCTTCCTGGGTTGCCGTCAGCAAAGGATGCAACACCTTGATCGGAGCCTTGAACATCTCCACAAATTCGAGCAAGCCCTGATTGGCGAGGCAGAGCCCACCGGAATAGGAATAAGCATCCGGGTCGTCTTGGGAATACTGCTCCAGCATGCGGATATCAACCTTACCCACAAGCGAGGAGATATCCTGGTTGTTTTCATCGCCAGGCTCTGTTTTGGCGATGCCAATTTGCTCGAGCACGGATGGGCGGAGCTTAACCACCGTGAATTTTGAAAGATCGCCGTGGAATTCATGCAGGCGCTTAACCGCCCAGGGCGACATAATTCCCTTGAGGTAGCGACGCGGAATACCGTAGTCCTCTTCGAGGATATCGGCATCTTCTGTCGGCGAAAACAAGCCCAGCGGTGACTCGTTTACCGGCGAACCCTTGATGGCATAGAAACTCACCTTCTCCATCAATGACTTGAGCTTCTCAGCCAACGATGACTTGCCACCGCCCACAGGACCCAGCAGATACAGAATCTGCTTTTTCTCCTCCAAACCCTGAGCTGCATGGCGGAAATAGGCCACGATTTGCTCGATACTCTCCTCCATCCCGTAGAACTCCCTGAATGCGGGATAGATTTTTATAATTTTATTGGAAAAAAGTCGGCTTAATCGAGCATCGTGGCGCGTATCCACCAACTCCGGCTCGCCAATTGCCATCAGCATACGTTCTGCTGCTGTGGCGTACACGGTGGGATCTTGTTTACAAAGTTCCAGATACGCCTGAAGAGACAACTCCTCTTCTCGATTTTCCGCGTATCGTGACTGATAGCGATTGAATATGGTCATGGACATACCCTCTCTCGAAACTAACCGTTTCAGATACGGACGTTCCACCTGAGGTTTGCCCCGGCTCCGTTATTCTTGATTTTGGTATCGGCACGGGCCTACAGAGGACGCCTCCACATGAACCGATGCAATTGCAGTGCCACGGGAACCCAACCGGTACGGACACAAAATCATTGATGCGCGGCGATCCTCCGTGCCGACTGCTAATCCGCATGCGGCTCACCGAATGCCCTAGCCCAGCCCCTCCGATTCGCCTGTCAGTTTACGCTTAAATTCCCTGTAAGCAGAAGAGCAGTGTTGGCGCGACCCGCACCACAATGGGGCTCCTCTTCCCTTTAAAGCTAGTGCAAATCCAGTCAAAAAGCACTTGGATCAACAGGAAAATATCACGCTTAGCCTCGGCGCAACCACCCCCGGAACGCACCAAACTGGTGCGCGCCTCACGCATATACATACCGCACAAAGCCTGCAGCGCACAGGCAGTGCCCCCTGCACCGGCGCCCGTTCGTTGCCGGTGCAGGGGGCAAATCGGTTCCGCGCGGTAAAGCGGCCCGTTCACTCATCAGCCATTGGCCGTTGAGAAGTAATATGCCATCGCCACATTGATGCGCGAATACCAGTTGCCATTGTCGTATCCGGTGAACCCAGGGCCAGCCGCATTCTTACCCGCGATCAGTTCCGCCCATAGATAGACCGGACCCGCCACAGCCTCCACGCCGGTTTCGTTCAATTGAATGTCGCCCACGGTATTCCCGCTGGCGTCGAGGAAACGCCTCGATGGCGTGGCCACCTTGAGGTAACCGTAATCGTCATAAACCTGAAGTTTGTGAAACGGTCCCCAACTGATGCCGAAGTTTTTCCCCAGACTGATGTCGTAGAGCTGTCCCTTTGCAGGAATCTGGTACTGATAGCCATAACTTTCGACCGTGATCGAATGCCGCTGATAGGGGCTGCTTCCAGGGACGTGATAGGCATAGGCCGTGGCCTGCATTTGCAACATCCAGGGTCCCCAATGGCCGTTTATCGAAGCCGCAGTCGCCCATTGTTTGCCCGTGTGTTGGTTGTTCGGTGTTGGTCCCAGCTCGAGTTGACCCGCCTTGCCCGACCAGGCAAAAGTAATGCGATGTGCAGCCCCCTCGTGAAAAGTGTAACCAACGCGCACATTCCCGGTGTTGACACTGTGGTAATCACCGACCGGGTTAATTCCATAAGTCGTGGTCTGACCGAGGGTGTTATTTTTGAAGAAATCGGCATCGAACCGCCAGTTACCCGGCGTGTATTTGTAACCAATACCTGCCGCCTGATTATCCGTCAGACCCATGTAATAACCGAGATTCCCCCAAAAGCTTTGATAGCCATAAGGCAATGTACCAAACGGTACTTTGAAATATCCGACCTTGATCTGCTCATCCCCGGCTGCGCCGAAGCGGTAGGCGGCCCAGCCGTAGTGCAGCAATTGGTAGGGGCTATTGAAATTGACTCCGGAGAATCGTTCCTCGGCAGCATAGCTCAGTGGACCATGCCGTCCCTTGACGTTCACTTCGAAATAATCGAGCTTGAAGTCACCGCCTGGAGCTTGTTGCGCATAGGCGTATCCCTTGTACTGGTATTCCGTCACCAAACCGCCACCCAGCGTCAAGTGATTTGGTGTCGACACCTCTGTCGCCTTCGCTTGGCCGCAACACAACAGGCCCGCCGCCACGGCTAGGCCGGTCGCACTCCAATCTGTCAATCGATTCATATTACTTACTCCAGTGTCGCCATGCCCCCCTTATGATTGATTTGGCGATTACCGCGCACACATATCTTTATTCTAAACACAGTTTACGCCTGGAACAAAACCGAAAAACCATAAATATTATTTCATATACAATCAGTTATTAAGTTTTATCGATAATAGGCGCAGCCAAACATTGGCCGCATATCACACCATGCCGCGCGCCAGCATTTTTTCTTCGCTCGCTGAAAGCATACGTCCATTGGACGGCGTACGATTGACCAAAATTAATGAATACTGAGCTTGAATCACTCTCGCCTACGCCAGTATGGCGCGAACAGGGCAATTCATTGACCCTCGCCGCCCAGGCCGGCACCCCATCTGATTGATGGCTTTGATTGCTTGTGCGCTTCGAGGATGCTTCACTGCCTACCCCACCCTACCGGAATAGTGCTTCATGTGGCTACACACCAGCTGTGAACTAGCCTTCGAGATCGCTCTGCCGACACCGTTCGTTCTGATGCTGCGCCCGCGCAGCGGGGCCCAGCAGTGGATCGCGCGCGAAGAATATCGCCTTACACCCAGCGTCCCGGTCATTGAATTCACCGACGGATACGGTAATCTCTGTCAGCGCCTGATCGCGCCAGCCGGCGCATTCTCCGTATGCACGGCTGCAGAGGTCGAGACTGCGGACCATATCGACCAAGCGCCCGGCGCACCCTTTGTCGATGTTCAGCGCCTGCCGGATGCCGTACTCAGCTATTTGTTGCCCAGCCGCTATTGCGAATCTGACCGGTTCGGCCTAATGGCAGCTGAAATCGCCGGTGATACGCCGCCAGGTTACGATCAGGTCCAAGCCATTGTTGACTGGCTACAGAGCCACATCGATTACCGCCCCGGCAGCAGCGATCTTCCGCTATCGGCGGTGGAGGTCAATCTCAGGCAGTCGGGCGTTTGTCGCGACCTCTCTCACCTGGGCATCGCCCTATGCCGCAGCCTGAGCATCCCCGCACGTATGGTGGTTGGCTATCTGCATAATTTGGTCCCCATGGACCTACACGCTTGGTTCGAAGCCTATGTTGGCGGGCGCTGGTATACCTTCGACGCGACACAAACGGTCATGCGCGGTGGTTATGTCGCCATCGGCTATGGTCGGGATGCGGCGGATGTCGCGGTCTACAGCCAATTCGGCCCAGCCGTCTATCCCAGCTCGCAGCTCATCCAGGTACAGCGTATCGAGGCGCACGCCACCGACCCATCATGAACCGACGCCGCATTCGCCTGACTTGTCGGCAAGCCTCGACTATCCGGCGATTAACGGCATACCTACGGCCAATATCGCTTGACTAGGGTACCGATCATCGCCACCACGAGCAAAAGGAGAGCGGCTGCAACGTCCAGACGCACGCAAGCCTTGAAGAGTCTTTAGATGAGAATGCTGAAACTGCTCTGGCGTGATTTTCACGCCATTGCCCTTAAGAGCCAAGATGAATGCGGATTGCCCGAATAAGGGGAATCCCGAATAGCAGCACATATAGCAGCATCACACCAAAAGTGCCCACGGCCAGTGCGATTCAGG
Organism: Acidihalobacter yilgarnensis; assembly: GCF_001753245.1. Taxonomy (NCBI): domain Bacteria; kingdom Pseudomonadati; phylum Pseudomonadota; class Gammaproteobacteria; order Chromatiales; family Ectothiorhodospiraceae; genus Acidihalobacter; species Acidihalobacter yilgarnensis. The sequence goes on along the minus strand of NZ_CP017415.1, from coordinate 585,945 downwards.
CAACGCCCGATTGATCTCAAGCGGCACCAATAATCCCGTCTCGTTCGGAGACACCAACATCTTGTCATACCTCTTATATTTTTCTTATAAAACAAACGTATCATGAAAATAATTATCAGCAGACGCTAGATGCGCGTACAGGCGGCCCTAGCCACATCCCGTTGAGACGCGAAGCGGTTTGTCGCCAGATCGCCGTATCGCAACAGCCGCCAACCACCGCCATACAAATTTCTAGCGGAAAAATCGGCTCAACCAACCTTCGTGCTTGCTACGCTGTTTCTCGGCAAGAATGGCGAGCATATTGTCCCGAACCGCAGCCACGTAATCCGCATCGTCGTGCTTGATATGACTGACCAACCAAGTACGCAACAGTCCGTGAATTTCACCCGCCACGTCGTCCCCCAACCGATAGCGATTCAAATATTGATTGATCCGACGCGTAAACAGCTCATGTACCTTCTGATGCGGTCGCAGGTATTCGTAGCCGGCTTCTTCCTGCAGACTCTCTTCGAATGCGAAGTGCGAAAGCGTGTAATCCATCAACTCGTCCAGTACCCGACCGGTCACGACGCGGTCATTTTTTTGATGGATATGCTCCAATTCGTTAATGTAATCGGCAATTCTCATGTGTTGCCTGTCGATCACCTCGATACCGGTATTCAAATCCTCTGTCCATCTGATGGTCATTACGCATTCTCCTGATTTCGCCATTGCCCTGATCTATGGCATTCATGCGCTCCCCACCCGATACACAAGCGAATCCAATTTCCAAACATCTCATTCAAGACCAGCCCCTGGTCCGTGAACTTGTAATTCGATAGCCTATAAACTATCCATACCTGCTCAGGCGACCGAATTCGTCCGCCCTTTCCCCAAAAACGGTTCGGGTGCCAGACGGCACCCGAACCGTACGGCCACAAGCGGCGCAATTTAGAACTTGATCATCATGCCGGTGGAGATGGCATAGGGGTTCTTGCCAGCACCCACCGTAACGGTCGCGGGGCTGTTGTTGGCATTGACGTAGGTGGCGCTGTGACCGCCGCCCCATACGTTCATCATCGCGCCACTCTGGTTGGTCATGTGCGCGTAGTCGACAAAGGCCATCACACGCTTGCTGAAGGTGTGATCAAAGCCGATCGCGAACATCGTGGAGTTGTTGTTGCTGCCATCCGGGTTGGCCTGGTACACCTGCGCCTTGATCGCGTTCGAGCCCATGGTGTACATGCCACCGAAGCCATACACGGTGGCCTTGGCCTTCGGGTTCGCGGAGCTGTTACCGATGTACTGGTAACCGCCCAGATTGGTCAGCTGCTCGACCAGGCCCACCAGCTTGAAGGCGCCGATCTTGTAGCTACCCGCCAAACGCACGCCGGTCTCGGCATTCGTGCCGTAGGTATAGGGCGAGGCAGTGGTTCCGCTTCCACCGTTGTACAGGCCCTTGCCGTGACTCTCGTAGGCCAAGCCCACCATCACCGGACCCATCTTGTATTCGCCCAGCAGACTGTACGTCCCTGCGTTACTGACGCCGCCATCAAACACATAGGCCGCCACACCCTTGAAACCGCCTATCTGCGGGGTGACATAGGCGACCACATCCGGTACGCGCAAATCGAAACCCACGCTGCCGTTGTACTTGCCGCTGATCAGATTACGGCTGTCGCCAATCTGATCGCCGAACAGGTCGACCGCACGGCCCAAGCTCTTCATCGGAGTGTCGTGACGACCGGCAATCACCGTGCCGAAGCCGCCGGCGATGCCCGCGAAGGTGTTGCGGTTGCCCAGTGCGGCCTTGCCGTCGGTGGAAATCGTGCTCTCGACCTGGAACAGCGCGCGCAGGCCGTCACCCAGATCCTCGGAACCCTTGACGCCCCAACGCGAGCTGTTCAGGGAGAACCCAGAGATGCTCTTGCTGGTCGAGCTGCCGTTGGTCACGCCACCGGTGGTGTTGGTGTTGAGGTAGTCGAGCGATGGCTCGAATTTGCCGTACAGGGTCACATCCGCCTGTGCAACGACGGGGACCGCAATCACCGCGCCCACCGCGGCAGCGATAAGGGTTTTCTTCATGAGTCATGACTCCTTGCGAATTTTCGATGCGAATACCCGAACCGATATTCCGGATACCATATAAAGACCCACCTTAAATTGGACACGCACATCACCATCCGCGTAATGCGTACTGATTTAGAAGGCTGGAGGGTAAGCGAAAGTACGCAGGCGATTACCGCCACGCAAGCACCCGCACGCAGGAAAATACGAGGACTTTGATTTCGATCAATATGAGACCATTTTAATGCGCACCAATGGCGTTAAGCCACGCACGCAACTGACCACCGCCACATGCATCATGACGCCTTGGTCTCGTGCGCCAATATGAAACGGCCAGGCCCGGCTAGCACATGCACTTGTCATCATCACGGCGGCATGCTTAAGTGTTCCGATGGATTCGGTCTCGCTCACCAAGGAGCATTCGATGCAACGATTTATTCGGGCAACGGCCGTATTATTGCTCGGCACCTGCCTACCCACGCCGGTCATAGCCGAGGTCATGACCATACCGGTCAAGGCGCTCCCCGTTTACCTGCACGCGCATGCAAACGTCGTGGCTCAATTCACGAGTCCGGACCCCGACTGCACGTATTGCGTACATGCCAACCCGCCGTTTGATGCCGTGAGCACCCACCCATTTCGACAATAGAATTTCGTTCGTACGGGTCCAATGGACGCCATGGTACAAATTGCCAGCAGGGGCAAAGATGTTCGGCATCGCTGCCTTGCCCTCCCAAATCGCCTACAAGAACGGCGCCCGCATACGGACTCTCTCAGGTGTCATTGCCCACCCACTGCAATTCGTCAATCAGCTTAAGACGCTTTACGCCCTACCTGCACATCAATAAGCTCGTATCATCCGATGTATGCCAAACCTTGTCGTGTTTCTCGCCCCTGCATGACCTAACCTGGAAATCTGAACATGTATCGACACAACCATAATCGCTATTGCGCATTTCTTGCCTTCGCGTTCCTGTGGTACTTCACGGCGGTGCCGGGCGAGGCAGGAGCCGCCGAACAGGAATTTCCGGACGTGGTGGTGGCGGATGTCAAACCACACGGCACGGATACGTTCGACTTCGACGTCACCATCTCGTCGCCTTACGATACCCCTCAACGCTATGCCGATGGTTTTCGTGTCACCGGGCCGAATGGCGTGATCTATGGTGAACGCAAGCTGTGGCACGATCACGCGGAGGAACAGCCTTTCACCCGAGATCTTTATGGCGTAAAAATCCCGCCGTCGGTACACAACATCATCATTCAGGCTCGGGATCAACGCTATGGCTATGGCGGCAAAAGCCTTGAGATCACCCTACCCGGACGCTGAATCTCAGGCTGAGACTGGCGGCATATCACGATCAGGCGGCTTTATTTCGATATTGGTAACCCACGGACAACATCAACAAAAACGGACTTGAATCGACACTAGGGGTGGATGCTTCGCCACCCCTAGTGTCGGGGATATCAGAAATTGGCCGAAAGGCTGCTGTAAATCGTTAGGGGCGCCCCCGGCAGGACCAGCGCTTGGCCTGCAGAATTACCACCAAGCAGACCACCGCCCGTGATGTACTCGAACACATTATAGTGACTGTCCGTCACGTTCAGCACATCCAGACTCAGCTTGATATCCTTCAATCCCATACCGCTCGATGCGGTTGGGATCGTGTAGTCCACTCCAAGATTAAGCGTGCCATAACCCGCGAGTTTTTGCCGGCTAGGCGCTCCCGTATTGTCGTTGAAGATTGCCTGCGCACCGCAGTACTGATACCACGTCCTAGGCGTCAACACGCCGCCCGCAACATAGGTATTGTAATCACCTCCGATATTGAACGTGCTGTCAGGAACATTAGAAACGGGTAGGCCATCGTAACTGACACCACCGGTCACATACCGCGTGAATATCGCCTTCTCCACATTCAGGTTAGCGAACACATCGGCTCCTGCGTAAGGCTTGTCAGTCACTGCCAGGTTGATACCCTGATATGTCGAATCACCATTCGCATCGCCGAGATAATTACCACTGGTATCATAAAGTGGTATGTATTGATTGGCGTAATGCAAATGGTAATAACTTGCGCTCAGCAGAAAATCATGCAGATGACGCTCATCTGGCACATGTATTTTTACACCGACGTTGAAATCAGTGCTTCTCTCCAAGCTATAAACCGCTGGCGTCGACTGGTACAAGCCACCACCGCCACCCACTTGCGGCTCTTTATGTGCAATCGAATAATTGGCGAAAATCGCCATGTTTTTCTGTACTTTCCAGTTGAAATCGAGCGATGGCTCAATTTTGGAAAAGTTATTTTTAGACGGCGGCAACTGCCCTTGATTATTGCTTGGGTAAAGCGCGTATGCCTGCGCGAAATCCTGTAGTGCCGCAGGATAATAACGCGTAAAATACTTAATCACACGCACACCCGGGGTCACATGCACATTCGCGACAGGACTGATTCTGTCCTGAATGAAGGCAGCGATATCCGTCTGGTCCCAGTAATCACTGCGATAGCTTGCATTTGGGATTTCTGCTGAGCCGTAATACGGTGAATTCGAATTGTAAAATGCATTTCTTGAATTGTATTGGCTATTGAGAAAAAATCCACCGAAATCCAATTCGTCATAGGGAAGGTCAACGGAGAACCAGAGCTTGTCACCGTAAACATCATCATGTGGATTATTGTATTCGTAGAGATTGCTGGGATTACTCAATCCATAGTTATTGTAATGAAAATGGACTCGATAACCATGACGATACCAAGCTATATTGTGTACCGAAGAAATCTGGTCCATCTCTACATTCAATTTGCTGTACAACAGCCAAGTGCCGTTGGTGTCCTGCTTGTGCCATACCGAGCCTGGTAGCGCGGCGTAGTATCCCGATGTTTGCTGACTGTACAGCGGACTGTTTGCAGTACCATTCATCGTTACACCGACAATCGGATTGATCGGTATTGGCACCGGACGGTAACCGGAACCCTTGGCCAGATAGGCCCCTGCCGAAAAATCACCATTACTAAAAGTTTTTATGGTTTTGGCGAACCAGGCGTAGTTGTAGCTAGGATTCAGGAAACCATCGGAGCTCGTGCGGTAGCTATTGCTGGAACCCATGCCACCCGCAACGATGGTGGACCAACCACCCACGCTGCCGGTGCGGCCTTCCACGAAGAGCTTGCGTGAACCGTAGCTACCGTAAGTCAGCTTGACCGAACCGCCGACCTTACGTGTCGGCTGTAGCGGCACGAAGGCGATTTGGCCGCCAATGTTGTTGTACCAACGATCAAGTGGATTACCAGGACCATAGGTAATGCCAATCCCCTGCAGTAAATCGAGCTGTGGCACTTCCGGGCTTTCCCACAAACCAGTCGATGGATCGACCATGGGTACGCCATCGAAAGTCACCGACAGACTGCCATCGTCAATTTGTCCGCCGGCAAAACCACCCCAACCCTGTTTGATACCATTGACGCTGATGGAGTTCTTGGTCGCACCGGTTCCACCATAACCGGACACACTGATGCCGGGCGCATAGCTCAATGCCTGTGCGCTGCCCCCAACCGGGCCTGCAGCTGTCACTTCGTGCCGCCCGAGAACCTTGACCGACTGGCCAGACTTAAAATTCGCTTCTGGCGTCAACGATTTTACGGCATTGCCCAGTTCACCGGATTTTGAACCAACCGTCGCACTCACTTCACCGACGTTGATATCGGCTTGTGGCTTCGTAGTCTTCGGCATCGTGGTTTCGCCCGCGGCGAAAACCATTGGAGAAATCACACTTGCAGCGAATGCCACCAGCGCAAACATAATGGGACGGACGGTAAAGAGACCACACATAGACTCACCTCGATTGAAATGGATCTGCAGAGGACATCCACCCTGATCGTGGATATCAGCAACAGCGAGGGATTTTCAGAGTAAGTGGCGCCCTAGAACCTGACATGAAACTTAATTTACATTTCATGTGACACAAAAAATCAATAAAAAACAAAAAACTATTGTTTTTGTGTATTATTATTGAATAATTCATCATCAATTAATGACATGGAAAACATCATCGCTACCAAGGCCCATCGTGGCTAAACATGCCTGTTCAGGCGCACGTTACGCCTTGCCTTGCCTTGCCTTGCCCAGTCTACGATATGCCGCTGTTACGCTTGCCTGCATACATACCGGTATCGGCCAGATGGAGCAGTGCTTCACGGTTATCGCCATCATCTGGATAAATGGCCCTGCCAATACTGGTGGTAATCGATAAGCATTCGGCGCCGATCACGAAGGGTTTCGACAGCTCTTTTGATATTTTATTTTCTATTGTCTGTACGTTAACTGGACCCTGGATATTGCTCAGCAGCACGGTGAATTCATCTCCCCCCATACGCCCAACCGTATCCTGCGCACGCACACATTTCACCAATCGCTCGGCCACGGCGCGTAGCAGATGGTCACCCATTTCATGACCATGTTCATCGTTAATGCGCTTGAAATCATCCAGATCCAGATAGAGCAACGCCAACTGGTTGCCGTCACGCTTTGCGTGTTCGAGCGCCATATCAAGCCGATCATAAAATAGCGTTCTGTTCGGCAATCGAGTCAGGGCATCATGTAACGCCAGATACTGAAGACGAGTTTCGGCCTGTTTGCGCTCGATGGCCGTAGCGACCTGGGTTGAAACGAACTGCAATAGCTCCATGTCCTCGGCCGTGTAACGGCCATTGGAACCGTGTGTCCGCAGCACCAGTGCTCCAATCACGCCGTTCTGCGAAGCCAGCGGTACGCCTATCCAATCCCCCTCGCAAACCGCTTCAGAGCCATCCGGCATGGGCGCCAGGGTCGCCGACCTGATTAAGGCATGGCCGGAATGAATCACCTCTGCGATGAACGGGTCTTCCTGCAACGAACGATCCGGTTCGGCGCGAGGCTCGCCATCCCGTCCGTCGATGTAATAGGGGAAGCTTAACCGGCCGCTCGCCATATCGTACAAACAGACATGGAAGCACTCGGCTGGCAACAGCTTGCTGATAATCCGGTGGATCAGCGGATACAAGGGAGGCAGCCCTTCGGCCGCATGCGCCGCCTCGGAAATCTCGTAAAGCGCCTGCTTGATTTGTGCCGCGCGTCTGAGTTCGGTGACATCGCGCGCCACCGCAAGGCGTAGCCGGTCGGATTCGGACCAGCGAGCAGACCACATGATGTGCACAATGCGTCCGTCCTTGCGCACGTAACGATTTTCGAAATGCATCAACGGCTCGCCATCCATGATCTCATCGACCGCTGACAGCGTGCGTGCGTGATCATCCGGGTGCACCAGCTCGATCATGTTACGACCGTGCAGTTCTTCCGGTGCATAACCGAACAAGTGCTCGCCTGATGCACTCACATAGATGAAGCATCCCGCATGATCAACCACGCAAATGGTGTCGATCAGCAGGTCCATTATTTTGGCGGAAAGAGGCTCATCCATCGGCCTTATGATAGCGACATGTCCGTGTTTGCGCAGGCGGAATGGCCCTGGGACGTCTGATGCTCTCCTGACTTCCATGACCGACCGACAACATACTCACCCCAATCTCACTCGATGCCGTCGCATACCACCCGCAAACCACTCACGGCCCTCCCCGCATAGAGGCGCATGGTGGGTGGATGTTCAGAACGATGGCGTCAACGAAGTCCTGGCGCGCACAGAAGTTGCCACACCACAAGACATGCCGGAAAAATCCCACGGCCACACCACAAACCACACCACGGTGCCGCCAACGTGTACGCTGGGGTCCGCATCGCCTTCAGCGACGGTAGTCTGCGCGCGAGCAAGAATCGCCAGTCCCGCTGATGACGCCGACGCCAGAATTCGGGCATCTTCGACACGAGCCCGGCATCGGCATGCATATTGCCGCGATTACGCCTCTCCCCTCACAGATCTGCCCTGACCATCTGGCGGATACTTATTCACTCGGTGCCACGACTTCGTCGACAGGAGGCGTGTCGCCTTCAATCGGATCGAAGAAGTGATACTTTAAGTCCTCCGATTTCTTGGCCTGGTACATCGCAGCATCGCTGTGCCTGATCAGGGTTTCGAAATCTTCACCATCGCCGGGATAGACCGCGATGCCGATACTGGCGCCAATACGCAAGTCGTGGCCCATGATCGCAAACGGCATGGACAAACCTTCCAGGATCTTCTCCGCCACACGCACAGCATCCGCGGGCGTCCTCAATTTGGCCAACAACACGATGAATTCATCCCCGCCCTGACGCCCCACCGTATCCTCGGCACGCAGGCAGGCGGCCAAGCGTCGGCCGATCGCCTGTAGCAACTGATCACCCACATCGTGTCCGTGGCTGTCGTTGACACGCTTGAATTTATCGAGATCGATGAACATCACCGCAAAGCGGGCCTGTGCGCGCTGCGCATGCATGATCGCCTGTTGGACTCTATCCTGGACCAGCCGCCGGTTGGCCAGATTCGTCAACGCATCGTAATTCGCAAAGTGTGTCATCTGCGCCTCGATGGTTTTGCGTTCCGTGATGTCATGGAGCATTCCGATGAATCCCCTACGACCCTCTCGATCAAGCTGGGAAATCCGTAGCTCAACAGGGAATATCTCGCCATTGCTTCGCCTGGCGGTGACCTCGCGCGGATGCCCGATCACATGTGCCTCGCCTGTTCGCCAATAACGGGTCAGATACCCGTCATGTTCACTAGCAGGCTGTTGAAATTGGCCGCGATTTCTCGGCATTTTGGGCGCGAAAGATCGTCTGCAAATGCCGATACGGATGAATTACGCCAATTGTTGGGTCAATGGTTCTGGAAATCGGTGTTTCGGACGCAGTAATCCCTCGAATGACAGCCCTCAACATGCCGCCACCCCCAGATTGCGCATCCGAACCAGGTTGTAGGCGGCCATCGTCAGCACGAACTGAAAGTCGAGCTTCTCGGGACCTACAAACCGGCTCTTGCGCAGCCCACCGATCGTCTTCGCCCACCCAAAGCATTCCTCGATCCGCTTGCGGATCGTCTGGCTGCTGCGGTAGCCAGGATGTGCCGTGGTACGTCCATCGATCGCCGACGTACGCCGGGTGTCGTTCTGCGCAACGTGTGGCGTGGCGTTCGCCTCGCGAAGCCGCCGCACGAAGCCCCGTGTGTCGTAGTTCTTGTCCGCGCCCACGGTCACCCGATGCGTGCCTGTGAGCGCTTCGACCATCTCGGCACCCACCTCCCGTTCGGCCCGGCCCGTCGCCTGACTGACCCGCGCATCGACCACCAGGCCGTGGCGGTTCTCCATCAGCAGATGGCCCATGTAGCTGAGCTTGGCGGTCGTGCCTTGGCTCTTGCGAAAGAGAAAGGCCTGCGGGTCGGTCTTCGAGGCATGGGTGTCGCGCGTGCGGCGCTCACCGCGGAAGTCCACCGAGGGGTTGCGGCCGCCGCCCTGCGTCGGCGGTTCGTCTTCATCCTTCGGCCGATAGCTCTTGAGCGAAGCCAGGGCCTCGATCAGGGTGCCGTCGACGCTGAAATGCTCCCTGGACAGCAGATCCGCACCCCGGGCCTGCTTGAGCACCTGGGCAAAAAAGCGGTGCGCCACTTCGCCCTCAAGCAACCGATCGCGGTTCTTGGTGAACGTCGAGTGGTGCCAGACCTTGTCATCCATCGAAAAGCCCACGAACCAGCGAAATAGCAGGTTGTAGTCGAGCTGCTCCATCAGCTGGCGTTCGCTTCGAATCGAGTACAGCACCATCAGCAGCTGGGCCCGCAGCAGCTTCTCCGGTGGGATCGAGTCGCGCCCCAGTCCTGCGTAAAGCGCATCGAAGTCGCCATCCAATGCCGCAAGCGCCTCATCGGCCATCTGCCGGATCGGCCGAAGTGGGTGATCCTTCGGCACTCGTTGCTCCGGACTCACCGTGCTGAACAGCCCGTCCTGCTGAATATCAGCTCCTCGCATCTTCGCTATCGTCCTTATTTATCCGAGACCCCATCTTCGACAATCTGGGGAGTTTTTCAACAGCCTGCTAGAGAAGGGCTCTGGCATGAGCAATGAAACGTTTCGGCCCAGGACTTCTTCACCGCGATATTGGAACATACGCTCCGCCCCCGGATTGAACAGCTCGATGATTCCATTTTCAGAGATGGCAACGATACCTTCGTTGACACTCTCCACCAGGGTCCGGACCTGGCTCTCGCTGTCGCGCAAGCGTTCGTTCGCCTCGTGGGCGTCCCGCTCGGAACGCACCAATTCCGCCACCAGCGGCGTGAACAGCCAGCGCAGCGACAACAGGGCGATCAACAACAAACCGGCCAGCAACGGCAACAGATACCTCAGCTGTTTCCAGATGGGTGCATACAACTCCGCGCTATCGATTTTCAGAACCACGCCAAGTCCTGTCCGACCGACCGGACGATAGGCCGCTACCACCTCCTTGTGACGATAATCCTTCGCAATAATCGAACCGACCTTTCCCTGCAAGGCATAACTCATCGGCAGTGGTATCCCAGTGCGGGATGTCCTCGACAAGTGCAGCGGCTTGCGTGTCAGCGAGGTGGGGAAACAACTCATGTTGACTTCGCCTGAGGGCACGCACATGACCAATTCCGCCGTGGTTCCCCGGCGCCCGGTGCTTTTAAACAGCTGATCCAGGGTGGGTAGGGGCGTTTCCACGACCGCCTTCCCGATCGCCTGCCCACCAAGCTCGACCTTCATCATCGAGCGTAGGAAATACCCGTTTCTATACAGCAGCTGCGCGTGCCCAGGCACTCGGATGGGGACCATCACTTCAGGACTTCGGACAAAGCGTCCGGCATGTGCGACCTCGTGTCCCATCTTGTCGTACAGCGTAATCGCTGAGGGCCCTGTCAGGAGAAACGAATTGACGCCTTTTTGTAATGCGATCTGCGCGGTCGCATTGCCAGGCTGCGCATTCAACACTTCGATTTGCTTGATCAAAAACGGGCGCGTGGCAATCGTCATGGTTTTCTCGAAACCATGCTTTATGGTGGCCTCCTCCAGCACCACGATATTTTCCAGGGATGAGCGCAAACCTGTCACTAACTGATTTTCAGCATTGTTCTTCATTACATAAAATACCGTCATACCAACCGATACGGCTGCTATGACCAAAATAATCCTCGCCATTAGGATTATTTTTGCCTGATTTATTTTTGTTCTTTCCATCGTGTTACAGACTCGATTGAGAATTGATGCTCATATTCCCGGCGAATTTCAGCCAGACATATAAAGTGTCTCCGGGCGCACTACCATTGTCCCAGGCGGGCCAAGAACCGGAAGCCGCCTCAGGCGCCGCGTACCATAACCGAGTCTTTGATCGTCCTCGATATGCCACTTTGCTGACATGGGTATTCACCTTCGTACCGATCAGTTCCGGTAAGCGCGCTGATAGGATGCAAGCCTTGGCGACACCTGCTTGCCTCATAACGCCGGCCCCGCGTCTCCCTGCCTGAAATCATTCGGATTTTTGTCGTTTGTCAGACGCGCCACGCGCGCCCGGACGATACGTCGCAACGTGATATCCACCAAGGTGGTTTCGTGTGGATTCATAAATTGCGCCAGACGCCGCACGCTCGCCTTCAGTGCGGCCGGCAGATAGTGCACCAGGCCTTCACCGGGGTAGGGCCGAATGTGAATACCCAAACTGCCAGCGCCGGGTAGCGCCTCGCGTAATACGCCACCCTGTACATCCAACAGCGGATGATCTCCCGCCATGATCGCGTGGTTCAGAAAAAAGGTCAGCGCATTCTTGTTACGCCCATTTTTCTGTCGGTCCGCGAAAAAGCCCGCCGGCAAGTGATTGGGGTCGTTTCCCGGACCCGCCGTCAACGCCAAATCAAAGTCCTCGACCATGTAACCAGCATCGTCCCGAACCCGGAAGATTAGCATCGAATACGGGTCGTGGATAAAGCGCCGTCCCGGCAGCAGAATGCCGGGTGGTGTCTCCACGCGCTCCCGGTGCTGCACGTCAGCGGTCAAGGTATCGAACACATCGCACAAACGCAGATAATCCTGCCGACTGCCTACCCGGAGACACGCCAGGACCGCATCAACAGTTGCATCCGCCGTCGCATCGGCTCGGATGCTTTGCATGATGCCCATCTTCTCGCCCGAATGCGCCTTGCCTGCGATCAGCGCGAAGGCCGTACGCGGCGCACGGCGTACAGCCTTCAGTCGCAACATTTTCGCCGTATAACCTGGATGCGGGCCCGCGTTCGTCTGCACTGGCGCACGCTGCTCCAATTGAATAAGGGTCGCGTTGAGATTAGCCGCCGCAACGCGCACCACCCCGTCCGAACCCAATTCACCGGTATAGGTATTAAGCGGGTCGTACAGATGTCGGTCGATACTTTGCCCGGTGAGGACGAAGGGGAACACCGGCTGTCGCGCTGCCGGCACGCGGGGGTAGTCGAACCACGACCGATTAAGCGCCCAGGCCTCCGTGGACCCCAGTTCTAACCAGTCAAGCATATGTTGGCCTGGCTCCACGCCCGCAAACCAGGCTCGCAAACGCCCGACCCGGCCCTTGCCGAGCTGTGCCAGTGCGGAGCCGAAATTAGCGGGCGCCAACATGATCAGATGACTCATCGGGCACACGCCGCCACCCGACCGCTGGACATAGTAGCGATCCCACCAGTCGCGTACCACAGGTCCGCCAGTAGAATGCGTGATGCAGGCGAATCGACGCCCCGCGTCGAGTAGTGGGCCCAGCTCGCGGCGCACGGCAGCCTCGAAGGCCCGTGACACATCCTCCAGACGAACTTCGTCGCGAAAGCTGACGTACTCGCTCAACCAGATCTGCCGCACATCAATTCCCAGCCCCGGCTCGCGCCGTGCCTCCATCTCCAGTCGCTCCGCCAAGCCGCCGTATACCGACGTCTCATAGACGCTCCAGCCATGCACCAGCACCACCAATCGCCCCGTCTGAGACGCCATCCGCACCTCCTCTCCCGCGTCTCAGCAACCTCGACGCAGGTCACTCCCGAGACCACTCGCGTACGCGCCGACGCATACATATTAATATAGGGTCCGCGAACGCGTTTGTGCGGGTAACACCTGACGCCAGGTCATCCAAGCGCTTGTTAACCGACATGCGGGCGTACAAAGAACGCCTTCGTTCAGGCAAATCGGCCCAGGGCACCGGGTGTCCTCAAACCTTAAAGCAAGATGCAATCGGCCGGTCGAGACCCTCGAATCAGCGACGCTATGACGACGCCGAGTAACGATTTCTCAGTCACAATCGCAACCTGCTCGATCGGCTTCGCAAGACCCGGCCCGCGGCCACGCGATTCAACACCGCACACCCGGCGGCGGCGTCCCATATAGACGCCAAACGCCACACCGCCCCCTTGACGCAGGAGAAGCACTTGATGACATCGCACATACGAAAACTCGGTAGCCAGGGACTCGTAGTCCCGGCCATCGGCCTGGGCTGCATGGGTATGAGCCAATCCTACGGCCCGGCGGACGAAGCCGAATCCATTGCCACACTGCACCGTGCCATCGAACTCGGCTGCACCTTTCTCGACACTGCCGAGGTCTACGGCCCCTACACCAACGAGACGCTACTGGGCCGTGCCTTGGCCGGCAAACGCCATCAGGTGGTGATCGCAACCAAATTCGGCTTCAAGATCGAGGATGGCGGGATCACGGGCGCCAACAGCCGCCCCGAACGCATCCGCAAGGCAGTGGAAGGTTCGCTCCGGCGCCTGCGCACCGACCACATCGATTTACTCTATCAACATCGCGTCGACCATGAAGTCCCGATGGAGGACGTCGCCGGCACGGTCGGTGAGCTGGTCAGCGAAGGCAAGGTACGCTTCTTCGGCCTCTCGGAGGCTGGCGAGGCCAACATTCGCCGCGCCCACGCCGTGCATCCCGTCTCCGCGCTACAAAGCGAATACTCCCTCTGGGAACGGAACCTGGAGCAGGACATCATTCCCGTGCTGCGCGAACTCGGCATCGGCCTCGTGCCCTTCTCGCCGCTGGGACGCGGCTTTCTCACCGGCACCGTCAAGCGCGCAGAGGAATACCCCGAGGACGACTTCCGCCGCAACGACCCGCGCTACCAAGGCGAGCACTACGACGCCAACATGCGCGCCGCGCAGACAGTACGCGATCTGGCCGCCACGCTTGGCGTCAAGCCGGGTCAAATCGCCCTCGCCTGGTTATTGAGCAAAGGTGACGATATCGTGCCCATCCCCGGCACCAAGCGTCGGCAATACCTGGAAGAAAACATCGCTGCCGCCGACATCGCGCTAAATGCGGCCCAAATGCTCGCCCTAGACGAAGCTCTTCCGCCCGGTACGGCCTCCGGTGCACGTTACAGTGAACGGATGATGGCGATGGTGGATCGCTAAGCCTAACCCGCTCGCATTTCGCCCAGGGGGCAAGCAACCCACAGGCCGCTTACCCCCAAACCAGTGTCGATTTACCTTACAATAAACCACACTGTACGCATTGATTATAAATAACACATTGAATATTAAAACAATAAAAATATGGCTTGTTTTGTGCTTTGATCCGTATGTGACATTCAAAACATGAAATGTCTCCGGTTAACACACCGAAAATATTAAGGGGGTAAATCAAAATGCACATAACGGGCTTGCAACTTCACACGCGCGCGGTCGCGATCGCGGGAGCGATTGCATTATCGGTCGCCAGCACTGCGGCGCTGGCGGTTCCTTACGTGGTCGATACGCCGCTCTCCGGTATCGGTTCCCAATTCGATAACGTGGTCAACGGCGCCGGTACTTCGGTAGTCACAACCCAGGTCGTTAACGGGCAAAACACCTACAACTACACCGATGCCGGCGGCAACGCGGCTACCGTTACGGTCAGCCGCCCGAATGGCGGAACGCCGACCATGACCTCAGGCTACAGCAGTAACGGTATCGCGCTGTCGGGCGCGGTCTGGATCATCAACCCGAATACGAGCGCGGGCGAACCGATTCCCGGTTACAACTCGGGACTCACCTTCGACTTCAGCTCGCCGATCAACGCCTTCGGCTTCGAGGTAGGCGATTGGGCCACGTGCTGCATGGCCGGCACGCGACCCGCCTCGATCCAGTCAACCTACGGCGTACCGGCAACGGGTTCCGGCTTGTGGATCGCCTTCGATGGCGGTACCGCAACGCTGCCCGCAAATGCCCTCAGTGCCAACGACAATCCGGGCTATGCCGCCGCGAACAGCTATACCAACTTCATCGGCGCAATCGATAGCGCGAGCACCTTCTCGAAGGTCACCTTCTTCGGCGACGGCTTCGGTGAATATCTGGTTGCGGGCGGTACGCTGCGCTTCGCCTCGGTACCCATCGGCTCGGTCGGTGGCGGTGGCCTCAATGTGGCCGAACCCTCCACGCTGATCACCTGGGGCCTGGGTCTGTCGATCCTCGGTTTCCTCGGCTGGCGCCAGCGCGCCGCAGGCAAGCGCATACCTAGTGGGCATCCATTGCTCGCCTGAGCTGCCCCACTCACCATCTGTCCAGACCACAATCGCCCCACCTGCCGATACGCAGGTGGGGCGATTTCCAGAAAATCCGGCACATCACCGGGCACCCCAAGTGAACCACATGCAAGCCACCACACATCACTCACACTCGAGTACAGAGTGATGGGCGGAGATCCTCTGCCAAGTGGGCACAAGCTTCGTCACGACGGTGTAGACACACCATCCCGACCGCCTGCCCCGCCAAGCCCGTCTCACATCCTTTTACTCATAAAGCCTCGAACGCCCCATCGCCAAGGCGCATCACGGCGTACGGGCGATGGGGCTCTGTCAGCAATCACCATCACGGAATCGAAGTCGCGCGGATCAAAAGCAGGCCCAATCCATGGGGCCGCCAACCTGACGACATCACCCAGCACGCCTCATGCGGCGTTCGGGGCAATCGACTTCAATCCTGCTGACAGCAGGGTGTCAGCAGCCCCCTCGCAAACTGAGCATCTCCTTGCCCAGCTCGCCTCATCGCAAACCGGGCACAACACAACCACCGTCAGGAGTCGCCAAGCCATGAACAGCCCATCCGAATTGACCTTCTTCCACGCGCCGCACAGCCGCTCCTCGTCCGTTCGCGTACTGCTTGAAGAGCTGGGTGCGCCCTATCGAATACACGCCATCAATCTCAAGGACGAGGCCGAATACGACCCCAGCTATCGCGCCATCAACCCCTTGGCCAAGGTGCCGGCCCTGAAGGACGGTGACGCTGTGATCACGGAACGCGTCGCCATACACATTTACTTGCCTGACCGTTTCCCAGCGGGCGGACTCGCACCCACCGTCGACGATCCGCAACGCGGTCCCTATCTGCGCTGGCTGGCGCTCTACGGCTCCTGCTTCGAACCCGCGGTCATCGATCGCCAGCAGCAGCACGCACCCGCACCCTACTCGACTTCACCCTATGGCGATTTCGATACCTTGTTCAAAACACTCACCGATCATCTCGAACACCAAGGCCCTTGGATGCTGGGCGAACGTTTCAGCTCGGCCGATATACTCTGGGCTTCCTCGCTCAACTTTACGACACACTTTGAACTCATACCGGAGCACCCGGCGATCCGCGCCTATATCGACCGCTATCTTGCCCGCCCTGCCGTGCAACGCACCTATGCCGCCGATATCGAACTCGCCGAGACGCAGGATGCCGGGGTCACAACTTGAGATCATGGTCCGGCCGGACCGCATGATCGCTCGGCCGGGTCGCGCTCGCAGCAGCCTCGTTTCCCGGGCATGATGCCGCCATGCGTCGTGCGGACCGCCTGTTTTTGATCGTCCATGCCTTGCGCGGCCGGCGCACGGCCTTGACCGCCCGTGCGCTGGCGGAAACGCTGGGTGTCTCGCTGCGTACGGTCTATCGCGATATCGCAGATCTGCAACTGTCCGGCATCCCCATCGAAGGCGAGGCCGGCATTGGCTACGTCTTGCGCAAGGGCGCGGACATACCGCCGCTAATGTTCAGCGCGGCGGAAATCGAGGCGCTGGCCGTCGGCGCACGGTTCGTATGCGCCTTCGCAGGCGGTCATCTCGCGACTGGCGCGCGCGCGGCCATGCTCAAGATCGACGCCGTCATTCCGTCGTCGCTGAGACTACACGCCAGCCGAACTCGCGTGTTCGCGCCACCCAAGGTCTGGTACGAAGCCACCTCCGGGATGATCGATCGCCTTCACGAAGCCATCCACGAGTACCGGGTTCTGCACATCGATTATCGCGACGAATCCGGGCGCGAAAGCCGGCGCGAGATCGAACCGCTGTGTCTGGCATTCTGGGGGATGCTTGGACCGTCGGCGCCTGGTGCCGGTTGCGCGAGGACTTTCGCAACTTCCGCATCGACCGCCTGACGCGAATCGAAGACAGCGGGGAAAACTTCGGGGACGGTGTCGGCCGTGATCTCGCGGCCTACCTGAAAGCGGTCGGGGCGCCGAATCAGTTACCCTGACACTACAATCATCCTGCGCAGATTCGTCGCAGGATGTCATCGTCGGCAGATCGGGGCCGTGGCCGGGCGAGCGGGTTCCATCGCCCCGACCGCGCGTTGCGCACGACCGGGGCAACCGTTCAATCAGTGCAGGTGCTTGTCAAAGAAAGCCAGCGTGCGAGTCCAGGCGAGTTCAGCCGCTTCCGGGTTGTATTCGAGCGGCGGCAGGTTCTTCGAATCCGCCTCCTCATTCGCGAAGGCGTGCTTGGCGTCGTAGCGATGGAACTCGTAACCGACGCCGGCGGCCTTCAGCTTGGTTTCCAGGGCA
This sequence comes from Acidihalobacter yilgarnensis, assembly GCF_001753245.1. NCBI lineage: Bacteria > Pseudomonadati > Pseudomonadota > Gammaproteobacteria > Chromatiales > Ectothiorhodospiraceae > Acidihalobacter > Acidihalobacter yilgarnensis. The sequence continues at coordinate 568,159 of NZ_CP017415.1, read as the reverse complement.
TCCACGCCATCGATGGCGAAGAACTGATCCTGGGTGCCCCAATGGCCGAGCAACGGCGCCTTGACCTGAGTGGCGTCGACGTATTCGAGCGGCGGATAACCATACCAGATGGCATTGGCGTCGCTCTCCGGCACGAATACCGCCGCGAGCACCGTCAGCGCGCCGCCCATGCAGTAGCCAGTGACGCCAACCTTAGTGCTGCCCGTGCCCTTGAGATGCTGCACGGCACCGCGGATATCCTGCCCCGCCGCATCCCCGAAGTTGAGGTCGCCCATCAGATGCTCGGCCTCATTCGCCTCCAGCGCCAACTTACCGCGATAAAGATCCGGCACCAGCACGCGATAACCGACAGCGGCCAGCTTCTCCGCAACGCCCTTGATCTGGTCGTTGAGCCCCACCACTCCTGGATCACCACGATACCTGGTGCAGCGCTGCCCTGTGCCGGCTCGACGAGGTACCCCTTCGAATCCTGACCGTCAGGCCGCTTGAAACTGATCATTTCGCCCATCTGTTAACTCCTGGAATTTGCATGTGAATTATCGGGCCCCTGTCACGTGACTCGGCAATACCGAACGCGAAGAGTCCGCATATTACGCTGAACGTCGTGTCAGCCCGCTACTCTCTGATCCCCCAACGGCGGTATCGGTTCCCTGCGATGCGGCAGGCAATAATGCCCAACGCTCCAATGCCGTCTGAACACGCTCCGTGACCGGCCTCGGTGCCTGTGTATCTGCACCGATACCAATAGTTACTATTTAGCCTCGTCGGCAACCACAGAACCGATACGTTCACCTACGCGGGGATCGCGGTTGACCACGTGCCGCGCGTAGAGGAAGGCGAGGACGAACACTACCAGTGCGACATAGGGGTAGAGGTTGAACGGATAGGGCTGACCGGGTGTGATCAGCCCCCACACGGGCAAAATCATGGCCAGGAAGCCGAGTACGGGCAGCACCGCGTGCCGCAGCCATGAGAAGGCAGTGCGTTGTTTGCGCCAAACGTAGAACGGCAAGGCCAGGTTGGTCACGCCGTAGGTGATAGCGACGGGAATGGTGCCACAGGTTGCTGCTTCGCCGAAGTAGACCACCGGATGCTTGCTTCCGGCGAACATGAATAACAAGGCCAACGCGATCAGCAAAAAGGTGGCGATAGCCGCCCACGGCGTTTGGTGCTCTGCATGCACGGCACCGAACACGTTCGGTAGTAGGCCTTCTCGCCCGCTGTTGAAAAGGATTCGCGATTGCGCGTTCACCAGCCCGATCAACGAGCCGAAAATGCTGGTGATCCCGGCCAGATACAGCAGTACGACGATGCCACCGAGCAAGTGTGTGGCGAGGTCGACGTAAGGTACTTGCGCAGCGTTGAGCGCTTTTACGTCGTAGCCGAAACCCACTTCGGTGGCGTAGGCGAGAAAGGTGTAGAGCACACCGATGGCGATGGCGCTGGTGAACAGCGCACGCGGCACCAGGCGGCGCGGCTCCTTGGATTCTTCAGCCATCATCGAGGCGTTCTCCCAGCCAACAAATAAAAAAATGGCAATGGGGAAGCCGAGGCCGAGGCCTTTCAATCCGCCGTCGAGATAGTGCGGCTCGAAGGGATGCAGATTGAGCTGGCCGTGGACCGCCAGAATGGCGATGCCGACGCCCACTAGAACCACCAATTCCACCCAAAAAGCGGCGGCTGCCCATGCGGTGGACAGGCGAACGCCGCGTACCGTCATCGTCCCGACCAGGATGATGGCGGCTAGGGTGAGAATTTCCCAGGGAATGTTAATGCCTAAATACCTGTGGATCGTCTCAGCCGTCCAACCACCCATAATGGCAACTACCGCTGAGCCAGCAAGGATGTAGCCGAAAATGAGGAAGACCGCTGCGGTAACCGCTGCGGTCGGGCCGAAACTCTTACCGATGAAAGTGACAAAAGAACCAGCCGAAGGCGTGAATCGTGAAAATTCAGCCAGCGTATTGGCCAGAAACAACACCGCAACCATGGCGGCCAAAATGGTCAGCGGTGCCGCCACGCCAGCACCGACGGCGATGACCGCAAAGCCGAAGTAGAAACTCATCGCCGGGGCGATGTTGGCCAGGGTTGCGGAAACTATGTAGCCAAGGCCGAGTTCGCCTTGGCGGAGTTTTGCCGGGCGCAGCGGCGATGTGCCGGTCATGGGCAGTTCTCCCAAGGGTGTGTCGTGATCCGACGGATTTGAACGTTGCAGCGAAATGTCTCGTCGTGGTGAAAACCTTTGTATGTTTTTCGCTTATGCTGGTTCTGACCATGACCGAGGTTCAGTGTTCAGTCCATTCAGGGTCGCATAGGGTATTCTGACCTCTGATAATGCCCTGGCCGAGACGATCAACGGCCTCCACAAAACCCGGGCGTATATGGACTCCCCCTTAGCGCAATCTTTTTGATGGCGGGATCAACGCGAACGGATATTCGACTTCAAATTGGGAACCGCCGTTCCTGAATCCAGATGGGTTAGGGGATCAGGTCGTAGCGACGTTTGAGCTGCACCTCGATTTGCGCGAAGGCGTTGGTGTAACGGTTCTTCAGCGCCACCAGCTGGTTGAAGATGGCGATGGCATAGAGCACGCCTGCCCCGATCAGCACCAACACCACAATCGTCGATATTCCCACAATCTCACCCCCCGGTTAGATCCTGCCCTTGTCGCATGCAGCGAGTCCTGGCCGCACACCGTGTAATTAACCGTCAATCAGCCAGCCATTGCTGCGGCAGACATTGATGCGGCAGACATTGATGCCCAAGCTAAAGAGTATAGGTCTCCCCGCCGCGCGACCGCCGATACGCGTCCGTGCGCTTTATCACGATCGCGCGCGAACGACGTACCCGCCCGTCGCCAAGTGCAGCCCGATGTACTCGCCAATTTTTCGATAGCGGTAGGCCCCCGTCTGGTAGGCCGCGACGATGGGCGCGTTCCAGTCGTGATGGTTCGCTGCAATTTTGCGCGAAACTGGCGCCGGCACACGGCGGCGCTGAGCACGGGGACCACTGAGTTTGTCGCCCGACAGATTCACCTTATGCTGCATCCGCCTACGGCAAAGCGGCAAACGCGGACATGACCGGAGGCACTCGCTTGCCAACCACTGGCAACATCCTGCCAACCGAAGGTCCTGACTGTAATACAGAAAGCACGGATATCCGTGTCTCCGCCCTATGGGGTAGCCAGGTCCGCAGCCATTCGTAGGCATATCGCCAACTTGGTCGGCATTTCCAAGAGTACGCATAGGTCCAGTTGAACGTATATGGCCAATGACTGGCCTCTGGCACGCACATTGCTCCATCAGCCGCGCAGCGTCTGCAAGCCGAAGCCCATCATCAGAGGCACAAACACATGACGATTTCCAGCATACCGGGTTCAAACAACCTGTTTGCACAACTCAATTTACGCAACACCACCGCATCGAATACAAATCAAACACCAGCCGGCCTGACAATCGGCGGGCAAAACCAGTCTTCGCAAGGCGGTGGTTTGGTTAATTCGGTTCTGCAAGCCCTTTCCCAGATCGGCGTTGGCCAAACTAGCGGATCGACCAACACCGCCGTTAGCAGCACCCTGACCACCAATAATTCAGCAAGCACATCCGGAGCGACTTCCCAGTCCGCGACACAAATGGCGTTGGCCAGCTTCATCCAGAGCCTCATGGCGGCGCTGCAAGGTCAGAGTGGCACGAATGGCACCACCGACCCCAATGCTCAGACGACCGGCAACCCCGGTATGCAAGGCATGCATCATCATGGAGGACATCATCTCCAGGCCGCATTGCAGAACCTGATCCAGCAGCTTTCAGGCACATCGTCGAGTTCGGCAACATCAGGCACCACAAGCAGCCAATCGACGAGCAGCCTGGCCAACCTTCAACAAAGCTTCCAAAGCCTGGTCACTGCGATGGGAAGCAATTCCAGTAGCACGAGTCTGACTGGTTTTCTGCAAGCCTTTTCGAACGGACTGCCCGGCAGCAACACATCCGCCGTAGGCAATCTGCTGCAGACGAGCATCTAATGCTGCGATGCTTTGCTTGCCCGCCGATGGTGTCTATCTATGCCGCCGGCGGGCCTCGGGAGGACAGATGAACGACGGCATCGGCTTTCTGATACTGCTTGGCATTGTCGTTGCCGGGGCGGTTGTTCTTCTATACGTCGTGCCCAGATTGCTTGCTCAGCCCGATAATGCGGATAGGCGGGATCAGTCTGACGAGGAGTGAGCGTGGCGCTCTGAAGTATCTCTGACCAAAGAGATTCACGCAGTCAACTGAATTACTGTTTTACGTTTCGCGATTAATCCCGATTACTGAAGAATCGATACGGAATGGCAGGCTTGTTTCACACGCCTTGAACAGCGATGTTCTTTATTGGGTTTAAGTGCGGGCGTGCGAGTGACTTTCTTTGGACGAACAAAGAAAATCACCCAAGAAATTCGTCCCAGATCACCTTGGCCCTACAGGCAACCTCGCGTGAATACGTATGGCCGGGGTCGCAGCCAAGCGCCGTCCGGGCGCCGGCTGCTCGGCCCGAGTCCTCCGGGGGCCGCCCCCGTCCAGCCGCATCCCCGCGAGGCAAAGCGATAAGGTAGAAAACACACAACCGCGACACTTCGCGGCTTCGCCTTTGATCTTTAATCCCGTTTACACCTTGCCTCGCCCGCACACGATGACGCGGGGTCGGGCGGCAAGGGCCGCCCGAGCAGACCTCGCCTGGACGGCGTGTGCGGGCGAGGCTTACCCGCAGAGACAAGGCGTTTCGGGCGCGTCGCTTGGAAAAATCAATCACGTTGAACTTGATTCGCGCCAGAAACCATGTGGCGTGTTTAATATCTGAGTTAGCGAATGTTACATTTCTGGACCTGACCCCAGATTTTCGATCTGCTGCAGACGAGCATCTAATGCTGCGATGCTTTGCTTGCCCGCCGATGGTGTCTATCTATGCCGCCGGCGGGCCTCGGGAGGACAGATGAACGACGGCATCGGCTTTCTGATACTGCTTGGCATTGTCGTTGCCGGGGCGGTTGTTCTTCTATACGTCGTGCCCAGATTGCTTGCTCAGCCCGATAATGCGGATAGGCGGGATCAGTCTGACGAGGAGTGAGCGTGGCGCTCTGAAGTATCTCTGACCAAAGAGATTCACGCAGTCAACTGAATTACTGTTTTACGTTTCGCGATTAATCCCGATTACTGAAGAATCGATACGGAATGGCAGGCTTGTTTCACACGCCTTGAACAGCGATGTTCTTTATTGGGTTTAAGTGCGGGCGTGCGAGTGACTTTCTTTGGACGAACAAAGAAAATCACCCAAGAAATTCGTCCCAGATCACCTTGGCCCTACAGGCAACCTCGCGTGAATACGTATGGCCGGGGTCGCAGCCAAGCGCCGTCCGGGCGCCGGCTGCTCGGCCCGAGTCCTCCGGGGGCCGCCCCCGTCCAGCCGCATCCCCGCGAGGCAAAGCGATAAGGTAGAAAACACACAACCGCGACACTTCGCGGCTTCGCCTTTGATCTTTAATCCCGTTTACACCTTGCCTCGCCCGCACACGATGACGCGGGGTCGGGCGGCAAGGACGCCGCCCGAGCAGGCCTCACCTGGACGGCGTGTGCGGGCGAGGCCTACCCGCAGAGACAAGGCGTTTCGGGCGCGTCGCTTGGAAAAATCCATCACGTTGAACTTGATTCGCGCCCGAAACCATGTGGCGTGTTTAATATCTGAGTTAGCGAATGTTACAATTCTGGACCTGCCCCCGAATCACTTGCTCTATGGGTCAATATCTGATGCCCCATACTGCATTCGTTGAGCAATAGCTTTGTTAATAAGTCCTTCAACCGTATCCGCCATGTTAATCAGCTTAACTTTCTGCATAAACTGCACCGGCCCAAGCTGTAGAAATAATTTTCCAAAAGCCTCATCGGCAAAACTGCTCGACACCACCGGGACACCATCAAAATCTATCGCAATCTGGGGAGATCCAGACATGCGCAATATGTTGTGTAACTTTTGTCGAAGTGGGCGACCAGAAACACGACTCCCAAATGCCTGACACTCATTTATGAGAATAAAATTGATAGGAATACCATCCGACTTCTCGTATTCTAACTCTAGGTAATCAATCGGCTTGTACGGTTTTCCGCCAAATTGGAGCGCGTCTTCGAGCAAGTCTGGATCAGTAAAATCGATAGTTGCGACAACTAACGTACCAGAATATGGAATATTTTGATTTGATATTGACAAGCCATTTTTAGAATTAAATTCCAACCTAGCATGTCCTGAGTCAACCTGAAAATACCCATTAGATTTGCTACATACGCGGAAAGTACCGAACAATCCATTCCCTTGGCCAATCTTCGCATCACGGGTGACGCCTTCCCGAATGGCTTTATCGAGAGCATCCGTGTCTGATGTAATGTCAGGTCGACCACCTTTAAGTGTTTGAGGTATTCCAACACCCGCATCGGCTACAACAAATTGAATGCTTTTGGTATTTTTTTCAAACGTAGAAACCTGCACCAACCCACCTATTGGAGATTCAGAGTGTAATAAAACATTGTCAGTGATTTCATTAATAGACCATTCAAATGCCGCTAAATTTGATCTTTGTAAGTCAGGTAAAGCACCAAGGACAATATTTACGATTCGGTTGACGGAGTTTTGCTGTTCATCAGGCGTCTTATATCTGGTGGCCGGGATTCGTGAGTGTCCGCGAAAATGCGATTGATCAAACTTTCGAGGATCTAGGAAGTAACCCCAGTTTGTATTGCGAAATAAACTTAATAGCCTCGGATTCTTGGGTGGTATTAATTCTATATCGATGCCAGCTTCCCTGTATGCGGTTACTTGAGCGCAAACGGAAAGCATTGAATTCTGAAACGCTGACGTACACTCCGACATATCCAGAATCAATTCAGAATATGCTGCTTTCTCTATGCCTTGATGAAATTGAGCCAACAGGTAATGAAAATCCTTTAGATCACCTGAAACGCGAATTACGTGGTTGTCCCGCGATATTTCAGTCATGAGTTTAAAGCTCTTGGTGCATGGCACATTGCTAAACAGGGACCAGGAAAACGGGGGCAGGTCTCGTTTTGTAGCATCCGGAAACGTGGAAACGGGGTCAGATACCCTCTTGCATTTCAAGTCCGCGCATGGCGCGCGAGGTCTCGTATTGTTGCATCATTAACAGCCGACACACGCCCGGATTCTGGGCTGCGCCTTGCTATCAAGCATCAATATACAATAAAAGGCTATCCCGACTCACTCATCACACTTTGAAATAGCGTTACCCATGTAGCGCATTCATCGCCCCTTGTGGGTCGTTCTTCACGATCCTTAGCAACGACTCCGCCGGCCCTTGGGGTTGCCGCCTTCCCTGTTCCCAGTTTTGGAGCGTTCTGACGCTTACGCCCATGAGAAGCGCAAATCGCCCCTGCGAAAGACCCGTACGCTCACGGATGGCCTTTACGTCCAATGCATCGAACGCAAATCTGCGTGGCGACGCCTGACCTCCGTAGCAAATATTCCCGGCTTCCTTCAGACTTTCTGTCAATTCGTCAAACAATGCCTTATCCATGTCCGAATTTCTCTTCGTATCAGTTTGCGCAGTATCTTCATCTGATCCTGTGTCAGATTTTCCTGCTCGTTCTTGGCATAGGCGAGAAGCATATAGATCATGTGTTCTGGGTCGTACCAGTAATAAATCACCCGAATGCCATCGCGCTTTCCGCGGCCGCGTTGGACCCAGCGCACCTTGCGCAACCCGCCACTACCAGGGATCAGATCGCCAAGATCAGGCCGATGAATCAACGCCTGCTGCAATTCCGCGTAATCCTCATCGTCGACCAAGGCGGTGATCTGCTTGTTGGATACACGGGTCTCAACGATTTCCATTCGCAGTTTATACGCCATTGGCGTACTTCCAGGCAAAAAAGAAGGGGGCATTGCCCCCTTCTTCAAAGAACAGTCATGCCCTGTGGGATCAGACCGCCTTGTAAATCTCCACCCCGGTCTTCACGAACTCGACCGCCTTCTCTTCCATCCCCTTGCGCAGCGCCTCATCTTCCGTGAGCCCCTGTTTGGCCGCGTAATCGCGCACGTCCTGCGTGATTTTCATGCTGCAGAAGTTCGGGCCGCACATGGAACAGAAGTGCGCGACCTTGTGCGCCTGCTTGGGCATGGTTTCGTCGTGGTATTCGCGGGCTCGTTCGGGGTCGAGGCCGAGGTTGAACTGGTCTTCCCAGCGGAACTCGAAGCGGGCCTTAGACAGGGCGTTGTCGCGCATCTGCGCGCCGGGGAAGCCCTTGGCGACGTCGGCGGCGTGGGCGGCGATCTTGTAGGTGATGATGCCGTCGCGCACGTCCTGCTTGTTGGGCAGGCCGAGGTGCTCCTTGGGTGTGACGTAGCAGAGCATGGCGGTGCCGTACCAGCCGATGTTGGCGGCGCCGATGCCGGAGGTGATGTGGTCGTAGCCGGGGGCGATGTCGGTGACCAGCGGGCCGAGGGTGTAGAACGGGGCCTCGAAGCAGTCGACCAGCTCCTTGTCCATGTTCTCTTTGATCTTCTGCAGCGGCACGTGGCCGGGGCCTTCGATCATGACCTGCACGTCGTGCGCCCAGGCGGTCTTGGTGAGTTCGCCGAGGGTTTCCAGCTCGGCAAACTGGGCGCGGTCGTTGGCGTCGGCGAGGCAGCCGGGGCGCAGGCCGTCACCGAGCGAGAAGGATACGTCGTAGGCCTTCATGATCTCGCAGATGTCTTCGAAGTGGGTGTAGAGGAAGTTTTCCTGGTGATGCGACAGGCACCACTTCGCCATGATGGAGCCACCGCGCGAGACGATGCCGGTGACGCGGTCGGCGGTGAGCGGGACATACTGAAGGCGCACGCCGGCGTGGATGGTGAAGTAGTCCACGCCCTGCTCGGCCTGTTCGATCAGGGTGTCGCGGAACAGTTCCCAGGTGAGGTCTTCGGGCTTGCCGTCGACCTTCTCCAGCGCCTGGTAGATCGGCACGGTGCCGATGGGCATGGGCGCGTTGCGCAAGATCCACTCGCGGGTTTCGTGGATGTTCTTGCCGGTGGACAGGTCCATCAGGGTATCGCCGCCCCAACGCGCGGACCACACCATCTTCTCGACCTCTTCCTCGATGGAGGAGGTGACGGCGGAGTTGCCGATGTTGGTGTTCACCTTCACCCGGAAATTGCGCCCGATGATCATGGGCTCCAACTCGGGGTGGTTGATGTTGGCGGGAATGATGGCGCGGCCACGGGCGACTTCGTCGCGCACGAACTCGGGCGTGATCTCGGCCGGCAGGCTGGCGCCGAAGGACTCGCCGGCGTGCTGGCGCAGCAGCTTCGCGTAGCTCGGGTCTGCGCGCAGGGCCTGCAGCTTCACGTTTTCGCGAATGGCGACGTATTCCATCTCGGGGGTGACGATACCCTGGCGGGCATAGTGCATCTGGGAGACGTTGCGGCCGGGTGCGGCGCGGCGCGGCGCGCGGATGTGCTCGAAGCGCAGGCTGGCGAGCGCGGCATCGTCCTGCCGGCGACGGCCGAACTCGGAGGTGGGTCCGTCGAGCAATACGGTATCGCCGCGCTCGGCAACCCAGCCCTCGCGCAGCGGCGCGAGGCCCTGCATCAGGTCGATGTGCGCCTCGGGGTCGGTGTACGGGCCGGAGGTGTCGTAGATCGGGATCGGCGGGTTCTGCTCGACGCCGGTGTCGGTGTGCGTGGGGGTCTGCTCGACCTCGCGCAGTCCGACGCGCAGGTCGTCACGCGAGCCCTGCACGTAGACCTTGCGGGAGTTCGGGAACGGGCGGGTGACTTCCTCGGACAGCTTGCTGGTCTTCTCGACAAAGCCTTGCGGGATCGCGCTCATGAGTGTGTTTCCTCGTGGTGCGGCGAAGGCATGCGTGTCGGAAGGACCGCGGGCGGGCGTTCCGAAGCTTCCCTCCGCCGGGACTAACCGGTTCAGGTTCCAAGGGTGTTTCTCAGCCCACAGCGGCGGGCACCCCTAGCTTCGTATGACTGACAGGCAAACTATAGAAGATGACCGACCTTTGCAAGCACTCCGCTCAGCCGTCCAGCGCGGCCTTGAGGCACTTGGCGAAGGCCCGGATCACCACGACGCGCGCGAGGCGTTTGTCGTTGGCCGGAACGATTTCCCAAGGAGCGTATTCGGTGCTGGTGCGCACGACCATCTCATTCACCGCAGCCCTGTAGTCGTCCCAGCGGTCGCGGTTGCGCCAGTCATCCGGGGTGATCTTGTGCTGCTTGTAGGGTGTCTGCTCACGCTGACGGAAGCGGTGCAACTGCTCGTCCTTGTCGATGTGCAGCCAAAATTTGGTGAGCACGATACCGTGTTCGACGAGCTGGGACTCGAAGTCGTTGATTTCGTGGTAGGCACGCGCCCACTCGATGGGCGCAGCAAAATTCTCCACCCGCTCAACCAGCACGCGGCCGTACCAACTGCGGTCGAACACCGTGCAATAGCCGTCGCGCGGGATATGGCGCCAGAAACGCCAGAGGTAGTGATGCGCGGCCTCTTCGTCGGTGGGCGCACCACTGGGCACGACGGTGTACAAGCGTGCATCCATCGACTGAGTCAGGCGCCGGATGGCGCCACCCTTGCCGGCGGCGTCCCAACCCTCGAATACGGCGGCGCAGGGGCGGCGCGCGCGGAAGGCCTTCCAGGTCAGGCGGTTTACCTCGGCCTGCCAGTGGTCTATCTCCTTATGGTATTCCTTGCGCGCCAGAGCCTGATCCGTGTCGACATGATCGAGCACGGTGATGCGTGCGCTGGGTGCGTCGGGCAGTACGGGGGCATGCGAGGTACTCAGCGTTTCGTTCGCAGGCGGCGCATCCAGGCGCGCCTGCAGCGCCTTGAGCAGGGTCTGCCCGATGGTCAGGTCGCGATAGCGGTGATCAGTGGCCTCGATCAGATACCAGGGCGCGTCGCCGGTGTCGGTCTCACGCAGCACCTGCGCGCCTACGCGCACGAAGTCCTTGTAATGATCGGCGTAGCGCACGGTTTCAGGAGCCATGCGCCAGTGGCTCTCTGGGTCCTTGCGGCGCTTCTTAATGCGTTTACCCTGCTCCTTCTCCGGTAGATGACACCAGAACTTGAGCACCAGCACCCCGGCACGCACCAACATGCGTTCGGTGTCCACGATGCGTGTGATCTCGGCAGCCAGTGCGAGGGCGTCGGCGCGCCCGGCGATCTGGTCGAGCAGTATCGGCGTGTACCAGCCACCGAACAGCACGCCGATACTGCCCGCCGCCGGTAGGGTCCGCCAATAGCGCCACCAGCGCGGGCGCTGCAGTTCCTCGTCGGTCTCGTCCCAATAGGCCTGCACCTGCACGCCGCGCGAGTCCAGCCATTCGAGCAGGCGGTTCACCACCTGCCCCTTGCCGGCACCGGACACGCCGGTGATCAACACGATCACCGGCACACCGGCCTCGCGCGCGCGGCGCTGCGCCTCCAGCAAGCCCAATCGCAAATCCTGCACGGCAGCGGCGAAGGTATCCTTGTCGACCTTGCGGCCTAGCTCGGCTGTCTCGAACATCGTGCGTCACCCCACTGGCGTTAGCGATGGATCAGAGCCTAACACCGCACCGGGCTTGCCCGTATCGACATCTCCCCGTAATCTTCGGGTTCTTTGTGATCACCACAGGCACCCAGCAATGACGATCGCCCTTTCCGCCGCCGAGGCTATGGACACCGTGGACTACGCTCAACTCCGCTTCATCATGGTTGAACAACATATTCGCCCCTGGGACGTTCTGGATCATCGCGTACTGGAGGTGGTAAGCCACCTGCCCCGCGAGGACTTCGTCGGCGACGCCTATCGCGGCCTCGCCTACGGCGATCTGGAGGTGCCACTCGGTCACGGCGAATTCATGCTGCAGCCCAAGATCATCGCCCGGCTGCTGCAGGCACTCGACCCTCGGCCCAACGAGGTGGCACTGGAGATCGGCACCGGCAGCGGCTATCTCACCGCCTGCCTCGCCAGCCTGTCGGCCCAGGTCGACAGCGTGGACATCGAACCGGATTTCAAGCACGCGGCACAGGCCCGCCTCAAGGCGCTCGAACTCAACAACGCCACCCTGCGCGTCGCCGATGCGGCCCACGGCTGGGGTATCCGTGAGCGCTACGACGTGATGGTGATCACCAGCTCGCTACCCGAGGCCGCCCAGCTGGCGCCCTTCGAGCAACGGCTGGCGGTCGGCGGCCGGCTGTGTGCCATCGTCGGCATGGCGCCGGTGATGCACGCCATGCTCATCACGCGCATGGACGAAACCAGTTATGCGCGGGTCAATCTGTTCGAGACCAGCGTCAAACCCCTGCGCGGCCTGCACAAGACGCAAGTCTTCAAGTTCTGAGACCACGAGGCACCGCGCGCACAGGACGCGCCAGCGCATGACCGAAGCCACGCCACTGTGCCGCGCCGGCAACAGCCGCTTGCTGCTGATCGACCTGCAAACCCGACTGCTCGGCGCCATGCCCGAGGATGACCGTGCGCGCGTGCTGCGCAACACCGGCATCCTGCTACGGGCAGCCAGCCTGCTGGAGGTGCCCGCCCTGCTCAGCGAGCAATACCCGCGCGGCCTCGGCGCCACCGACGAACAACTTGTCGAGCTGCTGCCCGCGCAAACCCCGGTGGTGGGAAAGACCCGTTTTTCCTGTTGCGGCGTGCCGGACTACTGGTGGCAACTGCAAACCGAAGATCGACGTCAGGCCGTGATCGCCGGCGTCGAGGCGCATGTCTGCGTGCTGCAGACTGCGCTGGAGCTGGCCGAGCTGGGCCGGCAAGTATTCGTGGTGGAGGACGCGGTGTGCTCGCGCGATCCGGCCAATGCGGCCAATGCGCTCGCTCGATTGAGGCAGGCGGGCGTGGTCGTGACCAATACCGAATCGGTGGTTTTCGAGTGGCTGGGCGACGCGGCCCACCCACAGTTCAAGGCCGTCTCCGCGCTGATCCGTTAGAACGGATTGAGGGAGCGGACGGGTAGCGGGCCGCCGGCTAGCGGCCCCCGCTACCCCATTTCCCGGCGCTCAGCCCTCGTAGCGCTGCAACACCAGGGTGGCGTTCGTGCCGCCAAAGCCGAAGCTATTGGACATCACGCGATCAAGACGCACGCCATCGCGGCGCTCGCGCACGATGGGTACGTCGGACGCCGCAGGATCGAGGGTCTCGACGTTCGCAGAGGCTGCGATGAAGTCGTGTTGCATCATCAAGAGGCTGTAGATCGCCTCACTCACCCCTGCCGCACCCAGCGAGTGCCCGGTCAGCGACTTGGTCGAACTGATCGGCGGCAGCGAGTCGCCGAAGACCTCACGCATGGCACCGATCTCCGTCATGTCGCCGGCCTGGGTACTGGTGCCATGGGCGTTGATGTAATCAATGCCACCCTCGACGGTGTCCATCGCCTGCTGCATGCAGCGCACCGCGCCCTCGCCCGAGGGTGCCACCATGTCGTAACCGTCGGAAGTGGCGCCGTAACCGACCAGTTCGGCGAGGATATTGGCACCGCGCGCCTTGGCATGTTCGAGCGCCTCGACCACCAGCACGCCGCCACCGCCGGCAATCACGAAGCCGTCGCGCGCGGTATCGAACGGGCGAGAAGCCGTGGTCGGGGCATCGTTGTACTTGCTCGACAGGGCACCCATGGCATCGAACAGCAGGCTCATGGTCCAGTGCAGCTCTTCGCCGCCGCCAGCGAAGACCACGTCCTGCTTGCCCATCTGGATCAGTTCGGCGGCATGGCCGACGCAGTGCGCGCTGGTGGCGCAAGCGGAGCTGATCGAATAGTTCACGCCCTTGATCTTGAAGGGGGTAGCCAGGCAGGCGGCATTGGTGTTGGACATGGTGCGAGTCACCATGTACGGCCCGACCCGGCGCAGACCTTTCTCGCGCAGGGTATCGGTGGCGAGCAACAGGTTAGCGGTGGAGGTGCCACCCGAGCCCATCACCAGCCCCGTGCGTGGGTTGGAGATGTCGCCGTCCTCCAGGCCCGAGTGCGCCACTGCCTCGACCATGGCGAGATAGTTGAAGGCGGCACCGTCGCCCATGAAGCGTCGTTGCTTGCGATCGATCAGCGCGTCCGGGTCGAGCTTGATCGACCCGTGAATGTGCGAGCGGAAGCCAAGCTCCGCGTATTCCTCGCAATATTCGATGCCGGATCGACCTTCCCGCAAGGAGGCGAGCACCTCCCCGCAGTTGTTGCCGATACTCGACACAATGCCCATACCAGTGATTACGACACGACGTGTAGACATGTCCTAGAACCCCTCGGTCGACGTAAACAGCCCAACGCGTAAATCGTGGGCTTCATAGATGTCGCGCCCGTCCACGCGCATGACCGCATCGGCCACGCCCATGTACAGCTTGCGCTTGACCAGTCGCTTGATATTGATTTCATAGCTCACCCGATGGTGCGCCGGGGTGACCTGTCCGCTGAACTTGACCTCGCCCGCACCCAGCGCTCGGCCACGTCCCGGCCCGCCGCACCAGCCCAGGAAGAAGCCCACCAGCTGCCACATGGCATCGAGGCCCAGACAACCCGGCATTACCGGATCGCCCTCGAAGTGGCAGCCGAAGAACCAAAGGTCCGGGGTGATATCAAGCTCGGCAAGCACCTGGCCCTTGCCATGGGGGCCGCTCTCTTCACTGATATGGGTGATGCGGTCGAACATCAGCATTGGCGGCAGCGGCAACTGTGCGTTGCCCGGTCCAAACAGCTCGCCGTGACCGCACTGCAATAATGCCTCGCGGGTGTAACTCGTCTGTCGCTCCATAAACTCCACCAGACGCCAGCGGCGCCATTGTCATTGTCTTGTGGCTCGTCGTCCTGCAGCGGTGGAGGGCTCAGCCTCTCGCGAACGCGTTATATTGCCACACACCCCACCGCACGTTCATGACGCACGGCAACCGATCGCGCCTCGCGCGCCGAGGCATGCCTCAAGCGGCGACGCCCCAATATTACTTCTCCAACCATCCCTGCCGGGGCGGAGTGCGGCATCATACACCGCTCGCGGCGCGACGGCCCGCCTGCGCCAGCACCTCGCCCACCGCCTCCAGCGTACGCGCCAGCGCACCCCGATTACGCAATACCACCGCATGCCCCGCCGCGCCCGCCTGCCGGCGATGCGGCGCGTCGGCCAGCAAATCCGCCACCGCGGCCCCCAGCGCCTCGGCATCTTCGACCACTTCTGCTGCGCCGGCCTCAATCAGGGCCTCGTACACCGCATCGAAGTTGCTGCGGTACGGACCGGTGAGCACCGGCAGGCCAAGCGCTGCCGGCTCCAGGGGATTGTGCCCACCCGTCGGCACCAAACTACCGCCAACAAAGGCGACATCGGACGCCGCATAAAGCAACAACAGCTCGCCAAGGGTATCGCCCAGTAGTACGTCGGTGTGACCGTCGCCATTCTCCTGGCGACTGCGCCGGGCCACACGATAGCCCGCCCGCTCGCACAGGACGAAGGCATCTTCGAAGCGTTCGGGGTGGCGCGGCACCAGGATCAACACCGCGCTGGCGAAACGTGCGCGTACATCGGCAAAGGCCGCGAGCGCAGCCTCGACCTCGCCGGCATGCGTGCTGGCAGCGATCCAAACGGGGCGCGCAGCGCCGAGGCCGGCGCGCAGCGCGCGCCCGCGCGTGATCACCTCGGATGGCACGTCGAGATCGTATTTGAGATTACCCAGCACGCGCACAGGCCGCGCACCAAGGGCGGTGAAGCGGCGAGCGCTGTCGCTGTCCTGCGCGGCGACCAGGGTCACGCGCGCCAACGTCTCCCGCACCAGTCGACGTAGCCGCGCGTAGCCCCGTGCCGAACGCTCGGACAGGCGGGCGTTGGCCACCATCACCGGAATATGGCGCTGGCCGCAAGCGGCAAACAGGTTCGGCCACAGCTCGGTTTCCATTAACAGCGCCAACCGAGGCCGGGTGCGGTCGAGAAAACGGGCGACCACGTGCGGCAGATCGTAGGGCAGGTAAACGTGCTCGACGCTGTCGCCGAGCAAACGCCGCACCTGTGCGGAACCCGTCGGCGTGGTGGTGGTGACCAGCAGCGCGTGGTCCGGATGGGCCTGCAACAGACGGCGAATCAGGGGGGCGGCAGCGATCACTTCGCCAACCGACACCGCATGCACCCACAGGCGTGGGCGTTTCGGTAGCGGCCCGATGTGAGCGAAGCGCTCGCCGATCCGCTTGCGATAGCCTGGATTGCGGCGCGAACGCCAAAGCAGGCGCAACAGGACGAAGGGCGTGATCATGTACAGAACGATGCCGTACAACAGACGCATCAGCGCGGTGCGTTCAGCCGGTCCAGGTAGGCCTTGACCCCTGCCGCGACGGTCTTGAAGGGTGCATCGTAACCGACGGCGCGCAGGGCGTCGATGTCGGCCCGTGTGTAGCTCTGGTAGCGTCCCTTGAGGTGATCCGGGAAGGGGATGTACTGCAACTCGCCCTTGCCGTGCCAATCGATGACGGCGCGCGCGACGTCGTTGAAGGTCTGTGCGCGACCGGTGCCCAGGTTGAAAATACCGGATACTTCGGGGTGATCGAGGAACCAGAGGTTCACATCGGCGCAGTCGCCGACATAGACGAAATCGCGGCACTGCTCGCCATCGCCGTAACCCTCGGTACCCTCGAACAGGCGACAGCGCCCGCCCTCAAGGAGCTGGTTGTTGAGGTGAAACGCGACGCTCGCCATCGAACCCTTGTGCTGTTCGCGCGGACCGTAGACGTTGAAGTAGCGGAAGCCGGCCACCTGGCTACGGGCAGCCGGCAGCAAGCGGCGCACGTACTGGTCGAACTGAAACTTGGAGTAGCCGTAGACGTTCAACGGACGCTCGCATTCGACGCGCTCGACGAAATCGGGTCCAAGACCGTACACCGAGGCGGAGGACGCGTAGAGATAGGCCACCCCGCGATCCAGACAGTAGTGCAGCAACGCCTTGGAGTAGGCGTAGTTGTTCTCCATCATGAAGCGACCGTCCCACTCGGTGGTCGCCGAACAGGCGCCCTCGTGGAAGATCGCGCGCGCGCCGAAATCTTCGCCAGCACGGATGCGCGCGAGGAAGTCGTCCTTGTCCAGATAATCGGCGATCTGCAGATCGGCAAGATTGACGAATTGGGTGCCGTCGCTGAGGTCGTCGACAACCAGGATGTCGCGCTCGCCGCGCGCGTTGAGCTGCTGAACGATGTTGCTGCCGATGAAGCCGGCGCCGCCGGTGACGATAATCATTCGCTGGAATCCCTCGATGCGTCTTCGCCGCGCCCGCGCAGGATGGCGTCGATGATGCGGCTGGTGGAACAATCGTAACGGAAGTCGATGGTGCGCACCTCCCCGCCGGCCGCGGTCACGCAGCCGTAACCCGCCACGTCTTCGGCGCGGTAGTCGCCACCCTTGACCAGCACGTCGGGCAACACCTCGCAAATCAGGCGCTCGGGGTGTCCTCGTCGAAGGGCACAACCCAATCCACCGCGCCCAGTCCGGCCAGCACAGCCATGCGGTGTTCCAGCGGATTAATCGGACGCGAGGGCCCCTTGAGCCGTTGCACGGAGTCGTCAGTGTTCACTGCTACGATCAGGCGGTCGCCGAGCCGGCGGGCCTGGACCAGATAATCAACATGGCCGGCATGCAGGATATCAAAGCAACCATTGGTCATCACGACACGCTCGCCGTGGGCACGTGCCTCTGCGACCGCGTCCAGCAAGCGTGTCTCGCCGACCACCCCGAAGGCGGTCTCGTCGTGCGTGAATAGGGCGCGACGCAGCTCGGCGACACTGACCGTGGCCGTACCCAGCTTGCCGACCACGAGGCCGGCTGCGAGGTTGGCGAGCGCCGTGGCCTGCGGCCAAGGCTGCCCGCAGGCCAGCGCTCCGGCAAGCACGGCGACCACGGTATCGCCGGCGCCGGTCACGTCGAAGACCTCGCGGGCAAGTGTGGGCAGATTCATCGCCGGCTCGTCGTGACGCAACAGCGTCATGCCCTCCTCGCTACGCGTGATCAGCAAGGCGTCGAGCAGCTCTCGCTCGATCAGGGCATGGCCACGCTCGATGATTTGCGCATCATCGATGCAACGGCCCACCACCGCCTCGAATTCCTTGCGATTGGGGGTAATCACCGAAGCGCCCCGATAGCGCGCAAAGTCGCTGCCCTTGGGATCGACCACCACCGGCTTGCCATGGCTACGTGCCAGAGCAATCAGCACCTGGCTCGCGGCCAGCGTGCCCTTGCCGTAATCCGAGAGCACGACGACATCGATCTCGTCGAGGCAATCGGCCATATCCTGGGCGATGCGCGCGGCATCCTCCGGTGTGAAACCCTGCTCGAAATCCAGGCGAATGAGCTGCTGATGGCGGCTCAGCACGCGCAGTTTGGTAATGGTCGGGTGACGCGGCAGACGCACGAAGCGGCACGACACACCCGCCGGGGTAAGCAACCCCTCCAGCGTATTGGCGGCCTCGTCGTCGCCGGTCAATCCAAGCAGTAGCGGCTTGGCGCCAAGGGCGGCCAGATTAAGCGCCACATTGGCCGCGCCTCCGGGGCGCTCTTCGCTGGGACCGACGTGTACCACCGGCACCGGCGCCTCGGGCGAAATCCGCGTGGCCTCTCCATGCCAGTAACGATCCAGCATCAGGTCGCCGACGACCAGCACGCGGGCATGCTCGAAGGCGGGGATGGCGGGCGTCATGCGGAGCATCCCGCGCAGCGGGCGGGAACAGCGCGGAGCGGGCGGGCGGCGACGATTCGGGTCACGGCTTGCGGGTCCAATGCGGAAAGCGGCGTATATTAGCATGGACGCCGCTTGTGACGGCCGAGCCCTGCCCCGTAGAATGCTCCATTTAGCGCGCTTATCGAACGTGTCCGATACTCCGTCTGCCGAATCCTCATTGCTCGCCCCCCGACACTGGCCCACGTGGGCCGCGCTGGGCGCGCTGCGCGCGGTCACCTGGCTGCCCTTCCCGGTAGCGTTGGCGATCGGGCGGGCACTGGGCAACATCGCCTACTGGCTGGCGCCGCGCCGCCGCCGCATCGCGCGCATCAACATCGATCTGTGCTTCCCCGAGCGCGACGCGCGTGAACGGCAAGTGCTGGTGCGCCGACACTTCGCCTCGATCGGCATGGGCGTGATCGAGACTGCAATGAGCTGGTGGGCGCCGACGGAAAAAATCCTGCGCCAGGTGGAATGGGCCGGGCTGGAGCACTTCGAAGCCGCACGCGCGCAGGGCCAGGGGGTCATGCTGGTCGGCGCGCACTTCACCGACCTCGAAATCGCGGGCCAGCCGCTGGCCGCGCGCATGGACCTGCACGTGATGTATCGACCACATGAAAATCCGGTGATCGAACGCGCCATGTCGGCCAGCCGCACGCGGCGCTACGGCAAGGCCATCCCTCGCCACGATACGCGCGGCCTGCTGCGTAGCCTGCGTGAGAAACACGTGGTCTGGTATGCCTCGGATCAGAACTACGGCCACAAGGGCAGCGTCTTCGCACCCTTCTTCGGCATCCCCGCGGCGACCAACACCTCGACCTCGCGCATCGCCCGACTGACCGGCGCGCCGGTGGTCCCCTTCTTCAGTGCGCGCCTGCCCGGCAGTTCACGCTACCTGCTGGAGTTTCAGCCGGTACTCGACGATTTCCCGAGCGACGATGTCGGCGCCGACGCCACGCGCATCAACGGCTTGATCGAAGGCTTTGCACGGCGCTTCCCTGAGCAATATCTGTGGGTCAACCGCCGCTTCAAGGACCGCCCCGACGACGGGCCGCGCTTCTACTGATGAACATTCTGGTCATCAAATTCCGCAACATCGGCGACGTGCTACTAACCGCCCCCCTAGTCTCGGCCCTGCGCGCGGGCGGTCACCGCGTCAGCGCCCTGGTCAAGGCCGGCACCGAGCCCATGCTCGCCGGCCACCCCGGTCTCGACGAACTGTTCGTCTATCCGACCCGCCAGCTCGGCGAATCGCGCAGTGCCCTGCTGCGCCATGAACTGGCCTTCTTCCGAACCTTGCGCGCACGCCGCTTCGATCTGGCGATCAGCACCACGGAAGGTGACCGCGGCGCCATCGCGGCGCGGCTATCCGGCGCCCCGCGCCGACGTGCGCCGATCGATCCCGCCAAGGACAAGCACTGGCGACGCTGGCTGATTAACGAACCGGTCGCGCCGCGTCCCGGTCCGCGCCATACGGTGCTGCGCAACCTCGATCTCGGCGGCGCCGAGGCGGCTATCAACGCAATCAGCGTGTCGCTCACGGTGAATGATGCCGACCGCGAAGCGGTGCGCTACCTACTCGCCGAGGGCGGCCATATGCCCGGCCGGCCGTTGGTACACATCCACCCGACCTCGCGCTGGTTTTTCAAGTGCTGGACCGATGCTGGCATGGCCGAGATCATCGACCGGCTGATTGGCCGCCTCGGCGTGCAGGTGGTGCTCACCTGCGCACCGGATGCACGCGAGCGAGCACGCCTCGACGGCATCCTCGCGCGCAGCAGGGAGCACCCCATCGACCTCGGCGGCCGCCTGAGCCTCAAGCAGACCGCCGCGCTGAGCGCCCAGGCCGATGTCTTCTTCGGCGTCGACACCGCCCCCATGCATATGGCTGCCGCCGTCGGCACCCCGGTGGTCGCGATCTTCGGCCCTTCTGGGGCCTTCGACTGGGGTCCCTGGCCCAACGGCCACACCGCCGAGAATCCTTATCCAGCCCGTTCGGGGCTACAGCAGGCAGGCAGGCATCATGTCATCCAGCAAGCCTGGGGCTGTGTACCCTGCGGCCAGGACGGCTGCGACGGCAGCAAGCGCAGCGACTGTCTGGATCGCCTCCCCGCATCGCTGGTAATGGCCGAGCTGGAGGCCGCACTCGACCAGGCGAGCGCGGCATAATGCGTATCCTGCACACCGAATGGTCCGA
Source organism: Acidihalobacter yilgarnensis (assembly GCF_001753245.1). NCBI lineage: Bacteria > Pseudomonadati > Pseudomonadota > Gammaproteobacteria > Chromatiales > Ectothiorhodospiraceae > Acidihalobacter > Acidihalobacter yilgarnensis. The sequence continues at coordinate 547,245 of NZ_CP017415.1, read as the reverse complement.
CGGCTTCGGCGGTCAGGAACGCCGCATCCTCGCCGAGATGACCGGCATGCGCGCGCGCGGACACGATATCTGGCTGGCTACCCGCGCCGAGGCGCAGCTGCACACCGCCGCCGAGGCTGCCGGCATCCCCACGCTGCGCCTGCCGCTACGCGGCGCGGCCGATCTTGCCAGCGCCGCACGCCTCGCCCGGCAGCTGCGGCGATTGCGTATTGACGTGGTCAACACCCACAGCGGTATCGACAGCTGGGTCGGCGGCATCGCCGCGCGCTGGGCGCACAGCCCCGTGCTGCTGCGCACGCGTCACCTCAACAATCCGCTGCGCCGCGGCTGGACCAACTTCGTACACTACCTACCCGACCGCATCATCGCCTGCGGCGAGGCCGTACGCACGCGTCTGGTGGACGAATGCGGATTCCCTGCCGCGCAAGTGGTGAGCATCCCCACTGGCATCGACTTTGCCCGCTTCCGCCCCGCACGGCCGCGCCACTCAGTGCGCGCGGCACTCGGCCTGAACGATACCGACGAGCTGCTACTGATGGTCGGTGTGCTACGCGGCGTCAAACGCCACTTGCTGGCGCTGGAGGCCATTCATCGCCTCGGCGAACGACGCCCCCACCTGCAGTTGGTACTCGCAGGTGACGGTCCGATGCGCGAAGAGATCGCTGCGCGCGCCGAGACGCTGGGGCTCACCGGGCGCGTGCACTTCCTCGGTCACCGCGACGACGTGCCCGACCTGATGGGCGCCGCAGACGCCCTGCTGCTCAGCTCACGCTCCGAGGGTGTGCCGCAGGCCGTCACCCAGGCACTGGGCATGGGCCTGCCGGTGGTCGCCACCGAGGTCGGGGGGGTGCCGGAACTGATCCGCCAGGAGGACACCGGCCTGCTGGTCCCCACCGAGGATGCCGACGCGATGGCCGCCGCCCTTGACCGCATATTCGCCGATCCCGGCTGGGCAAAAACCCTGGGCGAACGCGGCCGCGCACACGCCCATGCGCACTTCAGTCTCGACGCCATGCTCGATGCGACCGAACGCCTGTGCGACGATCTGCTGCAACGACCCGAGAGAACCACCCGATGACCGCCCGCGCCGTGCCCGTGCTCATGTACCACCACGTCACCCCGCGCCCGGGTCTAGTCACCGTCTCGCCCGCCACCTTCGAAGCACACATGACGCGTCTCGCGCGCGGTGGCTACCGGACCATCACCGCCGATCAGCTGCTCGCCTTCATGAAAGGCCGCGAGGCACTGCCGCCACGCAGCGTCGCGATCACCTTCGACGACGGCTATCTCGACAACTACGTGCATGCCTATCCGGTACTCAAGCGCCTCGGGCTGCACGCGATCATCTTCGCCGTCACCGGCTGGATAGGCGACGGTTCGCCGCGGCCATATGCCGGCGGCCTGGACGACCTGCCCGACTGCCCAGACCACAGGACCTGCAAGCGCCTCATCGAGGCCGACGAGGCCGACCGCGCCATGCTGCGCTGGTCTGAAATCGAGATGATGAGCGCCGACGGCACAGTGGAATTCCATTCCCACAGCCACGGCCACGTACGCTGGGACCAGTTGTACCCCGATCCCGCAGTACGCCTCGCCGCCCTGCGCGAGGATCTGGAACGCTCACGCGCGACCCTGACCGCGCGTCTCGGCGGCACCGATCGCCACCTATGCTGGCCCTGGGGTTACTTCGAGCCGGAATATCAGTCGCTCGCCGCCGGACTCGGCTTCGAGTCCCAGTTCAGCGTGATCCGCGGCACCAACCGCCCCCACGACAACGTCGCCGCCATCCGCCGCATCGACACCAAGGAGCGCCCCGCCGGCTGGCTCGCCCGGCAACTCTTCACCTACCGCTCACCGATGCGCGCCGGGCTTTATCTGGCACTGCGGCGCTGAAGCGCGGTCGGGCGGCGTAGGCATGCGGGTACAACCCTTCACTGATTTGCTCTATCTCGGCCTGCGTGCCGCCCACGCACTGGATCGCCGCGCACGAAACACGGCTGACTTCCGCCCGGAGGCCGTGCGCGTCATCTTGGCGGTATCGACCACAGCCGTCGGCGATACCGCCATGAGTAGCGCTGGGCTGCACGCATTGCGCATACGCTACCCCGATGCGCGCCTTGTCGCGCTGCTGCATCCGGCCACGGGCCGTCTGCTAAAGGACCATCCCGATATCGACGAGCACCTGTTTTACAGCGGCCGATACGCCGACTTCATGCGCACCCTGCGCGTCTTGCACCGCCTCCGCCCCGACGTTGCCGCAGTGTTCCACGGCAACGAGCCGCAGATGACGCCACTACTCTACCTCGCCGGTATCCCGTTCATCTTCAAACTACCCAACACCAGCCGCAACCGCTTCCTGCTCAGCAACGCCTCGCCGCGCCAGGCCTGGGCCGATCTCGGCCACGGTCTGCGCCAGCGTCTCGCGGTGGCCCGTCTGGCCGGTGCAGACAGCGACGACCCGCACATGTATCTACCCGTGTCCAACGAGGCACGCGCAGCGGCCGAAACCTTGCTTGCGGCCTATGGCGTAACACCAGGAGCGCCGCTGATCGGACTGCAGACCGGCGCTTCGGAACCGCACCGCGCCTGGCCAGCCGAATCCTTCGTCGCCCTGGGCCACGCACTCGCGGCGCGTCATCCTGGATTGCGCCTGATTCTTACCGGCTCGCCCGCCGAAGCGGCGCATTGCCAACGGATCGCAGAGGCTATCGGCCCGGTAGCCATCAACCTCGCCGGCGCGCTCGGCCTCGATCACCTGCCTGCGCTGATCGAGCGACTCGACGTACTGGTCAGTGGCGACACCGGACCGATGCACATCGCCTTCGCCGTCGGCACGCCCACCGTCTGCCTGTTCGGCGCCTCCGACCCCGCGGGCGCCGGCCCGATCTACGACCTCGATCGCCACAGCGTGCTCGCCGCCCCTTGGGATGCATCGGCACGTGCGCTCACCGCGCCGATGACGCGCATCGGCGTCAACGCAGTGGCCGCCGCGGTCGAGACCCGACTGGGCGAACACCCAGCGGCCACCGCCTGAACCCGCCCCCTCGTGCGCATCCTGCTCGTCACCGACCTCTACCGCGGCAGCGATCACTCCGCCGTAGAAGCGATTTTCGGGCGCCACCTAGCCGAGCACATGGAGGTCGATCGGGTCTACTTCGACCGCGAGATCGTGCAGCCCGTGCGCGAAGACACGATGATCACCCTGCCACATGCCTGCCGCCGACACGGGCTCACGACCGCGCTGAGCGGGCTCGCCGAGCTGAAGCATTACGATTGGATCGTGGTCCGCAATCTCTTCCCCGCACTCAGCGCGATCCTGCGCGTACGTGGCGCGCACGGCCCGCGCATCGCTTTCTGGGATTCATTTCCGCATGCCTATCGGCGCTACCACCAATCGCGCGTTATCGGCCGGGCACGCCTGCGCAAGACGCTCGAATACCGTTGGCGGGCACGCAGCGAGGCGCGTTTTCTGGCCCGTTGCGACGCCTATCTGCCGATCACCGACACCCACCGCCGACTGTTCCACCCGACACTTGCCATACCCAGCCACCCGCTGCCGCTGGGCTTCGATTTCGCCAGCACCGATATACCCGTGCGCCCGCCGCGCAACGGGCCATTGCGCTTCGCTTACGCCGGCACCATCGACCGATTGCGCCGCATGGATACGGTGCTGGCAGGCTTCGCCGAAGCCGAAGGCGACTACGAACTGCACCTGTACACACCGCTGGACGCGCCCGGTCGTGACGCCCTCCGCCTGCCGCATGACCCACGCTTCCACTACCACCCACCGGTGCCCCGCAAGGAGCTGCTGCAGCGCCTCGCCGAGGCCGACGTCGGCCTCGGCCTAATTCCGCCCGAGCGCCTGTACCTCGGCTCCTCGCCGACCAAGACCTTCGAATATTATGCGGCCGGCCTGCCTGCCCTACTCTCCGAGCTACCGGATTATCACGATGTTTTCGAGCGGAATTGCGCGCTGTACTGCGACTTCACCCCGGCAGGGATTGCCGGAGGCGTGGCACGGGCTCAGATACTGGGCCGCGAAGCGCTACAGCGCATGGGCGCACAGGGTTGCGAAGCGGTACGCGCACAGCGCGATTACGCCCACCTGGGGGATGAACTGCTTCAGTTCCTCGCCGGACTCGCTTGACCCGCACCGGCCGCGTCGGCAATCTCGCCAACGCGCAGGATGTTCGATTCAAAGGCCTCGATCACCCGCGCCCAAGTATAGCTATGAGCATGCCGCAACGACTCGTCGAACATCCGGCGCGTGGCGCCGTCGTCGTTGAGAATACGCCGCATGCAGCGGTATACCGATTCGGGATCGTGCGGCTTGCACAGCAGCCCGCTGGCGCCGTCGATGATGATTTCTTCGTTCGCGGTATCCTGCGAGCCAATGGAAGGAATGCCACAGGCATTGGCCTCCAGATGAACCAGCCCGTAACCCTCGAAGGCATCGGGCGTGTTCACCGAAGGCAATACGTGGCAGAGGCAACGCGCGTAGTAACCCAGCAACTCGTCATGGCTGACGACACCGGTCTGTATCACCTGCGATTCGATTTTCAGCTCGCTCAGGCGACGCGCATAACGCTCGCTGGGCTGACCGACAAGATAGAGACGAGCCTCGGGATATTCGGTGACCAGCCGCGCGAAACCTTCCAACAGATCCCCCACGCCCTTACGCGGTTTTTGCGCCCCCACGAACAAAAAAGCCTGCTCCTTCTCGATCCCAGGCACCGGGTGGTACGTATCGGTATTCACACCCCAAGGTACGATTTCGAGTGGGCCTTGATACCAGGCACGTGCCTTGGCGGCGGTGAAACTGCTTGGCACGACCAGCATGTCCACCGAGCGCGCCGCCCAGCGGTTGAACCAGCGCCAACGACCGCGCACAAAGGGGTAATGGATGTAGGTGCCCTGCCCAATCAGGACCAAGCGCGGCACACTCAACCGGCGCTTCAAGCGCGCGGCCAACGGCAGATGCGGCTCAATCGCGCATACAATCACGTCGAATCGTTGGCCCTCGAGGCGCTGCGTGATCTCGGCGGTATCGCGTCGCAAGACGCGCAGTGTCTTGAAGCCGTTCGAGGCGATCAGGTCGAAGCCAGGATTATCGGCGTCGCCGCGCTCAGACAGCACCGTTACCCCGTGCCGCTCGCGCAGCCGCGTGATCAACTCCAGGGCAACGGTTGCCCAGCCATTGCGGGTACTGAATTCGTTGGTGATCAGCAAAATATTCATATGCATTCACGCCTTACGACATCGGTGTTCAACCGACTGCCTTGCGAGTCATCATTTCGCTGAACGCCGTAATCACGGCCTCGGCATCAACGTCGGCTACATCGCGAGCCTGCGTCTGCAACAACTGGTGCGGCGCGGCCCAAGGGTGCCAACGCACAGCATCGGTGGCGCCGAACAGACACACGATCGGCTTTTCCAGCGCGGCGGCGATATGCATCGCACCGCCGTCGCTACACAGCACGGCGTCACACAAGGAAAGCCCTGCGATCAGCTCGGCGAGCCGTTCGGTTCGACAGGGCGTCAGCAGCTCCGACCCCAGAGCGCTTGTCAGGCGTTCGGCCTTGTCGTCGTCACCGGGATGGAAACGGTCGTCGGGCGCACCGGGCGACCAGAAGAGCAGGAAGTGCGCGCCATGACTCTCGTGCAGATGGCGGGCCACGGCCTCGAAGCGCTCGACCGGCCAGCGGTTGGAGGGCTTGCGGGCGCTGATGTGCAGTCCGATCAGCGGGCGTCCCGCCGCGGCCGCCGGCAGGCGCGCACGCACACTGTCGGCAAGGGCAGCATCGGCTGCGAGACGCGCCGCAGGCGGCGGGCCGTCGATGCCCAAGGGCGCGAGCAAGCGAAAGATATCCTCGACCTCATGCATCCCCGCACCACTGCCATAGGGCACCGCGACATCGATGGCGCCGCCACCGCGCCGACCCGGCTCGGTAAAGCCCAGGATGTGCTTCGCGCCCAGCGGGCGGGCGAGACGTAACGCGCGCGGCAGAAAGTGCGCGCCACCGAGAATGGCATAATCGAAGCGCTGACGGCGCAAATACAGCATCAGTTTGAGACGCCGCCAGTAGACGCCGATCACGGACTCGCCATCCGCGCGATGCTTGGCCTTGGTATAGGCAAAAACTGCGTCCAGATCGGGGTGACCGTCGAGCACGTCGCGATTGTAGCTGTTGACCAGCGCGGCGATGTAGGCCTCTGGGTAACGGCGGCGTAACGCAGCGATCATCGGCAGCGTACACACCAAGTCGCCGATATTGTCGCGCCGGACCACGAGGATACGCGGCCGTGCCGGCACTTCGGCGGCACGTTGGGCAGGGCTTGTCGCTGGATTTTCGGCCATCCTATCCCTTGTCGGCGCTACCGGTCCGCCGCCGCCCGGCAAGCAAGTCCAGATGTTTCAGAAACGAGGCAAAACAGCCTAGCAGAATATGCGCGAGACCGGGCAGACCGTCGAGGAAGCCCAGCCGGATCAGATAAAATTTAATGAAGCGCGTTATCGGGCTGAGCAATGCGCGCGGCCACGACGAGCGCGCACCCGCCGCACGCAGTCGATCTCCCTGAAGACGCGCATAACGCACCTGTTTGGCGGCATAGTCGCAGACCCCGGTCTCCGATTCATGCAGCAGATCGCCGACGAGGGTGATGACAGGATCGTCGGTCAGCACGGTCTCGTGTACCGGGTCGTCGCTCCACTCGGCGTGGCCGCGATGGAACAACCGGATGACATGGTCCGGGTAGCCTTCGCCGTGACGCAGCCAACGTCCCATGAAGCGGTTGCGGCGGGCGATGCGGCAGACCATGGCCTGCGGCGCGGCCAGCACGTCCTCGATGCTCGCGCGCAGGGCGTCGGTCACGCGTTCGTCTGCGTCCACGCAGAGCACCCAGTCGTGCGCAGCCTGCTCGACGGCGAAGCGCTTCTGCGGGCCGAAGCCAGCCCAGTCGTGATGGATCACGCGGATTCCCCGACCCTCGGCAATGGCCAATGTGCCATCGGTGCTGCCAGCATCGACGATGAGGATCTCGTCGGCGAAATCGAGGCAATCGAGGCAGGCACCGATCCGCGCGGCCTCGTTTTGGGTGATGATGACCGCCGATACGAGTTCACGCGCCATGCGCCATCTCCCTTGACCCGCTCATGGTCTCGCGTGTCTGTGCCCATACCCGCGCCGGATCGAGCGCCTCGTAACAGGCGGGACGCACGACCGATGCGCCCCGGTAGCCGCATTCCCGCGTCAGGCAGGGCGAGCAGGGAAACCGGGCGGACAGATGAATCTGTGCCTCGCCAAAGGTGCCGGTGCGATCTGGACGGGTGGCGCCATAAAGTGTCACCGACGGGGTACCCAGCGCCGCGGCCAGATGCGCCAGCCCAGTGTCTACACCGATCACGATACGCGCCGAGGCGATCAGTGCGGCCAGCTCGCCCAAGCCACTGCGCGGCAACACGAAGCCATGACCCGCGCCGGCCACGGCGATGCGCTCGGCGCGCGCGTGCTCGGTCTCGTCACCCCAGGGCAATAGGACGCGCAGGCCATCGGCCGCGGCCAGTGCCATCAGTTCGCACCAATAGGCCTCGGGCCAGTGTTTGCTGGGCCAGGTCGTGCCGTGAAGGAACAGTAGATCACCCGGTGCCGTAGACGGCACAGGCAAGCGCTCGCGCGCCAGACCGTAATCGGCCACGGTGTTGGGGATCGAGTAGTCCAGTGCTGCAGCGAACAGGGCGCGAGTGCGGCTCACGGCATGTTGTTCACGCGGCACGCGCACCCGGTGTCGATAGGTCCAGGCGGCCAACGGTTCGCGTGCCGAGGCGCGATCGAGACCCCAGCGGGGGCCAATGGCCTGACGCGCGACCAAAGCGCTCTTGATCAATCCCTGCGCGTCGATTACGCGGTCGTAGCGCTGCGCACGCAGGCGCGCACGAAAGGCGTGGCGCTCAGCGCGTGTGCTGCGCCAATCGCGTCGCCAGCGGCGCAGGGCGGCGGGAATCGCGTGTGCCACCGCCGGGTGCCAACCGGGAATCTCCGCGAAGCCCTCCTCCACCACCCAATCGAAATGGATATCGGGCACGGCGTGCCATGCGTCGGTAAGCGCCGGCAATGTATGGATCACGTCGCCCAGCGAGGACAACTTGACGAGCAACACACGCATCACACGATCAAGGCGTCCAACGCACGCACTACCCGCTCAGGGTGCAGGCCGCGCAGACATTCCAGGTGGCCCAGCGGGCACTCGCGCGCAAAGCATGGGCTGCAATCCAGGCCGAGACGTTCGATGCGTGCGCGACCCGGTGCGGCCAACGGCGGCGTGAAGCCGGGGTCGGAGGAGCCGTATACCGCAACCAAGGGGCGGCCGAGCGCGGCGGCCAGGTGCATCAGGCCCGAATCGTTGCTGACCACCGCCGTGCACGTAGCCATCAGATCCGCGGCCTCGGTCAACGTGGTGCGCCCGGCAAGGTTGATGCAATCAGGGCCAGCATCGCGGCAAACCGCCTCAGCGAGTGATGCGTCGCGTTCGGAACCGAATACCCACGATTGCCAACCCTGCGTACGGTAGTGGCGTGCCACGGCGGCGAAGTATTCGGTGGGCCAGCGCTTGGCCGGGCCATATTCGGCACCGGGACACAGGGCCAGTACCGGCCGATGGGTATCGAGCCCCAGGCGGTCGGCCGCTTCTGCGGCGGCCACAGCGTCCGCGCGAAGTACGGGTACGGGCAACGATTGGAAGGCGGCGGCCACCTTCGGCGGCAGCCCCAGCACCGCAAAGCGCTGCACGGTGCGCGGCAACGCACGCTTGTCGAGCGTGTGTAGATCGTTGAGCAGGCCGTAACGGAATTCGCCGCGGAACCCCGTGCGGCGCGGAATACCGGCGAACCAGGGGATCAGTGCGGATTTGAAGCTATTGGGCAGGACCAGTGCCCAGTCGTAGGCATCCGTGCGCAGACGTCTGCCGAGCCGGTATCGCTCAGCCAGGGCCAAGCGCCCATGCCCCAGCGGTTGCGGGATCGCACGCCGCACCTCCGGCATGCGATCGATCAGCGGTGCCGTCCAGGCCGGAGCGAGCACGTCGATGATGAGTTCGGGGTAGCGCGCCCGGAGCACCTTGAACAGGCTCTGGGCCATGATCATGTCGCCGACCCAGGCCGGGCCGACGACGAGACATTGCCGGGGTGCGACGGCCATCCCCCCCACGCCCGCGTCCAGAACCTCAGCCCGCCTTGTAGGCGTATTCGGTCCCGCAGTACGGGCAGCTCGCGTGTCTCAGGCCATCCTGCCCCGGCGCCATATCCTCAATAGGCAGATAAACGCGCGGATGTGAGCTCCACAAAGCGCTGCCCGGCATCGGGCAGTGCAACGGCAGATCGGCGTCAGTCACGGCGACGGCGCGTGACGCATTCGGCGTGCGGTACTGATCCTGGTGGTCGGCGGTATGCGGATTCGGCATCTTATCGGGCCCCTATTGACTTCGTTCGGTTCAGACGTAGCTCAGCCAATGATCGTAACCCGCATCGCGACCCTGCACCACATCGAAATACTGGCGCTGCAGGCGTTCGGTGATCGGTCCACGCGAACCGCTGCCGATGGCACGGCCGTCGATCTCGCGGATCGGGGTCACCTCGGCGGCGGTCCCGGTGAAGAAGGCCTCGTCCGCGATGTAGACCTCGTCCCGCGTGATGCGCTTCTCGCGCACCGGGATACCGAGCGCATCGGCGAAGGTGAAGATAGTGCGGCGGGTGATGCCATCCAGCGCCGAGGTCAGGTCCGGGGTGTAAAGCGTGCCGTCGTGCACGATGAACACGTTCTCGCCGCTACCCTCAGCCACATAGCCCTCGGTGTCCAACAGCAAGGCTTCGTCGAAGCCGCAGGCCGTGGCGTCCTGAACCGCCAGCATCGAGTTCATGTAGCTGCCATTGGATTTGGCGCGGCACATGGTGACGTTGATGTGGTGGCGACTGAATGAGGACACCTTGACGCGAATACCGCGATCCAAACCCTCCTGTCCGAGATAGCTGCCCCAGGGCCAGGCGGCAACCATGCAATGCACCTGGAGATTGGTCGCGTGCAGACCCATGCTCTCTGAACCGTAGAAGCACATGGGACGAATGTAGGCGCTGTCGAGCTTGTTCTCGCGAATGATGTCGATCTGCGCCTTCGAGATCACCGCCGGATCGAAGGGGATATCCATACCGAGAATCTTCGCCGAGTTGAACAGGCGGCGGGTGTGATCTTCCAGCCGGAAAATCGCCGGACCACGCTCGGTGCTATAGGCACGCACGCCCTCGAACACGCCCATGCCGTAATGCAAGGTGTGGGTCAGCACGTGCACCTTGGCCTCGCGCCAGGGGACCATCTCGCCGTCGAGCCAGATCAGACCGTCGCGGTCGGCCATCGTCATCGTATTTCTCCTGTGATATGCATCGTTCGTCGTTGAATCGACTCCCCATCAAACGGGTGTCGCATCGTCATTTCCAAGCTGCGCCGTCCATATCCGCCCAACCACCATCCGCATATCGGCAAACTCACCCGCCGGTACCACGGCAGGCGCCGCCTGTAGCGTCAGGGCATGCGTGCGGTCTCGGTAGGCCTTGTAGGCGTCCGTCAGCAGGATAGCGTCCGCGGGGTCCATAATTCCCATGTCGGCCAAGGCCTGCAAAAGGCGGATATTATCCGTGTAGCGGACCAGCGCCGGATAGGCATGCGCGTGCAAGAGCGCGTTATATTGCACCAGAAATTCGATATCCGCGATACCGCCAGGGTCCTTTTTCAGGTCGAATCGTGCCGAATCGCGGCTTCCCAAAGCCTGCCACATGCGCGCGCGCATCTCACGTACCTCTCGGCGCAGCGTTTCACCCGCCCGTTGCCGACACAGAATCTCCTCACGAATGGCTGAAAAACGCGCCGCCACCGACTCCGCACCGGCGATAAAACGCGCGCGCACCAAGGCCTGGTGCTCCCAGACCCAGGCCTCGCTCCGCTGGTACAAGTCGAAGGCATCAAGCGAGCTGACCAGCAGGCCAGAAGCGCCGCTGGGACGCAATCGCGTGTCGATTTCGTACAACGTACCGGCCGCGGTGTAGGTGGTCAGCAGGTGGATCACCCGTTGCGCCAGGCGGGCGAAATACACCGCGTTATCGATCGGCTTGTCGCCACGCGTGAGCTGCTCGCCGGCACCGGACTCGTAGAGGAACACCACGTCGAGGTCAGAGCCATAACCCAATTCGATGCCACCGAGCTTGCCATAGGCGACGACACCGAAACCCGCCTCTCGATCCTCACTGCTCTGCCACGGCAGGCCGTAGCGCGCCGAAAGCTGCGCACGCGCAGCGGCCAGCACGCGATCGAGTATCACCTCCGCGACCCAGGTGAGCTGATCGCTGACGCGCATCAGCGGTAGCGTGCCGGTGACATCCGCCGCTGCCACCTTGAGCACCTGCGCCGCCTTGAACTGGCGCAGCCGATCCATCAGCTGCTCCACATCATCGTCCGCCACTTCAATCAGTGCCGTCGCCAGCTCCCGCGCCAAACCCTCGCGATCCAACGGGGCATACAAGCTGCGTGGATCGAGCAGTTCGTCAAGCAGGAGCGGCATGCGCGCCAGCTGCTCGGCGATCCAAGGGCTGGCAGCGCACAAACGCACCAGCTGGGACAGGGCCAGCGGGCTTTCCACCAGCAAGGCAAGATAGACCGAACGCCCTGACATAGCCTGCATCAGTACGAGGGTACGCGCCAGCGTTTGTGCGGGCGCATCCTGGATCGCGGCTGCACGCACTAGCAGCGGCACGAGTTGGGCGAGCCGCTGGCGCGCAGTCTCGGTCAGGGTGCGCATGGCGGACCCCTTCGCAAGCGCGATCAGGTGTTCGGCCGCACCATCGGGATCGTCGTAGCCGACGGCGACAAGACCCGCTCTCAGACCGGTCGCATCACCTTCGCGCCAGGCACGGGCCAGTTGATCCCCCGAAGACGTATCTCCCACTTCCGCCTGGGGGGCTGCGAAAATCCGCTCGAAATGCCCATGTACGCCACGCATACGCTCGCCGAGCATGGCCTGAAAAACCGGCCAATCCGCACAACCCATGGCTCTGGCCAGTCGCAGACGCCCCAGCGGCTCATCCGGCAGGCGGTGGGTTTGTTGGTCGGCCTGCATCTGTAGGCGATTTTCCGCCTGGCGCAAAAACGCATACGCTTCCTGCAGCTCTCGCTCAGCCCAGTCTGGCAGCAGATCACGTGCCTTAAGACGCGAGAGCACCTCTCGGATACCGCGATGCTGCAAGCCCGGGTCGCGGCCCGCGCGAATCAGCTGGAAGGCCTGCCCGATGAATTCCACCTCTCGGATACCGCCAGGCGAACGCTTGAGGTCGACATATTCGCCGCGCTTGTGTGCCTCGCGGTTGATCATCTCTTTCATCTCGCGCAGCGACTCGAAGACGCCGTAATCGAGATAACGCCGGTAGACAAAGGGACGTAACGTCGCCAATAAGCGGTCGCCCGCCTTGCGGTCACCCGCGGCCACCCGCGCCTTGATCCAGGCATACCGTTCCCACTCGCGTCCGTGGGCCGCGTAGTAATGTTCCATCGCCGCGATATGCGTCACCAACGGCCCATCGTCGCCGAATGGACGCAGGCGCATGTCCACCCGCCAAACCTGACCATCAGCCGTTACCTCCGAAAGATAACGGATCAGGCGCTGAGCCAGACGCGTGAAATACGCCTGATGCTCGATGGGCTGCCGACCGTTCGTTTCGCCCGGTGCGGCGTAGGCAAAGATGAGATCCACGTCGGATGAAAAATTCAGCTCGCCGCCGCCGAGTTTGCCCAAGGCCAATACGATGAGGCGCTGACCATCATCAGGTCGGCCAAAGCGCGATTCGAGCGCGGTTTCGGCATAGATCAAGGCAGACTCGATCAGCGAGTCCGCCAGTTCGGACAAATCGTCCAGGATTTCGTCCAGGTTGGCCTGCCCGGCCAGGTCGCGCCAGGCGATGCGCACCATTTCTTCACGTCGGCATTGCCGGATCAGACGCATGAACGTCGTCTCGTCGGCGGCCGTCGACAGCGCATTCTGTACGCGGGCGCGCAGATGGCCCGCCGCCCCCTTCGTCGACAGGCGATCACCGTCGACCAAGCGGCGCAGCAGATCCTGCGACTGGATGCAGCCTTCGGCTACGAAGTCACTCAGCGCCCACACAAGCGGCAGGCTATCCGGCAATCCGGCCAGCATGTGTTCATCGCTGACATGACGCTCGCGATAACGCGCCCACTGGCGCGCAAATTGTGCTTGTAGCGGCTCCGGCAAAATCGCCACGGCATTGGGGAAAGGCAGCTCGGGTAACATCCTAGGAGACTACTGGGCACGCGTCGACGAGACAAGCGTCAAACGCCTTGAGAAGGCGCCGTCACGCCAGCCATACGCACAATCATTGCGCGCAAAAAGAAGCCCCGGCACAAGGCCGGGGCAACGGCGGTTATTACCGCACCGGAGAAAAATCGCTTAAATTATCCGTCGGCTCAGAACACCGCGGTCAATTCGAGGTCGATTCGATTGCCCATCGAGTTGGCGATCGCCTGCGCATTGTTGCGCTGCACCGCATTGGTGATCGCGCTCGCATGCGGCACATCCAGCTTCTGGATCGCGTAATTCAACGTCAAACGGGTGTTCTTGGTCAGGAAATACTGGGCACCCACCGTCCAAGTCTTGAAGTCGCGCTGCAGCGCCGCGTTGTTGGTCAGGCGATTGTATTGGTCGTAGCGCAGTTCAAGCTGCACGTTGTGTGTCACGTAATAACCACCCTGGACATAAGCTCCCCAAGCCTTGTTGTTACTACCCGGATAGATAGTCCACTGGGTCAGATTGTTATAGCCACCCAGTGCCTGCGGCTGCCCGGTATAGCCCGCAGCAGTGTTCGCGTCGTACTGGAACGGCGCGGGCGCGAGAATCCAGCCGCTGGCCTGCATGTAGCCTGCATGCATGATGTAACCACCCGCCTGACGCTGGTGACGGCCGTATTCGCCACCCACACCCCAGCGATTGAGCTTGTAGGTGCCGATCTGCTGGATCTTGCGCTGGCCGTTGTGGAACCACACCCAGACGCCGGCATCGTTGCGATATGGGCCCTTGCCGCTGAAGATGTAGCTGGCGCGGAGCATGCCGTAGGTATCCATGCCATTATTGTTGTTGGTGGCGGTAATCGGGCCACCGTTGCCCACCATGAAGGCATAGGCATATTCCCAGGGACCGCGATCGAACCAGTTGAATACCTTGAGGCCGATATCGCGATAGGAGCCGTAGCCCGTCACGTTGCTGCTGCTCGGGATGAACTGATAACCGCCGTTACCGGCCGAGGACACCGACACATTCGGGTTGATGAAACGCTCCAACGTGTTTTGCAACGAGGCCGTGCTGTAATTCACAAACGGCAGTGTATTGATACCGACGCGTGACTCCCAACTGCCCGGCACCTTCTGCAGGCCCAGCGAGAAACGCACGAGCTTGGGATCTGTGTTCCAAGTCACGAAGGCATCCGAAATCACCGGGTGCTGCCCGGCGAAATAGGTCATGCCGTTGTTGCCGAATTCGGTCAGAACGAAGTAATCGACCTTGTTGTCGAGCGGCGACAGGCTGCCGCGCACGCCGATACGTCCGCGTAGGAGATTGAAGCTGTTGGTGGAACTGAGATTCGGGCCAATCAGGTTGAAATTGGGTGCCACGCCATTGAAGGCCCGCACGGAGGCGGGTCCTTGTAGGCCGCTGACCGTGTTGCCGGTGGTAGTGGCGTAATCAGGCTGAACAAATCCCCACACCTTGGCCGGCGTGGAAACGCCTGGAGGCGAAGTATTATAAAGTTGAAGCCAGTTGGCCGCCTCGGCGGACTGGGCGGCCAAACCCATGGATGTGGCAATTGCTACAGCCAGTACGCTCTTGACGAAGACAGTCTTCGAAATATTTTTCATAGACAGTTCCCCTGCTCTCAGTTTTTTATGGATGGTAAGAATCCGAATCTCTGCGCTCGACCGTTCAAGGCTTGATCAGAATGTAGCCGTGCTGCACCAGGTCAACGATGCGCGCTGCGCCGGCCGGCACAAGCACCGCCTCGGGATTCAGCTTCGGCGTATAGCCGAGCTGCTTGCTGAAGTTCTCCAGCGTGTTATGGCAAGCGTCGAACTTGATGCCGTAGTTCTTGGCCATCGCCTCAACGCGCTTCCTGTTGACGTTGTCATTGAGCAACAAACGCAGGCCGGGACCGAAGGCCACGATTTCGAGGTCGACCTTGTCTGGACCGTAGTACTTGGCCAGATTGGCCGCGACGTTGAGCACCAGCGTCTGCTTCATCGGATTCGGATCGCTGATCTGCAGCACGATGTGATGGGTGGCGAAGGGCTTCTGATCGATCGGTGGCATCGCCATCTCGGCCGAGGCCGGACCTGCCGCCAAAAGACCTAGCGACACCAGCGCCAGAAGTGCTCTGGAAACGAATCGACTCATCATGGTTATCTCCCTCTGAATAGCGATGCTTGTCATTTATAGGCCCGCACGCCCGAAGCACGCGGGTGAGGAATTCCTCAATTAACCATGATGCTAGCTGCTTAACACTTATTCCACAATTTCTTCACAAAAAATAACAATTACAATTAATTTATTATATTTCAAGTACTTAAAAAAATAAAAAAATTACAAAAAACCACCAATGCAAATGAATTAAATTATTAAATAATTAATAATTGTTTTCTAATATTATTATTGTCGAACATTTCATCATCCGATAGTGCGCCTCACCCAGCCGCGACAATTGGCCGCCTCCCGCCGAACCGCCCATTGGAATAAGTTCGGTATACTGGGCGTCTTGTATCTGGAGTTAAGCCGAAACCTATGGAAACGCCAGGGATGTTTGATCTCATCAGCCTATCCGGACAGATCAAGAAGCGGATCGCCGAGGAACGGCCCCGCCTCTATCGCATGGCCTATGCCTGGTGTTGCGATCCATCGTTGGCCGACGATCTGGCTCAAGAGGCCATCTCCAAGGGCCTGCAGAAGGCTGGCCAACTGCGCGAGGCCGAACGCCTGCAAAGCTGGCTTTATGCGATCCTGCACAACTGCTGGCGCAGCCATCTACGCCGCCAGCGACCGGACCAGCCTCTGAACGAAGAGGCATTCCCCTGCGATGACACCCCCGAAACGATCAATCAGCGCCAACAGGTGGTTGACCGCGTGCGCGCCGCCATCAAGACGCTTCCGCTTGGGCAGCGCGAGGTCATCACTCTCGTCGACCTCAACGGCTTCGCCTATGCCGAAGTGGCGCGAATTTTGGATATACCGATTGGTACCGTTATGAGCAGACTCAGCCGCGCCCGTCAGGCGCTGTTGGTCGCGCTGGCGGACGTACAACAGCAACCCGAGACGTCCACACGTGCCTCACTGAGAAGGGTGAAGTGATGAATGCCGGATTTCGTGATGATCCTCGGCTGCACGCCTACATCGACAATGAACTCGATGTGGATGATCGCGCCGAATTACTCGAAGCCATGTATGAAGACGCCAACCTGCGTAACCAGGTCTGCGAGCTGCGCCGCGTCAAGGATCTGGTCCAGCAGGCCTACTTCGTTCCACCTCCGGCACCCCAGGCCAGCGCCAGCGGACGCGGATTCGGTCAGCGTCGCTCGCTGGCGGCCTGCTGCACGGTACTCGCATTGATGCTACTCAGCTTCGCCGGTGGGTGGCTGGTCCACTCACGCGAGGACGCCTCGCTAACGGATCACCTCGCCGCACTCGGCGCCATCCAGATCGATACCGGCGACGCGCTACCCGGGGAACCCCCTCGCGTACTCCTGCATGTCGCCACCGATAATCCACTCAAATTCGCGGGCACGTTGCAACAGGCCAGCTACCTATTGAACAAGGGTGGCAATCAGGGCATCGAGGTCGAAGTGGTGGCCAATGCCGGCGGCCTGAAGCTACTGGAGGCCAACGATAATTCGAACTACGCCGCGCGTATCCGGGCAATGATGCGCAAGTATCCCAATCTTCACTTCGTCGCCTGCGGCATCACCATGCACAATCTTGAGGCAGCCGGCGTACCGGTTGACCTGATTCGGCACGTGCGTGTCGCCCCCTCTGCCGTAGAAGAGGTGGTGCGACGACTGCGCCAAGGCTGGATGTACGTCAACATCTGACAGGGCCCGGGGTCAGAGTCAAAATTTGGGCGTGACAAAAAACCACGCACCCGTCTTCCTGCCTAGAGCGGCTCACCGGCACCCAGATAGGCGCGGAATACTTCCTTGTGGGTGCTATGCGCGTAAGCCTCATGACCACTGATCATGCCGGCATCTAGCAAACGGCGCAGATCCCCATCCATGGTCTGCATGCCCATCAGCGCCCCACTCTGCATCGCCGTCTCCAGCTGTCCAACCTTGCCATCGCGGATCAAGCTCGAAACCGCCGAGGTATTCACCAAAACTTCCGTCGCGGCGACCCGTCCTTGATCGTCGGCGCGGCGCAGAAGCTGCTGAGCGACCACCCCGCGCAACGAGGTCGACAGCATGATACGTACCTGCGATTGCTTACCGGCCGGGAATACGTTGATCAGGCGGTCAACCGTCAGATCGGCGCGACGGGTATGCAAAGTCCCGAGCACCAGGATCCCAGTTTCCGCAGCCGTCACTGCAAGTGCGATGGTTTCGTGATCGCGTAGTTCACCGACCAGAATCACATCGGGATCCTCGCGCAGCGCCGAACGCAGCGCCGCGGCAAAGCTGGGCGTATGCTCACCGATTTCGCGCTGGCTGATCAGGCTGCGCTTACGCTGATGCATGAATTCGATGGGGTCCTCGATGGTGAGGATGTGGCTGCGGCGCGTGGTGTTAATGAAATCGACCATGGCGGCAAGCGTGGTCGACTTGCCGGAACCGGTCTTGCCGGTGACCAAGACCAGTCCCTGTTTATGCTGACAAAGACTGCGCAGTACGGTCGGCAACTTCAGCGCCTCCAGAGACTGCGGAGCCTGTGGAATAGCGCGCATGACCAGCCCAAGGCCGCCCAGATGCCGAAAGAGATTGACGCGAAAACGGGCCGTATCCCCCATCTGATAGGCGAAATCGACACCATCGTCACGTTCGAAGCGCGCGCGCGCCTGCTCGCCGAGCAATTCACCCGCCATGGTCTCGACTTCATCGCTCGCCAGCGGGCTGTCGGCCACCATCTCAAGCTGGCCATCCAGACGCATTCTCGGACATTGGCTCGCGATCAGGTGCATATCGGAGCCGCCGCGCTCGAGTAACTCGCTCAGCCAGCGGTCGACGCGGCTCACATCCCCCCTCCCGCCAGGCCGACTCGCGGTAGCAACGAGGCATCGGTCACAAATCGTTGGAAGGCCTTCTTGTCCTGCGCGTAGAGATAGGCATCGTCCGGATCGATCAATTTGCGTTGAATACCATCGAGCAAGGCCTGATCGAGGAGCTGCATGCCTGCCTCACGTCCAGTCTGCATGACGGACGGAATCTGATGGGTTTTGTCGCTGAGCAACATCTGTCCGACGGCGGGTGTCATGGCCAGTGATTCCACCACCACGCGGCGACCGCCACCCTCTGCCGAGCGCACCAATACTTGCGATATGACGCCCCGTAGATTGTTTGCGAGAAAACTCTTGCCCTGCTCGCGCTGCTCCATAGGCAAGGCATCGATGATACGGTCGATGGTCTTGACCGCTGTGGTGGTGTGTAGTGTCGCCAGCACGAGATGACCGGTTTCAGCCGCTACCATGGCCATCATGATCGATTCCGGATCGCGTAGCTCACCGACGAGAATCACGTCGGGGTCCTCGCGCAGGGCCGAGCGCAGTCCCTCGATAAATCCCGGCACATGGGTACCGATCTCGCGCTGTACGATTTGGGCCCGCCGGCTGGTATGAATGAACTCGATCGGATCCTCAAGCGTGATCACGTTGAGGGCATCCTGCCCATTGATCAGGTCGAGCATAGCCGCCAATGTGGTGGATTTTCCCGTTCCCGTAGAGCCGGTCACCAACACCATGCCCTGGCGATGTTCGGCCAAACGATTCACGACTGGGGGCAACCCCAGATCGTTTAGGCTGGGCACATGCGACGGGATATAGCGGAACGTGGCGCCGATACCGTTCACCTTGCGAAAGACGTTGGCGCGAAAGCGGCCCACACCCTCCGACATATATGAAAAATCCAGGTCCTCACCCAAACGGTATCGTGTCTTGAGGTTCTCGCTCAGAATTTCGAAGATGTACCCGAGCAATTCTCGATCGCCCAATTCCCTGAAGCGGATGGGCATGATTTCACCGTTCATCCGCAGCAGCGGTGGCGCCCCCACGGCCAGATGCACATCCGAACACCCTTGCTCTCGCCCGAGTTTCAGAAATGCATCAATACGTGCCATGCGGCCACCTCGCCGGCCTCACAGCCGATGATCGTGCATGAAGGGTTCCAGCGTGCGCCTGACTTCGGACATGCTGCGGAAACGCTTGTCCGGTTCAACGGCCATCATGCGCGTAACGAAGGCGCTGAGGGTACGAGAAATATCCGGGTTACGCTCGTGCAGGGGGGTGGCGCCACCCTGCACGTGTTGATACATCACCGCGACGTTGTCCTCGCCGCTATAAGGCGAGGCACCGGCAAGCATCTCGTACAGGATAACGCCGAGACTATAGACATCCGTACGGGCGTCTATGGATTTGCCGAGTACCTGCTCGGGCGCCATGTAGCGAGGCGTACCCACCAACAGGCCGGTACGCGTCAGGCGCGTATCGGCGCTATCCACTGCCGCAGCCACGCCAAAATCCACAATTTTCACCAGATTGTGTTCGTTGGTGAGAATATTGCCTGGCTTGAGGTCGCGATGGACGATACCGATGGCGTGGGCGGCAGTCATCCCGGCGGCCACTTCATGCGCGATATGCAGGCCACGCTCAAGACTCAGAGGCACATGTGCCTTAACCTCCGCGGACAGCGCCGTTGACGGGAAGTACTCCATGCTGATCACATACAGTCCACCCAGCATGAAAAAATCGTAAATGCGGATGACATTACGGTGTTCGATACGCTTGGCAAAATGGTGTTCGCGTTGAAAGCGTCGCACCATGTTGTCGTCCACCGCCATCTGGGGATGTAAAAATTTGAGTATGACCTCCTCGCCCCGGACCAAATCCTCGGCCAGCGTAACCGTCCCGAATGCGCCGCGCCCGATCCGGCGTATGTGACGATAGCGCTCCCCCAACAATTCCCCGGCACGCAGCAATTTGAGCTTGATCGGGGGACCGTCGATTACCGGCACCTCGGATTCAGATTCGTCCGCATCCGCCTCGTCGCCGGCCGGTATACGGGCATAGGACTCTGCCGCCGCGCCGGGTGCAGCAAAACGCTCGCCCAAGCGAGTCGCGCAGTCGCGCGCGAGGTCGCGCACTTCGTCCTCCGGTGCGGCGCGTGCAGCCTTGTCCAGCAGACCGTGGATCGCCGTGGCGCGCTCAGCATCGGCCAGTTCGACCAACACCAGCATCGCCTCGCTGCGCACCGACGGTTCCGGGCGATTGAGCAGTGCGGACACGACGCCGATCTGCTCCGGCCCACCCAGTCGCATCAATGCCCGCAGTACTGCGACTGCCGTCGCATCGTCTCGCTCCAACAACGGCAGCAACGCCGGAACAGCGGCCTTGTTACCCAATTTAGCCAGCGCATCCACGGCACGCTCGCGGACCCACCAGTCGGAATCAGCCAACGCATCGATCAAGTGCCGAAACGAAGCCTCGTCCTTGATCGAATTCATGATTTCCACAGCCGCACGGCGGATGAATTCATCCTCGTCGCGCAGTAGTAACACGACCGCCTGAATGACCCGGCTACCACCGATCCGGGCCAGCGCGTCCGCCGCGCGCGCGCGTACCCACCAGTCGTCGTCGCGGATGGCTCTGAGCAGCGTTTTGATCGAGGTGGTATCGCCGGTCTCGTTGAGAATTTCCACGCCCGCCCGCCGGACATACTCCGATTCGTCGCGTAGCACGTCGATCAGATACGTCAGTGTTTCCGGATCGTGCATCTGAATGATCGCGTCCACCGCCCGACCCTGGATGGAGAGGTCGCTGTCACGCAACAGCCGGAACAGCGTTTCGATATCCAATGCTCCGGGATGAGTGGCCAAAGCCTCAAGCGCGAGCTGTCGCACAGTCTTGCCCGGGTCGTCCAACAAATGGCGCAACGCCTCATGTGCCATGGGGTGATCGAAACGGCCCAATACCCGAGCCACACCCTGCCGTATCTGCAAATCCTTGGCATTGGCACGACTCACCAATTCAGGGATCAGCGATGGCTCCGCTATTTCCGAGAGCAATCGAAATGCAACATTGCGTTCACTGGGATCGAGGTAACTGATCTGGCGCAGTATGCCGGCCGCATCGAGCAATTTGCCCTGGGCCGAAAGTATGTCGAGCAAGGCCGCCTTGGGTACTGCGGGGTCAGCTAGAAAGTCCAGCAGATGATTGGGGTCGTAACCACGCCCCCCGCGCAGAATCTCCACCGCTGCCTGAGCCAAGCGTGGATCGCCTGCTGCCAGTACCCGATGGAAGTGCGGGAGGGTATCGTCGTCCAGAAGCCTCGTCAGTATTTGAACAAGCTGTGCCTTGTTGACGCCGTCCCCGGATGCCAGCAATCGGACCAAGCGGGGAATCGCCTCTCCTGCACACTCACGCAGCTTCTGCAGCGCCTGAACCCCCTCCACCGAGCTGGTCTGTTTAATGGCCAACATCTGGGCAATGCGGCGCTCGGTCCGAAAGTCACGAAACAGGCTCATATCACCATCGCCAATTCAATCTCTCGGGATGGCACGGACGATGTATGCCTTGTTGATCAACACCACCGTATCCTCTCCCAGAAAAACACGAATAAATCGTTCCATATGAACGTTGAGGTAATCCAACAAACGCCGGCGCTCCGGCGGTAGATTTTCTCGAATGTCGCCCACGAAGACCGAGCCATCCATCAACCCGAACTCGCCACGCAAAGTCACGTCCGTCGCCATTGCACACTCGGCCTGGGATTCGTATTCCATGCGCACCAGCGCATTCTTGTTGTAGAAGCGCAACTCGCCACCGTGACACTGACAGGCCAGAAAAGGTGTGTGCTGATTGAGCAGATCAATCGGCAGTTCCGCGGGCAACTCTCCCGGATGGGTAGCGACCAGATAGATACCCGCCAACACCTGTCCTTCGGGGTGAATCCACATCCGCACCTGCTTCAACGCCTTGGGGACTACCCAGGCATGCTCGGCCATGTCCGCTCCCTACAATACCGTTGAAATTATCGAGGCGCTGCGCCCCGGCGCCCTTAGGGGATTAAAGCTAACACGCGGGACAGGTCTATTACCATACAAACACTTAAGTGATCTTTCTGAAAAAAACCGCATGCGTCACCCGTCACTTCACCAAGCCGATTACCGTGGCCGCCGTCCGATAACGAATGCATATATCCCACCGTGGAGAATCCCCTCTCACCGGTTTTCGGTCACCACTTGCCCCGAGTCGCTGCCTGATGGTTCGCTTACCAATCGGCTTTAGGACCGGAAAACGGGATGCACATTGGCACCAAGGCACCACATGACTGCTTATTTCGCGGACAAAAAAAGAGCCCCGCTTTCGCGGGGCTCCAGAGTATCGGCGAAAAAGGCGCCGGGCTTACATCATGCCCATGCCACCCATGCCACCCATGCCACCCATGTCGCCGCCGGCCGGGGCGCCGTCATCCTTCTTCGGCAGCTCGGCAACCATCGCCTCGGTGGTAATGATCAACCCGGCCACGGAGGCCGCGTTCTGCAGCGCAGAGCGGGTGACCTTGGTCGGATCGAGGATACCCATCTCAACCATGTCGCCATACTCACCGGTGGCCGCGTTGTAGCCGTAGTTGCCCGTGCCTGCCCGAACGTTGTTCAGGATCACCGAAGGCTCTTCGCCAGCATTGGCGACGATCTGGCGCAACGGCTCTTCCAACGCACGACGGGCGATGCTGATGCCAGCATCCTGATCAGCATTCTCGCCCTTGAGCGAGACCAGGGCACTAAGCGCACGCACCAGCGCAGTACCACCGCCGGGCACAACGCCTTCTTCGACCGCCGCACGCGTGGCGTGCAGGGCGTCCTCGACGCGCGCCTTCTTTTCCTTCATTTCCATCTCGGTGGCGGCACCGACCTTGATCACGGCTACACCGCCAGCCAGCTTGGCCACACGCTCCTGCAACTTCTCGCGATCGTAGTCGGAAGAGGCTTCCTCGATCTGGGCACGGATCTGATCGACGCGCGCCTTGATTTCCTCGGAGCTGCCGACACCATCGATGATGGTCGTGTTTTCCTTGCTCACCTGGATTTTCTTGGCACGTCCCAGATCCTCCAGCGAGGCCTTCTCCAGAGACAGGCCGACCTCTTCGGAGATCACCTGACCGCCGGTGAGTACGGCGATGTCCTGCAGCATGGCCTTGCGACGATCACCGAACCCAGGCGCCTTGACTGCGGCAACCTTGACGATGCCGCGGATGCTGTTGACCACCAGGGTGGCCAGGGCTTCGCCCTCGACGTCTTCGGCGATAATCAGCAGCGGCTTGCCAGACTTGGCCACGCCTTCCAACACGGGCAGCAGCTCGCGGATGTTCGAGACCTTCTTGTCGTACAGCAGGATGAAGGGATCGTCCAGCTCGGCGGACATGCTCTGCTGATTGTTCACGAAGTAAGGCGACAGATAGCCGCGGTCGAACTGCATACCCTCAACCACGTCCAGATCGTTTTCGAGACCGGAACCTTCCTCGACGGTGATCACGCCTTCCTTACCGACCTTTTCCATGGCCTCGGCAATAATATTGCCGATGGAGGTGTCGGAGTTGGCGGAAATCGTGCCGACCTGCGCAATGGCCTTGTTATCGGTGCAGGGCTTGGAGAGATTCTTGAGCTCCTCCACGGTGGCCGCCACGGCCTTGTCGATGCCACGCTTGAGGTCCATTGGGTTCATGCCCGCAGTCACCGACTTCATGCCCTCGCGGACGATCGCCTGGGCCAGAACGGTCGCGGTCGTGGTGCCGTCACCGGCGATATCGGAGGTCTGCGAAGAGACTTCCTTCACCATCTGCGCGCCCATATTTTCGAACTTGTCCTCAAGCTCGATTTCCTTCGCGACGGAAACGCCGTCCTTGGTCACGGTCGGGGCGCCGAAGGAACGTTCCAGCACCACGTTGCGGCCCTTAGGACCTAAGGTCACCTTGACCGCATTGGCCAGGATGTTGACGCCACGCACCATGCGGGAGCGGGCCTCGTCGGAAAATTTAACTTCCTTTGCACTCATTGCCAGTACCTCTGTCTTGATTCAGGTTATCGAATTCGGTAAAGACGGATCAGCCTTCGACGACCGCGACGATATCTTCCTCGCGCATGACGAGCAGCTCTTCGCCGTCGATCTTGATCTCGGTGCCGGCGTATTTGCCGAACAGCACCTTGTCACCGACCTTGACGTCCAGCGGGCGCACTTCGCCATTCTCAAGAATCTTGCCCTTGCCTGCGGCCAGAACTTCACCGCGAACAGGTTTTTCGGTGGCCGAATCAGGGATCACGATGCCACCGGGGCTGGTGCGCTCTTCTTCCATACGCTTGATGACCACACGATCATGCAAGGGGCGAATGTTCATGTGCTACGACTCCTTATATTCAGATTGAAACCACAGTGAAGCTTGGTGGTGGATATTTAGCACTCCACGAAGGAGAGTGCTAATAATAGTGGCGGCCAACGTAAAATCAAGGCCTCGCATCGACCTTCATTCAACGGTCATCATCAGGCGGCAGATGCCGATACTCGGCATCGTAGACCCGCCCTCTGTCCGGGCCACCGCCCCCGGCAGAGACCTTCATCTCGACACGTACGCGCCGCAACCAGAAGGCAATGATCGCCCGTCTAAGGGGAGGAAGCAGACAGAGAAGTCCGATGACGTCGGTAATCAGCCCGGGCACCAGCAATAACACCGACCCGACGAGGATGACCACGCCCTCCATCATTTCCTGCGCAGGCACCTCACCACGAGCCATGCTTTGCTGCATACGGCGGTAATTGCTCAGTCCCTGTCGACGCAGCAAAAACGCGCCGAGCAACGCCGTTCCCACCACCAACGCCACCGTCGGCAAGGCGCCGATGAGGGTACCCACCTTGATCAACAGGTAGAGCTCCAATAAAGGCAGCCCGATCAGGATGAGTGCGAAAAGCGGGAAAATGCGCATAGGCTCGAACATGAGGAGACGGCGACACCGCCTCTGGCGGGTGGAATGAAAGCATTGGGGCGGCCACCGGGCATTTCAATGCAGGTGCATTGAAATATTCAGACCGCCGGAAGCGTCTATAAGCTTATAGAGCGACCATATCCGGCACCAGGGCAGATCGAACAACACCGCCGGCTACAAGGAGAACGACCATGAAACCATTGCGCATGCTCGGCCAGGCGCTGCTTGCCGGCCTGCTGCTCGTCACCGTCGGCGTCCAGGCCGCGGAGCCGCGGGATCCAGGAAAATTTTTCTTTCAAGAAAGCTTCGGCAACTTCAAGGATGAACTTGCCACGGCACGACAAGAAGGCAAGCAGGGCGTCCTGATCTTCTTCGAGCAGGCTGAATGCCCCTTTTGCCATCGTATGAAAACGACCGTTCTGAACCAGCCCGAGATCCAAGATTATTACCGCAAGCATTTTCTGATCTTCACGGTCGATATCCAAGGTAGCTTGCCGGTCGCGGATTTCCAGGGGCGCGAGACGACCCAGAAGGATTTCGCCTTCAAAGAATTTCAAGTACGAGCGACCCCCGTTATTGCCTTCTTCAATCTCGATGGCAAACTGATTACGCGCTATACCGGCGCCACCTCGGACGCACAAGAATTCATGTGGCTGGGACATTACGTCGTGGAGGGCCACTATAAGGACACGCCGTTCATCCGCTACAAGCGCGAAATGCGCCGCAAGGCGTCCAGTTAAGCCTTGATGCGCACCTATCCGCCCACGCCAGCCGCACATGCGACGATCTGGCTTGCCCTCTCGCTACTGCCGACGCTAACCGCCCAGGCTGAGCCTGCGTTGCCGACCCCCCTGAGCCTGGAGGTGGCTTGGTCTCTCGCTTCCGCGGCCCACCCCGACCGCGCAATGGAGCAGGCCGCGTATGCGCGCGCGCAGGCCGAGGTCCGCCGCGCGCACGCGGCGTCCAATCCACGGCTCGACGCACGGCTCGATGCGCGCTATATCAATCCGCCGCCGAACAGCCCCTATCCAGAGCACAACGATTCCAATGCCGCGCTGATCCTGAGTCAGCCGATCTATGACTTCGGACGCACTCGATCGCGCGCGCAAGCCGCTGAAGCCGACGTCGAAGCCGCTTTCCATGTCAAAGCCGAGGCCGTCGCACGCCAGCGGCTGGAAATCATGCGCCGCTTCTTCGACGTGCTGCTCGCCGACCAGCACTTCGCCGAGGCCAACGAAGCCATGGCCGTCGCTTATGTGAATTTCGATCGCGCGCGTGATCGCAATAAGCTCGGCCAACTCTCCGATATCGAACTGCTCGCCCGCGAAGAAGCCTATCAGGCATCGCGCAGCCGGCGGCATGCCGACGAGGCGGCACAACGCGCCACTCGCGCGTTGCTGGCCGGAGCCATCGGCACGCCCGACGTACTACCTGAACAATTGCTCCCGCCCAAGCTAGAGGGCATCAACCGCAAACCGCCCGACTATGACGTATTGCTAATGCAGGCCATGCGTCAAAATCCAGCCCTGATCGCCTTACGGGCCCGCGTCAAGCATGCCCTCGCAACGCTTGCCGAGCGCCGGGCCGAAGGTAACCCGCGGCTCGGTCTCGAGCTACGCGCCACACGATACGCGCGCGACTTTGGCACCCGAGACCCCTTCAGTGCCGGGCTCGTACTCGAGGTGCCGCTGTACAGCGGCGACCGCGTCGATGCCGACAGCGCCCTCGCCAATGCCGAGGTCGCTCGCACGCAGGCGATGCTCGGACGATACGAATATCGCCTGCGCCAGGCGGTGCTCGAAACCTGGCAGCGCCTGCTTACCTTGGACGCACAAGCGCAAGCATTGGCGGTGCAGACCGACTACCGCGATCTGTATCTTGACCGCAGTCGCGCACTCTACGACCTACAACTCAAGACCGACCTCGGGGACGCCATGGTGCAACAGAGCGCCACCCGCACGCGCGCGTTGGCCAACCGTTACCAGCGTGCGCTTGCCTGGGAAACCCTCGCCCTCCTGACCGGCGATGCGGGCCTGGAGCCGACCGATCGGACGGAGCACAAGCCATGACGACCCTCACGCGATTCGCCGCGACCCGTTCCGCCTGCCTGGCAATCGCACTGGGTGGGCTGGCCGCCATACCCGCCTCGGCGGCCGAAGTGGCCGCCGTGCTCGGCTATGCCGCGCCACTGACTCTGAGCACGCCCGCCTCCGGTATCGTCACGCAAGTCGCCGTCCATCCGGGCCAGTCGGTCAGGCGCGGCGAAGTGCTGATTCGCCTGGATGATCGGGCAATGCGCGCGCGCGTCAAGGGTATCGAAGCCGAAACCCGCAAGCTCGGGCTAACGCGCGACGAAGCCCGGCGCGAGTATCAGCGCGCCCGAACGCTGTACGAAAAGACCGTGATCTCGGCGCACGACCTCAAGCTGGCGGAAATCGCCGCCGCATCCGCGGAGGCCGATCTCACCATTGCCCAAAGCCGCCTCACCGAAGCCCGGGTCGACCTGGCGCACGCGACCGTACGCGCACCGATCGACGGGCGCATCACCCGCGTGATGGTCGCTACCGGCGAAACCGTGCAAAACGCCTTGCGTGCCACGCCGATGCTCGAGTTGGCCGACCCGCGGCAATGGGTCGCACGCGCACGCCTGAGCCCCGCGCAAATCTCTACGCTGCGCCTCGACCAACCGCTTGTAATCCGCGCCTCCGGGGTCCATTACACGGGTACGTTAGTCTCGCTCGAACCATCGGCAAGCGCTCCACATGCACCCATCGACAGCGAAGTGGTGGTACGCTTCGCGCCGAACCCGACCGCAAAGCTGCTACCGGGCGGCGCGGCGCTTATCGACATCCCGGGAGACGGCCGCCGTGAATGACCCCCTGCTGGTGCTGACCACCCACCCCGAGATCGAAGGCGCCGAGCGCCTGGCCGCCAAACTGGTGCGCGAGGGACTCGCCGCCTGCGTCAACGTGTTGCCGGCCATGCACTCGTTTTACGTCTGGGAAGGACGCGAAACCAGCGGCACCGAGCACCTGCTCGTCATCAAGACCCAGGACGCGCGCTACCCACAGGTGGAGGCCGCCATCCTCGACGCCCACCCCTACGAACTACCCGAGATTATCGCCACTCCCATCAGCCGCGGCCTGCCCGGCTACCTCAACTGGATCGAGTCACGTACATCATGATGAAACGCCTCCTGCCGATTCTGCTCGCCCTCGTCCTACTGCCGGCCACCGCGCTGGCCGAACAGGATGCCGCCGGCAACGTACTCCCGCCGGAACAGGCCTTTCCGGCAAGTGCCACGGCGTTGTCTGCGGACAGCGTCGCCATTCGCTGGAACACTGTCCCTGGGCATTATCTGTATCGCGACAAATTCAGCTTCAAGAGCGACACGCCCGGCATCACGCTGGGCACGCCGCGCATTCCGGCCGGCAAGGTCAAACTCGACGAAACCTTCGGCAAGGTTGAGGTATTTACCCATCCCGTCACCGTACGCCTGCCGATCACACGTGACGCCGGCGCGCCCGATACCCTGACGCTGGAAGCGACCGCACAAGGCTGCGCCGACAAGAGCGTGTGCTATCCGCCGTTCACCCAGACCCTCAAGATTGCCCTCCCTGCCGCCGCCACTGCTGGGGACAGCGGCAAGGGTGGACTTGCAGCGCTGACCGCCAACCTCAACAACGAGGCTCAGGGCCAGTTCCTGCAGCCCGATCAGGCCTTCAAGTTCTCGCTGCAAACCGGCGCCAACGGTAATCTCATCGCCCATTGGGACGTCGCACCGGGCTATCACCTCTACCGTGACCAGATCAAATTCACCCTCGAACAGGGCAAGGGTCTGAGTCTCGGCAAGTTCGAACTGCCACCAGGCAAAACCGTAGACGACCCAATCCTCGGTAGACAAGTCGTCTACGAGCACCCCTTCGACGTACGCCTGCCGATCACACTCGCTCAGGGCGCAGCTGACGCCGGCGTACTCAAGGTCCGCTACCAAGGCTGCGCCGACAAGGGCATCTGCTACGCGCCGATCACCAAGTCTGTCGGCTTCAGCCTCCAGCCGGGCAGCGGCGCGACGACCTCCGACGCCAGCGCATCAACCACGACCGATGCGTCGGCGCCGCTGGCCGCCGGGCAGGGTACGTCTGCTAGCAACGAGCAGGACCGACTGGCCAACTTCCTGCTGCACAAGCCACTGTGGATGAGCCTCGGGCTATTCTTTCTACTCGGCCTGGGCCTAGCCTTCACTCCCTGCATCTTCCCTCTGTTTCCGATCCTGTCGGGGATCATCGTCGGCCAGCGCGAGACCCCGAGTCCCAGCCGCACCTTCATGCTGTCACTGGTATATGTCCTCGCCATGGCGCTGACCTACACGGTCGCCGGCGTAGTCGTAGGTCTGACCGGCGCCGGCATCCAGGTCTGGTTCCAGAACCCCTGGGTGCTATCGGCCTTCGCCGCGGTCTTCGTGCTGCTCTCGCTGTCGATGTTCGGTTTCTACGACCTGCAGATGCCGAATTTCATCCAGAGTCGGGTCACCGAAATCAGCAACCGCCAACAAGGCGGCTCGCTGATCGGTGTCGGTGTGATGGGCTTTCTCTCTGCGCTCATCGTGGGCCCCTGCGTCACCGCGCCACTGGTCGCCACTCTCATTGTGATCGCCAACACCGGTGACGCCGTGCTCGGCGGCTTGAGCCTGTTCGCGCTGAGCATGGGCATGGGCCTGCCGTTGCTAATCGTGTGCACGGCCTGCGGGCGCTTCTTACCCAAGGCCGGCCCCTGGATGGATGGAATCAAAGGCGCCTTCGGCGTACTGATGCTGGGCGTCGCCATCTGGATGCTCTCGCGCTTCCTGCCCGACTGGGCGACCGCGCTACTGACCGGCCTGCTGCTGATGGCGGCCAGCGTCTACCTGGGCGCATTCGACCCCGTACGCACGGGTGTCTCCGGCTGGCACAAGCTGTGGAAGGCCTTGGGTGTCGTGCTCGCACTCTGGGGCGCTCTGGTCTTCGTCGGCCTCGCGGCCGGCGGCGGCAGCATACTCACGCCCCTCCAAGGCCTGTCCACGAGCGGCGTAGGTAGCGGTCAGCCCGCCACCGAGACCCACAGCCTCGCCTTCAAGCGCATCAAGACCGTCGCCGACCTCAACCGCGCCCTGGCTGCCGCCAAGGGTAAACCCGTCATGCTCGACTTCTATGCGGACTGGTGCGTGTCCTGCAAGGAACTTGAAGCCTATACCTTCACGAACCCGCAAGTGCAGAAAGCACTGTCGGGCTTCGTGCTGCTACAGGCCGACGTCACCGCCAACGACGACGCCGACAAAGCCCTGCTCAAGCACTTCAGATTATTCGGCCCCCCTGGCATCATCTTCTTCGATGCCCAAGGTCATGAGATGCGTCAATTGCAGGTCGTCGGCTACATGCCACCCGACAGCTTCGTCAAGCACGTCGAACAGGCAGCCGGCGGCTAAGACGCGGGGAACACCTTCCAAGCCGTCCGCTCGGCGGCAAAACACTCGCGAACGTCGGCTATTTTGCGGCGAACTGGACAGTTCATGACGAATTCGGCACAATCTTTGGCTAATCAAGCCGTACGTGCCAGCATCGCCGCACATGTCACGATTACTACTCATTAACGGCCCGAACCTGAACCTGCTCGGAACGCGCGAGCCCGGTGTCTACGGTCACACAGACCTTGACGCCATCGTGAACGCCGCCACCCAGCAAGCGATGGCGCTAGGGCATGAGCTCGCCCATTTTCAGTCGAATCACGAGGGCGGGCTGGTCGAGCGCATCCATCAGGCCGCGAAGGAGCACGTGGACTTTATCGTGATCAACCCGGCGGCCTACACGCATACCAGTGTCGCGCTACGCGACGCCCTGCTCGCGACCGGCATCCCGTTCATCGAAATTCATCTGTCCAACGTCCATGCGCGCGAACCGTTCCGCCACCACTCTTACCTCTCGGACATCGCCCAAGGCGTCATCAGCGGTTTCGGTGCGCTCGGCTATCGCCTAGCAATAGAAGCGGCGACCGACGCGCTCGGACAACCACGCAAACGATAAGGCCTCAGTATGGATATCCGCAAAGTCAAAAAACTCATCGAGCTGCTCGAATCCTCCGGCATCGCCGAGATCGAGATCAAGGAAGGGGAAGAATCGGTACGCATCAGCCGCCAGGCCACGCAAATCGCAGCGCCTCCGCTTGGCTACGCACCGCCCCCCACCCAGGCAGCCACCATCATCGCGCCACCAACCAGCCAAGAAGCTGATGGCGGTGCAGCAATCCCCGACGGCCAGCGCGTCCTTTCGCCCATGGTCGGCACCTTCTACAGAGCCTCTTCGCCAGGCACAGCACCCTTCGTCGAGATCGGGCAAAACATTGCGGTCGGCGATACCCTCTGCATCATCGAAGCGATGAAGATGCTCAACCAGATCGAAGCTGAGCACGCCGGCGTCGTCAAGGCGGTTTTGGTGGAAAATGGGCAGCCGGTAGAGTACGGCGAGCCTTTATTCGTCATCGGCTAACGGAAAAACACCCGACCATGCTCAAGAAAGTCGTCATCGCCAACCGCGGCGAAATCGCGCTGCGTATCTTGCGTGCCTGTCGCGAACTCGGCATCAAAACCGTAGCCGTCCACTCCGAGGCGGATCGCGACCTCAAGCACGTACGCCTAGCGGACGAATCCGTGTGCATCGGACCCGCGCCCTCCGCCGAGAGTTACCTCAACATACCAGCCATTATCAGCGCGGCCGAAGTCACCGATGCCGTTGCCATCCACCCCGGCTACGGATTCCTCGCGGAAAACGCCGATTTTGCCGAACGCGTCGAATCGAGCGGATTCATTTTCATCGGCCCCAAGGCCGAAACGATCCGCCTGATGGGCGACAAAGTTTCTGCCAAGCACGCCATGAGAGCCTCTGGCGTTCCCTGCGTGCCCGGCTCCGAAGGTCCGCTCGACGATGATGCAGAAACCAATCTGCGTCTGGGTCGCGAGGTCGGTTTTCCGGTCATCATCAAGGCTGCCGGTGGTGGTGGCGGGCGCGGCATGCGGGTCGTGCATTCCGAGGCCAGCCTGCTCAACGCCATCGCCATGACCCGCGCGGAAGCGCAAAGCGCCTTCGGAAACCCTACTGTTTATATGGAGAAATTCCTCGAGGCTCCACGCCACATTGAATTTCAGATGCTCGCCGACCATCACGGCAACGCCGTCCACCTTGGCGAGCGCGACTGCTCGATGCAGCGGCGCCATCAGAAAGTCGTGGAGGAAGCCCCTGCCCCAGGCATCAGCGAGCGTGAACGCAACCGTCTAGGCGAGAGACTGGCCGAGGCCTGCCGTAAAATTGGCTACCGCGGCGCCGGCACCTTCGAATTCCTGTATGAGAACGGCGAGTTCTATTTCATCGAAATGAACACACGAGTGCAGGTCGAGCACCCGGTCACTGAAATGATCACCGGGATCGACATTGTGCGCATGCAGCTGCTAATCGCCGCCGGCGAACCGCTACCCTTCCGCCAAAAGGACATCCAGTTCCGCGGACACGCGATCGAGTGCCGGGTCAACGCCGAAGATCCGCGCAGTTTCATACCGTCGCCCGGCACGATCACACAGTATCACGCACCCGGCGGCCCCGGCATCCGGGTCGATTCGCACATATATAATGGCTACCGCGTGCCGCCTAACTACGACTCTCTCGTCGGTAAGTTGATCGCCTACGGCGAAACCCGAGAAACCGCCCTCGCCCGCATGCGTGGCGCACTGCAGGAAATCGTGATTGACGGGATCAAAACGAATATTCCCTTGCACCAGGACATCATCTCGGACGCAGCCTTCGTCAAGGGGGGCACCAATATCCATTACCTGGAAAAGAAACTGGGCCTCTAGACTCGTCGTCGCCGGTTACTCAGCGACCCACCACTCTCTCCGCGTCACTGCGTAACTCATGCCCTGGCAAAATCTGATACTGACCGCATCTGCGGAACTCGCCGAG
This sequence comes from Acidihalobacter yilgarnensis, assembly GCF_001753245.1. NCBI lineage: Bacteria > Pseudomonadati > Pseudomonadota > Gammaproteobacteria > Chromatiales > Ectothiorhodospiraceae > Acidihalobacter > Acidihalobacter yilgarnensis. Next base: position 513,997 of record NZ_CP017415.1, on the reverse strand, counting down.
GCGCTCGAATCTCGCCTCATGGCCGCTGGCGCCCTTTCCGTCACGCTCGGCGACGCGGGTGACGCACCCGTACTTGAACCCGGACCCGGCGAGACGCCGCTGTGGCCCGAAATCATGCTCACGGCACTGTTTACCGCCGAGGCCGATCTCATGCCTCTGGCGGTCGCGCTGCAGACCGAATACGCACTCGCGCAACAACCACGCACGGAGGCTCTACCCGATCAGGACTGGATCCGTGCATGGATGGACGACTTCAAACCCATGCGCTTCGGCAAACGAGTCTGGGTGTGTCCTAGCTGGTGCGAACCGCCGGAGCCCGAGGCCGTCAATCTGCGGCTCGACCCAGGTCTTGCCTTCGGCACCGGCACCCATCCGACAACCTCCCTATGCCTGCAGTGGCTAGACGGCCACCTCCAACCCGGTGGCAGCGTGCTTGATTACGGCTGCGGCTCCGGCATCCTCGCCATCGCCGCACTCAAGCTCGGCGCGCAAGAAGCCTGGGCTGTGGATATCGACCCACAGGCGCTGACCGCCACCCGCGACAATGCCCGCCGCAACGATATCGACGATACCTGCCTGCATATTGGGCAACCCGAAGCGCGTGGCACCTGGCAGGCCGACCTCGTGATCGCGAACATCCTGTCCGGTCCGCTGATTGCACTAGCCGATGTCCTCTGCGACTGCGTCAAACCAGGCGGACATCTACTGCTCTCCGGTATTCTGGCGACACAGGCGGACGCCACGGCGAACGCCTACGCCGGTCGCATCGATTGGGAGCCACCCGCCGTACACGACGGCTGGGTGCGCCTGTCGGGTCGACGAGACCATGATGCGTGACGGGCTATGCCGCTTCGGCGGCAGGCCGTATCCTTGAGGGCACCATGTACGTCGAATGCCCACAATGCCATGCCCTCTACCGAATCAGCCGCCACCAGCTCGCAGCTGCGGACGGCTGGGTGCGTTGCGGTGAGTGCAATCACATATTCGAAGCCCGCGAAACTCTCTCTGACGAAGACGAAAAACACCCTCAACTCCCGCTCGGCTATCCCGACGACATCCCCACGGAGCCCGCACTCGACCCCGAGCCCAGCGATTGCTCACCCGTCGAAGCCACGGCCGACACCGTCGCGAAAACGCACCGAAAGCGCTGGATAGCCACGCTGTTGTGGAGCCTAGGCATTCTCGCCCTCCTCACCCTTCTCGCAGGACAGTACGTACTCAGCATCCGTGACCAACTGGCCGAAACACCCATGCTTCGTCCTTGGCTCACCCGACTTTGCGAGCTACGTGGCTGCACCCTACCGCCCTTGCGGGCACTGAACCGTATCGAATTGCTCAGCCGCAATGTCTTCACGCATCCCAATATCGCGCATGCGCTGATGCTCACTGCCACCATCGACAATACCGCACCGTTTCCGCAGCCCTATCCCGCACTGCAAATCAGTTTCTCCAACCTACAAGGCCAGGTCGTCGCCATCGGTCGATTCAAACCCGCCCAATATCTGCCACCGAACATCAATCCAGCACACCTCATGCCACCGGACACCCCTGTCTCAATCAGCGTCTCATTCAAAGATCCGGGGGCGCAGGCCGTGAGTTACGAATTCAGTTTCCATTGACGCGCCACTGAGTGCCTGGCTGCTTTACAATCCCCCCCGCTCAACTATGTTTTTCCGATTCCTCGTACGATGATGACCCCGGCCCCCATGCAGATCGGCGCATACTCCATTCCCAATCGGCTGATGCTTGCACCCATGGCCGGCGTGACCGACCGGCCGTTTCGCAATCTGTGCCGCCGCCTCGGCGCGGGCATGGCGGTCTCCGAAATGGTCACCGTGCGCCCCGAATTACGCAGCAGCGTGAAAACCCGCCTCCGACTCGACCACGCCGGCGAAACCGGTGTACGCAGCGTCCAGATTGCCGGTGCAGACCCTGCGATGATGGCCCAGGCGGCACGGATCAATGCCGCCGAGGGCGCCCAAATTATCGATATCAACATGGGTTGCCCAGCCAAAAAGGTCTGCAACAAGGCTGCAGGTTCGGCATTGATGCGCGACGAGAGCTTGGTACAACGCATACTTGAGGCCATAGTGAACGCCGTTGACATACCGGTCACCCTGAAGATTCGTACCGGTTGGTCCCCTGAGCATCGCAATGCGGTTGAAATCGCACGCATTGCCGAGGCCGCCGGCATTCACGCCCTTGTCGTGCATGGCCGCACCCGCGCCTGCCGCTTCGAGGGCGTGGCCGAGTACGACACCATCCGTGCGGTCAAGTCCGCAGTCGGCATCCCCGTCATCGCCAACGGCGACATCGACAGTCCGGCGCGGGCTCGCATCGCCCTCGAGACCAGTGGCGCCGATGCGCTGATGATCGGGCGCGCTGCGCAGGGAAATCCCTGGATCTTCCGTGAGATCGATCACTATCTACGGACCGGGTTGCCCGCCGTAATGCCGGATGCCGGGGAAACGCGCGACACGCTACTTGACCATGCGCAAGCGCTATACCATTTTTATGGCGAAGCACGCGGGTATCGGGTCGCGCGCAAGCACATCGACTGGTATCTTAAGGCGTCAATGATAAGAACAGCGCGCAAAGACATCCCTGAATGGCGCGCACGCATCCTGAGCGCCGAGGGCAGCGCGGTGCAGTATCGTCTGCTCGAGTCCTTTTTCCAGAACAGCCAATCAAGGGGGCTTGCCGCATGAACGCACCACCATCGCAGAAATTCACTCAATCACTTGCCGACACGGCCGCTGCGCATGCGCCCCCCCGCTCTCGGACGCAGTACGAATTTCGCTCGAACATTACTTCCAGGCCCTAGACGGACACGAACCCAGCGACCTCTACCGCCTAGTACTGGCCGAAGTCGAACGTCCACTGCTCGAGGCCGTACTGATTCAATGCCGGGGCAATCAATGCCGCGCTGCCTCATATCTGGGCATCAGTCGCGGCACGCTACGCAAAAAACTCCTGGATCACGGCCTGAACTGACACACTGAGGGCCACCCGACAAACGGCCCACAACAGGCAGACCCAAGCTCGCCGCACCGGTATACTGCGCGGCTTTTCCACGACCCGCGGACCCTTCGATGCAAGATATCCGACCCATCGGCCGAGCCCTCATCAGCGTTTCCGACAAAACCGGCATTGAGGCCCTCGCCCGCGCCCTCGTAGCACTCGGCGTCGAGCTGCTCTCCACCGGCGGCACTGCCCGCACCCTCAAGGCCGCCGGGCTGCCAGTCCTCGACGTCTCGGAACACACCGGCCTCCCGGAAATGATGGATGGGCGCGTCAAGACGCTGCACCCGAAGATTCACGGTGGCATCCTCGGACGCCGCGGCATCGACGATGAAGTCATGGCGACCCATGGCATCGGCACCATCGACCTGGTCGTGGTCAACCTCTACCCCTTCGAAGCCACGATCGCCAACCCCGACTGCACCTTGCCCGAGGCCATCGAGCAGATCGACATCGGCGGCCCGGCCATGGTGCGCGCGGCAGCCAAGAACCACGCCGATGTCGGCGTAGTTGTCGATCCCGAGGATTATGCCGGCCTGATCGACGAGTTGCGTGCACACGGCGGCACCTTTCTGCGAACCCGTTTCGCGCTCGCCGCCAAGGCCTTCGCCCATACCGCACGCTACGACGGCATGGTCGCCAACTATCTAGGCGCCGTCACGGCCGACGGCGACCGCCAACCCTTCGCGGACACCCTCAGCCTCCAGTTCGACAAATCCGAAGACCTGCGCTACGGCGAAAATCCGCACCAGCGTGCCGCCTTCTACCGCGAGCGAACCGTCGCCGAGGCCAGCGTCGCCAGTGCCCGCCAGCTACAAGGCAAGGCGCTGTCATTCAACAACATCGCGGACACCGACGCGGCGCTCGAATGCGTCAAGCAGTTCGATGCGCCCGCCTGCGTGATCGTCAAGCACGCCAATCCCTGCGGCGTGTCCGTCGCACCCAATCTACTGACCGCCTATGAACGCGCTTATCAAACCGACCCCACTTCGGCCTATGGCGGCATCATTGCCTTCAATCGTCCGCTGGACGGTGACACCGCTCGCGCCATCGTCAGCCGCCAGTTCGTCGAGGTCATCATCGCTCCGGAGATCACCCCGGCGGCGGCGCGCGCCGTAGCGGAAAAGAAGAACGTGCGGCTACTGGCCTGCGGCCAGTGGGACGCACCGACACCCGGTCTCGACTTCAAGCGCGTCAATGGCGGCCTGTTGGTACAGGACCGCGACATCGCCTCCATCAGCGCCGAGACGCTCAAGCCCGTCACCCGGCGCTCGCCCAATCCGCAGGAGCTCGACGATCTACTGTTCGCCTGGCAGGTCGCCAAATTCGTCAAATCCAATGCCATCGTTTACGCACGTGATCGTCAAACGGTAGGCGTAGGCGCGGGGCAGATGAGCCGCGTCTATTCCGCACGTATCGCTGGCATCAAGGCCGCCGACGAGGGTCTCGTGGTGGCCGGCTCGGTGATGGCCTCGGATGCATTCTTCCCGTTCCGCGACGGTATCGACGCGGCGGCGGAGGCCGGCATCACCGCCGTGATCCAGCCAGGCGGTTCGATGCGCGACGAAGAGGTGATCGAGGCCGCCGACAGCCACGGCATGGCCATGGTGTTCACCGGAGTACGGCACTTCCGCCACTGATCGGCACACGCTAGGATGTCGGCATGAATGCCCACCCACCGCGTGGGTCAGGCGGAACCTCACAGGCCTGGCTGCTCGACCTGCATCAGCTGGTCGTAGCCCACTTCGAGGACATGGATGCCTTTGCGGAGGCCTGCCTGGAGGCTGGCCGACGCCTGCTCGAGCTGGAAACGGGCATCATTAGTCATATCGACGGCGACGATTACCGGATCGTTTATCTGCAAAGTCCGCTGCCAGACATTCGCCCCGGAGGCTGTTTCAGCCTACACGAAACCAGCTGCGAGGCTGTGGTGCGCGAGCGTCGCACCCTCTGCCATACCGACGCATCCGACCCGCCACAGTTATCGCTAAGTCATCCCGTCTACCGCGGCAAGGCGCCCCTGACGACCTACATCAGCACCCCGGTTACGGTTGATGGAGTCCTCTACGGCACCCTCAACTTCAGCGATAGCCGCCCACGACAACGGCCGTTTGATGCTGACCAGATCATGCTCGTCGAACTGATGGCCGGCCTGATCGGCCGTTTTATCGAACGCAATGTCCGAGACCGCAAGCGCGACGAACTGGCCCGCCATCTCGTCGAGCGCCAATCCATGCTCGATATGAGCTTCAATCACGCCATCATCGGCAAGGCCATCGTCGACGTCGCTAACAGCCATATCCTCGACGTCAATCCCACGCTCTGCCGCATGCTCGGCTACCCGCGCGAGGCATTGATCGACAGCACCTTCGAGCGCATCACGCACCCCGATGACCGCGGTCTGACCGCACCCGAAATCCGCAAACTGGTACGTGGCAAACACGACGCCTTTGAAATGGAAAAACGTTATCTGCACCAGGACGGGCATATTGTAGAGGCCTATGTCGGCATCACCGTGATCCGGGATGCAGACGGCCAACCGCGTTACCTGAGCGGAGAGCTGCTGGACATCACAGCGCGCAAGACATCCGAAACTGCCCTGCGCGAGGCCTATCGCGATCTCGCGCATCTGAGTATCACCGATGCCCTGACCGGCCTGCATAATCGCCGCAGCTTGGACGAAGTGCTGAACAAGGAAACCGCGCGCGCACGTCGTTCGCATATCCCGCTGTCATTAATTCTGCTCGATATCGACCATTTCAAGCGCTACAACGACGCCTTCGGACACCCTGCCGGCGACCAAGCGCTGCGTCAATCCGCCCGTTTGATCACCGAATCCATCCGCACCACGGACTTGGCCGCACGGTACGGTGGGGAAGAGTTCGCCATCGTCCTGCCGGATACGCCAGGCGATCATGCTGCGGTCCTTGCCGAGCGATGTCGGCGCGCGTTCCTCGACGAACCCTGGGATCATCACGACAGTCCGTTGACCGCGAGCTTCGGCGTGGCCACCCTGACCGACGCCATGACGGATGCCCATGCGCTACTACAACGCACCGATGAGGCCCTCTACGACGCCAAGGCTCAAGGGCGCAACCGCGTGATTGTCGCGGGATAGAACTAACGGCCCTACCGGACACTCACAAGCGTGGGCCGCCCCGGCGGTGCTTGACGCGACTGAGCAGCAGTTTGCATTCGACTCTGAGTATGCCCTCGCGGGCGAACAGGCGGCTTTGCGTGAAGTGCTCCAACGCCTGCATATCAGCCGTCAGTACGTGCACATGCAGGCTCAGCATATCGCTCATCACATACAAACTCGCGACTTCATCGCAACCCGCCAATTCGTCTGCAAGCCGCGGCAGCCAATCCGGCGAAGCCTGCACGTCCAGAAAGGCCGAGATACGCTTGTCGAGATATTCCGGATTGACGACCACCGTGAAATTCTCGATCACCCCCTGCTCGCGCAGGCGCTGCACCCGCTCGCGCACATTGGCCCTTGAGATTCCCAACCGACGTGCGATTTCAGCATAGGAGGCTCGCCCATCCTCGACCAGCCGCGCCAGAATTTCGTGGTCGATCGTATCCATTGGCAGCGCGGCCTATCTGAAAAAGAGAATCTGAATGGCAACGGCCAGCAGGAGGACGCCGAATATGCGCTTGAGCACGGTCACTGGAAGCCGGTGCGACAGTTGCACGCCCAGAGGCGCGAACAATACCGCCGTGGCGATGATCCCAAGCAATGCTGGCAATGAAACATATCCCAGGCTCCATGGTGGCAAGGCGGTATCATCAAGCCCAGAAATGACGAAACCCGCGGCGCCGAACAGTGCCAGCACAAAGCCAAGGGCAGATGAGGCCGCCACTGCGCGCTTCATTTCCACGTTGCACCAGCTCAGGAAAGGCACCGTCAGGGTACCGCCACCGATCCCGACCAGGGCGGATACCGTGCCGATGCCAATACCTGCAGCCCACAGCCCAGGCTTGGCCGGCAATCCACGACGGCCGGCTGGGCGCCAGTTGAGCAGAAGCTGCACCGAGGCGAGGATCAGGAATACGCCGAATACCAGGCGCAACCAGTGCCCCGGAATCCAGCCCGCGACATAACCACTCACGAAACTGCCCAAGACCACCGCCGGTGCGAGTGCGCGAACCAGCGGCCAGTCGATGGCCTTCTTGCGCTGCTGCGCGCGCACTGCCGACAGCGAAGTGAAGACGATGGTCGCCAACGAGGTACCGATGGCCAGATGCGTGATGACCCCTGGCGCCACCTTGAGATAGGCGAATGTGGCCAGCAGCACCGGCACAACCACGATGCCGCCCCGACACCGAGCATCCCGGCAAGCAGGCCAGCAATCACACCCAGACCCAGAAACAAAGGAATAGTCGAAAGCATCATGTCAGGATTCCTCGGTCGCGGAATGGTCGGTCGCGCCATAAGCCGCGCCGTCGCTGCGCGGATCCGCACCCGCCTCAAGATCGAGGCCGTCGGCATGTCGTCCGATACGAATCATGCCGGCGTGCCCCATGATCCCTGCATGGCGCGGCACCCACGACACATCCCGATGACCGCGCCGTTGCAGCCCGGCCATGACCTCCGGCGCGAAGCGGCGTTCCAGGCGTACGCCTGCGGTGGTCTCCCCCCATGTCCGGCCGTACAGCCAGCGCGGCGCGGCCACGGCCTCATCCGGCGCGTAACCGAAGTTCAGCGCACGCGTCAGGATCGCCGCCTGCGTCTGTGGCTGCCCATCCCCGCCCATGGTGCCGTAGACCAACCGCACACGACCATTCTCGACATAAAGCGCCGGATTGAGGGTATGAAAGGGACGCTTGCCGGGCGCAAGTTCATTGGCGTGACCGGGGCTCAGCGAGAAACTGCAACCGCGGTTATTCCACACCACCCCGGTATCGCCCACGACCACGCCGCAGCCGAATTCGTGGTAGATACTCTGAATCATACTGACCGAACGCCCCTGGGCATCCACGACGCCGAACCAGACCGTATCGCCAGGACCTGGCGATACGGGTGAGTCCACCGCCCGATCGGGGTCGATATGCAAGGCCAGCCGATCCAAATGGGCGGCATCGAGCAGATCGGCCAACGGCACATCCACAAACAGGGGATCGCCGACATAACGGTCACGCAGCGCGAAGGCCAGCTTGGTGGCCTCGATGGCATGGTGCACATAGGCATCGCCTTCCGGATCCATATCCGCCACCCCGGACCGTTCGAGCAGGCCCAACAGCATCAGAGATGCCACACCCTGAGTGGGCGGCGGCAAGTTGATCAGCTCCCCGTCACCATAGGCCAAGCGCAGAGGATCAACCCAGCACGGCCGGTAATCGGCCAGATCGTCCGCGCCGAGCAGACTGCCGGCTGCACGTAGTCCCTTCGCGAGGCGCCCGGCCAGCGCGCCCCGATAGAACGCATCGCTACCCTCCCGCTGCAATTCGGCAAGCGTCAGCGCCAACGCAGGCTGCCTGAAGATGTCACCCTCACCCGGCAAGCCGCCCGGTGCGAGAAAAACCTCGGCAAACCCCGGCAGATTGCGCAGCGCCTCGGCGCGCTCGGCCAGCGTCACCGCATGACTGCGGCTCACCGGAAAACCCGTCTCGGCATAACGCCTCGCCGGCTCCAGCAATGCAGCCCATTCCAGACGCCCACCCCACGCTTCGCGACTCATGTCATAGGCAGCGCCCCAGCTACCGACGGCCCCGGCCACCGTCACCGCCGCCAAGCCACCGCGTTCCGGCAACGCACTCATACCCGCATCGGCATAGTATTGCGGCGAGTACGCGGCACCGGCTTGGCCGGCACCCGCCAACCCGCGCACCGAACCAGCCTCGTCCGCCACCAGCCAAAAGGCATCGCCGCCAATGCTATTCATGTGCGGATAGACCACCGCAATGGCCGCCGCAATGGCGATCGCAGCCTCAATGGCGTTACCACCCTGGCCGAGGATATCGGCGCCCACCCGACTGGCCAATGCGTTGGGCGTAGTCACCACACCCAACGCGGAGCGGGCATACAGGGGAAGCGTATTCGGCTCTATTTCTGAATTCATCGCTGGACCGCAAACCATTATGGATAAGCCGACATTATGCGGCATTTACGCTACAGGGCTCTCCGACCGACGCCGGTCAAATGGGCACAAACTGACCCATACGACCGTATCATCGACCCATACCGTCGCAGAACAGCTCCTTTCTCGCGACAATCGAACGCCGAATCCGGCATCAGACGACCAATCGGAATATTTTCTGCGCCTCCGAGACCGACGAAACGCCATTTCCGGCCGTCCGGCCGGGGCGCATTGCAACCGGGCCGGTGATAAAATCGCCGGCCAACATGAGGGAACACGCAACAACATGACATTCACACCCCCCTACAGAATCGAATGACGACCACACCACTGCGCGTCGGCGTCTACGTTGACGTCTCCAACATCCACCTCAACGGCGGCTATCGCATGCAGTTCGACATCCTGCGCGACTTCGCCTGCCGCGACGGTGCCAATCCAGTCCATCTGAACGCCTATCTGGCCTACGACGCGCAAAGAGCCGAACGCGACGCCGGTTATCGGACCGGTGCCCGCCAGTTTCACGCCGCCTTGCGCGACATCGGTTACAAGGTCATCGTCAAACACGTTCGCTGGTATACCGACGAGGCCGGCGAGCGCTACGGCAAGGCAAACATGGACCTTGAACTGGCCGTCGACGCCCTGCTTCAGGGGGAACGGCTCGATCGCGTCCTCATTGCCAGCGGCGACGGCGACTTCGCCTACTTGGTTCGTGCCCTGCAGAATCGCGGCTGCCGCACCGAGCTTATCGCCTTCAGCAACGTCTCTTCCGATCTGCGCCAGGAGGTAGACCTTTTCGTCTCCGGCTACCTGATACCCGGCCTGCTACCGGTCAAGTCAGAGCGTCCCTGGGGCACACTGGACTCGCGCCTGCGCGGCACCTGCTATCACTACGACCACGAAAAGGGCTTCGGTTTTCTGCGCTATCTCAAGCACATCGACACGCACCTGCACATCACCGACGCCCGCGACCCACACTCGCCCTACGGCACCGTGTTTTTCCACGCCAGCCAGTTGCCGGCAGGCTACGACACGCGCAGCCTGCCCTCACGCGAGCACGTATTCGAATTCACTTTGCGCCCGCCGGCCGGAGAGGACAAAAAAGATCCCTCGGCCGCCGAGCTCATACATGTCAACTGATCGAGGGCTGTAACGCATGAATGTACTGGTCATCGGCGGCGGCGGTCGCGAGCATGCCCTTGCCTGGAAACTGGCCCAATCGGCCTCTGTCGAAACGGTCTACGTCGCACCGGGCAATGCAGGTACCGCCAGCGAACCTGGCATACGTAACGTACCGCTGGCCGCCAACGACATTCCCGGCCTGCTGCGTTTCGCCGACGAGGCCGGCATCCACCTCACCGTGGTCGGCCCCGAGGCGCCGCTGGTCGCGGGTATTGTGGATACCTTCCGCGACGCAGGACACCGCATTTTTGGCCCGACGCGTGATGCCGCGCGTCTCGAAGGCTCCAAGGCCTTCAGCAAGGACTTTCTGCACCGCCACCGCATCCCAACCGCGCGTTACGGCAGCTTCACCGAAATCGCACCTGCCCTCGATTTCATACACGACCACGGTGCCCCAATCGTAGTCAAGGCCGATGGACTGGCCGCCGGCAAGGGTGTGGTCGTGGCGCAAACCCAGGAAGAGGCCCGCACCGCGGTACACGAAATGCTCGCCGGCAATGCCTTTGGCGAGGCCGGGCACCGCGTGGTCATCGAAGAATTTCTGCGTGGCGAGGAAGCCAGCTTCATCTGTATGGTCGATGGCGTACATGTCCTACCGATGGCCACCTCACAGGACCACAAGGCGCGCGACGACGGTGACCTCGGCCCCAATACCGGCGGCATGGGCGCCTATTCGCCGGCCCCTGTCGTCACGCCGGAGATCCACGCGCGCATCCTGCGCGAGGTTATCGAGCCCACCGTGATCGGCATGGCCAGCGAGGGCACACCTTACACGGGCTTCCTCTATGCCGGCGTGATGATCGACGCCGAAGGCACCCCCAAGGTACTGGAATTCAACTGTCGGTTCGGCGACCCGGAAACCCAGCCGATCATGCTGCGTCTACGCAGCGATCTCTATGCACTGATCGAATCCGCAGTTGACGGACAGCTTGAGCAGGCCAGCGCCAACTGGGATCCCCGTGTCGCCCTCGGCGTGGTGCTCGCTGCCCAAGGTTACCCCGAAACTTATCTTGAGGACGAACGCCTCGACCCGCTGCCCGCGGACGACGACGATCGCAAGCTGTTCCATGCCGGCACTCGCCTGATGGGGGAACACGTCGTCAGTGCTGGCGGACGGGTATTGTGCGCCACCGGCTTGGGCGATACTGTGAGCGAGGCTCGGACCCGGGCCTACGCACTGGCCGATGCCGTTGCCTGGCCCGGCAAGTATTACCGCACCGACATCGGGCATCGCGCGCTCTCCCGAAGCAACTGATCACCTCGGGAAGGCTCATACCGGCTTGAACGGCGGGCGCGATTCTTGCTGAAGGTATCACTCGGGGATTCACCTCACAGACGGGGAACGCGCCGATGAACGATATCCTCCACGAAAGTGTCTTTACGCCACTGGAGAACGACTGTAAGGCGCTGGGGGACTCGATCAGGGGCCGCCTGATCCACAGCCTCGGTAAGGACCCGCGCATCGCCACCGAACGCGACTGGCTACATGCCGTCGCACTGGCTGTGCGCGAGCGCATGCTCGAACGCTGGATATTTACCCGCCGCGGCTACCAGGACGCCAGCGCCAAACGCGTCTATTACCTCTCGATGGAATTCCTCATCGGGCGAGGCCTCATCAATGCCATGCTCAACCTCGGTATCTACGATGCCACTCGCGAGGCACTGGCAGAATTCGGTATGGATCTGGGCGAAATCGCCGAACTTGAGGCCGACGCGGCCTTGGGCAACGGCGGTCTTGGCCGGCTTGCCGCCTGTATCCTTGACTCACTGGCCACCCAGTGTCTGCCGGGTTTCGGCTACGGCATTCGCTACGAATACGGCATGTTTGCCCAGGAAATCCGAGACGGCATTCAGATCGAACATCCCGATACTTGGTTGCGCTACGGTAATCCCTGGGAACTGCCCCGCCCGGAAGGCCTGCATCCGGTGCGCTTTTACGGGCACCTCATCACGCACTACCGCGCAAACGGAGAAGCCCAACACTTCTGGGAGGACGGCGAAACCGTCATGGCGATGCCTTACGACCTCCCGATCCCCGGCTACGGCCCCGGCAATGTCAACAACCTGCGCCTCTGGGCGGCCAAGGCCTCGCGCGACTTCGAGCTGGAGTACTTCAACGAAGGCGACTACATCGGGGCCGTCGAACAAAAGAACCAATCCGAGAACATCAGTCGCGTGCTCTATCCCAACGACGCCAGTCAGGCCGGGCGGGAGCTACGGCTCAAGCAGGAATATTTCTTTGTCTCCGCCTCCCTGCAGGATATCCTCGGCCGTCATCGCGAAGACGGACACACTCTCTCAGCGCTACCGAACCACGTCGCGATCCAGCTCAACGACACCCACCCCGCAATTGCGGTGGCTGAGCTGATGCGGTTGCTGATGGACGACAACGACCTGCCTTGGAATGCCGCTTGGCGGATCACGGTCAAGACTCTGGCCTACACCAATCACACCCTCATGCCGGAGGCGTTGGAAACTTGGCCAGTCGAGCTGATGACGCGTGTGCTGCCGCGTCACATGCAGATCATCTACGACATCAATCACCGCTTTCTCAACGACGTACGACATCGTTTTCCCGGCGATCAAGAGCTGCTGCGGCGGGTTTCGCTAATCGACGAGGCTGGCGCCCGTCGCGTACGCATGGCCCATCTCGCGGTCGTCGGTAGTCATCACACGAACGGCGTGGCCGCGCTGCACAGCGAACTGCTGCGCAATACACTGTTCAGCGATTTCTATCGCATCATGCCCGAACGCTTCGTCAACGTAACCAACGGCGTCACCCCACGGCTCTGGCTACATCAGGCCAACCCCGATCTCAGCCGCATGATCTGCAAACACATCGGCGACGGCTGGATACGCGACCTCGATCAAATCGCGCCACTCGCAGCACTCGCCGAAAACGCCGAAGTACGTGCCGAGTTTCGTCAGGTCAAGCTCGCGAATAAGCGACGCCTCGCCGACTACATCGCTGCCGAGGCGGGGGTCAGGGTCAAGCCTGAAGCGCTGTTCGACGTGCAGATCAAGCGCATCCATGAATACAAACGCCAGTTGCTCAAGCTATTGCACGTCATCAGCCTCTACAACCGAATCCGCGATGGACAAGCAGATGACTGTGTGCCGCGCGTAGTACTGTTCGCCGGCAAGGCCGCGCCAGCCTACATCATGGCCAAGCAGATCATCCGGTTGATCAACGATGTTGCCGATGTGGTAAACAACGACCCGATCGTGGGCGACCGCCTCAAATGTGTATTCGTTCCCAACTACGGCGTTTCCATCGCCACGATCATCATTCCCGCCGCCGACCTGTCCGAGCAGATATCGACCGCCGGCACCGAAGCCTCCGGCACGGGCAACATGAAACTTGCGCTCAATGGCGCGCTCACTATTGGCACCTTGGATGGCGCCAATATCGAAATTCGAGACGAGGTGGGTGCGGACAACATCTTCATCTTCGGTCTGCACACCGACGAGGTCGAAGCACGTCAACAGGCCGGCTACGATCCACGCAAGCACTATCGGGAAAACCCGTCGCTGGCCCGCTGCCTCGACATGATCGCCAGCGATTTCTTCGCGCCGGACGAACCGCACCGCCATCAAGCCATCGTCGACAGTCTGTTACACGAAGATCGCTATCTCCTGCTGGCAGACTACGCGGCCTACATCGAGACGCAAAACGAGGTCGATCGGCTCTATCGTGAGCCAGAGGATTGGAGCCGCAAGGCCATTCTCAATACCGCACGCATGGGACGTTTCTCGATCGACCGCACGGTCAGGGAATACGCCAGCCAAATATGGGGTATCGAACCGCGTTCCGTAAAAGGACAAGAACCCAAAAACGCCTGAATACGACGAGGCCCCGCCAAAGCGGGGCCTCGTCGTCAGTACCCGATGAGCGAACAGAATGTCAGCTCAGGAGCGCTTCATGGCATCGAAGAATTCGTTATTGGTCTTTGTCTGCTGTAAACGTCCAAGCAGGAATTCCATCGCGTCAAGGTCATCCATACCGTGCAGGAATTTACGCAGGATCCAGAGTTTCTGCAGTTCCTCTGGATCGGTCAACAACTCCTCGCGGCGAGTACCTGAACGATTGATGTTGATCGCCGGATATATCCGCTTCTCAGCGATGCGCCGATCCATGTGCACCTCCATGTTGCCGGTGCCCTTGAACTCCTCGTAGATAACCTCATCCATCTTCGAACCGGTATCGACCAGCGCGGTCGCGATGATGGTCAGACTGCCGCCCTCCTCGATATTACGAGCCGCGCCGAAAAAGCGTTTCGGGCGATGCAGCGCATTGGCGTCGACACCGCCGGTAAGCACCTTGCCAGAGGAAGGCACCACGGTATTGTAGGCGCGGGCCAGACGGGTGATCGAATCGAGCAGAATCACGACATCACGCTTGTGCTCGACCAGACGCTTGGCCTTCTCGATGACCATCTCGGCGACCTGTACGTGACGCGATGCCGGCTCGTCGAAGGTCGACGAGATCACCTCGCCCTGTACCATCCGCGACATCTCGGTCACTTCCTCCGGTCGCTCATCAATGAGCAGCACGATGAGATAGCAGTCCGGGTAGTTCGAGGCGATGCTCTGGGCGATGTTTTGCATCATCATCGTCTTGCCCGCCTTCGGCGGCGAAACGATGAGGCCACGCTGCCCCTTGCCGAAGGGCGCGACGATATCGATAACGCGCGCCGTGATGTCCTCGGTACTGCCGTTGCCGCGCTCGATCCGCATGCGATTTTGCGCGTGCAGCGGCGTCAGATTTTCGAACAACACCTTGTGCTTAGCGCTTTCCGGCGTCTCGAAGTTGATACGGTCCACCTTGAGCAAGGCAAAGTAGCGCTCCCCCTCCTTGGGTGGCCGAATCTTGCCGGAGATCGTGTCGCCAGTACGCAGATTGAAGCGGCGGATCTGGCTGGGTGACACATAAATATCATCCGGTCCCGCCAGATAGGAACTGTCGGCACCTCGAAGGAAACCGAAACCATCCTGCAGGATTTCCAACACGCCGTCGCCGTGAATATCCTCCCCATTCTTGGCATGCGCCTTGAGCATGGAAAAGATGATGTCTTGCTTGCGGGCACGGGCTGTGCCTTCGATATTCATGCTACGGGCCAGTTCCACCACCTCGGCGGCCGGCATCTGCTTCAGTTCGGTAAGATTCATCGGTACTCGGAAGGGGTCGGAAAGAAAAAGGAAGAGTTCTCAAGCCAGTACGGTTGACTTGTCGCCAACGTACCACCATGCGATGTTTATTCGAATCGGGGAGATCGCTGCGAACGGCCTTATGAGAGTATTGCGCGTCCGTCAGCCCGAATGTAGCACGCAGCACACACGACGTCCAGCCTTGAAAAGACCGGACGCCGCACACAGGCGCGTCAGATGTTCTGGTCCAAAAACGCGGTAAGCTGAGACTTGGAAACGGCACCCACCTTGGTCGCCTCAACGCTGCCGGACTTGAAGAGCATCAGCGTCGGGATTCCCCGGATGCCGTACTTTGGCGGGGTTGCCGGATTTTCATCGATATTGAGCTTGGCGATCTTGAGCCTACCCGCATACTCGCCCGCGATCTCGTCAAGTACCGGCGCAATCATCTTGCAGGGACCACACCACTCCGCCCAGTAGTCCACCAATACAGGTTGGTCGGATTTAAGAACCTCCGACTCGAAATCACTGTCAGACACATGAAGTATCTTGTCGCTCACATTAACCTCCGAAATAGATAACTTGGCAAGACCGCAGCTTACGGATATGGTGCAGGCTCCGGCACCCAGCAAACTGACATCGATCCTGCATGACCTCGATTGTGGGCCGAGTGCCTGACCCATTTCAAGCCCGCTGCCAATGGCCACTATGACTGACACCCACCTGTCCGAGCATACATTCGATTCCCTAGAGCTAGTTCCCGCGGTACGCCAAGGCATTCTGGACTGCGGTTTTTCGAAGATGACGCCGATCCAGGCCGCGATCATGCCCATCGCCTTGGGCGGGGCAGACGCGGCGGGGCAAGCGCAGACCGGCACCGGAAAGACCGCCGCCTTCCTCATCGCCACCTTCAATCGTCTGCTCAGCCACCCGTCCGCCGAGCCACGTAAGGCCAATCAGCCACGTGCGCTGGTATTGGCGCCCACGCGTGAACTCGCCATCCAGATCCACAAGGATGCCGAAGCCCTGGGGCACCATACAGGCCTGCGTCTGGGATTGATCTACGGTGGCGTTGATTACGACAAGCAGCGTCGCAGCCTGGAAGAAGGCGTAGACGTACTGATCGGTACGCCCGGACGCATCATCGATTATTTCAAGCAGCACGTCTTCGACCTGCGCGCACTCCAGGTTATGGTGCTCGACGAAGCGGACCGCATGTTCGATCTCGGTTTCATCAAAGACATCCGCTTCCTGCTCCGCCGCATGCCGACCCCGGAACACCGCCTGTCCATGCTGTTTTCGGCCACACTGTCGTATCGTGTCATGGAACTGGCCTACGAACACATGAACAACCCGCAAACCGTGCGTATCGAACCGGAGCAGGTCACGGCCGAGCGCGTGAGGCAGGAAGTGTACTTCCCGTCCAACCGCGAAAAGATTCCCTTGTTACTCGGCCTGCTGGAGCGCGAACAACCGGAACGCAGCATCGTCTTCACGAACACCAAGCGTGCGGCTGAGGAAATCACCGCATACCTTGAGGACAATGGCTACCCAACCGCCCTGCTCTCCGGTGATGTACCGCAGAACAAGCGCCAAAACCTACTCAAGTCTTTCACCAGCGGCGAAATGTCAATCATGGTGGCAACCGACGTGGCGGCACGCGGCCTGCACATACCTGACGTCTCCCATGTCTTCAATTACGACCTTCCGCAATCTCCAGAAGACTACGTCCACCGTATTGGACGAACCGCGCGTGCCGGCGCAGAAGGCGACGCCATTAGCTTCGCCTGCGAGGATACCGCCTTCTATCTACCGGAGATTGAGGCCTATATCGGGATGAAGATCCAATCGCAGGTCGTCGAGCCCGCGCTCCTGAAGGAACCGAGGGCGCAGATACGCCACGAGCGCAAGCGCCACCCGGTTCGCGGTCCAGGGCGTAGCGAATCGAAGCCGCCACATGCAGGCAAGGTCAGCGAAGACAAACCACGCACGGACGGCGCCCATCGACGACGACGCCGCAAACCGACACCCAATCCCGGTTGACCTGGACACTTTGAGTTAACGAATCGCCACGTGATCGACCTCTGGGCACCTTCCGCCGACCTCGGCCTTGGCACCGCGCTCACCACCGCATTCGTGCTCGGTATCGTGCACGGGATCACACCCGACGAACATACCTGGCCGATCACGTACAGCTATGCCATCGGCGGCTACTCCACGCGACGCGGCCTCATCGCAGGCCTGAGCTTCTCACTGGCGTTCACCGTCCAGCGCGCGCTCGCCAGCGAACTGGCCTATCTCACACTGGACCACTGGTTCACGGCATCCGCGCACCTCAATTACTACGTTTACCTCATCGTAGGTACGGCGATGTGGCTAGGTGGGCGTTATGTCCGCGGAGGCCATCATTTCCATTTATGGCGTCCACGCCAGACACCTCTCGCGACAGACGCGTTACGCACACCTCGTCCGTGGATGCCGCTGATACACGGATTTATCGCTGGTTGGGGCGTCGGTGCCTTCGCACTCATCATTTACACCGTACTCGCGCCTGCCATGCCAGGTCCGGCACTCGGTTGGCTGCCAGGCGCCCTATTCGGCCTGGGCACGACCCTCGTACAGGCAATTTCGGGTGCGCTCATCGGCCTGACGGCGCAGCGCATCGGGCTGCCCGCAGAAGCGATACGGCGCATTGCGCTGATCACCGCAGGGCGCACACTGAGCTGGGGTGGCATCGTCTTCATCGCCGGTGGGCTCTTTGGCCTGCTCGCGCCTCATTGGGCAGACCTGAGCATCGCAACGGGGCTACACATCCATAACCTAGCCCACCTTGGACTCGCCTTCATTCTGGTCATGATCGTGGTGATGCTGATCGGCGTCGGCTCCCTGATCCAGCAGTTGCTGCAGTGGCGACACCACCGACACTAGGATCGCGCCCCCACCGCTGACCCAGTCATGCTGGCCCAGCCATTGCGCACAGGCTCGTGAAAACATCGCGTACGAGAGCGTCCAGGACACCTGCGGGTAGGTACCCTTACAGTCAAAAGCGGCATACGAACACCTCGCCGCCGCCCTCTTATAAAGCTCGAAACCTCACATAGCGAAAGCGTTACGATCGAACAACGCAGCCTCGACGCGCCCCGCAGATGCCAAGATGCAGAGACAACTCACATCCGGTAGGTATGTACGCTAAAACGCAAGACGCCCGCTGTATGCGGGCGTCTTGCGTGATACGACACGGAGCCAAAATTAGGTGTGCTGTGCTCCGTGGTACAGATTAACCACGTGGCGCGCCTCCGCGAAGAACAGCCAGCGTTCAATGCCCTTACCCGCAAGTGACGACAATACAGCCAACGTTGCCAGCAAAAAGCCAGCGCCCTGAGACGCCGCCGCGGCTACGATCAGGATCAAGGGCAAAATGAACCCGAATCCGAATACCAGCGCCTTCAGCATGAGCAGGCGACCGGCCTCCACCTGATAACCGAATTCTTCCGTCAGAAAGGTACCTGCCGTATGCCCCACATCCAACAGGCGCACCGTCGCGCGCGTGAAGGTCGTGGCGGTATTGATGCTCGGCCCGCTGGTCTTGATAATCCAGTAGTAGTAGATGCCCTTCATCACCCCGGTCATGACCAGTGCCGTACCGGCCACACCGGTGATGAACTGAAGATTCGCCCCGTAATAGGCCTCGATCGCCAAGTGGAACAACGCACCCAACGTCAACCCCATGAGCAGGTAATTGGCCGGTACCAGCGGGGTGTTCCACTGGCGCATAGTCTTGAGGCACGCGTAGATCATGCCCGTCGCGAAGACGGTCATAAAACCGAGCACGATACCAATCAACCCCATCAGCCCGAAAAACGCCGGGACATGGGCGCCATAAAGGTAAACACCCAGCAAGTAGAGAAAGCCAAAGGGGAAGAAGATCACGGCCAACACCGCCTCACGCGACAGCCACGAGGTCTTGACCCGCATAAAGGAACGCCAAGCGTTCTTCGGATTGGCCAGATGGCCGGTGGAAGAGATCAGGCCGGCCACGATCAGCACGAAGGCGGTGATCAGCGCGGTGAGTAGCTCGGAGCGGTCCATCGCCGGCCCGAGACGAAATAGCTGCAGGATTGCGGTGAGCGAATACAGCCCGAAACCCGCGCCGGAAACGACGGTGAAAAAAATGACTGACAATGCCGGATGCATGGTGACTTACCTCAAGCTTACGTGCAGTGGACCGGCGCGGCTCAGCGCGCCACCGCCTTGTTGACCCATTCCTTGACCTTGCCGGCGAGGCTGTCGCGACGTACATCCTCGGTGGGGATCGGCGTGTTGATGCGCGGCGGCAGGTAACGGTTGGTCGGGTTGTACCCCAACTCGGGCATCAGTTGCATTCCGTCGCGCTCGCGCACCAAGCGGCTGACCTCGGAATTCTGGTCGTCGAAGTCACCGAAGAAGCGTGCGTGCGCCGGACAGGTGATCACGCAGGCTGGCTGACGGTCTATCTCCGCGAGCGTCTCGTCGTAAATACGGTCGATGCACAGGGTGCATTTTTTCATCGTGCCGGACTCGCGATCCAGCTCGCGGGCACCGTAGGGACAGGCCCACGAACAGTAGTTGCAGCCCATGCACTTGGTCTGGTCGATCAGGACCACCCCGTCTTCCTTTCGCTTGTAGGACGCCCCTGTCGGGCATACCGTCACGCAGTCTGCGTCCTCGCAGTGCATGCAGGACATCGGAAAATTGATCGTCTTGCTGTTGGGATACTCGCCCACTTCGTAATGGCGGATACGATTGAACCAGACGCCGCTCGGGTCGGCCCCATACGGGCGGTAGTCGGTCAGCGGGCCGGTTGTGCCCGAGGTGTTCCACTGTTTGCAGGCCACCGCGCAGGCGTGACAGCCAACGCAGGTATCCAGATCGATGACGAGACCGAGTCGCATGGTCCTAGCTCCTTATTTCGTTATTTCTGGCCGCGGGTCAGCACATCGCTAAGATCGCGCCGTATGCCCACTGGCTCGTGCGAGTGATAGCGCAGCACATCCGGTGATTCCGCCACATTCGGCAGCCGCTTGATGGTATCGAAGGTCGGCCAGCTACCGGTCTCTCCCGGTGCGGCCGGCGTGATCTTCACGCGCAGGTCATACCAGGCCGCCTGCCCGGTCACCGGATCTGAATTGGTGATGTTATCCACCGCATCGCCCTTGCGCGGCAGCAGCTCACGAATCAGGTGGTTCATCAGAAAGCCCTTGGTCGCCTCGTTGGCCTCAGGCTTGAGACCCCAGGCGCCGGCCTGCTTGCCGATGGCATTCCAGGTCCACACGGTGTTGCGCTCGACGCCTTCCATCAGCTTGACCTGCACGCGAACCCGTCCATTGTGCGACTCCAGCCAGACCCAGGACTTGTCCGCGATACCCATCTCGACGGCCCGCTGGCGGCTCATGAACAAGTAGTTCTGCGACATGATCTGCCTCAGCCACGCGTTCTGAGAATCCCACGAGTGGTACATGAACATGGGGCGCTGGTTGACGGCGTGGAAGGGGTATTCATCCTCATCGATCCGACACTGCTCCAACGGCTTGTAGTACTCAGGCAGCGGCGAGAAATATTTCACCATCCGCTCCTTGTGTTCCGGCTTGCTCGGCTGCGGACCATCGTACAGCCCTTGCCCGGCAAGACGGAATTTCTGCAACGTCTCGGAATACAGCTCCATGATGATCGGGTCTGTCGAGCCCACCCAGCCGGCATGTTTGGCCAACGCCAAGTAATCCTTGTTGGCAAAGCGGTAGTAGCGCGTGTGCTCCGGCAGGTGATAGGCGAAGAACGACTGGTTCTCGATATAGCGTTCCCATTGCTTCGGATTCGGCTTGCCGCGAAGATGGACTTCGTTCCCATCTTCGTCCAGACGCCAACCCGACAGGAAACCGATGCCCGGCTCCTTCTCGTAGTTGACGATGAAATCCTTGTAGTCCTTGAACTTGCGCGTGCCGTCCGAGTTAGTGAAGGCCGGGAACTTGAGGCGACCGGCCAACTCGACCTGAACCTCCTGCCAGGCCATCACGTCCCGATCGGACTTAATGATCGGCTGACGGATCGCGTCGGCGGCCAGATCCGCCTCAGAAATCGGACGATCGAGCATCGAAATGGTGTCATAGCGCTCGAGGTAGGTGGTGTCCGGAATCACCAGATCGGCGAAGTTGACCATCTCTGAGTGGAAGGCATCGGACACGACCAGGAAGGGGATTTTGTATTCACCATCCTCGCCGCGTGTGCGCAGCAGATCCTGCATCTCCTTGGTATTCATGCTGGAATTCCAGGCCATGTTCGCCATGAAGAACATCAGCGTGTCGATCGGGTAGGGATCGCCCTTCACGGCATTGGTGATGACCATATGCATTAAACCGTGATTGGAAATCGGCGCATCCCAGGAGAATGCCTTGTCGATGCGCAGCGGGTTGCCGTCGGCGTCGATGACCAGATCCTCCGGCGCCTTGGGGAAGCCCAGTGGCGGGCTCTTGAGCGGCGTATTCGGCGCCATTTCCTTGGCCGGCTTGATCGACGGCGGGATGTGCTTGGGGTAAGGCGGCTTGGCCAGATGGCCGCCGGGGCAGTCAATGGAGCCCAGCAGCACCTGCACCAGATGAATCGCGCGGCAAGCCTGGAAGCCGTTGGAATGCGCCGAAATACCGCGCATCGCGTGCATGGACACGGGGCGTCCAATGAACTTGTCGTGCTTGCGCCCGGCCCAGTCGGTCCACTCAGCCTCGACCTCGATGGTTTCCTTGAATGCGACATGCGCCATCTCCAGCGCCAGACGCTCGATGGTCTCGGCCGGGATACCCGTCACCTGCTCCGCATTCTTCGGGGCGTATTGCTCGTCGAGATATTTCTCGGCCAGAAGCGACATCGCACTCTTGACAGGCCGTCCATCCGGACCCTTACCTTCCCAGAACAATGCCGGCTGAATGTCTGCTCGCGTGGCGTCGACGAAGGCCTCACTGACCATGTCCCAGGCCATCGGCTTGCCATCGGCATCACGGACGAACAGGCCATCACCCTGTTCGCCAGGGGTATTGATCACCAGCCACGGGGTGTTGGTATAGCGAATCAAAAATTCCCAGTCGAACTGCTCGTGCTTGAGCAGCACATGCGCCATCGACAGGGCGAACATCGCGTCGCTACCCGGACGTATCGGCACCCATTCGTCAGCGATCGCCTGGTAACCCGTGCGTACGGGATTGACGCCCACGAACTTGGCACCACGACGCTTGATTTTTTCCAGACCGATCTTGATCGGGTTGGAGGCATGATCCTCGGCCACGCCCCACATCATGAAATACTTCGTGCGATCCCAATCGGGATCACCGAACTCCCAAAAGGCATGCCCCATCGTGTACAGACCACCCGCGGCCATGTTCACCGAGCAGAAGCCACCGTGGGCCGCCCAGTTGATGGTGCCGAACTGGCTGGCCCACAGGCCGGTCAGTGCCTGCATCTGGTCACGACCGGTGAAATAGGCCAGCTTCTTGGGATCGGTCTCGCGGATCTTCTGCAGGCGCTCGGTCAGAATATCGAGCGCGCGCTCCATCGAGATTTCCTCAAATTCGCCGCTCCCGCGCTCGCTACCCTGCTTACGCAGCAACGGGGAACGCAGCTTGGCTGGCGAATTCTGCTTCATGATACCGGCATTGCCCTTGGCACAGAGCACGCCTTTATTGATCGGATGGTTGCGGTTGCCCTGGATGAAGCGAACCTGATTGTCCTCCACGGTGACCTTGATTCCGCAGCGGCAGGCACACATGTAACAGGTGGTGTATTTGACTTCCTGTTTCTCGTGGTTTTCGAATTCGGGGATCGCGCTCATGCAGAACCTCTGGCTACTGTGTCCGACAACATAGACAGTGCAGTCTGACCCTCGCAGCGGCCAGACTCAAACTAGTCTTTTTTATTTTCTAATCGAAAAAATTAATGGAACAAAAAAAATACTTATTGTTCACATCGAAAACCCGATAACCCGCAGTTTTGTCAAGTATTCGAGCCCAGCCGCCGGGCGTATACTGCCCGCCATGACGACTTTGATCGATCGCTTCAACCGCCCTATCGAATACGTCCGCCTATCGGTCACCGACCAGTGCGATCTCCGCTGCAGCTACTGCATGCCACGTGGATTCAAAGACTTCAGCGAACCGGCGGAATGGCTCGACTTCGACGAAATCGAGCGCGTTATCGCGGCCTTCGGACGACTGGGCGTGCGTCGCGTACGCCTGACCGGCGGCGAGCCCTTGGTTCGCAAAGACCTGCCGCTCCTGGCCCGCCGCTTGGCGGACCTCCCAGGTATCGAGGATCTATCGCTGTCCACCAATGCCACACGCCTGTCGAAGTCTGCAGTAGCGCTGCGCGAGGCTGGTATTTCGCGCATCAACGTCAGCCTCGACACACTGAAGCCGGAACGCTTCAAGTCAATCACCGGTGGCAAGCTGGACAAGGTCCTTTCCGGCCTGATGGCTGCGAAGACCGCCGGATTCGGCCCCATCAAAATCAACATGGTGGCCATGCGCGGGGTGAACGACGACGAAATAGAGGACATGGTGCAGTTCTGCATCGACCACGATTTCACTCTGCGCTTCATCGAGACCATGCCTATGGGTGATACCGGGCGCAATGCAGGCGATCAATACCTCGACCTCCAGACCGTCAAGGCGCGCCTTGCCCGACGCTTCGAGTTGATTCCTGGCGTCATGCCTGGCGGCGGTCCTGCCCGCTACGTCCAGGTCGCCGGCACCCGACTGCGCATCGGCTTCATCACACCCATTTCTCAGCACTTCTGCGAGACTTGCAACCGCGTACGCCTGTCCGTGGAAGGTACGCTCTACCTCTGCCTCGGACAGGAGGACAAACTGGAACTGCGCCCCTTGCTACGTGCCGGTATCGACGATGCCGGTCTGGAAGGCGCCCTGCGCCAGGCCATCGACCTCAAACCCGAACGGCACGAATTCCGTGAGCAACCGACCAAGGTCGTGCGCTTCATGTCCATGACCGGCGGCTGAATTCAGAACATCGAGCGCGACCCCGCGTAAACCTGGTAGCGCCTCTGGCCGACCGCATAGGCCATATCCACGCGCAGGTCCACGTTTACCAGCCAGTCGATATGCCAGCGCACCCCCACTCCGAACGCCGGATCAAGCCGCCACGGGGCACTGTCTCCGCGATACCAAGCATTACCCAGATCGGTAAACAGCACGCCACGCAGCAGCGGGCGCCCGAACATCGGGTGCAGATATTCGACGTTGGCCAGCACGTAGGCGTTGCCCTCCAGCGAATCGCGGACG
Organism: Acidihalobacter yilgarnensis; assembly: GCF_001753245.1. Classification (NCBI taxonomy): domain Bacteria; kingdom Pseudomonadati; phylum Pseudomonadota; class Gammaproteobacteria; order Chromatiales; family Ectothiorhodospiraceae; genus Acidihalobacter; species Acidihalobacter yilgarnensis. The sequence goes on along the minus strand of NZ_CP017415.1, from coordinate 489,252 downwards.
TAGCCACGCAAGGTATCGGCGCCACCCAGGGTATAAGCCGGCCCCAGACTCGACGTCCGACTGCTGAAGCCGAAGCGCAGTTGGTAATTGAGGTTTTCCGCCCCACCTTCCGACCGTCGGTAACGACGGTAATAACCGCCTACGCCAAGCTGACTGTAATGACTGCCGATGAGCCGCCCACCCGCACCCAGACTCAAGCCGTACTCCACACCCTGCCGGTAACCGTAGCGACCCAGCCGCACACGCGTGTAGCCGATATTTGTATTCACACCGACCTCGCGGCCCGAGGCGGCAAGGCCCGGCCTCCCCGAGAGATACCGGTAGCCAATCTCGCTCACCCCGAGACCCAATCCGGTGCTCCAACCGCTGTTGAGGCCATCTCGATTCAACCAACGCGTCAGCGATACATTTAGCGTCGACACCCGGTTGCGGTACACGCCCTCCGCCCCATCGGGAGCGTATAGCAGTTCACGCTGCTCGGTAGCGCCGAGCTTTGCACTGAAGCCGTAGGCGCTACCGGGTAGGCGCGCGGCGGCGTACTCCACGCTTTGCTGATCGGAGGTGCCGCCACCTGCAATTTGCTTCTGTTCGGCAATCAGCTTGAGTCGCTGATCCAGCCCGAACACGTTGTCGAACTCCAACTGCCCGCCATAACTAATGTCACCGTCGGCGGTACGACCAAGACGCGGCAGCACCCAGGTATAGGTTTTTTCCTTGACGGTGAAGATCACCGCCACCCGGCCATCTGGCATTGGTGATACGCGATCTTGGACCCGCACGAACAATCCCAGATTCATGATGGCTTGACGCGAGGTCTCGACTGCTGACGGCATCAGAGGCTCACCGACGCGAATGAGCAACTGCTGGCGCAACACAACATCGCGTGTCACTCGGTTACCCTCGAAGCGTATCGCTCCGATCACCGGCGCCGCTCCAACCGGTGCCGCCAAGACCACAAGCGGACCGACACAGACCGCCAGCGACAACGCGCGCACCCACCAGAACAACCTCCGTCGCCAGTGCGTGACCGCTCCCGATCGCGTCATGCCTCGCCCTCAAATCATGCCAGCGGCCACACCCTCATCCACACCGCACACCATTTTGGCAGGCCCGACTGGATACCGGTATGATTTAGCCTGCGCCATCCCTCCAAAACAGAGCGCGTTTCCACTATAAAACAGTGGTTAAAACCCTGCACGAGCGAACTTTCCATCAGGAACGAACTTAGCCCATGAAGTTGACCCGCGTCTGCATACTCGGCGGTACCGGCTTCGTCGGACGCCATCTCGCCGCACGCCTCAGTGCCCACGGACTCCAGCTACGCATACCCACCCGGCACCCGCAACGCCATCGGGATCTGCAACTGCTCGACGGTATACAGCTCGTCGAGGCCGATGTGCATGACCCCGAATGCCTCGCACGCGTTTTCGAGGGCTGCCAGGCCGTCGTCAATCTGGTCGGTATCCTCAACGAGCGCGGTCGCGACGGACGCGGGTTCGAGCACGCGCACGTCGAGCTCGCCAACAAGGTCGTCAATGCCTGCCAGGGCAAGGGCGTCAGTCGCCTACTCCATATGGGCGCCCTGGGCGCGGAAAACACGCCCGGCACCAGCCACTACCTACGTACCAAAGCCAAGGCCGAGACCCTGGTGCACACACTCAGCGGTCCCGCGCTCGCTGTCACCAGTCTACGGCCCTCGGTGATCTTTGGACCCGGCGGCGACTTCCTCAGTCACTTCGCCATGCTGCTCGACACCATCCCTGCCGTGTTCCCGCTCGCCTGCCCGGAGGCCCGCTTGCAGCCGGTCTACGTCGGTGACGTCGCCGACGCCTTCGCGACGGCCCTCAGCGACACTCGCAATCATGGCGCGCGCATCGATCTGTGCGGCCCCAAGCGCTATACCCTGCGCGAGCTGGTCATCTACGTGGCTCGTGTGAAGGGCCTGCGTCGACGCATTGTAGGGCTCCCCGACTGGGCCGCTCGCGTCCAGGCATTGGTCCTGGAGCGGCTGCCTGGCAAATTATTCACGATGGACAATTACCGCTCGCTGGCCATCGACAGCATATGCCCACCCAACGTAGCGCATTGCCCCACCGCACTGGAGGGCATCGCCCCGCAATATCTCGGCAACCAGACCCCGCAGCGACACTACGACCGCCTGCGTGATCTCAGCCAGTATTAGGCCGTTCATGGCGACGCGCCCGATGCCCGACGAAATTTACCTGGTGGGCGGTGCCGTGCGCGACGGCCTGCTCGGCCTGCCGATCAAGGAGCGCGACTGGGTCGTGGTCGGGAGCACCACCGAGCAGATGCTGCGCCTGGGTTTCAAGCAGGTCGGCAAGGACTTCCCCGTCTTCCTGCACCCGGATACCGGTGAGGAATATGCACTGGCGCGGACTGAGCGCAAGACCGCCGCGGGTTATCACGGCTTTGCGGTGCATGCGGCCCCGGATGTGACGCTGGAGGAAGACCTGCGCCGGCGCGATCTGACGATCAACGCCATCGCACGCCGTGCAGACGGCAGCCTCGTCGATCCCTACGGCGGACGCCAAGACCTCGACCAGCGAGTGCTCAGGCACGTCTCTCCTGCCTTCGCAGAGGATCCGGTGCGCATTCTGCGCGTGGCCCGCTTCGCCGCGCGCCTCGTGCCGCTGGGCTTTCGTATCGCCGACGAGACGCTCGCCCTAATGCGCGACATGACCGCCGCCGGCGAGGTCGATGCCCTGGTGCCCGAGCGCGTCTGGCAGGAACTGGTACGCGCGCTTGCCGCGCCCGCACCCGAAAGCTTCTTCGAGACCCTGCGCACCTGCGGTGCGCTGGCGAAGCTGGTCCCCGAACTGGATCGCCTCTGGGGCGTACCGCAACCACCACAGTGGCACCCCGAGATCGACACCGGCGTGCACACCATGCTGGTGCTGCAGCAAGCCGCTCGTTTGTCGTCGGAACCGTTGGTCCGCTTCGCGGCACTGGTGCATGACCTGGGCAAGGGCCTGACGCCCCCCGGAGAATGGCCCAGTCACCGCGGACACGAGGCACGCGGCGAGCGCCTGGTCACCGCGCTCTGCGCCCGCCTCAAGGTACCCAACGACTTCCGCGACCTCGCGCGACTGACGGCACGCGAACACGGCAACGTACACAAGGTACTGGTGATGCGCGCCGACACCATTCTCAAACTGCTCGAAGGTGTCGACGCCTTCCGCCGTCCCGAACGGTTCGAACAGTTCCTGCTCGCTTGTGAGGCCGATGCCCGCGGACGACCGGGTTTCGAAGCCAAGGCTTATCCGCAGCCTGATTTCCTGCGTGCCGCCCTCGCCGCCGCACGCGCCGTGCCCGTTCAACCCCTGATCGTTCAAGGCCACGCGGGCAGCCAACTGGCCGAACACCTGCACCGCGCGCGCGCAGCAGCCATCACCTTGCTGCCCCGGCCGAACACCGAATAACCGCACACAACATCGAACATATCCAACGACTTGATCTATTCTCATCCCTTCACGGTCATTTCCAACTGCAGAAGGCGATACGCGGATGCTGGATGAGCAGCCAAAACTTGCGGACATTACCGCCCATCTGCGCGACGTGGTCTTTCGCACCCATCGCAATGGGTATTGGTGCTACCTGAGCCCCGCCTGGGAGCAACTGACCGGCTACAGCGTGGAGGAATCCATCGGCCGCCACCTGATCGACACCGTCCATCCCGACGACCGCGATATGAATCTCAAGGTCAAACAGAGCCTGGAAGTCGGCCAGTGCAACTCTTCGCGCCACACCAAGCGCATGCTATGCAAGGATGGCCGCATCATCCACGTCGAGGTCGACGTGAGCATCACCCATGGCGACGAACACGAGGGCCGGGTCAGTGTCGGCACGATTCGCGATATTACCGAGCGGGTCGAGATGGAGGCGCGCATCAGCGCCGAGCGGCAACGCCACGAAGCTGTGCTCAGCGCCCTTCAAGAGGGCGTGGTATCGCTCGACCTCGCAGGACACATCCGTTACCTGAATCCGACCGCCCGCGACATCACCGGCTGGATCGTCGGCGCACGCATCGACGAAGCATTATCCGCCACCCTGAAAATCGAAGACCCACACTGGATTACTCATCTTCTCAATCAACTCGGTACCGGGCTTCCCTATCGACATGAGCGCCCACTCAAGCTCATCAGCGCCCCCCGTTGGGTAGAGCTACGATTGGTACCGCTCGACCAGACACCCGCACCCAACGGCGGCGTACTGGTCTTGCGCGACATCAGCGCCGAGCAATCGCTACTCGAAAGACTGCGCTATCAGGCAGAGCACGACGCACTGACCGATCTCATCAATCGCCACGCCATGCATGACATCCTGGGGCGCGAGCACGCCAATGCGCTGCGTACGGGCAGACCCTACGCTCTGCTGATCTGCGATCTCGACGAATTCAAGCGCGTCAATGACCTGCACGGCCATGCGACGGGGGATCACGTCCTGCAAACCGTCGCCCTACGTCTGAGACAGCTGATGCGTCGGGGCGACTGGTTGGCACGTTGGGGTGGTGAGGAATTTCTCTGCCTGCTGCCCGAAACCGAACCCGAGGAGGCGTTCTCGATCGCCGGCCGGTTATGCCACGACATCGCGACACACGCCTGGGAAGATCCGCTTGACGCCATGTCGCCGACCATGAGCATCGGCATGGCCTGCTGGCCCGACGATCTGAGCGACCCCGAAAAACTGATGCTCTCAGCCGATGACGCCTTGTATCGAGCCAAGCGTTCGGGGCGCAATCGCGTCTGGCGCATCCACCCCGGCGACAACGTTCACGAACTGTAGATCACGAGCAGTGCCAACCCGAGTACCAGTCGATAGAACACGAAGGGCCACATCGACAGACGTGCGATCAGTCGCAGGAAGATGTGGATACAAGCCAATGCGCTGGCCCCGGAAACCAGTGCCCCGAGCCATAGGGTCGCCCAGTCCACCGCGACCCCGGCTGTCGCCAGATCGCGCACCTCCAAACCACCGGCAAGGACAATGACTGGAATCGAAAGCAGGAATGAAAAGCGCGCCGCCGCCTCGCGTGTAAGCCCGAGCGCCAGACCTGCGGTCATGGTGACGCCTGAGCGCGAAGTGCCCGGAATCAGCGCCAGCGCCTGAGCCAAACCGACCGCCAGCACGCCGCGCCAGCCCAAGGTGTATTCGTCGCGTTGCCGCCGCCCAGCCCAATCCGAGAGCCCCAGCAGCAGCCCGAAGCCCAGCGTCGCGGCTGCAATCACCAGCGGCGTGCGCAGCGCATGCTCGATCCAGCCCTTGAACAGCAGGCCGGCAAGTCCCACCGGCACCGTCGCCAGCAGTACCGCCCAGGCGAGCCGCGCCTCCGACGTCGTGCCCCGTCCGGCGAGCGAGGCCAGCCAGTCGCGGCCCATACGCCACAACTCGCCCCGGAAGTAGATCACCACCGCGCTCAAGGTACCGAGATGCACAGCCACGTCGAATGCCAGCCCCTGATCCGGCCAGTCCAGCAGGCGCGGTAACAAAATCAGGTGTGCCGAGCTTGAGATCGGCAGGAATTCGGTCAGTCCCTGTAACACAGCCAGAGCCAACAAATGTGTCAGCGGCATGCTCCCCCCATCAATCCGGTCACCCAATGGGCGACCTTGCCATCCTAGTCACGCATCAATCGATAGCGAAAATCGCGCGCCTCGAAACCCGGCAGTGGACCGTCATAGTCCCTCGTGAGCGCCAATCCCCAAAAGCGCTCCCCCATTTCGTCCGGCAAGGTCAGACGCTTAACTTCCTGAGCCAGCCTTAACCGCGCACGCTCATCCGGCGCGGCCGCGAAGGCCTCGCCAAATACAACCTCCAGCCCGCCGGTCAACAACATCTGCGACTGAGGCGCGAAGCCAGCCACGCGCAAACCCGCGTTTTCTGCGGCCACGGCCGCTGCCGTGAAGTCGACATCGGCGGTCAGATCGCACAGACCGGGCCACCAGAACGGGCTATCCAGCAACCGATGCCGATAATAAGCGCGTAGCGTGCCGTCGACACGTCCCGGCCGATAGACTTCCGCGCCTACACCGCCGTAATCGATCAGCAGCGCCACGCCTTGCTCCAGCGATGCGGACAAACCCTCGAACCAAGGCAACAATTGGTCATTGATCTCGCCGCGATAACCCTCGGGGTATTCATCGATCGGCAAGAATAGACAACGGCGCACCGCGGCTTCGAACTCGGAGTCTGCTAGGCGCGATGCCCAGCCCAGCCCCTCGTGAGTAAGCTCAACGCCATGCTCCCAGACCCGCCCCCCGGCCAGACCGAAGCTGCGTACCGGCATGGCATCCAGTACCTCGTTCGCGATTACGACGCCACGCAGTGGCGTCTCGGGCCAGTGCGTCAGCCAGGTCACGCGCGCCAAGGCCTCCGGCGCACGCGCGGCGATGGCTTCGCGCTGCCGTTCGCGCAGATCGGCACTGAGTTCCAGAATGGCATAACGCGTCGGCAGTGCGCCCAGGCGCCCCAATTCGTCCAGCAACGCGGCGGCGAGTGCACCGCTGCCTGCGCCAAATTCCAACAGCTCGCCACCGCCCAGTGCCGCGAATACGGTTGCGACCTGCCGAGCCAAGGTGCGCGCGAAAAGCTCGCCCAATTCCGGAGCAGTGACGAAATCGCCGGCCGCGCCAAAGTTTGCAAGCCCCGCGCTGTAATACCCCTTGCCCGGCGCATACAGGGCACGTGCCATGTAGCGGTCAAAACCGATCCAACTCCCGCTGGCAGCGACCTCGTCGGCAATCTCGGCAACCAGCGTCTCGCTGAGCGCGGCGGCCTCGGGCGTCGGGGTCGGCAATCGGTCGGTCTGGTGCTGATTCATCGTGGGTTCCAGGATCGGCCCGCATCGGCCGGCCACATGTTCGCATGGATGAGGTACAGTCTGGCTTTCGTCATTCTACACACGCGACCGACTCAGCATCGTGGCCACCAGCGACAACCTTCCCATACTCGTCACCGGCGCGGGCCGCCGCGTCGGCCTGCATCTAGCCAATCGCCTATTGGACGACGGTCACGCGGTCATCGCGCACTACCATCGACCGAACGCTTCGCTCGAAGCCCTGGCCGCACGCGGAGCCATCACGATCCAGGCGGCCTTCGACCGGACGGACGGTGTCCTCGGGCTGGTTGAGGCCGTGCGCGCAGGTACGCCAGCGCTACGCGCGATCGTGCACAACGCCTCGGCCTTCACACCCACCCCCCCGAACCCAGCGCCGCCGCTGCGATGTTCGAGACCTTCTGCGCGATCCATATGCTCGCACCCTATCTGATCAATACGGGCCTGGTCGAGCTGCTCCACGCGGGTGCCGATGCCAACGACTCGCCCACCGATATCGTGCACATCACTGATATTTTCGCCTTGAGCCCCAAACCCGAGTTCGACCTCTATTGCGCGACCAAGGCCGGACTCGAAAACCTCAGCCAATCCTTCGCCAAGCGCTATGCGCCCCGGATCAAGGTCAACTGCCTGCAACCAGGGCCGATCCTGTTCAAGGACAGCCATACCCCGGAAATGCGTCGCCGCGTACTCGCGGAAACGCCACTAGGCCGCGAAGGTGGTCCTGAAGCGGTTTATCGCGCACTAAGGGCGCTGCTCGACAACGACTATCTGACCGGTACGTCCATCCCGGTGGATGGTGGCCGGCACCTCGCCCGCTGAAACCTCGCCCAGGCGAATCGTCACACCCGCTACCCCTCCTGCTGTCACCGGCAGACCCAGTAGGCCATAGATATCGGCGACGACCGGCTGAAAATAGACGCCGTCAACTTGCGCGAGCGCTGGTAGCGGCTCGCCGGGGTCGAGTGCGAACAAAATATCGAGATCGGCCACCCGGTCCTTGAGTGCCCGTGACGGATCACCCCGATCACGCCCCAAGGCACATTCAATCCCGTTGCAGATATTCTTGAGGGCGGCAGGCGCGATCTGCGTCTCCACAAACACCGCCAGATTGAAAAACTCCCGTGCCGAAGCCATGTCGACCGGCTGTGTGCGCAAAATCCGACTCATGCTCAGGTGGCCGAAATGCCGCAGCAGCGCATCGAGTATCCGCGGCACGTTGGCTTCGGGATCGATATTGCTGCCGATGCCGATCACATAGCCTGCCACGCGCGGATACTGGGCATTCATCCCCAGGCGATCTCCCCACCTTGATCGGCCACCCCGCCCAGCTCGCGTTCGATCAGACCCCGATGCGCCTCCAGCGTGTCGCCGTAGTGGATCGCAAGTAACCGTTCACGCACCGTGCGGGGATAAGCCTCAATCAACTCGCCCAGCGTCGCATGTACGGGATTCCATGACTGCAGACTGCAGTCATGGAGTATGCGCCGCGCGCTACGATCCGCTGCTAACCAGTCCAACGGCTTGCTGTCGGCAGTGAAGATCACGTCATCATCGAAGATCAAGCCATAGGTGGCCATGCCGGGGGTGTGTTCGGTCGGGAAGGTGCGCAGCGCACAACCGGCAAACTCGAAGCAATGCCCAACGACTGGCTGTACGTCAAAAAAGTCCTCCAGTCGGTTTTCCCCGTCGCTGCTCAACCCCATGCTGCCCTTGAGCGTGTGCTCCCACAGCGCCGGCAGGATGTCCGGTTCGAGGATCAGCGGAATGCGTCGCCCAAGGGTGTAGCGTGTCTCGTACCCTGCGCGCTCAAGACCGAAGGCATGATCGGCATGCACATGGGTGATCATAATCGCGTCGATATCCGCCAGCGTCAGACCAACATCGCGCAGGGCATATTTGACTGTGTAGCCGCAATCGATCAGCAGGCGCCGCCCCTCGCTCTCAAGCAACAGATTGGTATTCCAGAAGCGCATCGACTCGGAATCGCCAGTGCCCAAAAAACGAAGACGGCGCGTGCTCACGGCGCAGACTCGGGCGGTACGCCGCGTTCGATCACCACGCCCACCTCCGTACGCCCCGGCAAGGCCACATCCTTGGTCACGCCGACACGCACCCACGACACATCGAATTCCGTCATCACGCGCTCGGCGCAGCGCTCCGCGAAGGTTTCGACCAACCCGAAAGCCGCCTCCTCGCCCAGAGCACGCAAACGGGCCGCCACTGCGGCATAGTCAACCGTGTCTTCCAGCGCATCACTGGCCGCCGCGCGGCGGACGTCCGCCGCGAAACTCAGGTCCACGCACAGGGTTTGCGTGATGCGCCGCTCCCATTCATGCACCCCAATGACGGCGGCCACCTTCAAACCTTGTATGAAAATACGATCCATTTGTCTCGCTCCCAGCCAGCCCATCACTATAACGGCCGACCGACGCCCCCGCCAGCGAGCGCCGAGCTTGCCATCGCACGGTCGATGGCATAACATTCCGGCCCTCTTAGGAATACTGAGTTTTGGAGTCGCGCATGGCCAGAGTTTGTCAGGTGACGGGCAAACGCCCTCTTAGTGGGAACAATGTTTCCCACGCCCATAACAAGACCCGCCGCCGCTTTTTGCCCAATCTGCATAGCCACCGTTTTTGGGTTGAGGGCGAACAGCGCTGGGTGAACCTGCGCGTCTCCTCGCACGGTATGCGCATCATCGACAAGAAAGGTATCGAAACCGTTCTGTCGGAAATCCGCAACCGCGGTGAAAAGGTTTAAGGAGCAGAACGATGGCCAAGGGTGCTCGCGAAAAGATTCGACTGATCTCCTCCGCCGGGACGGGTCACTTCTATACCACGACCAAGAACAAGCGGAACATGCCAGAAAAGATGGAGATCATGAAATACGATCCCGTCGTCCGTAAGCATGTGTCTTACAAGGAAGGCAAGATCAAGTAACAGCATATCCATCCGGCCGACAAGGTCGGATCGAACGCATAAGGCCCGGCAGGCAACTGCCGGGCCTTATGCGTTCCCGGGTTCGTACGATTTGCCGTCTCCACGCATTCGCTCTGCGCATGCAAAAAGGCCCGTCCCCACAAACACGCAGGGCCGGGCCTGGTTCCTCATCGTCTCCCCCGCTAACGGGAAACCGCGGTCTTGTCCAGTGAGTACCCGCGCAGGTCGCGGGCGAACTCCTGCAACGCGCGAATCCCGCTCGCCTCGGCCTGCACGCACCATTCCTGCAAAGACCCCAGCAGCTTGTCGGTGGCCTGCGTACGGCTCCACAGCGCTTGCAGACGCAACCGGAACTGGTAGACCGTGTTCAATGACTCACAGCTCTCCAGCGCACTGGCGAGACGCATACGCGCGCGCTCATCCATACGGGATTCCTCGCGCACCAGCGCCCGGCGTCCCTGCTTGAGCAGTCGACGGCAGGAGTCGTCAGCCTTGTGCAGTTCTTCCTGCAACACCGGCAGCATGACCTGGCGGGCATAATTGGCCATCAGGTGCAGCCGGCCAACGACCACTGCACGGGCTGTATCCACGTCCAGCTTATCCTTGTTCGCCACGAACAGCGGGCGAGGTGCCACTTTTTTGATCCGCACCAAGCGCAAGGCCTGCAACATGCGGATGTACATCCAGCCGATATCGAACTCCCACGGCCGCATCGAAAATTTGGCTGAACTGGGGAAGGCATGGTGATTGTTGTGCATTTCCTCACCACCAATGATGATGCCGATCGGCGAAACATTGGTGGAGCCGTCGGTCGTTTCGTAGTTGCGGTAACCACGATAATGCCCCAGGCCATTGATCACGCCTGCCGCCCAGAACGGTATCCAGATCATCTGTACCGCCCAGATGGCAATACCGTAAACGCCGAACAGCGCCGCATCGATGATCGCCATCAGCGTGACGCCCATGAGATTGTGTCGCGAGTAGACGTGACGCTCCAGCCAATCGTCCGGTGTACCGTGTCCGTAGTGCGCCATGGTCTCCGGATGCATGGACTCGGCGTGATACAACTCAGCGCCTTCCAGCATAACCTTCTTGATACCGTAGACGTGCGGGCTGTGGGGATCTTCCAGGGTCTCGCATTTGGCGTGGTGCTTACGATGGATCGCCACCCATTCCTGGGTCACCATGCCGGTAGTCAGCCACAGCCAGAAACGGAAGAAGTGTTGCAGCAACGGGTGCATGTCGAGTGCGCGATGGGTCTGACAGCGGTGCAGAAACAGCGTCACCGTCACGATCGTCGCATGGGTCAGCGCGAGTGCGACCAGCACGTAACCCCACCACGGCAACTGAAGATATCCATACAGCATGGATAACGAAAAAGTCATGTTCGAATCCCCTTTGAACCAGTATGTTCACTATATCGGAGGCACCGATCAGCGTCCATTGACACACCCTCACCCCCTCGGAGTAGGGTAAGCCTGCCCGATGGGGTGGGCACGCGTACCATAAGCAATACGAATTCATATTCGATGGCCCTAAAAATGATCTTGGGGAACCATCGCACCGTGTTCTTGGACAAAGGCTCAGCGCCTACTGCACGGACGTCACATGGCCATGCATCATCAATCAACCGACGGACAACACACCGCCCCATGACCGACACGCCCCTGATCGAGGCACGCGGGCTCGCCCGTTATTACGGTAACCACTGCGCGGTGCAAGGTATTTCCCTGGAATTACGATCCGGCGAGGTGCTTGGCCTGCTCGGCCCCAACGGTGCCGGCAAATCCACCACGCTGTCCATGATCAGCGGCAACCTCGCGCCCAGCGCCGGACGTATTCACATTAAGGGCATCGACCTGCTAGACGCACCGCGCAAGGCCAAGCGCCACATCGGCTATCTGCCCGAGCACCCCCCCCTCTATCACGACCTGACCGTCGACGAATACCTGCGCTATGCCGCGCGCCTACACGGCATCCCTCGTAGGGAAACGACCGAAGCAGTCGAATTGGCCAAGTCGCGCACAGGGCTAGAGGATGCCGGACGCGCGCTGATCGCGATCCTCTCCAAGGGTTTTCAACAGCGGGTCGGCATCGCCCAGGCCATCGTCCACCAACCCGCCGTGATCATTCTCGACGAACCCACCGTGGGTCTCGATCCGTTGCAGATCCGCGAAATCCGGGATTTGATCCGTGAGCTGTGCTGCGAACACGGCGTAATCCTGTCGACGCACATACTTGCCGAGGTGCAAGCCACCTGCCACCGCGTCATGATCATCAACCGTGGACATACCGTGTTCACCGACACCCTGCAGCATCTGGCCGAGCAACGGCCCAGCACCACCCTGAAGGTCGCCTTCTCCACCCCGCCGAGCGCCCACGAGCTGAACGCAATCGAAGGCGTCATCTCCGTTCAGGCGCAGGCAGATGGGCGCTTTCGCATAGAACATGCCGCCGAATACAGTCCCGCCGAACGTATCGCCGAGCAAGCAGTCGCGCGCGACTGGGGACTTCGCGAACTCACCCCGAACGCGCCAGCCTGGAACAGGCCTTCCTGAACACGATCTACCATGAACACGAGGATATTGAGGAGCTGTCGGCATGATTCTGACGATCGCCCGACTCGAATTTAGGCGCATGTTCTACTCGCCACTGGCTTGGGTTGTGCTCGCCATCGTCCAGTTTGTCCTCGCCCTGATCTTCCTGAGCACGCTGCAAAATTTCATCGATACGATTGAACCCCGGCTAACCGGCATCTCCGGCGCACCGGGCGTGACCGAACTGGTCGTCTCGCCGCTGTTCATGTGGTCCGGTATCATCATGCTGGCAGTCTCCCCGTTGCTCACCATGCGAAGCTTCAGCGAGGAGCTCCAAAGTCGCACCCTGCCTTTACTCACCTCGGCGCCAGTCTCGGTGACCGAGATCGTACTCGGCAAATATCTCGGGCTCATGAGCTTCATGCTACTGATGATTCTCATGGTCTCGCTGATGCCACTATCGCTTTCGCTCGGCACCCATCTCGACTGGGGACACCTGGCGGCGGCAGTGCTTGGGCTGGTGTTATTACTCGCCTCCTTCTCGGCTGCCGGGCTCTATATCTCCAGCCTCACTGGGCAGCCGACGCTGGCTGCGGTCGGCACCTTCGGCCTATTACTGTTCCTGGTCGTTCTGTACATCTCCGGCACCTCGCAGAACACCGCCAGCCAGCTATTCATCTACCTCTCGCAATTCAGTCATTTCCTGTCGTTTTTGCGCGGAGAATTCAGGAGCAGTGATCTCGCCTACTACCTGTTGTTCATCCTGACCTTCCTGGTTCTCACCGTCCGCCAGCTCGACGGCCTGCGGCTGCCCCGCTGAGGTATCGCATGCATATCTCCCGCACCACACGCTGGCACCTCAGGATCAACTCCCTGATCTTCATCTCGCTTTTTTTGATCGCCGTCGGTCTGCTCGCCTGGCTAAGCCATCGCTATCGCTTCGATCAGGACTGGACCTACACCCATCGCAACAGCCTCGCCCCGGTTACACGCCAGCTGGTCGCCGGCATTCGCAAGCCGATCCACTTCATCGCCTTTGTCAGCGACGACGCATCACTGCACGAACGCATCCGCCGGCAGCTAGCGCAATACCGCCATGCCGGTCACGACGTAAGCCTGAGCTTCGTCAATCCCGATCTCTCACCCAAGCGGGCGCAACAATTCGGCGTCAGTCACACCGGCCAGATGGTGATCGAGATCGGTGACCATAGCCGCGTCGTGGACAACCTGGGACAACAGACCATTGCCAACGCCCTCATGCAGCTCGCCCGGACCGGCAACCGTTGGGTCGTCTTCCTCGAGGGACAGAAGGAGCGCAGCCCGTTGGATAGCAGCAGTCACGGCCTGAGTCGACTCGCTGACAGCCTGGCGCAGACCGGTCTGCACATCCAACCGCTCAACCTGCTGCGCACCCCGAATATCCCGGAAAATACCGCGGTCCTGGTCATCGCCGGCCCCGAGACCGACTTCACGCCCGGCGAAACCGCCGCCATCACACACTACATCGACCACGGCGGCGACCTCCTCTGGCTGCACGACCCCGGCCCACTGCACGGCCTGGCACCGCTCGCCCAAGCGCTAGACCTGCATTTCCTGCCGGGCACGGTAGTGGATGCCAATCCCGAACTGCGCGCCATGATCGGCATCCAGAATCCAGCCGTGGTGCCGGTCCTCGACTATGGCCAGTCGCCGATCACCAACCATCTGCAGGTGCAGACCCTGATGCCTTTCACCGCCGCCATCGCCCAGCCCACAGGCGGCAAGACGTGGCAAGCCAGCGCGCTGCTGCGCTCGCTGCCCAAGAGCTGGAGCGAAACCGGCCCGCTCAAGGGCGACGTCAAGTACGACGCCGCACGCGGCGACACCCTAGGTCCTCTGGTACTGGGCGAAGCCCTCAGTCGCAATCTGGCGGATGGCCATCAGCAGCGCATCGTCGTCTTCGGCACCAGCGCCTTCGCCAGCAACGCCTTCATCGGACTGGGTGCCAACCTCAATCTCGCAACCGCCACTCTCAACTGGCTCAGTCACGACGACAACCTTGTGCAGATCCACCTGCCGTCCGCGCCCGACACCCGACTGGTGCTGAGTCGCGGTGAAGGCTATGCCATCGCCGCCGGCTTCCTGATCCTACTTCCCATCGGGCTCCTACTCGCTGGCACGCTGATCTGGATGCGCCGACGGCGCGCCGCACGCTGATGATGGCCAACGAAGGTAGTCAGCGACGAGGGCTGCTCAACCTCGGCCTGTTGGTTGTAGTCGTGCTCCTTGCCGCCACCGTGTGGCGAGTCAGCCGACCCACTGCACCCGCCGGACACGTCCTCGTCCCCGATCTGCACGCTTCCGATATCCGGCATATCACGCTCACCCGCCAGGGCGAGCCGAAACTGGAATTCGCCCGCAAAGCAGGTATTTGGCGGATCGTCGCCCCGCTGCAGGCCCGTGCCAATCGCATGCTGGTGCAATCCCTGCTCGCGTTGCCCGAATCGCGCAGCCCACGCCGTTACACTCTGAAGGGCCTGGATCTTGAGCACTACGGCCTCGCCCCGCCCCGAGTCACGATCCACTATGGCAACGACCATGCACTCCGCCTCGGCAACCTCAATCCCGTCAACAACCTGCGTTATGCGCTCGCCGGCAAACACCTATATCTCATCCAGAATGCCCTTGCCGATCTGCCTGAATCGCCCGCCTTGCGCTGGATCAGCCTCGATCTGTTGCCACCCGACGCGCACATCCGAGACCTCGCCCTCCCCAATCTGAACATCCGCGCCAAATCGCCAAGCGGCTGGACCGTCACCCCCCGCCCTACTCACCTGATGTCGGATCAGATCGTGCGCCTGCTGCAGAATTGGTCGCTCGCCTCAGCCTACCGCGTCACCACCGGACCCAAAGCGCCTACCGACGGCAAACCCGCACAGCCCATTGCCATCACCTTGGACAACGGCAAGACCTATCGCTTCACGCTCATTTCCACCCAGCCCGAACTCGTGCTTCGACGCGAAGGACTCGACATCGACTACCACCTCCCTGCCGACACGGCCAAGGCACTGCTCGCACTTGGCAAACCTGAACGGGGTGACGACGCAAAGGGACAAGGGCGGACCGCGCGGGCTCCGTAATGCGCGCTCAGGCGCATGGGAACATCGGACCAGCAGACATGCCAAACCGGCAGACTCAGGCGGCCCGCAGCGGCGGTTCCTGCAGACGCAGACGCTGCTCGCGCAAGGTGAGGATTTGCTCCTCCCAATAATTGAGCGTACCGAACCAGGGAAACGCCTGAGGAAAGGCAGGATCGATCCAGCGCCGCGCAAGCCACGCCGCATAATGCAGCAGTCGCAGCGTACGCAATGGCTCTACCAACGCCAGCTCGCGCCGGTCGAACTCAAAAAATTCCTCATAACCGGCCAGAATTTCGCCAAGCTGGCGCTGCATGTCAGCCCGCTCACCACTAAGCAGCAGCCAGATGTCCTGTACCGCCGGCCCCATCCGGCTGTCGTCGAGGTCTACCAGATGCGCGCCATGGTCGGTCCACAACACATTACCGGCATGCAGATCGCCGTGTAAGCGGATCGCGCGACACGGCGTCGCCGCAAACTGCGCATCGACCACCGCCATCAGCTCATTTGCAAGGTCGTGATACTGCCCGACGTATTCGCGCGGCACCGCATCATGGGCCAACAGATAATCAACGCTCGCGTGGCCAAAGTGCGTTGGCGTCAATGTCGGCCGCTCGCGGAACGCCCGCGCGGCACCCACGGCATGGAGACGCCCGATGAACTGACCCAGCCGATACTGCGTGTCCGGGTCATCCAGCTCTGGTGCGCGGCCGCCCCGCCGGGGAAACAATGCGAAGCGAAACCCCGC
The DNA here is from genome assembly GCF_001753245.1 of Acidihalobacter yilgarnensis. Classification (NCBI taxonomy): domain Bacteria; kingdom Pseudomonadati; phylum Pseudomonadota; class Gammaproteobacteria; order Chromatiales; family Ectothiorhodospiraceae; genus Acidihalobacter; species Acidihalobacter yilgarnensis. The sequence continues at coordinate 473,059 of NZ_CP017415.1, read as the reverse complement.
ATGGCACAACAGCGACTCGCCCCGAGCATCCGTGATCGGCGCAACCACCGGGATTTCCAGCTCCGCCAATGTCCGCGCAAAATCATGTTCCTCATGGATCTGCGCATCGCTCCAGCGTCCGGGGCGATAGAACTTGGCAACCAGGAATCCGGCCGCCTCGTCGCCGATCTGATAGACACGATTCTCATAGCTGTTCAGCGCCAGCACCGACCCCGTCGGCTGACAGCCGGCCACCTCCATCGCGTCCAGTACCGTATCCGGCGTCAGCCTGTCGTAAGGGTGTTCGGTATTCAGCACATCTGGCATCGGTGGCTCCTTTCCCGGCAGTATCGCATCTTGGATACCCATACCGGCCCAACCGCCGAGCATAAAAAAAGCCAGCACTCGGCTGGCTTCGCTTCGATATGCAATTCTATGGTGCCGTTGAGAGGAGTCGAACCTCCGACCTACTGATTACGAATCAGTTGCTCTACCAACTGAGCTACAACGGCAAGGGGCGTAAGGATAGACAAAGCTAGAGCAAAGCTCAACGCCAACGTGGTGCGGATTCAGCGGGCTGCGGGCTTGACGCGGATAATGACGTCCACCCCGGCAACATCGAACGCATCGGGCAAGGTCGGCATGCGGTTGATGGTAACGTCCGCTGCCTCTATGTCCTCCAGCACACCGGATTCTATGTGGTACAGGTGGTGATGCGGATCCAGATTCGTATCGAAGAACATCTTGGTCGGGTCGACCACTACTTCGCGTAGCAGGCCCTTCTCAGCGAACAACCCGAGCGTATTGTACACCGTGGCCTTGGACACACCACGCCGGCCACCGCTCAAACGCGTGAGTACCTGATCGGCGGAAATATGCTGATGACCACCGAACAGCAAGCAGCCGATCTCCACGCGTTGTTGCGTCGGCGTGATGCCGTGCTCGCGCAGTAGTGCAATCACCGCGGCACGCTCGATCTTCGGCTGATGGACGGAGTTGGTCATACTGAAATGCTATCGCAATATTTAGACGGGGTCTAGAACTATAATGAATCGCATTACGCTACCGCTCACATCACGGGGTAATCGTAGGGCGTGGGATCGATCACCGGCGGACGCGCGAGCATAAGATCGACCATCACCCGCACGGAACCCAGGCCCATGATGACGCCATTGCGATAATGCCCCGCATTGATGAAAAGCCCGCGCACACGCGGATGCTCGGCGACGACGGGAATGCCCTCGGGCGAACCTGGGCGCAAGCCGGACCACTGGTGTTCGACCGCCAGGTCAGACAATGCGGGCATCAGCGCGCAGGCAGCCTGCGTCAGCGAGGTGCAAGCCTCGCCCGTGGTGGACTTGTCGAAACCAACCTCCTCCAGCGTGCTGCCGACGACAATGCGTCCGTCGCGACGCGGGATGAGATAGCGGTCACCGTGTAGGACGATACGCTGCAGCTGACCCGGCATTGCCCGAAAAACAACCATTTGCCCGCGTACCGGGCGGATCGGCGGGGGCGGTCCTAGTGCGGCTAACAAGCCGGCACTCCAGGCACCTCCGGCGACCACAACCTGCCCGGCTGCGCGTGGACCGCGCGCGGTGTCTACGCCGCAGATGCGTCCAGCGTTCACCCGCAGCCCCTGAACGGGATTACCCGTTTCGACCACGACGCGACTGCCGGCAAGGCCTACACGCAATGCACGCACCAGGCGCGGGTTGCGCATCTGCGCAATACCGGGCAGCCACAGACCGCCCTCGCCCATTGGCGCCAGCGCCGGCTCGCACCGCCGCATACCGTCGGCATCCAGGTGCTCCAGTTCAACGTGCTGCTGCTCGGCCCAGGCACGCGCTGCGTCGTATTCCGACGCGCTGGGCACCAGCAGGCCACTCGGTTCCCATTCGGGATCGACGCCGCTCTCTTCGTATAGGCATCGGGCCAGCGCGGGATAGCGGGCCTGACCGTAGCGCGCGAGTCGCGTCACGGCCGCTGGATAACGCCAGGGATACAGCGGAGAGAGGATGCCGCCACCCGCCCACGAGGCCTCATGGCCAAGCTCACCGCGCTCGATCAGGCGCACCGCCAAACCCGTGGCGCTGAGTTCACGAGCGGCAAGCATACCGATCAGGCCGCCGCCCACAATGATGCAATCGTCCATGCTGTTCACAGTCTGCCCCGTCGCTGCACGGAAGGTTGCGCAGGCGGGTCGTGAGAATTTGCGCATACGACGTCGGTTACGACTGGATCGTACGTGCGCCTGTGACCGCATTCTAAACCAGTGTGCCAAGCGCGTAAAAATCAGCGCGGCCCACCCGAGCTACCGATGTCTCTAAAGATTCGCCTCAAGTGAATTCCACAGACGCTGGCTGTCGATACGCAGTCGACTCATGATCTGGCGTTGCGTTTCGTTTGTCATCGTCAATCTCTTGAGGGATGTGCGCGGGAATTCATCTGGCAATAACGGGGCTGGCCGATCAGTAGCCACCCAAGACCGTGTCCCCATGCGACCTAGTCACAACGCAGCCACGGCGAGGCGCTTTAACTCAGGCTTCTTTCGCGCGCAAATAGGCTCGCCAGCCACCGTGAGCCGTGATGTCATCGCCGTTAACCAGGGCGTGCGGCTCGCAGAGAAAACCCTGGACCCACTCGCCACTCTCCAACTCCACCGAGCCGATGCACAGCGGCGGCGGTATCTCACGAATGAACCCGCCGAAGGCATCCGCCGGCATGGCCCAAACCTCGACTTCGATGGACTCGCCGGCACCGGAGGGAAAACTGCGCACCAAGCCGGGTTTGGGCGGTTTCGTCGCCCGCAAGGCATACAGCCGGTAGGCCGGTGCGGTTCGGCAACGGCGCAGCAAATGGGCGCCGCAGGTTAGCAGCTGATGATTGAGCGGTTGTCCGCTAAGGTGTGCACCGACCACCGCCAGATGGATCTCGTCGGGCATGTCGTTCGCAGCGGCAAGCGCCGGGAGCTCGCCCATAAAACGCGCGGCCAACGTCAGCAGATCGCAGTCGCCCATGCCGGGCGCGATTAATGAGAGTCCGAACGGCATGCCGTCTGCGCGCTGTCCGGCGGGTACGGCAATGGCGCACTGGTCGAGTAAGTTGACGAACTGGGTGTAATAGCCGAGCTGCCGGTTGGTGGCCATCGGTTCGGCCTCGACTGCGGTGCGCAGGACTTGGGTGCCGATAGTCGGCGTGATCAGCACGTCGACCCGCGCCATTTCCATTTCGGCCGAACGACGCAGGGCGGCAAGCCGGTATTGCGCGGTGAAGGTTTCGGCGGCGTCATAGGCCATACCGTCCTCCAGTATCCGCCGCGTGATCGGCAGCAGGGCTTCCGGGTGTTGATGCATGAAGTGACCGATCGCGGCCAGGCGCTCGGCCACCCAAGGGCCGTCGTAGAGCAGACTGCCGGCAGCCAGAAAGGAAGCAAAATCGATCTCGATCCGCCTACCACCCAGGGCTTCCAGGTGCTCGACCGCAGCAGCGAAGAGATCGCGGGATTCCGTGTCACCATAAAAACGCAGAAACTCCGCAGCCGGCACACCAAAACGGAATTCGCCCTCGGTCAACGCAGGGCGCGCGGGTCTTGGATGCTGGCTGCGGCTGTACGGGTCGCGTGCATCCTCTCCTAGGGCGACGTTCAAAACCCGCTCGGCATCCGTCACGCTATGCGTGAATACGGCAATGCAATCCAGTGAACGGCAGGCGGGCACCACCCCCGCGGTGCTGACCAGGCCCCGCGTCGGCTTGAATCCAATCACGCCGTTGCACGCAGCCGGCACACGTCCGGAACCGGCGGTATCCGTACCGAGCGAAAAACTGACCAATCCACGCGCCACCGCAACTGCGGAACCAGAACTCGACCCGCCGGCCACATAGGCGGGGTCGATAGCATTGTCGCAGGCGCCGTAGGGCGAGCGCGTCCCCACCAACCCCGTGGCAAACTGATCCAGGTTGGTCTTGCCGATCAGCATGGCACCCGCGGCCTCCAGGCGCGCGACCACGGTTGCGGTACGCGTGGCCACATAGGCGAAATCGGGACAAGCCGCGGTGGTCGGATAGCTGGCCACGTCGATATTGTCCTTGACCGCGAAGGGCACGCCGTAGAGTGGCAGGGCATTCCGCTCGGCAGCCGTCAATGCGCCCAGCGCCCGCGCGCGCAGCAGCAAATCGTCATCGGACAATCTTTCGATCCAGATATGGCGCGTCGGGCAGTCGGCGATGCGTGCGAGCACCTCGCGCAGCACCCGCTCGGGCGTGGCCTCGCCGGTGGCATAACGGTGGCACAGGCGGGTGATATCCAAATCGTCCGATTCGCCGGAGACGATGGGCGTAAGACTCATTTCATGACCTCAAACGGCCGCCTGCGCCACGCGTGCGAGCAGCGTTTCGCGGGTCGCCGCATCCAAAAAGGCCGCCTCGACGGCGTTGCGGCCTAGCGTCAAGATACCCTCCGCGCCCAGGTGCAGGGCAGCCTCGGTGGCGGCGAAATTCTCGGTCATGTAGCCGCCGAAATAGGCCGGGTCGTCGGAATTAACCGTCGCGCACAGACCGTGGTCGAGCAGGCGCTTGAGCGGGTGCTCGCGCATCTCGGCAAAGCCGCCCAGGCGCACGTTGGATAGCGGGCACACGGTCAGCGGCACGCGCTCAGCCACCAGCCGCGCGACCAGAGCATCGTCCTCCAGGCAGCGCACGCCGTGATCGATACGTGAAACCTTGAGCAGGTCCAGCGCCTCCCAAATGTATTCTGGCGGCCCTTCTTCACCGGCATGGGCGACGATCAGCAGGCCGTGCTCGCGCGCGGCGGCAAACACCCGCTCGAATTTAGACGGCGGATGCCCCACCTCGCTGGAGTCGAGGCCCACGGCGATGATGCGGTCGAGGTAAGGCTCGGCCTGGCGCAGGGTATCGAAGGCATCGGTCTCGTCGAGGTGGCGCAGGAAACACAGGATCAGTCGGGAGGTAATACCGAGGCTGCGTTCGCCCTCGGCCAGCGCCCGACTGATGCCGTTGAACACGGCAGAAAAGGCCACACCCCGGTGGGTGTGGCTTTGCGGATCGAAGAAAATCTCGGTATGGACCACGCCCTGCACCGACGCCCGCCGGAGATAGGCGAGCGTCAGCTCGTAGAAATCCTGCTCGGTGAGCAGCACCGCACAGCCCTCGTAGTACAAATCGAGAAAGGACTGAAGGTCGTGAAACCGGTAAGCCGCGCGCAGTGATTCCACGTCGGGATAGCGTACACGCACGTCGTTGCGACGGGCGAATTCGAACAACTGCTCGGGTTCGAGCGTACCCTCGATGTGTACGTGCAACTCCACCTTGGGCAGGCGTTCGATCAGGGCTCCGGTATCCATTTCACTCCTCATGTTTTATGTGCGGTATTCCACGGTGGGCGGGCGCCGGACTCAGCTCGACTGCCCCTCGACACCCTTGATGAGCCATTACAGACCTAGCAAGTCATTATCGGTCAATACCTTGCTGACGGACAGGCGATGTACCGGACGGTGCGGGTCCACGACCAAACCCTAACGGGACTCGGCGAAGCGGCGAAGCATTGATCACACCCCGCACCGACAAGCGTCTGGCCATCGCCACAGGTCATACCCGCGCCTTCGGACCTCGGGAAATCGGTTATCGCCCGATGATCGAAGAGACCGCACGCGTGGTCCGCGAACGGATGCGCGAGCTGGCCACCGACGATCCCGTCGACGTGCACGTGGTACAGATCGAGGGCATCATCCCGGTCCCCCAACGCGACACCGGACGAAACCGTCGAGATCGAGGCCGCGTTCGCGCGTGTGAAAGCAGCCGTTCCAAGCGCTCATGTTTGCACTGTTGTGATCTCGAAGGCGTATTCTGCGAGGCGGCTATCGTCCTAAGCTGTGTCAAAACATGCATTCTGAATATTGAGTGGCACACCTGATATCAAGCGCCGTCTGATTTTCTGTGCTTATGGAGTGATGGCGCAGAATCATTTGATATTATTCCGCCTGGGTGGGGAATTTATTGAATCATCGCGCGATGTCTTTTGTTTTGACACAGCCCGGATCACTTCCGGTCGTTCATGCTCTTTCCGCATCAAGCGGTTCAATGGCCAAATCCGCAAGTAGCTAGCGGCGATTCAGTAGGCCATGGAGCATCTGTATAAGCTATGGCTGGACCGTGAATTACGGTGACATTGAAAGCCTAATTCAACCCGAAGCCGCCTAGTTATTAAGCCGCATCGATATATTCCAAAATCACCCACCTTGCGTGTTACGAGTGTCATGCGAACCTACCGGACGGCTGTGGGTTGAAACCCGTGAACTCAGGGGACGCATATTCTCATGCGGCAATGATGGAGGTTCAATGTGCGACGCGATTCATTTCGCCAACAAACTCCGTAGGCAGCACTGAAAACCGGAGGCAGCTCTCGGCATGACCGCTTTATATCCAGGTTAAAATAGCGCCGTAGTCACTCATATCGCAATAAATGAGTGGCGTCGAATCACTATTCGTAACCTTTCTCAGGTGCAATTGTTTCAAATTTATTACTGACTTATTGCAAAACCATTAATATACCTTGTTTTATATGGCATTATTTTCCCAATTACCCCACCCAGATCTCAGGGCAATAATTTACATGAATGGATTGAGTCACAATTCCTTACTGACCGGTAATAATTCACAACTAATTTCTATGGCATAGTATCGTCCCACAGCATCCCTCTGTGATTTTCATCAATCACTCATTACGCCTGAAAAGTCCATTAGCGATGACATGGTTGAAGAAACCACATTCAGAAATTCTCTTCTAATTAATGCATTTGTTTATGGCGATTTTGCTCATGCCGTCTGGGCGCTGGTCTTTTACACCCAGTCCAAACGACGAGAGAGGCAATACTGCTGCGCATCCGCGCGCTGCTCAGACGCGCATCTGGCCATCCGAAGCACCGTTATATCGCCCCCTGGGTCTCGATCCATTCACCCATCAAGCTTTTCTCAACGGCTGGTCCATCGCCTTGCGCGCCAAAAAAATCGAACGGCTGCAGGCCCTGCACGGTCGCGGCACGCGGGCCGTTTCCCATGAACGCCTGGAAACACTGATGTGGGCGGGCAAGCCGAATGCGCGTACGCACCTCTCAGATCCACAACCTGCGCGCGTCACTGAGGTGCCAGAGGCTGCCGATCACGATCCGCAACGTCAAGGGTCATGGCGAGCGGCTGGCGCACGCCGCACCGCTACGCACGTTGCACCGCAGCGCGCCCAGAAAGGTGAAGACCACATCGTGCATACGGGGGAGGCGCCTGCCAGTCACTGCGATCATGCGGCACTCGACTCCACAGACCAGATGACATTGAGGTCGATTCCCCGCGTGTCATTGCACACCTCTCGTCGGCATCTTGCCGATGCCAGTCCAATGACGCGTATATCATCCGCGTCTGAACGTTGGGACGACGTTTCGAAGATAATTCACCGGGTGGCTATGCCGCCCGCCTGCCTACTCCACATCAAGGGTTAATCTCCATGGGTTTTAACAGCTTTCGCTCCTGCCGCCGCCGCGTTCCGCTCGTATGCATAAGCGCCGCGCTGCTGATGAGTCTGGCGGGTGGCGCCAATGCCGCCGACATCACGCAAATCGTCCACGCACGCAAGGCGCACTTCAAAACACTCGGCAGGAACGACAAGTTTCTGCGGGATGAGATGCATCGCTCGCACCCGGATTGGCACTGGATCGGAGTGTACGCGAAGCAGATTGCCGCACTCTCCAATGCTCTGCCCACATGGTTCCCTGCGGGCAGTGGGAAAGGACATGGAGTCGCCACCCAAGCGAGCCGGGAAATCTGGGAAAAACCCACCGCGTTCGCCCGGGCCGCTCAGAGGATGAAAATCAGTGCTGATAACCTCACACGCGACGCCGCCAAGCACGACCTTAACGCGCTCGCATTCAATGCCAGGAAACTCGGTCAGTCCTGCGACAGTTGCCATCGAGTTTTCCGCACGCGCAGCAGCTGGTGGTGATGCATGGCCAATACGAAGAGTGCAGTTCGAAAGCGCGTTCGGGTCTGGGATCTGCCGACGAGGATCTGGCACTGGAGCGTCCTGATCCTGTTCGCGATCTGCTGGTGGACCGCGGACACCGACCACATGCGATGGCACCTGCTCGCCGGCTACGGTGTCCTCGGCCTTGTGACGTTTCGGATCGTGTGGGGTTTTTGTGGCGGACAGACTGCCCGGTTCAGTAGTTTCGTTCGCGGTCCCGCGGGCGTTTGGCGCTATGTCCGCAAGCTCCTCAAGCGCGATGGCGATGAATCGCTCGGTCACAATCCGCTGGGCGCACTCAGCATTATCGTCATGCTAAGCCTTTTGCTGCTGCAAACCATCCTCGGCCTATTCGCGGTCAATGACGACGGCGGCGCCTCAGGCCCCCTGTCGCAGTGGGTTTCCTACGAGACCGGACGGCGCTTCGCACATTTGCACGCCGCCAATTTCAATCTCCTTTTGCTCCTCATTGGGCTGCACCTCACCGCGATTGTCTTCTACCGCCTTGTCCGCGGGGAAAATCTGGTGTCGGCCATGATCCATGGCTATAAATCGCACCGAGCATCAGGTGAGACTCCGTACTTCGTGACGCCGTGGCGCGCGATACTCGTCGCAGCCTCGATTTTCATCGGGGTCGTATTGTTGGTGAGAATCTGATCACAGCGACGGGTATAAGAAGAACAAGTGGCCACTTGACCGGGGTCAGCAGCAAGCTGACCCTCATTCACTGCCCGATCATCTGGCACGCGCGTTTACCACGCGCTGCAGCTCGGCGTCCCGGCAGTTGCCTGCACTGCCGCCCGACCGGTGGGTATGGGTCAAAAGAAACCGAGATGTGAATCGCCACCAGTTCTCTAGACACGGTCCAGCCGTTCTTGGTAACGCTGTTCGTAGTCTACCAGTTACATGTGACAAAACGAGACCTGAGCAAGTCACCATTGAGGCAGGGTAATCCCCCCATTATTAGCGATGTTCAGAAATGGAAGGGTTAAGCCACCAGGGCGAGCTTCTGTTTTGGGGTGATGCCTCCGAGGGCCATGTTTGGCCGTTCGTGGTTGTAGGTCCAGAGCCAGCGGGTGGCGAAGTTTTGGACCTCGTGGATCGACTCGAACAGGTATTGGTTCAACCAGTCGTAGCGCACGGTGCGATTGTAGCGCTCGATATAGGCGTTCTGCTGCGGTTTGCCGGGTTGGATGAAGTTGAGCGCAATGCCGTTGCTTGGCTGCCCAGGCGGCCAGGGTCGTGCTGACGTATTCTGGCCCGTAGTACATATCGAAGCATGAGCCGTTGGGCAGCCATCATCGAGAAGAGCATCCTGAGGGTTCTCACACACCACAGGAGATTCGCGATGATGACTACCCGCAATGATGCTACGCCAGCGGCCACCTGGGTGGCGATCGATATTGCCAAGCGTACCCATGCCGTTCTCATCGAAACGCCTGATGGCAAGCATCGGCGCTTCCGGATGAACAGCTTGCAGGAAGACCATCAGCGGTTGGTCGATCTGCTGCATTTGTGCCCTGCTCCGGTTCGTATCGCCTTTGAACCGACCGGGGATTGCCACCGGACACTGGCGTACCGTTTGCTCAAGGAGGGTTTCGATGTCTGCCTGGTTTCCTCGATCGCTGGCGCTCGTTACCGCGAGGCGCTGTTCAACTCGTGGGATAAGAACGACCCGAAGGATGCCGCAGTGATCCTCGCCCTGCTCAAGCAGGGCGTTACTCAGCGCTATGTCGATCCGCTAATCGCCGGCCACCATGGGCTGCAGGAGCTGTCCAAAACCCACTACCAGATCAGTCTGGCCCGAACGCGGCTCCAGCACAGCCTGATGACACACTATTTGCCGCTGTATTTCCCGGAGAGCGAACGCTACTTCCACTCCACGCAGGCGGAGTGGTTTGCACGCTTCCTGATCCGTTTCCCGACGGCGGCCTCAGTGCGTGCGTTGTCCTTTGAGGCGTTCGAGCGCGAGGCCTGGAACGTGGTTGGGCGCAAGGTCAACAAACGCTCGTGGATTCGGGAACTGTACGATACGGCGTGTACCAGCGTTGGCTTGCCGATCGCTGGCGACGATGTGGCCATCGAGACGTTTCGGCTCCAACTGCGCCGTTATCAGCAACTGATCGAACAACGCGAGGCCCTGGCCGAGACCGCGCATCGCCTGCTGCAGGGACGCCCCGATTACGAGTCGTTGCGATCCATTCCCGGTATAGGGCCTGTGCTCGCCCTCACTATCTTGGCCGAGGCAGGCGATTTGCGCCGTTTTTCCCATCACCGGCAGTTTCTCAAGTACTGCGGCCTGGACTTGTCCAAGTCGCAATCAGGCCAGTTCCGTGGCCAGGAGAAGTTGTCCAAGCGCGGCAACGCCAGACTGCGCTTCGCCTTCTGGTTCGCCGCCACCATCGCCGTGCGCATGCGTGAGAACAGCTTCCGGCAAAAGTACGAGCGTTATGTGCAACCCGACCCGCTCAACGCCGATCGCAAACGCAAAGCGTTGACGGCGGTCGCGGCCAAGATGGCGCGGGTCGCTTACAGCCTGGTCAAGCATCGAACCACGTACCGCTGTTATTTCGAAACGAGTTTGCCCCGTGGATCGACCCCTCTCTGTAGGGCCGTTGGGACCGATTAGGATCCCGTAGATAATGTTCGGGCCTTCCACGGGACCCCATGCTGTTTTAAGCACGGTCGAGGCCGCTTGGCGGACCTCGTGTTCACTATGGTTAGATCAGGGGATCTTTTCGATCGTGGAAGCCCACGGGCATCGTTCGATAGCGGCGGATACAGCCATTCAAGGACGTCCAGCACGGCCTAGGCTGCTTTCGCCTGTACCTCAGCGCTTGACTCTACAGTTAGCACGTTGTCGCAGCGGATCGCCTGCGGCTTGCCGCGCCATTCGATGACCCGATCCAGTGCGCGCACAACCCGTTCGGCCGGTAGCGAGAAGTCGGCCTCGATGCACAATCCTTCGCGGTTGTAGTCGTCAATGACGTTGAACAGCCGATACGGGCGCCCATCCTGTAAGCTGTCGTGCATAAAATCCATCGACCAGCTCTGGTTGAGCGCCTCGGGCACGGCCAATGGCTCGGGCTTGTCGCGCACGATCCGTCGCTTGGGCTTGATCCGCAGGTTCAGTTCCAGCGCCCGGTAGATGCGGTACACGCGCTTGTGATTCCAGCCAAAGCCCTTGACGTTGCGCAAGTGCAAAAAGCACAGCCCAAAGCCCCAGTTGCGCTGCTTGTGCGTCAGCCGAACCAGCCAGTCGGCGATGCGCGCGTTCTCTTCCGACAGCTTCGCTTGATACCGATAGCATGTCTGACTGATCCCAAACGCACGGCAGGCCAGGCCGATGCTGATACCCCGTTGCGCCACACAGTCTTGGGCCCTCTCCCGGCGCGAAGAGGGCCTTACCATTTTCCCTCAAGGGCTTCCTTGCGAATCTCCGAAACCAGACGCTCTTCGGCGTACATCTTCTTCAGCCGCCGGTTCTCGTCCTCCAGCTCCTTCAGGCGGGCCATCAGCGAAGCGTCCATGCCGCCGTACTTGGCCCGCCACTTGTAGAACGTGGCGCTGCTCATGTCGTGCTCGCGGCACAGCTCAGGCACGGGCGTGCCGGCCTCGGCCTGCTTGAGAATGCTGATGATCTGGCTGTCCGTGTATCGCGATTTCTTCATGCGGAATCTCCTTACCGGTGAGTATCGGAAAATTCCACTTCTGAACGCTACTACTTTTCGGGCGGATTACCATCCCAAACGCACGGCAGGCCAGGCCGATGCTGATACCCCGTTGCGCCACACAGTCTTGGGCCCTCTCCCGGCGCGAAGAGGGCCTTACCATTTTCCCTCAAGGGCTTCCTTGCGAATCTCCGAAACCAGACGCTCTTCGGCGTACATCTTCTTCAGCCGCCGGTTCTCGTCCTCCAGCTCCTTCAGGCGGGCCATCAGCGAAGCGTCCATGCCGCCGTACTTGGCCCGCCACTTGTAGAACGTGGCGCTGCTCATGTCGTGCTCGCGGCACAGCTCAGGCACGGGCGTGCCGGCCTCGGCCTGCTTGAGAATGCTGATGATCTGGCTGTCCGTGTATCGCGATTTCTTCATGCGGAATCTCCTTACCGGTGAGTATCGGAAAATTCCACTTCTGAACGCTACTACTTTTCGGGCGGATTACCGCAGCACGCTACAATACGAGACCTGACCCCTTTTCTATTTTACGAGTTAATGGCATTGTTAGGGCTATGGGAGCCCAGTATTAGCTCGAAGTTGTTTAAATACTGCATCTAACTTTCCAGGAGTATAGTTTTTATCTGCTCTAAAATTGTTGCTCGTGTGCCTCTTTTTCTTTACCTGAAAAAACCCGCCATCGCGCTCTAGAAGGAAATCGGTTCCTTTCCAATTCTCTAGCTTCGGTCCTGCCTTGGTTTGAATCCATTCAGGCATACCATTTCTGACCCTGGCTAGTTCTGCCAGAAACTCACTAACGGAATCATATCTTTCACCATGACTTTGGACAGCTTTGCGCAAAACTCGCTTCAATGGCGCGGGTATGAAGCAAGGGATGCTAGACCAGTCGAGAAGACGTTGCTTGCTAATTCGCTGTTCTAAGCAACCGTCGATAAACTGCGAAGTAGCGAAGTCATCATTTTGATTGATTTCCCTAAAGGCTTTCATGTCTCTTTGACTTAAATGCGTTAATAAGTCGTTGCTAAGACTGCCGCCAAAAAGCATATATCCTATTATTCCGGATTGATAGACATCCGAACTTCTATCGAAAAATGCGCCAGACCCAAAAGCTTCAGGGGGTCTGAAAAGAATGCTGTGCTTTGATGCAGGAGCTTGACCTGTTGCCGAATCGAACTTTCGAGCTGAGCCAAAATCGGCGATTACAAGCTTATCATTGTTAACCAATAAGTTTTCAGGCTTCAGATCCCGGTGAACTATCCCAATTGTTGGATCATGTAATGCTGACAAACCCGACAAAAGCTGGCATAGCAAGCTATGAGATAAACTAGTGGACAGGTAATACTTATCTAGGAATTTCGCCAAATCTCCTTCATCGGCAGCGGGCGTCATGTAAAACGAGCAATTAGCTTCGAGTTTTCGCGCGTCGTAAACCTTTAAAACATTTTCATGATTTACTCTTGCTAAAATGGCTGGTTCTTGATCAATCTCACTATCTTCGTGAAAGTAAATTTTAAGAGCAACACGCCGTTTCAAGACACGATGATGCCCTAGCAATACATCACCATTAGCACCTGAGGCATTGTATTCGAGAGCTTCAAACTCCGGGAACTGTGCAAGAGCTTGCTGTGCCTCTTCGGGCAAATCGTCAGTGCTGAAGCTCTTTGGGTTCAATTTAAGCCCTCAAATGCTAAATCGTATGCTTTCCCCAAATCCACGGTGCTTGGTCGTTCGATTTTCAAATCAGGTTCACGCCGATCTGTCGCGCGAATTGTTGCTGAATGAACAAACTCCACTGGAGCTTGCGAAGTAGCTAGAAAAACACCCTCCAGGAGAAAAGTTCCTGCACCGCCAGCACCTTGACCGTTAGTGGCGCGCCTGTTGATTATTACCTTATCAATGCTGTTGCTCGTGCAATGAGCTCTAAATGCCTGCACAAACACCTCTACATCATCCTGTGTCGGATTCTTTGGCAGATCAAGTTTCGTAAACTTCTCAGCTAGCAGTTCATGTGATGCGCGTGAGCCAGATAAAGTAATGATTCTAGCTTGATTGGCTTTAAGAAAAATTCCCGTAACTATCACAAAACCACTCCTTCACCTGATTCTTTGTGGCCCTAACGTTCAAGGTAAGCCGCGCCGGTACGGCGTCGGCTTGGGCTGCTGGTTAGGCCTTCCCTCACGGCTTGCTCACAGTAAGAGAAATTTTGTTGTTTGTTTCAAGGTTTACCGGCTTCGGCGTGGCTAAGTAGTGAGGGTTTGCGCATGAAACGAGGTGCTCGTATTGTGCCTGGCGCGATGCCCAGTGCCCCTGCTCATTTTTGAACAGCGGCCAAGCCAAACAAGCCTCTGGGTTTGCTATGTGCCAGGAGGGATCGAATAGGCTCACCTGAACATCTGGGCTCGCTGACTCAACTGTGCCGTTGTAATCCATAAGGCCCATTTCCCAATGATCTTCGAACTGGCCGATGAAGTCTGGCTTCGTGATCTGGGCATGGCCGTCACTCCCAGTCTTAGGGCTCAGTATCTGGTACGCGTTCCGGTTTCCAGACTTAACTGTAAGCTGAACAATAATGTCCGGCACCGGCTGTCCGGTTTGGTCATTGATTTGGATGGTGATGGTGTCTGGCAGGTCCATTGCGTAGGCCTAACGTTTGAATTCAGCGGACGGCGAAAAGCGCAGCTTTTTGACGGTCCGCTGGAATGACGGGTTGGGCAACATGGTTAAAGTCCGATAACCCTGTTCCAGTCGGCGACATACATGTAAATGCGCTGGAATTCGCTTGGGAGAAGCGTGCGGTTGTGGGCGATAAAATTGCGGGCCTTCTCCAATTCATCCATCCGTTGTTTGAGCCAATGCTGAGATGGCATCAGGGCTTCAAAGTGTTTCCAATTTTCGAGAATGATTGACGCCAGTTGGCCGAAATCGACAAAGCCGAGGATGTCGGACTTCTCCCCTTCAAGCCACGAATCCGAGAACGCTGTCTTTTGTCGAGACTCGGCATGCTGCTTTACTTTGGCGGGAAGTTTGTTGGCCCACTCCGGTCCTTCTTTCTCTTCAAGCGTTTCGCGGATTAGGGAGCGAACTTCGTTCTCGAAGCAATGAAGAACGGCATACAGGCGGGCCATTTCAAGAGCGCCATTTCGGCGTGAAACACCAAAGGGTGTTAGCGCTTCCGACAGCAACCGTTCTTCGGCTTGGCCATGATCTGCACCGACCTGAATACCGGCAGCCTGGAATTGCCCCGCCTCTGATTCAAACATCAGGCCGCGAAACATGTAGTCACGGAGATCCTTCCGGAAGTTAGTCAAGGAGGTGCTCCTTCAATGACTTGAAGATTGCGTTGAATACCTCGATGTCTTTTGTTGCAGGTAAGTGTATTTGGATGTTGTAGTGCAGGGATGGACGGCCGTGCACCTTTGGCAATACTTCCTCTGCTTCCTTTGGCGCTGGTGTCTCTTGTGGTACGACCTTCGCCTCGGCTGGAACTGGTGGTTTCGCATTCATGTCAGCGAGATCCAACAACGCGAAAAACGTTGCCGCCATTAGCTTTGCGGTATTGGGACTTGCGTTATGGGAACTTTTGAATTTTCCTTCAATTAGGTCGCGGTCAGCGGTAGTGGGCTTTGCTTTGATCGTAAAAAGATCACCGTATGCTTCTTTGATTGCTTCTGCCATTACCTGCCGTGGGTGAGCACCCCGATAGTCGTGATATCGAGTAGTCGGTGTACCATCCGCAGACAGGAAACCGAGCGCCTTTAAGATTGGAATTACGGCACGGAAATTGGATGATGTATATCCCCAATCCTTCAGATGCTGAGTTGTGAACTTCTCGGGGGCAGCGGCTTCCGAGATGCGCTGAAATATCTCAGGCAACTGACCATAAACCTGCACGTATGCATTTGTGAGTGTCATTCAAAATACTCCCTAAAATGATGGGGCCCAACGTTTAAGCTGTGGGGAGCAAGCGCGTTAGCGCGCAGCGTCCCACACGAGCGCCTTGTTGGGCGGCAACACTCCGACAGTTACCGTCCAGGGAGTGGCAAATGTAAACCACAGTGACCGATTATCACGCGTTTCGATGTTTGATCGATCTCGAAATGAACTCGAATGGTTGATTTTGGATCGTCGGCAACACCTACTTTGAGGTGCTTGAGCATCTCAACTTGCATTCCTTCAACTGCAAATATTCTGTACGCCAAGAATTGCTTATTGTTTACAACTTTATCTGATTCACGCGCCGCGAACTCATTATTGGTGAACGTCGTACGTGCGGCAGTATCACCACTTTTTATAAATTTAGGCAAGTATTCGGTTACAAGACGGTTCAACATATCAAGTAACCGACGACTTTGAGAGAACGTACTAACTCCCCTCGCACTTTCTAAAGCAGTTGGCAACACCACCAATCGCTGGGGATATAACTTTGCAAGCAGGACTAGACACTCCTCGGGTGTGGGTCCTTTCGGATCGGTAGCTACACCAATAAGTTCCGTGAATATAGCATCATCCGCAGGTAGGGCTTCCGATGTGTCACCTCGTTGGCTGTGAAGATAGGCGCTGGTTTTGGCTTTTTTCTCGAGTTCGTGAATAAGTTCCTCACTTTCAAGCAAGCTGAATTCTAAACTTTCCTTCTCCTGTTGTGATTGCTCAAGCTGAGTATTCAGGGACGACAGTTCTTCGTAAACCATTCCAAGTTCATCACGGAGTGCATCATCTGGCTTTTCCGCCAAATCAGCAATTCTCTTTTCAAGTCGTTTCCTCGAAGCAAACGCGCGAACTCCCTCAGGCCTAATTCTGTTTCGTTGTCTCGGTATATTTGTATTGTGGCTTACGCGCCCTAAAATAAAGCATTCCTTCTTATGCGGGGTATCCAGATCAACTGGAAAGTCTCTGGGAAAGATAAGGTGTGTGAATACTCGGCCGTCACGATGCGGAGTACGGATGATATTTAATGCCCCAGCCCATGCCGAATATTCGCGACCTAGCACTTCTTCCATGTCGTAGCTATTAAAGTCTTTATCAACCCCCACGACTTGGGCTAACCCAAATAATGTGCCTTGAAGTTTTTTCGGATCAACGACATATTTTCCTTCGTTATCTGGACTAACAAGAACTAATGGATAGCTGCGAGTTTCATTATTGATATCGGCGAGCAAACCGCGATAAGAATCGATATCGCTTCCAACCCACTTGACTCCAGAACCAATGCTGCCTAGGGCGAATTGCACATCAGTTTCATTTTGGACATTGTTAAAAATAAATCTAACGACTCTCGGGCGACTAGCCTGCACGGGTTCTGAAACCAAAATACTTTGTTCTTCGGTATACACAACACATGAAAAGTGAGAAGGCCCTCCATCCTCATCTTTGAGGCCAAGCTCCGTTACCCACTGCCTACCTGATACCTGTGAATCAGAGTGCTTTAATACCCAAGAGTAAAGTTTGAAATCGTCACCTATTGCTCTATCAATGCGTAACCAAACCTTTGGATTCCCCCCCGTTCTTTCGTTTGGCAAAGTGACATCTCGAATAGTAAAACGCTCATCCAACTTCTCGGATAGCCAAACAGCGATACCCCGCAACACTTGCAATGCTGGATTGTTGCCAACAATTTCGATTTCATTTGCGTATACGAGCACTTAGCGATTCCTCTGTCCTGCAGGACAATATCCTCAATTTGTTGCTTAGCGACACTCATCAACCCCACTTGCCGCCCAACGTTAAAGCTAACCCGCCGCCGGAGCGCAGCGCGCGGAGGGAACCCAGCGGCGTAGCCGATGGGCGGTCGGATTGAGCGTGTTGTTAGGCACGATGTAATGCAAAAACTCCGAACGCATGACGTGCGGTACCTCACTGTGGATGACGCCCTTCCCTGCCACTATGCACCAAGCCCCGACGGTGCGCGACCCGGAATTTGAAGGGCGTTTTTGCAGCCAAATTGGGCTACCAAACTGCTGACAGAAAACACCAAGAATCGCCCGAGTGCCTAACGACCAAGCTGTGTGGCGCAAACGAAGCGCAGCGTAGTTTGCGTCCGAACGAGCGCCTTGTTATGCATTACTTGGTACACCCTCGAATTGAGAATTTCTTGCCTCAATGAGTGCTGGTAATGCACCATACAAAAATGCATATGCTAAAGAAAAGGGATCAATAAACGCCAATTCTTTACGATCTGTTTCCGCTCGAATATATGGAACGATTATTGCGCCACCATCAATAACTGAAACATTATCTGGCAACCGCTCAAACCCAACATACAACTTCTGGGCATGGATAATTCTATTCAGGGCATCCCATAGATCCGCTACTTTGTCTCCTTTCGTAGTAGGTTCCCATTTCCATCTTGCCGCGTTGAGTGGGTACTTTACATTTGGTGATAAGACTTCCATGGCTCTACGTGCGTTTAGCGCAAATGAACTTATAACTTCGATAATTGCTGCATTTGCATGTTCTTGAATGAGCCTATTCTGAAACGGGTATTGTGCACTCGAAAGAGACCAAAGTTTTACAGCTTCTTCAGATGCTCTTTCTATAGAGTGTAACGTTATTTCTTCCACACACGCTTTCCTATTGATGCATAACGTTTGAGCTAACCCGCCGCCGGAGCGCGACGCGCGGAGGGAACCCAGCGGCGTAGACGGTGGGCGGTCGGGTTGAGCGTGATGTTAGGCACGGAATGATGATAAGACTGCGAACGCATGATGTGCGGAACCTCCCTGTAAGCGACACCCTTGTTTGCCACTATGCACCAAGCCCCGACGATGCGCGAGCCGGAATTTGGGGTTGTTTGCAGCTTGATTTGGCTACCAGACTGCTGATAGAAAACACCCCGAATCACCGTAGTGCATAACTAAAAGTAGACACCCTAAAAGGGTGCGTTGAACCACACCTAGCAGGTGTCTAAACTACAATCATGCTCGTCTTATTAAGGCTTATACATCACATCAAGCCATCAAATACACCCTATAGCTGACAACAAGTACACCTCTGCGCACAGCTGAGATCGAATGGCTGCGTCCGCGGTCCAATACCCACTCACGCAAAAAAATTAGGAACTGGCGCGGTCACACCGCAATAGCCGAGCCTGTTTCCCTACATGTGAGATTCCACGGTATCGAGCACCATCGCCCCTACGCGCCAAGCGAATGACCACGATAGACAGCGGGTTAATAAAGTAGAGCCGCGGGCGGTTGATAAGTTCCGCCGCTGAGCGATGGCCAAGCGTGAAAAAACGCAGCGTGATTCGGGGTCTCGTGATTCGGGGTCTGTTCTCGTATTGTTGCATTGATTCAGCGCCACGCTCATAGCCATAGTCTTGCGACCCAACATTTTCTTTCCATCTACAAAACTCACTCACCAAAATTACCAAGCCCCGGCGCAGGGTTTCGGGCGCGAATCGGTTTTTCGCCTTTGATCTGACTCGGCGGCGCGCCCGACCCGGTTTGCTCGGCGCATCCATGCGCCTCACCCCTCCGGGGCTTGCGCGATAGTCGCCCCCGACGATTTTTTCTTTATTTGCGTAAAGAAATTGACGAAAGAAACGCGCCCGAAACGCTTTGTCTCTGCGGGCAGACCGCGCCCGCACACACCGCCGAGGGGCACGCAGGCAATCGCCGTCAGGGCGAAGCCTGCTCGCGCTGCGTCCTGCCGCCCGAAACCGCGTCGGCGCGCACGGGCGAGGCAAGGCGTAACCGGGTATCAAGATCAAAGGCGAAGCCGCTGCGCGACCGTGACGCGCTGCGCTTGTGTCTTTTCCTACCCCCTTATCGCCTTGCCTCGCGGGGATGCGGCTGGACGGGCTCGGCCCGGCGGACCCGGGCCGAGCAGCCTGCGCCCGGATGGCGCTTGGCTGCGACCCCGGCCAGACGTATTCACGCGAGGTCGCCCGTAGGGCCAAGGCGATCCGGGGCGAATTTCTTGGGTGACTTTCTTTGTTCGTCCAAAGAAAGTTACTCGCACGCCTGCACCGGGGCCACACAAGCACTCCGTCGTTGATGGCGTGTGAAACCATACCGCCATGACCGCTAGCGCCTGGCCAGAAGACGCCATAGGACACTAGGAGTGATTTTGAGCATCAGCGCCGGAGGGGTGAGGCGCAGGGATGGGCCGAGCAACGGGGTTCGCCCGCCTGCACCCAAGCCCGATAAAGGACACTGCAGCTCTAGGCGTGTGAACCCATCCCGCCGATTCCACTCACTGCACCATCAACCGCAGTTGGCTAAGCGCATAGGAAACGCCGATTTACCGAATCGCGTGTGCGCCGACCCCAACCGCTGATCTCCGACGACCCAAAAAAAATGGCCGCCCGGAGGTGGCCATCTCAGTCGATTCAGGCCGAAGCCGAGGGGCCAGGGTCACCACCCGCCTCTTGGCGAGCGCGATATTCCCCGGTGACGTCCTTGGCCAGCAACGTGTATACCGCCGGCACCACGAACAGCGAGAACAGCGAGCCGATCGACAGGCCGGCCGCGATCACCAGGCCCATATCGAAACGACTCACGGCACCGGGTCCGGTTGCCATCAGCAACGGCACCACGCCGAAGACCATCGCACCGGTGGTCATCAGGATCGGGCGCAGTCGAATGCTGGAGGCCTTTTCGACCGCCGCGCGCTTGTTGAGTCCCTCTTGGCGCTGGATATCGTTGGCGAACTGCACGATCAGAATACCCTGCTTGGCGATCAGTCCGATCAGCGTGATCAGTCCCACCTCGGTATAGATATTGATCGTGGCTAATCCCAGGCTCATGAAGATCAGCGCACCGCTGATCGACATCGGCACCGTGATCAGCACGATCAGCGGATCGCGGAAGCTCTCGAACTGGGCGGCGAGCAGCAGATAGATCAGCAGTATCGCCAGCACGAAGGTCACCATCAATCCGCCCTTCTCCTGCATGAACTGGCGCGATTGACTCGCGTAGTTAACGCTGAAGCCGGCCGGGAACACTTGCTTGGCGGTGGTGCGCAGGAAGCCGAGCGCCTCGCCCTGGGTCACGCCGGGGCGCGGGATCGCCTGTATGGTCGCCGAGTTCTGCTGCTGGAACTGCGGCAGATACTCTGGCTGCACGCTACGCTGAATCGAGACCACGGTGGAGGCCGGCACCAGCTTGCCCGAGGCCGTCTGCAGATAGTACTGCTTGAGCAACGAGGGGTTCTCGCGGAACTTGTCCGGCACCTGTGGAATCACCTCGTAGCTGCGGCCCTGCATGTCGAAGCGATTGACCAGGTTGCCGCCGAGCAGCGGTTGCAGATCCTGGGTGATCGCCTGCATGGTCAAGCCGAGGCTGGCGGCGATGTTGCGGTGGATTTTGAGCACGATCTCCGGGTTGTCGATCTTGAGATCTTTGGTCACGTACATGAACAGGCCGCTGCCGTAGGCACGCTTGATCAGCTCGTTAGTGACCTCGTCAATCTTGTGGTAACTCGAACTCGACTGCACCACGAACTGGATCGGCAAGCCGCCTGCGGAACCCGGCAGGGCTGGCTTCTGGAAGGCCGCGATCTGCAAGCCGGGTATACCGCCCAGCATCCGCTGCACCTGCGGCACGACCTGCATCGCGGTTTCGCTGCGCTGCCCCCAGGGCTTGAGCAGCATACCGGCGAACAGGCCGTTGGTGCCGCCGCCACCGGGCACGAAGCCGGTCACCATGAAGCTCTTGGAGAACACCGGCAGACTCGAAAAGTCGTGCAGGATCATCATGCCGTAGCGGCGCAGGTAACCTGCGGTCGCCGTCGGCTGTGCCGTGCCCATGGCGAAGACCACGCCCTGATCTTCCTGCGGCGCCAACTCCTTGGGTGTCGTCGTGAACAGGAAGTAAATGCTCACCAGAATACCGGCAGCGAACAACAGCGTGACCGGCACATACGTGAGACTGCCGTGCAACAGACGGTCGTAGAGCCCCCTGAAGGCGTTGAAACGCGTATCGATGAAGTGCACCAGACCGTGATCGCTACTCGGTCGCAACACCTTGCCGCTGAGCATCGGCGACAGCGTCAGCGCCACGATCATCGACACCAGCACGGTCGCCACCAGGGTGAAGGCGAACTCGGAAAACAGGCTTCCGGTGAAGCCACCCATGAAGCCGATCGGCGCGAACACCGCGATCAGCGTCGTGGACATGACCACGATCGGCCCGCCCAGTTCGCGGCCGGTCATCAGTGCGGCTTCGTAGGGCGTCTTGCCTTCGTCGATATGTCGATGCACGTTCTCGACCACGATGATGGCATCGTCGACCACTAATCCGATGGCGAGCACGATGGCGAGCAGCGTGAGCAGGTTCACCGAAAAACCCATCACCCACATGATGAAGCCGCCGCCGATGATCGCCAGCGGTATGGCGACCACTGGAATCATCACCGCGCGCACCGAGCCCAGCGACAGGAAAATCACCAGCACCACCACGCCGAGCGTGATGCCTACGGTCATCAGCACCTCGTCGATCGAGGTCGAGATGTAGGTGCTGGCATCGTAGGGAATGGCGGTATGCATGCCAGGCGGCAGCTGGGCGTCGATCTGCTTGAGCGCCGCCTTCACGCCGCGTGCGACATCAAGCGAATTGGCCGAGGGCGAGGGCTGGATACCGATGAAGGACCCGGTCTTGCCGTCGAAGAATGCCTCCGAGTCGTAGTTCTCCGCACCGAGCTGCACCTTGGCCACGTCCTTGAGGCGTACCAGGGTGTTGCCGGACTGCTTGACCACGAGGTTACGGAAAGAAGCCGCGTCGTGCAGGCTGGTGGTCGCGGTGATCATCGTCGCGACGTTCTTGCCGTGCGTGCGCCCTACCGCGGAAATGTAATCGTTCGCGGTCAAAGCCTTTGTAACTTCAGCAGCGGTCACGCCGAGGGCCGCCATCTCGCTCGGGTTGAGCCATACGCGCATGGCGAAGGTATTGCCGTTGCCGTGACCGGCCGGCAGGATCTGCGCCTGACTGACACCCGCCACCGAGGCAAGCTGTGGCTGCACCACGCGCAATAGGTAGTCGGTGATCTGCTGCTGACTGTACTTGTCGCCGTAGAAGGCGATGTACATCAAGGCCGTGGGATCGCCGACGGTCACATTGACGATCGGCAGCTGCGAGCCGCCGGGCAGCTGGTTGACCACCTGCTGCACCTTGGACTGGATGTTGGCCACCGCCGCGTCGGGGCTGTAGTTGAGCTTCATGTACGCGGTGATGATGGAGGCACCCTCGGAACTGATCGAGGTCATGTAGTCGATGCCGGGAGCGCTCGCGATTACCCGCTCCAGCCGCGTGGTGATGAACCCCTGCACCGTACTCGGACTGGCGCCCGGGTAAGTGGTGGTGATCGTCACCATCGAGTTGGTCATCTGCGGATACTCACGCACGGTCATCTGCGTGAAGGCCTGCAGGCCGAGCAACAATATGACCAGGCTGAGCGCGGTCGCGAGGACCGGCCTGCGGACGAAGATGTCGGTGAATTTCATATCGACGTCGGCCTCAGGGTTTTACCGAATTGTTGATGACCACCGCAGCGCCGCTGTGCAGCTTGACCTGTCCGGCGATCACCACCGTCTCGCCCGGCTTGATCCCGGACTTAATCTGCACCAGCTCGTCGCGCTGCAGCCCAGGGTCGACCTTGCGCTGCACCGCGATCTTGACGGTCTTGCCGCCTTCCTGCTTGGACTCGATCATGTACACGTAATCGCCGTAGGTGTTGTAGGCGAGTGCAGTGGCCGGCACCACGACGACCGACTGAGGCTTCTTGCCGATCACGCTGACGCGCGCAAACATGCCGGGGCGCAGAACGTCGCCTGGATTGCCAATCACCGCCTGCGCGCTGAGCTGACGGGTCGCGGTGTCTACCGAAGAGCCCAGAGCGTGTACCTTGCCCTTGAAGATCTTGCCTGGGTAGGCGTTCACCGTGACCTCGACTGGCGTGCCGACCTCGACGCGGGCGATTTCGCTCTGCGGCACGGTGAAGTTGACGTACAGCGGACTCCAGGACTGCAGATCAACCAACGGCGTGCTCACCGAAACGTACTGACCGAGGCTGACCTCGCGCACACCGAGATGGCCGCTGAACGGCGCCCGCAGGTTGAGCTTGGCCAGAGTGGCGCGATCGCTGGAAACGGCGGCTTCGGCGCTCTTGAGCGTGGCCAGATTGGTATCGACCTGGGCCTGACTCGTCGCATGATGCGCGATCAACTTGCGCGTACGATCAAGGTTCACCTGTGCAAGGTGCATCTGCGCGACGTCATGTTCAAGCTGGGCGCGCTGGGTACTGTCGTCGATCTGCAGTAGGCGCTGCCCTGCCTTCACGTATTCGCCGGAATGGAAATCGATCCGCGTCACGTCGCCGGCGATTTGCGCCATCAGGTTCACGCCCTGTACCGCGCTCAGAGTGCCCACCGCGAAGGTCTTGGCGTGCCATATCTCTGTCTTGGCCGTCGCGGTGCTCACCGTGGCCGGCGGCATGTGCATATGCGCCATCATCTCCGCCATCTTGTGGCCGACGAAGGCCTTCCAGCCGAAGACGCCACCGAACAGGACAACGAGCACGACGATGACAATGGCTAGGCGCTTTTTCATAACAGACCCCCTCGATCTCAGAGGTATTGACGTTCACGGGAAAACGGAAATGGTTGGATTGCGACTTCATGAGGAGTGTCCAGCCTTGGCATGAATCATCGACGCCGGCACGCCCTTGACCGGCTGGTGCCACCAGCCGCCGCCCAGTGCGAGCAGCAACGAGGCGGTGTCCTGGTAACGCTGCGCCTGTGCCTTGAGATAGGCGATCTTGGCGTCGTTGTACTGCACTTCGGCGGCGAGCAGCGCCAGGTAATCCGTCTCGCCGGTGCGGTAGTCGTATTCGGCCATTTGCAGGGCCTGACGCGAGGAATCCAGCGCCGACTGCTCGGCAGCCAGGGCATCGGCATCGTTCTGCACCGCGCGCAACGCATTGGCCACCTGCTGGAAGGCACCCAGCACGGTCATACGGTAATTGGCGAACTCGCCATCGAATACCGCCTTGGCTTCACGCTCCTGAGCGTCGAGCTTGCCGCCCTCGAAGATAGGCTGCACCAGCGAAGCAGCGAGGCTCCAGATCGTACTCACCGGGTTGAACAGCAGATTGGTCGTATTGCTGCTGTAGCCAAAGCTGCCGGTGAGCTGCAGCGCGGGAAAAAACTCTGCGCGCGACTCGCCGACCAGGGCGGCGGCGTAACGAATCTGGCGCTCGGCGGCCTGCACGTCCGGTCGCTGCTTGACCAGCGTGGAGGGCAGGCTGACCGGAATGTGCTTGGGCAGATGCAGCTCGTCGAGCGTAAAGGGCTTGTCGTGCCACTGGCTCGGGTAGCGACCGACCAGAATCGCCATCTCGTGACGGTAAACCGCGAGCTGTTGCATCAGCGGCGGCAGCAAGGCCTCGCTGCTGGCCAGCTGGGCCTGCTGATTGATCACGTTGAGCTGGCTGACCGAGCCTACGTGGTATTGGGTTTCGGTCAACTTGAGCAGATGCCGTTCCTGCGCAATGATCCGCCGGGTCGCGTCGATCTGGGCACGCACCGCGGCCTCGCCGATGGCGGCGGTGACGACATTGCCACTGAGCGTCAGCCCCGCGGCCTCAAGCTCGTAACGCTGATACTCGACCTGGGCCTCGCTGCCGCGATAAACCATGCGATTGACGCCGAAGATGTCGGGGTAGTAGCTGACGCCGACACCGCCGGTAAACAGCGAATAGGTGTAGGCATTCGTCTTCCCGCCGCCGCTCTGCGTGACTGATTTGGCGCGTTGTGCACCCAGGCTCGCGCTGACTTGAGGATAAAACACACTGGCATTGATCGAGGCGACGGCTTCGGCCTGATGCAGCTGGGCACGCGCCAGATCCAGGGTCGGGTTGTGTTGCATTGCCAGGCTGACCAGGGCATCGAGCCGCGGGGAGTGGAACAGCCGCCACCAGACGGTGCTCATATCCTTGCCGTAGCTCAGGGTCTGCGCGGCACCACCCTTGCCCATGCTCGCAACCGTCTTGTGCGGTGCCGCTCCTGCGGTATAGCCCGCACTGCCAGGGCCTGCCGGGAGGTGGATCGGTGGTTCGAAGCTGCAGGCGGACAGCGCCATCCCCAGCGTGAGGAGACCCAGGGGTCTTAGCGTAATACGAAAGATGTCTGGCACGACTGCGCTCTCATTCCGGGGAACATACCGACCGGTCGGACTGTACTGTTTGCGGTGCCGGGAGTCAAAGCCTTCTTGCACCCCGTCATGGCTTTTTTCGATAAATTTATTCAATGACTGCATAGCCCTTCCAGCGTGTCGCAACGCGTGACGCCCCGCACGCCGGAAGAGCGTGTCAGGTATTCAGATTCATCAGGGAAAGACCGTTCAGGCGCCGCTTGATCCCAGTTCGACTGCCTGGTTGGCGATAAGTTGCACTCGAATCAAATCGCGCACGACCTCATTCCGGATTGAGATTGCGGTAACCCTCGAAGTGCATGGTGATCACCAGCTTCACACGCGAAGTTTGCTTGCCCATTTTCTCTGGGAACGGCGCGAACGGGGCCGACATATGCACGATATTGCCAGCGACCTGATCAAGCGCAGGATTGCCGGAGGAATCGAGCAACTTGTAGCCAATCAGCTCGCCTTGGCGACCGATGATCACCATGACACGCGTGTCACCGACTAGGTCGCCGGGATAGTTCATATCGCCGATGCGCTGCAACTTGCGCAGGACCGTGGCGAGATAGAAACGCGCAACCAGGGTGTGCGGATCATGTATCTGCGGCAGCTCGGAACGGCTGATGGTCGAGGCGACGGCCTCATTAATCTGCTGATTGAGCTTGGCCCAGTTCAGCGGCTTGGTCGGCGCGGCCCGGGGAGCAGGATGGGGTGACGGCGTCTGCTGGGGTTTCGCCGGCAGCGAGACACGCGGTTCGGGCTGGCCGGCGGACTCGCTGGGCGGTGCCGATGCGCGCGGTGCGGAGGGCTTGGGCGCCGGTCGCGCGGCATGTTGCGGAGGCGGCGCAGGCGGTTGCGCCGCATGCGTCGGCGCATGCGAGGGTGTGTGCGTCGCCGGTTTACCGGATTTGGGCGAGAACATCGCCGAGCGCGAGGGCGGCAGTTCATAGATGCGTGCGTCGACCGGCGGCGGCGGTTTGGCGGCTGGCGCGCTGCGCACCAGCCAGTGCCCGATCCCGAGCACGAACACGATCACCAGCAACAGCGCAAGCGGCACCACCCAGAACAGCCGACGCATCGGATCGTCCGGCGGCGAGTACCCCCAGGCGGCCTGCGTGCTCATTTCTTCTCGACGGCGATCAGAAAGTGTTCAACGCCGGCATGACGGGCCTCCAGCATCGCGCGCACCACGACGCCCTCACGGGCATTCTCGTCCGCCGCCACAATCACGGAGGTTGCATGATGCTGCTGCAACAACCCGCGCAGCTTCGCCGTCAGATCGGCCAGCGTGACCTCGGTCTGATTCAGATAGATGCGATCGTCCTTGGTCACGGTCAGCGTGACCGGCGCCACGGGTTGCGTTTTCTCGGCCGTCCCCTTAGGCAGATTCACCGGCAGCGAGTGCAGGTTCTGCATCGACAACGAGGCCAGCATGAAGGTCGCCAGCAGGAAAAACATCACATCGATCATCGGAATGATCTCGATGCGCCCGCGCCGGGCCTTGCGCGATCTACGCAGCTTCATCGGGGGTCCCACGCGTTTCGGCATCGAGGCGCGCGCGATCCAGCAGCCGCGTGCCGATGCGCTCCATCTCATCCAGGGTGCGGGTCTGCAGCCGCGAGAAATAGTTGTAGCCGAACAGCGCGACCACGGCGACGACCAGACCGACCGCGGTCGCGATCAACGCCTCGGCGACGCCAGAGGTCACGCCCTTGGGGTCGACCAGACCATGGCTACCGAACAGGCTGAAGGCGTGGATCATGCCGTAAATGGTGCCTAGCAGGCCCAGCAACGGCGCGGCGGTGACGATAGTTTCCAGCATCCACAAACCGCGCGCCAGCGACTGCTCAATGGACTGCGCCTCGTCGCTCGCGCGCGACTCGGCCCACCAGGTCGGCTGGTCGCGGTTCTGCAGAATCACGCGCACAAAACGCACGAAGTGGTGATGGGGGTTACTTACCGACACCTGGCGCTCGATGTCTGCCCAGCCCGTACCCAGATTATCGATCAACCGCATCAGGGTCGACGAGGGTCGGGTGAAGCGCCAGTAGACATAGGCCTTGTCCAGCAGGATGGCGACCATCAGCACGGCGAGGAACAGCAAGGGATAGATCAGCGGCCCGCCGAACTGCAGCGTGTGCCAGGAAGCGTAGACATCTTGCATAGGTGAACACCCGATTCGTGTGGGCGAACGGCAAGCGCGCACAGAGCACGCCGGACATTCGAGTGGTCTATTGTGGGATAAGCTCGCCTCCGCATGCAAAGCGCCGCCCGAACGGGAGGGAGCGCCCACAGACTACCCCGCCGACGCAAGCCTGGGAAGCACCCCGACGGCGTCGAGCCCCGTTATTTTGTTGGCAAATGTGACCACGACACATTCACAAGCCCAGTGCATTTGGGTAAGGTCGCGCCAGACCCGCCGC
The DNA here is from genome assembly GCF_001753245.1 of Acidihalobacter yilgarnensis. Classification (NCBI taxonomy): domain Bacteria; kingdom Pseudomonadati; phylum Pseudomonadota; class Gammaproteobacteria; order Chromatiales; family Ectothiorhodospiraceae; genus Acidihalobacter; species Acidihalobacter yilgarnensis. The sequence goes on along the minus strand of NZ_CP017415.1, from coordinate 444,816 downwards.
ATTCGCGGCGCACACGGACGACGCGCATGCACCTGCAGATATTCGCTACCGGCGGCACCCTGGACAAGGTCTACTACGACGCCCTCTCCGACTACCGGATCGGCGAACCGATGGCCACCGACATCCTGGAAGAAGGCCGCGTGGACTTTACGTTCACGGTCGCCAGCCTGATCAAAAAGGATAGCCTCGAACTCACCGACGCCGACCGCGCCCTGGTCCGCGCGCGCGTCGAGGCCTGCCCGCACCGCCACATCGTCGTCACCCACGGCACCGACACCATGACCGAAACCGCCGCGGCGCTCGCTGGCATCGCCGGCAAGGTCATCGTGTTCACCGGTGCGATGCAGCCCGCGCGCTTTCGCAACAGCGACGCGGCATTCAATCTCGGCCTCGCGGTCGGCGCCGTGCAAAGCCTGCCCGAAGGGATTTATATCGCCATGAGCGGGCGTATCTTCGAGGCCGACCACGTGCGCAAGAATCGAGAGGCTGGACGCTTCGAATCCACCACCGACGCCCCGAACCAGGAGAACCCATGAGCCCCGCCGTCGAACGCCTCTACCGCTACCCCGTCAAGGGGCTCAGCCCCGAGGCACTCACCGCCGTGACCCTCGAAGCCGGCCGCTGCCTCCCGCATGATCGTCGCTTCGCGCTCGCGCGCAGCGACTCGGCCTTCGACCCGGCGCACCCGGTGCACCTACCCAAAACCAATTTCTTCATGCTCATGCGTGACGAACGCCTGGCCGAGCTGCACACCCGCTTCGATGCCAGCGACGGCGATTTCGAAATCGTCCGCGACGGCGAGACCCTGCTCACGGTCACACTGGACACGCCGGACGGCCGCGAGGCGATCGAACGCTTCTTCGCGGACTTCCTCGGCGATGCGCCCGGCGTCCCGCCGAAGCTCGTCGAGGCCGCAGGACATGCCTTTGGCGACGCACGCCGCCGGCCCAACGCGCAGACTGGCCAGTACGTCTCGCTCATCAACCTCGCCAGCATCGCCGCGCTTTCTGAGCGTGTCGGCACCGACCTCGACCCCCTGCGCTTCCGCGCCAACGTCTACTTCAGCGGCCTGCCCGCCTGGAACGAGCTCAACTGGGTCGACGGCCACATCCGGCTTGGCAAGGCACGTCTGCACGTCGTCTCGCCGATCACCCGCTGCGCCGCCACCACCGTCAACCCCGCCACCGCCCAACGCGACATCGACGTACCGCGCCAGCTGATGCAGCACTTCGGACATAACTACATGGGCGTGTATGCGGAGGTGCTGGAAGGCGGAGCATTCGCACTCGGGGATACGCTCATGGCCGAAGCCACAGCCTTCGTCAGCACCTGATCGTCAGCCGAACACGTCATGTGACCGCAACACAGGGCTTTGACCAGTTGCGGCGGAAGGAACAGACCTAGCGGCATGACCGTGAGCACTGCCCACAGGCAGACACCCTTCACAGATCGCAGCGCACATATTTCATGGAGATTTCGGAATGGGCGCTTTCTGCACGAGGCACTAGGGGCATCTGGCTCATGAATTTCCCGGCTGGAAGCCATCCATCGCCTGTGGATGTCAAGCAACATACGCGACCAGCTTCTAAAGCGTGGAACGCCCACCCAAGGACCATCGTAAGAGAATATGACCGCGTCACAACGAATCCCAATCAACGATATCCATCGCTACAGACAAATACTCAAATGATCGAATATCGATGAACCCAGGCTACCAGCCATTCCAGCCATTATTGACACCTACGGCTCATCAACACTTTGGCCTTTCCGTGCGCGAACATCCTGCCACGAAAAGAATGGCGGGAATCGTGCATTCCTACCTGCAAGTTCGCGCAACGGGACCCACACGCTACCCAATCATCCCGGACGGTACCCAAGCCCTCTTTATCGGCATCGATTCTGTGCGAATCGGTGGTGCAAACACACAAGCATTGGATATTCCAATCCCACGCGCGGGCGATTATTTCGGCATTCGCTTCTATCCAGGCGCGTTGCACCATTTTTTCAAATTAAATCTATCGGAAATCACGAACCAGATGGTTGATAGCCGATACCTCACTTGCAACGACTCAGCCGAGCTGTGCGACAGAATTTACGATCGGACCGACTTCATCCAGCGCGCCCGGATCTGTGAGGACTGGCTATTGCGGCACTTCGTGCCCCAAGCCCCATCAAAATCCGATCTGGCAATGCAACTGATTTATTTATCCTTCGGAAATATCAGAATCAGTGCCCTCGCTGAAAAAATCGGCGCAAGCGGCCATCACCTCAATCAATTGTTTCGCCAACGCACTGGCCTGACGACGAAGGCGTTCTCACGGATCATCAGGATCCAGCGTGTCGCCAAGGCATTGCACGAGAACCCAAAATGTTCGCTTGCGCTTTCCGCAGAACTCGGATTCTACGACCAAGCCCATCTGTTAAATGAATACAAACGGCACCTGCTGTCCAATCCACATTCCATTTTCCAGCGCTTTTCGTCCGATTTTTACAATACAGAACATCTGTAATTCGCGAGAGTGCCGGTTTTTCTTTTAGGAGGAACCCGATGCACTTCACGAAAGCGCAAATTCTGACCATGGCGGAGGGTGGTTTTTTTGGTGAGGGTAATGCACAACTACCCAGCGCCCATATGCTGATGATCGACCAGATCCATTGCATATCTTCTACCGGCGGCCGCTACGACAAAGGACACTTGGAAGCCAGTCTGGATATCCACCCAACCCACTGGTTTTTCGCCTGCCATTTCAAAGATGATCCGGTAATGCCGGGTTGCTTGGGATTGGATGCCCTGTGGCAATTATTGGGAGTCTTCCTCGGCTGGTCAGGCCTACCGGGCAAAGGGCGAGCACTTGGCGTCGGCCAAGTAAAGTTCAGTGGGCAAATCCATCCGGATGCCGGATCGATTCAGTATCGTCTCGACATCAAACGGGTATTTTCAGGGCAACTGTCGGTAGGCGTCGCCGACGGCCAAGTCATCCACAAGGGTGAAACAATCTATCGGGCAGAGGGCCTGAAAGTGGGGCTCATCACGCAATAGCGCGTTGCCTGCCGCTCGCACATGGGACATCGCTAAGCCATCGGCTTGCAGCCGAGATGTTTTGAATGATCTGCGCTCGTAATTCCCGCTCGCTTCCAGGTGATGAGCCCTCCACAGTCGTTGCAACTTGATAGCCGCGATTCCCCTCAGCCGTCCACACTCATCTCGGGGGAGAAGCGCACCGTACCCGCGTTAGCCGCCACGCTCGACGCAGATAACCAGCACGGAGCGATAACTCTTCCAACGCACGGGCACTACGTAGGGACGCAGATCGGAAGGTGGGCGAATATCTGTCAGGTTGCCCTTGAGCGAGACTGGCACTGAAATGATGAACTCCGGACCGAAGTGGCGCCGGGCATTACCCGAGAGTGTGTTGGCGATCTCGCCAATCATGTCGAGCAAGTAGTCGTCGGAGTGGTTCTGCTCGCCCATTTCGACCAGCAGATGGCGCATCATCGCGCGCGGTGCGGAGAAATAAATACAGCCGCGAAAATCGCCAACGACGCTAATGACGCCGGTGTAATCGAACACATCCGGCATCGTGGCGTCCGATAGGTATGGTGCGTGGACTTCCGCCTCCAAGCCAGTGGACTGTACGAAATAGTGTGTCGTGGCGTCGACAAAAACCTGCATTTCCGTTGCATTCATGCCCGCACCCTCATGGCGATCAATTCAGATAGGGCCTCGATCAGCTCATCATCCGTGAACGGTTTGCAAATGAACCCGTGTGCGCCTTTTTTGAGCGCGCGTATCGCCGTGCTCTTGTCGGCCAGCGCCGACACGACCAGGATCAGCACATCGGGTTTGAGCTGAACGAGCGATTCGATGCACTCGATACCATCCATCTCAGGCATCGTCAGATCCATGGTCACGATGTCTGGCTGCGTCTGCTTACACAAGCGCACAGCCTCTCGACCGTTGGCGGCAAGCCCTGCAACCACGATCTCCGTGCCCAGCCCACCCTTACGGGCGATGGCTGCGATCTTGCCGCGAATAATCGTCGAGTCGTCCACCACCATGACCTTCATGACGCCACCCTCACCGGCATCGGCTCGGATGGGCGTGCGTTCTCCATTTCCAGCTGCACACGAAACTCGGCGAACTGCCCCGGTCGCGTGCCCAATCCCAAACGTCCGCCCAGCGCCATCGCCAACTGTTTGATGACATCCATGCCGACACCGTGGCCGGAATGGGCATCTGGATCGCTATTGGTCGAAAATCCCGACTCGAATATCTTCATCACGATCTGCTTGTCGCTCAGTTCGTCGAGTTGCGCCTGAGTGTAGCGCCCGGCACGCAGCAGTGATTCTCGGATACGTCCAGGCGAAATACCGCGCCCGTCGTCGCGGCAACTCAGATGCAATTCGCCAGTCCTGTAACGTTCCAGCTTGAGGCGTATCGCTCCGATTGCCGGCTTGCCACTGGCGAGCCGCGCCTCCGCAGGCTCGATACCGTGGGCGACCGCGTTCCGGATCAGTTGGATGCACATATCGCGCAACTTCTGCAGCACTGACGACGGCAGATCGTCCAGGACCGGCAGCGTGGTCTCCAGCTCGACCCGCTTGTGCAGATCACTGGCTACCCGGCCGGCGAATGCCTTGAATTCCTGCGTCCAACGTTCGGCCGTACCGGCATTCGGCTCGGCGATTGAGCGTTGGATATCGGTGACACGATCCAGCAGTCCGCGTACCAGCTTGATGCGCGCCAGCATTTCGTTAAGCAGAACGGTGATCGGCAGGAAATGCGTACCGGCGATAGCGGTCACGCCGCGCAGCGGCAGTAAGGTTTTTTCGACCTCGTGTGCCATGTTGCCGAAGGCATCGATGCCGACCGCGAAGGCATCGCCCTTGATCGTGTGGATCACTGGGAAAATCTTCTCCACCGTTCTGACGTGGCTGGCGGCATCGTGACTGCCCTTGAGCAGTTCGTTCACGCTGAGCAATCCAGCTTCCGTCTTCTGCATAAACGCTGCGGTCTGCGATGCATCGCCCTTGAGCAAGCCCACCAGCAGTTCGACCTCTTCCTGCGAACGCTTGTTGGCGAGTTCGACTTCTTTTTCCAGGCGTACCTGATCGGTCACGTCGCTCAAAGTACCCAGCACATGCGAAATCATCCCGTCCACATAGACGCGCGTGAACGACAGACTCAGGTAGCGCGTCTCGAAGGCACCGCCTTCACGTGAGAAATGCACCTCGACGCGTTCCAGCGGATTGAGGTCCGTGGTCAGGCGCTCACGAATCCGGTCTTCAAACAGGAGGCCGAGATATTCGCGAGCCACACCAAGGGTTTCCGCATCGGCGATGTCCTCGAAAAGACGAATAAAATCCTCTTCGCCCACGAGCGGTTTACGGATAATTTTCGAAAGTGCCTTCGAATACTGCGACCCGATACGCATATCGCGATCAAGCAGAAAAAACCCCTCGTTTACGGTATCGAGGATTTCCGTCGTTTCCCTTCTTGCGCTCTCCGCTTCCGCGTCGCTGCGGCGTAGTTTTCGTATAAAGTGGAATAGGATGAAGGCGAAGTTCAACAATGCCAGCACGATGCCACCGGTCTGAATTTCGCGAAGATGAGAAGCCTTGGCTTGCGCCAAACCAGCCAGCCGGGTGGTCAGATCGTTCATGAGCTTGAGCAGCGTCAGATTACGCTCAATCAATAATGTCGCTGCGGTTTTGACCGTGCCGGCACTTGCCGTCGGTCCATTCGCCGCAATGATCGCCCGCTTGAGCGGCAGCCAGATGCCGCGCGAAGTTTCCAGTATCTGACGTGCCCGAGGGTCAGTCAGGCGCGCCAGCATCACCGGCAGCCCATTAGTATCTGCCGCCTGGCCGCCACGATAAAAGGCCTCTAGCGTGGTATCGAACATCATGGTCGTCGCGATCAGTTCGCGGCGGGCGTTGTCGTAGACCTGACCGGCCGGCGTAGCCGTACGCATTTCCAACAGGTCCTTGGTCATGCGCTGCGACAACATTCGCTGACGGCCGGCCAAATTGATTGCGACCGCCTCCGATGAAATTTGGTAGGACGTGTAGAAGTTAATCATTAAAACGCCCAAATCGAAGACCAGAAATAGGGCAATTGCCAACACGATATCGGCATATTTTCCGCCCAAAACGCGCTTTCCTGAAAGCATCTCAACCTCGCATCATTATCTTGGATTATTAGGTTGGGCTGGAGCGCCTGCGCCTGTCCGGTCGTACGTAGCACGTCATGGGCAGGTTGGCGTTGCAGGCACTGGGGGCGCCTCTCTCCATTTTCCGCCTCAGACGGACGGGCTGCATACGAACAAGCAGATTTCATGCCTCTTGTCGTACCTTGGTACACACATACGCCACGCGAAACTCCAGCGCACCATCATGAAGCTCCAAGCGCACGTGCGCCCCAAAATGGAACGCCGCCCGTCACCACGGCTTACCGGGTGAGAAACGCTAGACTCATGCCTGAACGTCAGAGACGGGTGGACGGATCGGCCATGCGCGAACACAACGCCATACCCTTGGGCTGCGCCGCCGCACCGATTACCATGCACCGAGAGCCGGCCAGACCGGCCATCCCATAACGACGCAGGCCACCGCGCGGCACGACGCGCGGACACGGCCTCGCAAGTGGAGCAAACCGGGCATGAACTCAGCAGAGGGCATCGGATACTCGGGCACAGCGGCCTCCCTGGTACGCATCGAGGCACTGGAGAAACGCTATGGGCGCTCCGCCGCCAGTTCGCAGCTCGCGCTCGGCGGTATCGATCTCGATGTGGCGCGAGGCGAATTCATATCCCTGATCGGGCCGTCCGGCTGCGGCAAAACCACCTTGCTACGCATCCTGGCCGACCTTGAGTCGGCATCCGCCGGTCGCATCAGCATCGACGGCCTGAGTGCCGCCGAGGCCCGTCGCGAGCGGCGCTATGGCTACGTCTTCCAGGCTCCCACCCTGCTCGACTGGCGCACCGCGCTCGGCAACGTCATGCTGCCGCTGCGCCTGCTCGGCTGGTCACGGACTGAAGCCCGGCGCATCGCCGGCGAACGCCTGGCGCAAGTGGGCCTCGCCGAGGCTTCCGGGCGCTACCCGTGGCAGCTCTCGGGTGGCCAGCAGCAGCGCGTTTCTATCGCCCGCGCGCTGTCGCTCGACCCTGAGCTGCTGCTGATGGATGAGCCCTTCGGCGCACTTGACGAGATCACCCGCGAACGCATGAACCAAGATCTACACGCGCTGTGGCGACGCACCGGGAAGACAGTGGTCTTCGTCACTCACTCAATCGCCGAGGCCGTATTCCTATCCACCCGTATCGCCGTGATGCAAGCCGACCCTGGCCGCATCGCCCGCATAATCGACGTGGACCTCCCGGCCTCCCGCGACTTCGGCACACGCGATCTGCCGCGATTCCATGAACTGGTCACCCAGGTACACGAAGGCCTTCACGCCGCCTACCATGCCTGACGACACATCGACTCTGAGGACACCTTCTGTGCACAACCCGGACTTTCCCAATCTTCACCTTCTCGACCACCCGTTGATCCAGCACAAGCTCTCGCTGGCGCGGCGAATCGACACGCCTACCATCCAGTTCCGGCGCCTGCTCAAGGAGATTTCGTTGTTGATGGGTTACGAAATCACCCGCACCCTGCCGCTGGAGCATCACGCCATCGACACCCCGCTCGAAACCATGCAAGCACCGATGATCCAGGGCAAAAAGGTGGCGGTGGTCGCCATTCTGCGCGCCGGGCTGGGCATGACCAGTGGGCTGCACGAACTCATGCCCTCGGCTCGCGAAGGTCATATCGGACTCTATCGCGACCCCGAGACCAAGCGCCCGGTGGAATATCTGGTCAAGCTGCCGGAGCCCGAAGGCCGGCTGTTCATCCTGGTCGACCCCATGCTTGCCACCGGGCATTCCGCAGCTTACGCAATCGACGTGCTCAACCGGCACGGTGTAGCCGACGCCAATATCCGCTTCATGGCCCTGGTCGCCGCCCCCGAGGGGCTCGCGGTATTGCGCGAGGCCCATCCGGGCGTGCCCGTCTATGCTGCCGCACTCGACCGCGAACTTGACGACCACGCCTATATCCGCCCCGGTCTCGGCGATGCCGGCGACCGATTGTTCGGCACTAAATAGTTGATGCGCCGCCAGCGATGAATCCGCACGACCCAGCCGATACCTTCGCCACGCTACCGCTCGCGCAGGCGGCGGCGGAGATCGCGCCAGACGGATCGACGGTTCGCGTTCTGTTGCGCATGAGGGGCGGCAGCATGGCCCGCTTCGAGCTGGCCGCAGGACAGATATCGGCCGCGGTCATGCACCGCAGCGTGACGGAAATCTGGTATGTGCTGGAGGGATGTGGCGAGCTGTGGCGGCGACAGGCATCGCACGAAGAAATTGTCGCCCTCGAACCGGGCATCTGCCTCACCTTGCCCTGCGGCGTCCATTTTCAGTTCCGCGCTGCGCCGGACACGCCGCTTGCGGTGATCGCGGCAACCCTGCCGCCCTGGCCCGGAGACGGAGAGGCCGCGCGCGTGGATGGCCCGTGGACGCCCGGCGGGACACCGCCGGCTCGCGGGATTACTTGAACAACGACCAGGCCCCCAGGCCAATGGCAAGCCACACCAGACCCTTGACGAGGTAAAACGCCAGCGCGATCCAGCCGAATCGCTTGCCCCAATGCTTGATGCGCGCGCGCGTCTCTTCCTTCATCCGCTCCCTCGGCGTTCGCACAGCTCGCCTGCATTGCCCCCGATGGGCTGATCCGCGAACTGCGCCTAAGCTCGCTGGATTATGCCATTACCCTCTGCAACGCAAGTTGGGACGGCACGCATGAGACCTCTCTCTACTCCAGACCCGGTTGTTAGGGAGGCGTGTTTATCAACGGATCGAGCAGGCGGCGCGCCGCTGCACCGAACCAATCGCGGGCGCCAATGGCCAAGCCCAGAATATGACCGTCCCGACCGATGATATAGGTCATCGGAAACACGCGCACTTCATAGCGTTTGCGCACCGCGCCGGATGGATCGAGCAAGACCGGCAGCGTGAAACCGTTTTTCTTCAGATACGGCGCGACCGCCGCACGCCCTCCCCGGTCCTCCGCCACCGCCAGAACCACCACGCCCTTGTCCGCATACCGACGCGCCAACCTTTGCAGCGATGGCAATTCCTCGCGGCAGGGCGCACAGAACGTCGCCCAGAAATTGAGAATCACGATCTTGCCACGCAGATCGGACAAGCGTGTTGTCCGTCCGCCAAGATCGCTCAGATCGAGATCGGGTGCTGGCAGAGACACATGCGGCCGGATGATCCGCAGATCCGAAAATGCATCCGCACACGCAGCACCGCTGCCAACCAACAGGGCGAATAGAGCCACCAGCAGGCGCATGTCCGCAATTCGTATACGCATCGATTTCATCGGCCAATCACCGACGCGCATTGGCCTTGAGATAATCAAGAATGATGCGCTGATCCTCCGGGGTCAGTGGTTTCATACCCTCGTGAACCATGTTCCCGTCCATTACCCCAACCATATGCTCCCACTGGCTGTAATAAAGACGCTTTGGCGACGGCAACGAATGACAGGCCGAGCAATGCGCCTCGTACACATGCGCGGCCATTGAGCTCGCCTGCGGCACCGGCGTCTGCTCCGCCGCGCAACCGCCAAGCAGCGTCGCTGCAACGGCGGAGGCACAAAATCGCCACAAACGTCCGCAGGTGGTTCCGTCTGCCATTTTTTTATTGTTTCGATGCGATTCAGTCATGATGCTCATCCCCCCTCAAAATCCGAGTTTGCTGGGGCCATTGGCGCCCGAACCGAAATAACGAACGCTGCGCGACGTCGGAATTTCCCGATAAATCGTGAACATCACACGGTAGTCGCGCCTTTCCTGGAACCCGTTGAGACGCTGATAAACCGGCACGCTGCCCTGGAAATCGAGAATCCACAGCGGTGCGGGCTGCCACTGAATACCCGCCGTAACCGCAACTTCATCGCCGCCATAATTGGCTGGATTCCACAACGGCGTCGCATAAGGCGACATCGGATTGCCCTGTATCGCATGGCCGGAAGCACCGGAGGCGGCAGAATTCATCACGCCCCGAATCGCACCCTGATGCATGCCATTCAGCTGAAATTCTGCAACCGTCGAATAATTCATCTGGTACATGCTGTAGAGATCCAGATGTGCCTCGTCGCCCAGCCGATAATGTCGCTTGTTATCGTAGAGGCGTGCCGTGTAGGTGGCGTTCATGCCCCACCAATAGGGCGACGCACGCCCCTGGTACAGCACGCCTATGGTCGGATCGGCCGTACCCGAACCGAGCTGCATGCCGTAGGGATCGAGTTCCTTACGACGCATCGCGACGGGATGATCCTTGTTCTTGATATCGATCGACCCAGTCGGCAGGCTCAGACCGAAGAACAGCGAAACCTCGCGACGCGGGATCAAGGGATCATCGGCGTAAAGCAGGTATTTCCCCATCAGCATGGTGTCGCCCAGGCCCTGGGACCTCATCGTGAAGCCATCGACACCTGTGGACATGCGCATCATGGAATTGAATTTCATGTTCATGCTGTTCTGCTTCCACATGAACATCGCGCCGCCGAAAAATTTCTTCGTGAAGCTGTAACCCACCGAGAGATTGAGCATGCTCATATCCATGCTGGTCGGCACCGCCATGTATTTTCCAGTGGGTTTTCCACCCATCATTGGCATACCGAGCAAGCGATCGGCGGATACGCCGTTCGTGCCGTTCTGCAAACCGCCCATATGCATGTACATCGGACTGAGCTTTACGCGGAATTCGTAGGTTTCCGGGATACCGCCACCCGGGATATTCATCGGCATATTGCCGCCGCATTTTCCACAACACAGCCCGACGTAGGCTTGGGCCGGCGCAAAAATCGAAGACAAAGCGATCCCCCCCGCCAGCATGGCGGCTTTTTTGTATTGATTCATGATCTCCCCTCGGTGGCTTTATCGCAGTGATGTGCGTATTGCAGCACTACCCTGTTATTACTAAGGCTATGTAATAAGATATTCCGATGGAAGTGGCATTTTGTCGCACCGTCACGACCGGTCTGCACATACAGATCGAAACAATTTCATCGTCACGGGAATAAACGCTGGCTACGGGTGTTAGCCCTGTATGCGCCACCACCGTGGTGGCGCGCGCCAAGGAGTCTTAAGACGATGAATTTCAAACCCGTGTTGCTCGTCGCCATGTTGTGCGGCACTTCCCTACCAGCCATGGCCGATACCGACACTCAGGCCCGACAGCACTTTCAGGCCATTGCCGATGCGGACGTTACGGCGATCACCCAGGATTACGCACCCGATGCTGTTTTTCAGTGGGTGGGTGGGCCGCTCGATGGCGTTTATGCAGGCACTCAGGCGATCGGCACCGTGTGGGGCAAGTTCACGCGTGCCAACGGGCGCGTGACACACCAAGTCGACGATCTGACCGTCAGTGAAAATCCGAAGGGTGCCACCGTGACCGCGAATGTGGACTTCATGTCCAAAAAGAACATCAAGGTGCGCTATATCCTGACGTACCGGGACGGAAAACTCGTCAACGAGGTCTGGCAGATCGACCCGAAGCGCGTCACTTCCAGCTACTAAAGCCACCGGGGCCGGCGTAGCCACGTCCGGCCCCGTACGAGGCGCGCATCATGGACTACGCGATCATCGAACCGCACATCCCGCGACTGCGCCGCTATGCGCGAGCGCTGACGGGAGATCGCACGCGAGCCGATGATCTCGTTCAGGACACGCTGGAACGCGCCATGCGCAAGCTCGCACTATGGCGACGAGGCAGTGATTTGCGGGCCTGGCTATTTACGCTCATGCACAATGTTTACATCAACCAGCGTCGCGCTGAACGCCCGACACTGCCCTGGGATGACGCGCTCTGCGACACGCCGCAAGGCGACAGACAGGAAGGGCTATTGATCGCGCGCGACCTGCTTGCGGCCATCGACGGGCTGCCGTCGGAGTTTCGCGAGGTCGTGCTGCTGGTCGGTCTGGAGGAATTCAGCTATGCCGAGACAGCGCGCGTACTCGGCATCCCGCAAGGCACCGTCATGTCACGTCTGGCTCGCGGTCGCGAGCGACTGCGGCGGCTGCTCGACGGCGAGCCCGAGCGGCGCATCAGGAGGGTCAAATGAATCGCGAAACCGATATCGACGAGGCCCGTCTGCAAGCCTTTGTGGACGAGAGGCTGACGCCTGCACAGCACGCCGAAATCGAGGCCTGGCTGGCGCATACGTCAGAGGCCAGGGCCCGCGTCGAGGCCTATCGGCGCCAGCGCAAGGCACTGCACGGGCTGTACGATGACGTGCTGAACGAACCCCTGCCCGAGCGTCTGCGGCGCCCGGTCGCGCGTCGCCAAAACGCCCTGCCACGCGTCCGGGCACGCGCGGCCGCCGCCGCTGTGTGGTTGCTGCTGGGCACAGGCGCGGGCTGGTTCGGCGCTACTGTTTCCCATCACGACGCGAACACCGTCACGGCACGCATCACCGCGCCGGCCACGCTCGCGCGCGAGGCCGCGGTCGCTTATGCGGTCTATAGCCCTGAGGTACTGCACCCGGTCGAAGTCGACGCCCGTCAGGAAAAGCATCTGCTCGGCTGGCTTTCGAAACGCCTGGGGCACACGCTGCGCGCGCCCAGTCTCACACGCTATGGCTACCGGCTGATGGGCGGGCGCCTGCTACCCGCCCAAGCTGGGCCGGCCGCTCAGCTGATGTATGACAACCGGGCCGGCGAGCGCCTCACGCTCTACATTACCGTGCAGACCGGCGAGGACGGGGACACCGCTTTCCGCTATACGAACGAACGCGGGCTGTCGGTCTTCTATTGGATCGAGCGCGATCTGGGCTATGCGCTCACCGCGAGACTCGAACGGCCGCAGCTGCTCAAGATTGCGGGTGGCGTGTATCGTCAGCTCACACCCTGAACCTGTGGCGCGGCTCCCCTGCCGTCTCCACCGTCCATGACACCCAGTTCCCGCAGCAGATCGAGTCCCTGCGTCCAATCGCCGAGTCCGCTGTCGGCGTTGATGTGCCCGCGGGCACCGACGGAAACCAGTCGACCGCCCCAAGCACGCGCGCAACCGATGGCGAAATCAAATGAGGCATAGGGATCGTCCTCACTCGCAACGACGATGCTCGGAAACGGCAGCGGCCGCAGCGGCACCGGGGCGAAACCCGTCGCGGTAGTGGGGAATGCCAGCCCGTCCGGGTCTGGCGGGGCGACGATCAAGGCTCCGCGTACCTGCCGCCGCGTTGCCATGGCCCAGTGAGCGATCAGCAGACAGCCCAGACTGTGTGCCGCCAGCACGACGCCCTCCCCGGCCTGCGCGAGCGCCGCCTCCAGGGTCTGACACCAGTCCTCGCGGGCCGGCGCATCCCAATCGCGCTGACGCACGCGCACGAAACCCGGCCGTGAAGCCTCCCAGCGGCTTTGCCAATGCCCGGCCGCCGAGTCACCGATGCCCGGCAGCAGAAGCACGCGTGGCTCGTGGTCCCTCATGTGCTCATCGCAGCGGCGGCAGCCGGTGTAATGCGATGGCGGGAAAACAGCCCAGCAGCCAACGGCGACAGGGGTGCCAGAAGGCGGACAGTAGCAGCAGCAAGGAACCGATCAGCAGCGCGGTGAACGCGAAGCCGAGGCTGACCATGCCGAATTCCTTGAGTACCACGCTGAACGCGACCAGCACGTACACCAACGCCGAGGCCATCAGCGCCCGGCGGTCGATCGCCAACGAGACCAGCGCGATCAGGACATAGACGGCGATTGCGATCAGTGCGTGCATCAGGTCCACTCGGCCGTCGAAGCGACTCAACTGCGAAAATACCGGCTGCACCAGCAAAGGCGCCGCCAGCAGGTGCAACCAGAACGCCACATCGGACTTGCGCGTCTGACGGCGGGTGTCGGCGGCATCCCAAGCCATCGCCAGCGCAAACACCGCGACCCCGCCGGCGAATTCGATCACGCCTGCGTACGACATCGCCGCTGGCACCAGCTTGAACAACAGGGCGATGATCAGCCCGAGCCCAGCCCCCACGCCTGCCGCCACGGTAATCGGCACCCTGAAGCGCAACCAGTGGGCGAGGGCCGCAACCGCTGCCAACGCGCTGGCGAAGGCCAACGCCGTCAACGACCGCCCGAAAAATGCATACCCCAGGTAATACACGCCACCGACAAAACTCAGGAGCAACACAATGGCCGGCAATGCCATGCGCCGTTGCCGCACGAAGAATTCCGCCAAACCCCAGGACGCCACCATCAGGGCCAGTGCGCCTAACCAGGGCGCCGAGGCGGCGCCGATCCAGGTCAAGGAAATCAGCAACAGCGCACAGGCCATGACCACGAAGATATCGTTGAAGCCGGTGATCAGTCGGAATTGCTCCTCGTCGACCGTATACGTGTGCCGCGCGGCCGCCACATGCGCCCGGAATGCCGTGGCCGTTTCCGCCGACAGGATTCCAGCTGTCACCGCCGATGCCAGCTCTTCCTCGCTATACATTCAGGCCCCCTTCGGTTGTTAAATCGGATACATCGAATTACGTCATCCCTACACGCGGTAGCCGACCGCGACAAACATGCGGAATGGCCACCATCGCGGCCAAATCAGCGTTTAGCTGCCAACCGACCTGAGAATCAGCCTTCGCCGATGCCTCGCGCCATCGGCTTCGGGCAACCGCGTGACGATCGCGCGCGGAAACCTTTAACCGACGCTTTGCGTGTTAAGCAGCATGAACCCGCAGGCCCGCCTGGACCGGTTGCGGGTCGAAGCGCCATGCCGCGTTTCGACTCAAGACGCCGCACAAACACGCTCGACCATCTGCGCAGCCCATACCCCACGCATGGTGCCACGTCCGCTGCGCGATCCAGGCGCTCGCCTCACCTGCAAATGGAGACCACGATGTCTGCAATCACGGTAAAACGCATCCTCGCAGCACTTGCCATTCTGATCTTCGGCCTCTCGCTAGGCGGCTGCTTCTATTATCCCGACGGCGGCTACTATGGTCCGCCGATATATCACGGTGAAGGGGATGGCGACTGACAAATACCGTCTGCCTGGCGCCGAATCCGGCGCCAGGCGCGATGCACGCCTAACGGTTACTGTCCCACATCACGTTGACCTGCTTCGCCGCCGCCGCCATCAGCAGATCGATCAGCGGCATGGCGCGATGCCGGAGGCTCACCGCCGACTCATCCTCGTTATTTTGAGTTGATGCGGTCTCCTCCGCGGGCGACACCGCATCCAACGCCAACTTGAGACGACCCAGTGCCGCCGCCACGTCTTCGGCGACAATTGCGCTCGGTATCGTACCGCTGTGGCCCATCATCTTGATCAGACGCACAGCCACGTCACCGAACATCGTAATGTCCGCATATGCGGAACAGGTAAAAGTCACCAACATGCGTACCCCTCCCCTTAGGTGATTTGGCGTCGCTTCGTCAGGCAGCCAAGTTCCCACCAAACTGACGCGTCACTCGCACCACGAACATGCATCGGCATCAAACATGAAGCGAACGCCACCAATATCCCACAGGCGCGCGGATTACGCTCGGTATCATGTAATGTCCAACGCAAAACGGGTGCATTACTCCAGGGAAATAACGATCTTCTCGTTTTTACGATGATCCTCGATCTCGATCAAAGTCCCCGTAATCGCGGGATCTATCGCCAGCCGAGCCAACTCGTCCAAATCAATACCGCTCTCAAGCAAGGCGGTTTTCGCCTGCCCAGGTATCAGTCGCGTGGCGAATTTGAGGACCAGCCCAGGAATCGTCACCGTGGTATCCGGGTCCGCGTTATCTTCCGTGAACACACGTATTTTCAGGTTTGACATACCGATCACCTCGGCGTGTTTCGGGTGACGCCAGCGTTCGGCTTTGAGACGGTGGCGAGATCGATCTGTTTCCTCACTCCGCATTATCATCCGCAGTGATCCTTGATGCGCACAAATGGCTAATTCATGCCACGAACAAATCCGATGGCGACCATCAACAGCATGACTACGATATAGATTCGCAGCCCCCAAAAGGCGAATTGGATCCAGCCTTTTATCGGCGCACGCGTGATTTCACACGGTTCCTGGCGCGCCTCCTCCTGCATGAATGCGAGGAAATCTGCTCCCGATGGCGGATTTGATATCGGTTTACGCTTCATCGAAATTTCTCATGTAGCAGCGAAAAGGACGGTGTATCCGTATACGCCGTTGGCCAGAATCAGGAAACCCACGATGGCAAAGGCCGCATAATTCTGCCAGGGCCGGTTGACATGCTCGCCCATGATTTTCCGATCATTGAGCAACATCAGCAGAAACAGCATGGCCGCGGGCATGAAAATGGAGGCGATCACCTGTACCGTCAGGTTCAGGAACCCCAGCGGCACGTGCGGTATCAACACGACCATCGCGGCCATGCCCGCGCTGAGGACGCCGGAAAGATAGAATGGCAGGGCCCGCTGCGGTTTGAGATTCAAACTACGCGGCAATCTCAGCGCCTCGCCGACCGCCCAGGAGGTACTTGCGGTGATCGCGATGGCGGCGATCAGACCGGCTTCAACGAGGCCGAGCGCGAACAGCGAGGTACCAATACCGCCGAGACTGCTGTGCCGTAGCAGCTGCAGTATCGCCTGGATGTCAAAGCGGGTCGCATGCACGTGGCCGTATACCAGCGTGCCGGTGAGCACGACGATCGCGATAGCAATGATGCCCATCGAAAAACTGCCAAAGGCGGTATCGGCCTGTCCACTCGGGATATCGTGCACGCTCAGTCCCTTGTCGACGACCGAGGACTGCTGAAAAAATAACATCCATGGCGCGATCGTGGTGCCGAGGTTGGCCAAGATCACATAGGTGAAGGCACCCAGCGCCGCCGCCGCGGGTATGTGCCAATTTCCGATCGCGGCCAACACCTGGCCCCAGTGCGGGTGCGCGGCAATCGCCAGAGGCACGAAAACGATATTGCCGGCGGCTATCCACAGCGCTAGACGCTCCCAGGTGCGGTATTGCAGGAAAATCATGGTGCCGGCCATAAACAGCCAGGCCAGCGATACCGAAACGAGCGGCGGCACTGAAAAAACGCTCATGCCAATGCGAATGCCGATGAACTCGGTCACCAGCGTCAGAATATTGGCCACCACTAGGTCGAGCAGCGAGAAGACACCCCAGAATGCGCCGTAACGCCCCCAGATCATTTCGGCGTGCCCACGGTGGGTTACGGCACCCAGGCGCACCGTCATCTCCTGCACGATGTACGCGACAGGGATCATCAGCAACAGAAACGGGATGAAAAAACCGATGCCGTACATCGCGCCCGTCTGCGCATAGGTGATGACTCCGCCGGCATCATTGTCCGCGATCATCACGAGTATGCCCGGCCCGATCAGGCTCAGCAGCAGCAGCATCCGTCGCCACAAAGAAGGATCGCGACGCAGCTGGTAGATGCGCCAGCGATCTCTGATGCGACGACGTTCATCGTCGGGCAAATCTCGCAGAATATCCGCCTCATCGGAGGCCACGGGGATTTCGGGTACAGCCGACATTACGCAACCTCCACACAGTCAATATGGAGCGCGGCTTTGACATACCACTTCCGCCGGTCTTGCGCGTGACAAGATCGGTATCCAGTACAAATCTATGGAGAGTGGTCTGCATCGCCCGAGGACCGGGCGATGGTGCAAG
This sequence comes from Acidihalobacter yilgarnensis, assembly GCF_001753245.1. Lineage (NCBI taxonomy): Bacteria > Pseudomonadati > Pseudomonadota > Gammaproteobacteria > Chromatiales > Ectothiorhodospiraceae > Acidihalobacter > Acidihalobacter yilgarnensis. The sequence goes on along the minus strand of NZ_CP017415.1, from coordinate 427,101 downwards.
CGTTACTTGACCAAGCCGCCCGATGCCCGGGATCCTGAGTTGCCCTTGACGGGCCTACTAGGGTGACTGTCCAAGCCTCGCTGCCTCCTGACGAGAAATGATGCGAGTTTGTACAGCAACCGACAGAAGCGCGTCAAGCACGACGTGTGCCTGTTCGCTCATTGAGCGTTTCGCCGCAATAAATGCACTGCGAACATGGAATCATCAAAATTTAGATCGCACTGTATGCAGGGCGAGACTCGACAAACCACACCCTCTGTTTCAGCGGCATACATGGGTCGCGCATATCATCGTCACAGATGGCGCCTTACCACCGTACCAACCGTATTTCTATCTGACTTTTATGAGCACGCCCCTACCTCAATCAACCGATTGATCAGCCATGTGCGAACGCATGAATGCTCGAACTGCCGCTGTTCGGTACACATTTCACCTCTCCCAACATATATAGCGCTTTTCCGCGATGCAGGGCTGTTGCTCATAGTCACATACGGCGCATATGCCCGCAGGTGCTACGCAAGCAATATACGTCCCATCACAATCTGGCATTTAATTTAGTCGCGTCCAACGATGAGCATGGGTATTAAACATGCAAAGACGAGCGCCCAGCCTTCTTCTGCTAGAGCCACACTGTATAAATTGAAAATTCCCAGACCTTTCGCGACAAGGTCATTCGAAGGACGCCAAGCCATTCCACCATCCATCGAACCCAATCTTTAAGGGCCATTCCGGCTGTGAAATTCAGCCGAAATGGCCCATCCCATTTCTGCGCATTGAGGATGACGCGCATATTCCGATGCAATCGCGCCACTGAGCAATCCGGTAGCCGATAGAATCTACTGCCCGTTTACTCCATGCAACCGGATCGCACGATCAAACAATGAAATAAATCACATAGAACAGGACCCACATGACGACCAGCAGGCGCCAGAAATCCACCGCGTTATGGATTTTCCAGGCCTGTGCGGCGCGGATCTTGCCCTTCGAGCTCGCCGACACGTAAGCCATGAAGGCAAAGTGCGCGAGGGACATCATGATCACAAAAGCGACCGTGTCGGTGTACAGGTTCTCACCGTAACGGCTATCGATCGGGATCGTGCCGGTGAACCATTGATAAATGATCCCGATGGCCACGAGCGTGATCATCAGCAGTGCAATCGAGAGATTGCGCGCGATGCCACTATTTTCGCCCTGGTAGGCCGCCTTGACCGCACCCGAGGTCGGGAACAGGCTTGCGATCATGATCAGGGTGAGTACCGTCCAAAAGACGTAGTTGATGCCCGCGGGCTTGTCCGCGTAGGCCCACAAAAAGCGCGCGGCAAACAGCGGGATGAAAAAGATCGTCGACGACAACAGGATCAGCCCGAACGCGCCACGCTTGGCGCGCGCTGGGGCGGGATCGAGAATCCCGTTCACGTAGGCTTTTGCTTCGTCTAGTTCCATTGCCTTATTTCCTCAACAGGTATTTGGTCGTGTCGCGGACCTGCAAGGCGCCTTAGGCGCCCTGCTTGGTCTCCACCCAGATCACCGGATCCGGTGCGTTTTCCTCGTAGTTGTAGAAATCGCCCACCACCACGGGGTCCTTGCCGAACGGGAAGTTCTCGTAAGGCGGCGGCGTCGGCATCTGCCAATCCAGGGTCTTGGAACCCCAGGGATTGTCGCTGGCGATCGGGCCACGGTAGTAGCTGTAGACCAGGTTCACCAACGGAATCAGGAAGCCCGCGCCGAGCAGGAACGAGCTGATCGAGATCCACTCGTTCAGCGACTGCAGGTACGGCAGATAGGTCGCGACGCGGCGGTTCATACCGTCGAGGCCGGCGATATACATCGGAAAAAAGGTGAGATTGAAGAAGATAAAAAACCACCAGCCATGAAACTTCGCCCAGAACTCGTTCACCATGCGCCCCGTGACCTTCGGGAAGTAGTAATACAGCGCGGCGATCCAGGTGAACAACATACTTCCGAGAATGGTGTAATGGAAATGGCCCACGACAAAGAAAGTGTTGTGGATCTGAAGATTCGCCGGCACGTCGGAATTGAACACACCTGTCAGGCCACCGTTGAGGAAGTTCACCATCGACATCAGCATGAGTAGCATCGGCGAGGTCATCCGAATACGGCCACCCCAGAGGGTGCCGATCGCCGCCAGATAGAAGAAACCCGTCGGCACGGACACCATCTCGGTCAACCCCATGATGATGGGCAAACGCACGTCGCTGACCTGGGTGAAGAAGTGATGCACGCCCACCACACCCGAGATCGCCGTCACCCCCACCACACCCGCGATCGCCCAGCCACGGCCGAACAGGCTGCGACGTGTGAACACCACAATCATTTCAAGCCATAAGGTCCAGACCGGCAGCACGAACACGTAGACCTCGGGATGGAACAGCCACCAGAACATATCCTGGTAGGCCAGCGTGATGCCACCCTTGAGCGCGAAGAATTTCGTCCCCACGATCATGTCGAATAAATTGAATAAAAACGCGGTAGCCGTGTACGGAACAAATAGAATCAATATAACCGAGGCACCCGCCACGCCGTACACGAACATCGGCACCCGAGACAAGGTCATACCCTTGGCGCGCATGAACACGAATGTACCCAGGAAATTAATCGCGCCAGCCCAGGAGGAAAGCAGCAAGGTAGCGCCCCCCAGGAAGTAAAAGATGATGCCGGTGCCGCCGAGCTGTGCCAGCGGCGGGAAACCCATCCAGCCGCTCTCGTAACCGCCCACCATCGGGCTCATCGCAACCGCAACCACCGCCGGCGGCACGAACCACGAGCTGATACCCATCAGCTTCGGATACACCACCTGACGCGCGCCGATCATCGGCGGCAATATAAAGTTGCCCACCCCTCCCATCAAGGCCAGCGCAGCCACTGCGAGTAGCATCAACGTGCCGTGGATACTGAAGGCCTCGTTGTACTGCTGCTTATTCGCGAAGAACATGCCATGCGGCGACAGCAGGTCGATACGGATGGCCATCGCCAGCATGCCGGCGATGAAGAAGGTCACGATCGCGAAGATCGTGTAGCGGTGCGCGGTGGCCTTAGCCTCGGTGCCGAAGCGGAAGTAACGCCCCACGCCCTTGTTGATCCAGGTCTCCTCGCCGCCGAAGGAGGGCTTGACCCAGCCTTCCCACACGCCAACGCCCATGAACCAGCCGATCAGGCCAAAAATGTAGCCCGCCGTCAGTTCGCGCGGCGAAGCCAGCGAACCATGCTCGATTAAGGCCACGATCAGCGTGCCGATCATATAGCCGATGCCGGCCCACAGCACTCCGCGGGCTAGCGGCCACCAGTCTGCGAAGGTGATCCCTCGCGGGCTGCCGGCCCTATTCTGACTTGATGAAATTACCGATGACATCTCATAGTCCTCTTGTCATGACTGAGTCGTTCGTAGGGGCGATGCTTAGAAGCTCTGGTTGGCAACCCATGCCTGGAATTCCTTGTCCGACACCACCTTCACCACGGCGCGCATCTGCGCGTGGCCCAGTCCGCAGTCCCAGCTGCACTGCACGCGAGCCAACGGGTTCTGATCGGTGGTGACTTCCTCGGTCGGCGTGATCACGATCGAGCGGGTTTCGCCAGGCACCAGTGCCTGCTTGATTCCCCAGATGGGCACCCAGAAGGAGTGCATGACGTCATCGGTCTTGACGATGAACTTGATCGGCTGATCAACCGGCACCTCCAGAACGCGCGAGTTCATCACGCCCTGCTTGGGATAGCTGAACGTCCACTGCCACTGCTGACCGGTCACGTCGACGACCAGCGGGTCCTTGGCGTCGGCTGCGATATTCCACAGCTGCTCCAGACCAACCATGCCCGGATACACGAACACGACCGTGTTGATCATGATCGAAATCCCCAACCAGGCCAGGGTGAACGGGCCGAACGCGTGGCGGTGAATCTGTGCACTCTGCTTGTCGTCCAGCGGCACCCGATGCACGATCGCGGCATACACGAAGGGCACGGTCACCAGAATGAACACCATCACCGTCACGTGGTAAATGAAGGTGATCGCGTCCTTGGTGATCTCTCCCTGCAGACTCGCCACTGCCGGCCATAAATGATCGACAGACCAGAATACAAAGGTCTGCGCGATCGGTATCAATATCGCCCAGATAATGACGACGTTGATGAAGTCTCTCCAAAGATTTCTTTTCATTAAAAATACACCTCGGCCAAGGCCCCCTTGACACCACCCGCACGGCTAATAGTTATTATTTTTCCTACTGATTTTTATCTGCCACACCCTAAATTGAGGGCTTAACATCAACGACACCCTGCATACCATCCATGAAATGCTGACCGTTCTGGAGGAAACAGCCATACGTCCACTTGCCGGGCTTGTTCGGCACGATGAACTTGAAGGTGAAGTGTTGTCCCGGCGTCAGGCTGACCGAAAAATCCTTTTGGATTTTTTCCACACCAGACTTGGTGTTGATGGTCACGCCCGCAAAGAAATTGGTCTTCCAACCTGTCGGTTCGCGGTGTTCCACGAAACCCGTTGCATCCGATGCCAAACCGCGACCCATGTTCCACTGATGATTCAGACCGGGGCGCGCATGGTTACGGTTGTCCAGTGTGATTTCTACTTTTTCCCCGACGTGCCAGACGAGATGACTAGGTGTGTAGTAGAAATTATGCTCATCAATCGTGTAATGGTGATAGCCATCAGCCATCACTTGTCCAGACGACGTCGGCTGTGTTGTTTGGGTCCAATACCAACCCGCCACGAACAGCACGACAAAGACAATTAATGCGGTCAATACTTGACCACCCCTGCCTGGAACCTCCTTCGTTAGTGTACTTATTTGAGCCATTATTACGTTCTCCTAATGAATGAACCGTCGCCTTCCCACACAGATAAACAAGTTTTTATCTAACAAATTCATGGGGTTTTAAAGATCCACCTGAGCACCCGATGCCCTGATACAAATCACATATGCGGGCATTCACTCATAACGTAAGCCAATGTCAATTGACGTACGTCAATTACACGGAATATCAGAAATTTCTTCTAAGCTGAGAGACCGCATGTGATGTTCCATTGCGCCTACCTTCTGAATAAAAGCAGTGAAGGGGCGAGCGGCATGACACCTGAAACCGCGAGAAGCACACCCGCGCATTCGAACCCAAGGCGTAATCAGCTACCGGGAGAATATAACGCTCGGCCTGAGCGTCTGGGGCGCGGCCATCAACGCCAAAGTATTCAGGCGCTGATGGCAATAAGAAGAAACCAAAGCATTCCCGGCCGCGAGCATGCGCGTGGTCGGTAGCACTTTAGAACCTCAAATGCTACCGATGATGGAGCCGCTGAGCCCACGTGAAGCGAACAGACAAGCTGTGTCATCGATATGCCCCTTCGTCAGGAAACGGCATACCATCGGACGCATCGTTGAAATTTTCGATGGATATATCCTGATGGTCGTCGACCAATCCGAATATTGGCTAAACGCATAGTCGTGTTTGCGGCATCCACTCACCCCAGAAACCCCGGGTTATTTCGCCATACAGACCACGTCAGCATCGCCGCGAACAAAACCCAGGCCAAGTAAGGCAACAACAGCGCCGCCGCGAGTCGGCTCACCCGCCAGAATTCAGCCAGAGTGGCGACGATCAGGACCACCAACAACACCTCGATGAAGGCATAGGCGCCGATGTGCCAGACAAAAAACAGCCACGACCAGAGGGCATTGGCCGCAAGCTGAATCACGAACAGGGTCAGCGCACCGCGTGACCGCCCCGGACTGCGCCAAACCAGCCAGGCCGCCATCGCCATCAACGCATAAAGCGCGGTCCATACCGGCCCGAACGCCCATGCCGGCGGCGCCCAAGCAGGTCGCGTGAGCTGCAGATAGAACGAGACGGCCTGGATCGACGCCACCGCACCGATGGTTGCCGTCGCGTATACAAACAGAAACCATCCGACGAGTCCGAGCAATTGACGGGTATATGAACGTGGTCGCATGAGGCTGCCTTGGGTTGATCAATCTAACGAATGGTATTCCTGAAATTTAGACCACTCGCTACGCAATCAGGCGTCAGACGCGATTCATGTTTCGGTGTTGGATCGTACATCGCCAGAGGCTTATTGCTTGGCTTGGAATATGCCAACAGTCATCCCGGCTGCCTCGCTGGAGACGGCATCGCCAAAACCGGGGTGCAACCATCTCATATGACCCATAGTCCAGCGCTTGCACAAGACCACGGAATCACGGGCAACGCCGTCGCGCCTGCGCGATAACCAGCGCGCAAACGCTGGGACACGCACATGCCGCCGTCATCGATAAAAACATGGCGACTGTAACGTACGGAAGAAAACCCGCCATGCCTCAACTTCGTCCCTATTCCGCTGTCTGATGTGGCATGGTTGGCCACTAGCGTGCACCAGGCTCCGCCAAGGGCCTGCGCGACGAATCGCCTTGAGCAACCCGCAGCGATACCCTCATCACGCATCGAGCATTGAAAATAGATAATGATTACAGTCCTTCAAGTTGACACCCGACCCGATACGCAGGAGCGACAGGCATGAGCAAGGTGATGGCACCGCTTCGTTGGCTCGACCGAGTGCTGCACGGTTTACGCCGGATCACGCTCAACCTGATTACACTCGGCATCCTGGTGGCCATCGCACTCGCACTGTTCAAAGCCACACAGCACCCCACGGTGCCGGACCAGGCGGTACTGGTCGTCGCGCCGCAAGGACATCTGGTCTACAGCTACAGCGAGGGCAAATGGCAACGGGCCGCCGGCGCGCTGCTCGACCGCCCGCCCAACGAAGTGCTGATCCGCCAACTGACCGCCGCGATCGACCGGGCGGCGACCGATCCCCGCATCAAACTGATGACGCTCAACCTACGCCAGTTCCAGGGCGGCAGCCTCACTCAGCTTGAAGTCGTGGCGCGTGCGCTAACGCGCTTCCGCAAGGCCGGCAAACCCATCTACGCCTACGCAGACAGCTATTCGCAAGGCGACTACCTGCTCGCGGCGCAAGCGAACCACGTCTACCTCAACCCGCTGGGCGCGGTCTTGATCGACGGTTACTCGGATTACCAGCCCTACTTCAAAACCCTGCTCGATCGGCTGGGCGTGGCGATGTATGCCTTCCGCGAGGGCAAATACAAATCCGCAGTCGAACCCTTCACGCGCAGCGACATGTCTGCTGATGCGCGTGAAGAAAACAGCGCGTGGCTGCAGACCTGGTGGTCCAGCTACACGGCAAACGTCGCGGCCGGGCGCAAGCTAAAGGCGGCGCAGATACGCGCCTACGCCGAACAACTGCCCATGCTCACGCAAACGGCCGGCGGCGATACCGCGCGGCTGGCTCAGGAGCAAGGTCTGATCGACCAGATCGGCACCTGGCATACATTTGCCAAGGCCGTCGCCACGGCTGCGGGGCGGTCGCCGCACTCAATCGACTACCGTGCCTACGACGCGGCCACCGCCAAGCCACCCGAAGGCTCGGCTGCGATTGCCGTGGTGCCCATCGACGGCATGATCGTCGGCGGCGCCACGCCGATACCGGGTGCCGTGGTTTCAGGCCCCACCGTCGCACAGCTCGACCACCTATTGCACGATCCCACCGTGCACGCCGTCGTCCTCCAGGTCGACTCGCCCGGCGGCAGCGTCGACGCCTCCGAGGACATCCGCGCCGCCGTGCTGCGCCTGCGCGCGGCTGGCAAGCCGGTCGTCGTCTCCATGGGCACGCTCGCCGCCTCCGGCGCTTACATGATCTCCAGCGCCGCGCAAACCCTCTACGCGCACCGCACCACCATCACGGCCGACATCGGCGTGTTCGCGCTTGTCCCCAATTTCTCCGGCGCGTTCGGCAAACTCGGCATCGCCGTATCCGGCATCGGCACCACGCCGACCGCGGGCACCGCATCACCGATGATGCCGCTCAACCCGGCGCTGGGCGCGGCTTTGCAAAGCCACGTTAGCTACCTCTATCGGCGTTTCGTGGATCAGGTCGCTCAGGGACGCAAGCTCAGCTTCGCGCAGGTCGACGCGGCGGCCCAGGGTCGCGCCTGGAGTGGCGAGGCAGCGCTACGCCTCAAGCTCGTCGACCATCTGGGCGGTATGCCCGAAGCCCTGGCGGACGCCGCCAGACTCGCGCACCTCAAGCCCGGCAGCTACCGCATCGACTACCTACCGCGCCCCGACCCGGGCGATTCGCTCGGCGACCTCGGCGGACACCTCGCCCTATTCCTCGGCACCTCGGCGAACAGCGATCCCCTCACTGCGAACCTCGCCATTGCCAACCTGCTGGGCATGCACACCGGCGAGCTCCGCAACGCCATGCTGCTGCTGCGCAGCGCACGGCCCTACGGCTACTTCGCCTACGCGCCCGTCGTCGTGCCGCGTTGAAAGCGTGGCAACCCATATGAGTGGAGCCAGGCAATCACACGAATGTCGCCTGGCGTGACGGCCGTGAATCATGGGGCTCAGGTGCCCGTGCCGTTAGGCCGTATCTTGCGGCGTGTTATGTGCTTATTGCCGCCCAACAGCCTGTGCCGTAGATGGGAGAGAGGATAAAGCGTCCACCCACCCCAATTTACTTTCGCACCAGGCGTTGATCGCTGGCGAAATCGTTTTTGCATTTTCCAGGGTGCCAAAATACATTATGCACACTCCCGGATATCGATTATTCAAGTTAAATACAGGCGTGCCGCACACACCACAAAAATATTTCCTTCCCTCGTCTGCCTGAAAACACGTCAACTTGTCTTCACCTTTCGTGATCTCAAGAGAAGCCTGCGGAAATACCGCGTATGTCGAGAACGCCGCTCCACTATGGGATCGGCAAAAAGCGCAGTGACAATTGACCGCATTCAGTATTTCAGAGTTGATTTTGTAACGTACCTCGCCACAGAAACATGACCCACTGTATGAATTCACTTGCGACCTCTCGACAGGATTTTCACATCATTAACATTCGACGGACTCAGCGGCAGGCCATGCCTTTTGCAGACCCCGGCCACCTGATTACCTGGTTGACATGGGAATAAGGCAACTTGAAATCATAACTAAACACGTCAAGGACATCCATTCAAGAAACACTCGATGCTGCTCCGCAGACGCACCAACACGAAATATTTCACCCACACCCACACCCACAAAACAACCTCTCCGCATTTGAAATCTTGTGGCGTTGCGCTGTTTCATCTTCTTTCTGACGACATTTTTCAGATTTTCCCCGCTATCGTTGGTACCTGGCCGTCTCGACAATGTGCTCTTGCACATACGCGACTATAGTCATTGCCATACAGAGATCAACATCATCTGGCGACCGCGCTGGCGTCCTACCCATCGTAAAAAAAGATTTTGGTCGAAATCCGGCCATTGTCTCCATGTTCATTCAAATATTGAAGGAGATCACATGACCGACGACAACATCTATGACCTGATCGTGATCGGGGCTGGAACCGGTGGAAACGGGGTCGCCAGAATGGCGGCGGTGGCCGGCTGGAACGTCGCCATCATTGACAGCCTACCTTATGGTGGCACCTGCGCACTTCGTGGCTGCGATCCCAAGAAAATGCTGATCGGTGTGACCGAAGGTATCGATTGTATCCGTAATATGAAGGATAAAGGGCTTGAGGCGGAAGGCACAATCAACTGGCCCGAGATGATGGCCTTCAAGCGCACTTTTACCGACGTCATGCCTTCGCGCATCGAGGCAAGTTTTGACCAGGTGGGCATCAAGGCGCTACATGGCCGAGCCTGCTTCACCGGCCCAAACACCCTAGAGCTGAACGGCGAAATCCTGCGAGCAAAATATTTTCACATCGCCACCGGCGCCCGTCCGATGACGCTAAATATCCCAGGCGAAGAGCTTCTCACGAGCAGCACAGAATTTCTGGACCTGCCGGAACGCCCAGACCGAGTCGCCTTTGTCGGTGGTGGCTTCATCGCAATGGAATTTTCCCATATTATCAAACGCGCCGGGGCCAGCGAGGTTGCGATTTTGGAAATGGCCAAGAGGCCGCTTGGCTCGTTCGACCCCGATCTAGTGGCCTTACTGGTCGAGGCCACCGTAGATTTGGGCATTGATCTTCGTGTGCAGGCAAAGGTTACCGGCATCGAAAAACACGGCAAGGAGTTCACGGTATCGTTTGAAACACCGTCCGGCCCGGAAATTGTCGCTTGCGATCTGGTCGTTCATGCCACCGGCAGAGTGCCCGATATTGAAAGCCTGAATCTTTCGGCTGCTGGAGTTGAATTCGGCCCACACGGCATCAAAGTCAGCCCTTCGATGCGCACCACCAATTCCGCGATCTTCGCTGCCGGTGATTGCGCGGACAGTGGGCCCAACTTAACCCCGGTTTCGGCCTACGAAGGGCGCATCGCAGCCAAGAACCTTCTGGCCGGGAAAGATGAACGCGTCGTTGCATACCCGCCGATTCCAAGTGTTGTATTTACGCTCCCCCCCGTCGCCAGCATCGGTCTTTCAGAAGCGGCTGCAAAGGAGAAAGGGCTAAAATTCGACACAAACTTCAAAAAGACATCCGACTGGTATTCCTCGATACGGGTCGGCGCGAAGCAAACCGCCTACAAGGTTCTGGTCGAACAAGACACGGGCGCAATCCTTGGCGCCCACCTGATCGGACCGGCGGCCGAGGAACAGATTAATCTCTTTGCTATGGCGATAGGCGCCGGGCTTACCGCAAATCAGATCAAAGGGATCATCTTTGCTTATCCTAGCTACGCGTCAGACATTGGCTCGATGCTTTGAACCAATTTCATTTGGCTGTAGCACCTACTGTTCAATACCGTATTCAGCAAGTCATTTTGTCCCGGATCGAAGAGGCTACCACATGGAAATATATCTTCCCGGGCTGAGTCAGATAATCGCGAAAATACAAGGTCTGATATCGCCTTTTACTTATCAGCATTGCATAGGCAAAAGATAAAACTTATCCCCATTTACTGAGCCCTTCATTATGTGGACGTAGTTTCTTTATAAGGGGTATCCTGACCCAATGTTGAAAATGTCCATCAGTCAAGTGTGCGCAGTGTTCCGCGTCTCGGAATCAATCGTTGGATGGGATCACACCACTTGCAGTCAGTACGTCTCTACACGACCCGAATCAACATCGATCAAAGCACGCCTGCCGTACACCTGAAATCAACTCAGCCGTCTATTCATGGCAGTGTTCGTTGAAAACGGCGCGGTTCGATCACGGTTTGCGTATTCAGGTCTGTCGCGATAACACAAAAAACATGATTGTGTGAAATTGATGACGCCAGATTCCGTTAGGTACATAGGGAGATACTCGATGCACGATCACCGAGGCGGCTCATCCGATGCACTGCCGACCATAAGCAATAATGGTCAGAAAACATTGTCTCTACCCGGACACATGCCGGGTTCAACCACCGCAGTCACAACCCGGCCGCAATCATGAATTCAAATCGCACCGCGTTACCATCTGAGACTGAAAACACCCCTCAAAACGTCGGGGGATGCCCACGTGTCGTGGTCGTTGGTGCCGGCTTTGGCGGTCTTGCGGCCGCACGCGGTCTGCGGTCCACAGGTATAGCCCTGACCGTAATCGACCGCCGCAATTTCCATCTGTTTCAGCCGCTGCTCTATCAGGTGGCGACCGCAGGCCTCAACCCCGCCGATATCGCCTGGCCGGTGCGGAGCATTCTGCGCAATCAACGCAACGCCACGGTCCTGCTAGGTGAGGTCGTCGAAGTCGATGCATCGTCATCTGTGGTGCGGCTACAGGACAACCGCGAGATTCCCTTTGACTGGCTCATCTTGGCCACCGGCGCGACCCATAATTACTTTGGCCACGACGAGTGGGAAAGGATCGCACCGAGCCTGAAGACCGTCGAAGATGCGACGCTGATTCGCAGACGCGTTTTGGAAGCTTTCGAACGCGCTGAAAACCGGCTGACCACCGACCATGATGACGATAAGACCCGGCAACTTATGACTTTCGTCATCATCGGCGGTGGTCCAACCGGCGTGGAATTGGCCGGCGCCATCGCAGAACTCGCCAAAAAGGCCCTAACTGCGGATTTTCGCAATATCGATCCGCGTAGCGCCCGCATCCTCCTCATCGAAGGTAGCCCCTCAGTATTGGGCCAATTTTCACCTTCGCTATCCGCGTTCGCCAGACGATCGTTGGAAAAAATGGGTGTGGAGGTTCAGGTCGACACTCACGTCACCCACTGCACCGAGGACTGCGTGACTTGCGGCGACCTGCACATTCCGGCTGCCAACATTTTCTGGGCAGCTGGCGTCAAAGCATCCCCAGCCGCCCGCTGGCTCAATATCGCCGCCGACCCCTCCGGCCGCGTGAAGGTAAAGGACGATTTCAGTGTGGATGGCCATCCAAACATCTTCGTGATTGGGGATAGCGCCGCCTATGTACAGGACGGCAAGCCAATACCGGGTATCGCGCCCGCCGCCAAGCAGGCTGGCGCCTACGTCGCCACACACATCGCGTCCGACGTTGCAGGCAAGGCTTTGCCAAAGCCCTTTCGCTTCCGAAACTATGGCAGCCTCGCCACCATCGGCCGCAATGCCGCCGTCATGGATCTTGGGCCTCTGCGCCTAAAAGGTCGGCTGGCTTGGTGGCTCTGGGGTATAACGCACATTTTCTTTCTGATCGGCAACCGCAACCGCCTTCTGGTTGCAATGCAATGGTTCTACAACTACTTGACCTTCGGTCGGGGCGCTAGGCTTATAGTCGGCCCTGACCGACCCTCAGCCCGGCACTGACCGATAGCGTGCGGTCTTCATAATCAAGGCACGGGACATTCGGAGTCACCATCCCGCGTGGGACAGCTAGCGCTCCTTGATCTCGCGGCCGATACCGTATTTCAGTTTGCGGACCGGCAGATACCAGAGCATGCCGTCGATCAGCATCAGGACGCCCGCCCCGGCAAGGATGTAATCCGTAAAGCTGTAAGGGCCGGCACCCAGCATCTTATCCATGGCGATGCCCAGCCCGATGAAAGAAACGCCCGTACGGATCAGCGACAACCCGGTCCGGGCGCGCGCATACGACGTCCGGTGGCTGGCGGCGATGGTCCGCTGCGCGGCGAGCATGTTGCGCTCGCGCGCCAGATGGGTGCGCTCCTTGCTGGCCGGAACCGGGCGCAGAATGGAGCAATAGTGCGTGATCGCAGCGGCGAGCTGCGCCAGCGGCGTATCGTCCTCTGGTTTGGGCGGCGCCTCATCCAGATGGTAGCGCCGGGTGAAGCGGATGGTCTCGGCGGTGATGTCCATCAGGGCAGATTGGCAGGAGAGATCCATGCCCGAGCGACGCACCTTGAGGTAGTCGAAGAGGCCGACGGCGGCCAGGACGATGCCGACCACCAGAATGGCGACATGATGCGGTGCCAGCACGTTGGCATTGATGCGCGTCAGTGCATTCGAGAGCGCCACCAGCGCCAGCCCCCAGCGCAGCAGCTTCATCGATGTGCGCGCCCGCGCCTGCCCGGTCCGGTGGCAGGCGAGCTTGGTGCGCCACAGGGCCATGGTGTTGCGCCAGTAGGCAAGGCCAGTGCGCTCGATGCCGATGAGCAGATGCGCCTCGGCATGCAGGTAATCCTGGATATACCAGCGTACATCCTCGTTGAGCGCGACGCGGAATTCGTGATCCGCCGCGGGCACGAGCTGTCTGACCTGCGCGCGCATCGCCTCGCTGGATGGATCGGCGGCGGCGATCACCACGGTCTCGCCCAGCTGCATCACCGGGAACCAACGCCCCGCCCGTAGCACCTTGCCGTCCAGCCCGGCGTACAGCGCCGAAGGCACCGGCAGGCGTTCGTCGTACTGGAAGAAACGGCAACCATAGTGTCGGGACAAGGCGGTCAGCAGCGCGCAGCGCGAGACGCCGCAATCCTTCAACAACACGCGCTCCATATCGAGACCCCGCGCGGTCGCGCTCTGCTGCGCCGCAGCCAGCTGTGCCTGGTCGAGCAGGCCATCCTCCACCAGCGCCACATAAGGATTCGCGTCAGTCGTCATGACGATACTGCTCCCGCTTCCAGGCGCTTTTCGGGATGCTGTAGTCGGCGTCGGCAATTTCGAAACCGCTGTCGCAGAACGACGAGCGCCGCTTGATCCGCTCGGCGGGCAGATACCAATACAGGCCATCGCCAATCAGATACAGGCCGATGACGATCAGCGCGATATACAGCGCCGACCACAGCGCGTCGGTACGCCCGAGATAGTCGAAATAGAGAAACAGGCCCGCGCCCACCGACATCACGCTGAATCCGGTGCGGATAAAGGCCATCCCCGTGCGCGAGCGCGCCAGCACCGTACGCAGGTGCGACATCGCGTTGCGCTTGTCGGCGAGCGTAGTGCGCTCCAACGCCAGCCCCGTGGTGGCCCACACGCCGGGCCGCGCCTCGGGCGCGTTGGCTTCGGCCACGGGATCAAGTCCCGAGGCGACAAGACACCGGGAGGGGGAAATAGTGTCCCACAGGCCCCGACGGCCGCTGACCTTGCCGACCGTATCCAGCGCCGCATTGGCGGCATGCCGGCCCGGCCGGTACCAGTGGAACCCCTCGGCCAGCATCGCCGTGCCGATGACGATCAGCGCCCAGTCGAAGGCCGACCAGGGGCCGGGGTGAAATTTGCGCAGGAAGCCAATGCCAATGCCGGCGAAAGCGACACCCGTGCGCGCAAAGGCGAGCCCGGTCCGCGCCTTTGCCATCATGGTTCTCAGATAGGCCAGCACGGTCCGCTCCTCGGCTAGATTGGTGCGGTCGTTGGCCAGGAAACGTCGCCTCTCTACCGGCGAGAGTGCGTCCCAGTCCTCGCGCAGCGCACCGGCGCTCTCAACGACCCGGCTTCTGCCGAAGCGCATGGCGCCGCCTGGGTCCGACACCTCCAGCGCCGTGTACGCCTCCGGCACGTCGTACGGCGGGTAGGGCTTGATCTCCTGCGTCTCCCGCCGCGCCGGTAGATACCACGTGATGCCGTCGATGACGGCGAGCACACCCAGGATCAGCAGCGGGATCTCGAAAAACAGCAACTCGCCCCCGCCGAACAAGCGCAGGAACACTACCGCGATACTGATGAAGGCAAGCCCCGTGCGCGCCAGTGCAAGACCCGTCCGGCTGCGCGCGTACTGTGTTCGCTGGTCGGCGTAGCGAGTGCGTAGCCCGGCAAGATAGGTGCGCACCTTGGCCAGCGGCGTGCGCCCCGCCGTAGTGGGAAAATCGACATTCAGATCCGCGCTGTTCTCGATCAGCCGGATCAGATCCGCCCGGCTGGCGACGCGCAGTGTCAGCTCGTCGACATCCAGCATCTCCTGAATGTCGCTCAGCAGCGCCAAATTATCGGGATCGCAGACCACCACCTCCGCGCTGTCCTCGCTCCACGAGAGCGGCAGCCAGAGATCCGATCTCAGCGTGTCGACGTCCAACCGCCGGAGGATCGACTGAGACGCCGTCAGTCCCTCGTCGTATTCAACGGTCGGGTAAGCGCACGGCGCCGGTCGACCGCAGAGCCGCTCCCGTTCTGTCAGACCACGCGGGTGTATCGTATTTCTCCATTGGATTCAGGGTGCGACTCGCGCTCAGGCGAGTCCCGGCCGCTCAAGACCGCAACCTAGTTCGACCACGCCCGCATTCACGAGTTCCGTACCCCACCGATGCCACGCATCAACCCACAACAATGGGCCGACTTCGCTGATGTCGGTTTTTATAACCTTCATATTGCCCCGCCTCATGCGACAAAACGAAACCTACAATACGAGACCCGCCCCGTTACCCCACGCGTTGTTTGCGGGCGTTTTTGATACGGTTGTTAGGCGCTGTATCACAAGGACGCTTCATTTTTGAACAGATTCCTGAAAACTTTTTATTTTATTAATATCATCGACCCAACTGAGTTTGCTCGAACAAAACACATTAAATGTTGGCGTAAAGTTGGACGGCTGAGAAAGTGCTCCATAAAACACCAAAAACAGGCCAGGAATGCGATAATTTTTGTTATAAATTTGTGAACCACATTCACTGCAAAAATATTTTTCACCAGAATTCTCGACTTTGTATTTTTTGAGATGATTCTCACCTTCAGCAAATACCAAATCGCTTTCATCTACGCTTGCATAGGTTGAAAATGCACTTCCATTGCGCCTTTTGCAATCATCGCAATGGCAATTCACAGTAAACTTCGGATTATTTTTTATTTCGAAATTAATCAATCCACAGTGACATGAACCTGATATTTTATCATCCATTTGCAAATCCTCTTAATGCACGCCCAACTAAAAGTAGACACCCTAAAAGGGTGCGTTGAATCACACCTGTCAGGCGTCATGCTCGCCTTATCAAGGCTTACACCCCGTTTCTAGTCGTCAAATACACCCTAGGAAAATATGGGGTCTGGTCTCGTATTGTATATTCAACGGTCGGGTAAGCGCACGGCGCCGGTCGACCGCAGAGCCGTTCCCGTTCTGTCAGACCACGCGGGTGTATCGTATTTCTCCATTGGATTCAGGGTGCGACTCGCGCTCAGGCGAGTCCCGGCCGCTCAAGACCGCAACCTAGTTCGACCACGCCCGCATTCACGAGTTCCGTACCCCACCGATGCCACGCATCAACCCACAACAATGGGCCGACTTCGCTGATGTCGGTTTTTATAACCTTCATATTGCCCTGCCTCATGCGACAAAACGAAACCTGAGAAAATCACCATTGAAGCAGCATGCTACAATACGAGACCCGACCCCTTTTCTACGCTCGACCCCTTTTCTACGCTTGTTTGCTTCATGGCAACACTCCTGATCCCTACTCAGAATCTAGTGTGTTGTATCCACCGATTGAATCCGCACAATCACCATGTGACACACGAACAATTTTGCATCAGGAAGTGCCACGGATGGTTCTCTGATGATTACGCCCAACGCCTGAATTCACCGGCCTGCGCGGCTTTTCGCGCAAGTTCGGCGGAATGATGGGTTGGGCCACGCCGTTTCACTTTAGGGCACCTCTAAAAACGCCAAATTGATTTCAGGGGCAAGTGGGGTTTGTAGAAATCCTGATGGCTGACGGTTTTAGTCAATGTTCAGATTCTGCATTCGGATTTCGTTCAGTCCGAATACCTCGAGTGAGGGCTATCCCGCTGCAACGTCTCCTCATCATCCGGTCAGCCATGCCAAACGACGCATGTTGTAGACCAGGTTCATCATCCCGATCTTGACCTCGGCCCGCGCTATGCCGATGGTGCGTATCAATCGATTGGCCTGCTGGGCAAAGATGTGCTCGACCCGAGCCCGTACCTTCGAGCGTTTACGGTTGGCGGCCTGCTCGCGCTCATTCAAGGCGCGCTTGCGGCTGCCCTTGCGATGGATGTGGCTACGGTAGCCGGCCCGCGCTAGCGCCTGCTCGCGGGTCTGGTCACGATAGGCCGAGTCGGCCCAGACATCGCCACTGCTGTTGCGTTCATCCAGGAGCCGCTCAAAGACCTGACTGTCATGCACCTCGGCCGAGGTGACCGCGTAGTGGCGGATCACCTTGTGCTGGTTGTCGACACTCAGGTGATTCTTGTAGCCGTAGTGGCTCTGGCCATGCTTCTGGGTCCAGCGTGCCTGCACATCCTTTTGACGACGCTTGGCTTCGCTCCATTCCTGCGGCGGGTCGCCGGCCTTGATCCTGGCGTTTTTATCCCGGCGGTTGCGCTGGCACGGCACCGGAACCAAGGCCGCATCCACGATTTGCCCCTTGCGCGCCGTAAAGCCCGCTGCATCAATCTGGCTTAGGACCTGGCCAAACAGCTGATCCGTGAGCGCCAATTGCTTGAGCCGTTCACGAAACACCCAGATCGTCTTGGCATCCGGGACTCGGCCCTCCGGGCTCAGACCCAGAAATCGGCAGAAGCTGTAGCGATCCCGAATCTGGAACTCCGTCTGATCGTCCGACAGGTTGTAGAACTGCTGGAGCACCAGCACCTTGAACATCAGTACCGCATCGAAGGGCGGGCGTCCGCCTTTGCGGGGATCTGAGGCCTTGTACACCCGGCGTCTGTCAAGGTAGTTGTCGCGTCTCCCATTTTTTAAGCCGCCTTTTTATCCTGTCGCTGCGGGTTCAAATCTACCGCACCAACAGGTGTCCAATTGCGTATGCCACTTGACCAGCGCGCAGGGTTTCTCGCCTTGGCCGCCTCGTAGAGGGCATGGCGCTTCGCCAGCAGTGCATGATCCTCGCCCCGGTGACGCTGGGCGGGGGTGACGAAGCGAATGCGACTGTGACGATGCTCATGGTTGTACCAGGCGATAAAATCGCGCACCCAGATCCGGGCATTATCAAGGCTCGCAAAGCCACTCTCCGGCCACTGCGGGCAGTATTTCAGCGTCCGGAACAGCGACTCCGAATACGGATTGTCGTTACTAACCCGTGGCCGGCCCCGAGACGGAGTGATCCCCAGATCATAGAGCTTGGCCAGCAGCGTGGACGATTTCATCGGGGCGCCATTGTCGGAGTGCAAGACCAATGGCTGCCGCCAGCATTGCTCCGCCGTAAAGCCTCTCTGAATGAGCGCAGCGGCATGGTCGCCACTCTCCTCGGTATGGACCTCCCAGGCCACCGCCTTGCGGCTGTAAAGGTCCTCAAAGAGGTAGAGATAGTAGTACTGCCCACGCACCGGCGACGGCAAGTACGTGATATCCCAAGACCAGACGGTGTTGGCTGCTGTGGCCGTATGGGTGGTGGGTAGCTTCACCTTGCGGGGCGGGTGCGCACGACCACGTCGTGCCGCCATGCCTTTGGCCTTGAGGATCCGGTAGAAGGTGGATTCCGAGGCTAGATAGACTCCTTCATCGGCCAGTCGCGGCACAATATGGGTCGGCGGCAGGTGTGCGGTGTCTGGGCGGTGGCAGGCCTCCAGCACCTCCTGTACTTCCGCTTCACTCAGCTTGTTGTTGGGTGTCGGTCGCTCGACCGTTGTGCGGGCATCTGTCTTCACCTCTCCCGACTCCTCTGTCCATCGCTGGACGGTGCGTAATGATAAGCCGGCTTCCGCGCAGGCTCGCGACCGGCGGGATCCATCGTCAGCAGCTTCCTGTATCCATGCGACTAACTGTTGCCGCTCCGGGACCGGGGTTAATTCTCCCCGGCGTCGTCTCCCCAGAGGGCGTTCAATTTTTTTCGCAGGATCAATATCGCGGCAGCCTCGGCTAAGGCCTTGTCTTTGCGACACAGTTCCCGCTCCAGTTCACGAATCCGTTTCTGGTCCTCGCGGGCTTGGATACCCTCTGTCTGCCTCTGCTGGGTGGCGGTCTGTTGCCCGACAATACAGGCCTGCCTCCAAGCCTTTACCTGCTCGGGATACAGTCGCTTCTCCCGGCAATACTGGCTCAACTCCACCTCCGACAGCAGGGCCGTCTCCACCACCGCCGCTAACTTGGACTCGGCAGACCAGCCTTCGGCCTTCCT
Source organism: Acidihalobacter yilgarnensis (assembly GCF_001753245.1). NCBI lineage: Bacteria > Pseudomonadati > Pseudomonadota > Gammaproteobacteria > Chromatiales > Ectothiorhodospiraceae > Acidihalobacter > Acidihalobacter yilgarnensis. Next base: position 407,682 of record NZ_CP017415.1, on the reverse strand, counting down.
CTTGCTCACCGCACTCATGTCGCCCCTCGCCATTGCCTGCTTGCGCCAATGATAGAGCGTCCCGTCAGAAATGCCTTCCTGCTGGGCCAACTTCGCTACAGGCAGGCTCAAAGGCGGCAACATCTTCCGGAGTACGGCAGCCTTACGTTCTGCTGAATAATGCTTCATATCCACCAACTTTCCGCCCCCGATCTGTGCCTTACTCCATTTCGGACAGACGACAACTACCTTGCCACCGGGGGCACCGGATGCAACACCTCGCGAAGGGCTTCCCATTGAATCGTACGTTCCAGCTTGGGTAGCGGATCTCCCAGCCGTTCGAATAGGTCAAGGCGGTCTTGATGGTCAAAGAAACTAGGCTGCATGGCGCTTACATATCTCGGATTGGAATGCCCAAATTATCGCTGATCAAGAGAGGTTTTTAGAGGTGCCCTTTAGGAGCAGACGAGCCAATAGATTGTTGAAATCACAGTTGAACATGCCCAGAAAACCAGGCCGCCTGCGTATAACAAGTCAAGCCCCATGCTATGGCTAATGAAGCGGGACCACTTCTCAGATATTGCTGCGTCCGGGCTCCATCCTAGAACCGGGCGATCTGGTTTTTTTCGACGAGGTGCGGCACTCGAATCGAGTTCTTCAGTCTTAGCCGGGAGCTTATGCTGCCGACTGAAGAACCCTGACATAAGTTCTTCGCCGTCGAGCTTCCAATAACGACGCTCGATATCGATCCCTCGATGGGCAATGTTAGTAAATAGCGCACGCGATCGAAGTTCAAGTATCCACAAACAGGCGGTGAGCCAGCAAGCCAACAGAGAGACAGCAGCTCGAAAATCCCAACTAATTACTTCCTTGAAAACTGCACCCGCTATGAAACCCATCGCCGCGACATAGAGTCCAACGATCGTAAATCGGCTATTCACTAAAGCGATGTGATAGTCGACGCAGGCGCGATGTTCCGCACGAGCCTCGTCTGGACCATAGGGCTTTGGAGGTGATTGTCTCAACATTCGCCTCATATTGTAGGAGTCTCTGGAGGGGCCCAACATTCGCCATAACCGGCGTGGTTAGGCATCTGCTTTGAGCAGATCGTGCCCGTAAGAATTATCAATGGCACATACCCACTGATTGTCTTTGTCTTTTTTGAAAACATAGGTAGCCTTCCGCTCGGTAGCTGCGAGACTCTTCGCTGAGACAACAGTCGTGGCCAGAACTAATGCAGTATCTCCGGTTTCCAAGAGTGCCATCCCAGCCTGCTTCACATCCAAACTATGCTCGAAGTAAATTGCGATTGCTTCAAACGCTTTTTTAATCTGTTCTTTTCCCACAGCATTCATTCCTGGCTTGATCACAAGGACGGCGTCATCGGAATAGAAATCGAGCAACGTGTCGAAATCTTCTTGGTTTATCGCGGTATCCGCTTTGCTGATGAGAACTTCAATCGGGTGCATCTCCGTTCCTTTGGATGCCTAACGTTCGACATGAGCGACGGACTGCCGATGGAGCAGCCAGCGGTACGCCGTCCGCTCGACTGGGGTGTTAGCGCACATTCTGCGGCAGACGTTCGTAGTAATTGTCATGCTCCGCACTCTCCACGAGAACAAATCCGCTTCTGACGTAGAACTCATTGGATCTGCTCTCCCGCAAAGCACCCACCTTGACCACCTGTTGTTTCGCATCAGCCTCGGCGAAGACCTTGGCAAGTATGAGCGAACCGATGCCTTGCCCTTGATGTACAGGGCGAACGTATAGGTGATCAAGCAGCAAACCTCTACCTTCCGGCCGAACCACGAAGAATCCCACAAGTTGCGCACCGATCACGACAGCTCTGGTGTACGCTGGCACAAAGCTCGAAAGGAACCGCGCCTTTGCCCTGGCTTCATCAAACCTTCCGATGCGCTCCAGGCTCTCACGCATAGCCTCAACCCGAATGCGTGCGAGCTCTTCGCCTTCAGATTCGTCGACGGTACGAAAGGACGGTACAACGCTCATGTGCCCTAGCTCCAGCCACATATGTACCTTGGACAGGTATGCGCCCCCACTCCGAATGGCCATGGGCTCGATGCCGAAGGATTGGAAGCCAACCGAGCGGTAGAGGCCTTCCGCTGGAGCATTGCCCTTCGTGACAGTGAGCGTGACGACCTCCAGCCCTGGTCGAGCCTTGGCATAATCGATGGCAGCCGCCACCAGCATCCGCCCCGCCCCGGTGCCGCGCGCCTCGGGCCTGACATATGTGCCAATCAGGTCCACTCCGCTGAATGTACAATACGAGACCCGACCCCGCTTGCTACTCTGTTATCCGCGTCGATGAGGACAGCTAGTTTTTTTCTCTCTTCCATGGCCCTGCCAAATTCAAATAAATAGCACTAACTAAAAGTAGGCACACCGAAAAGGGTGCGTTGAATCACATCTGGTAGGTGTCTAAATTAAAGTCATGCTCGCCTTATCAAGGCTTACACATCATATCTAGTCGTCAAATACACCCTATAGCGGACAACAAATACACATCGACGCGCAGGCAGGGTCGAGTGGCTGCACGTCCGGAGTCAAATGCCTTCTTTACGCGAAAACGGGGTCGGATATAGCGCATGTTACAAGGTGGGACCCGAACCTATCTCCCTTCGCATGAGACGCTACGATATCGAGCGTCATCGCCCGCCCGCGTCCTGTCATTGACCCCGACATCCATCAGGTTAATGAATAGAGCCGCGGTCGGCCGATAAGTTCCGCCGCTGGACAATAGCAGATCGATACGCAGCTCAGGCTGACGGCGAAACGTCCAGCGGCTCGCCCAACACGCGCATGCCCGCGCCATCGCGCTCGGCGACGACAACCCCGTTGCGAAACACGGCGCGGCGCGGTGGGAGGCGGCGCAGGGCCTCGTCCTCGGTGGGGATATCCCATAGGATGAGGTCGGCGGGGGCACCTTCGGCGATGGCGTGGTCGTTCAGGCCGAAGGCGGCAGCGGGCATGTCGGTGAGCATGCGGAACAGCCAGGGGCGTTCGTCGGCGCCGATGATCTGGGCGTAGTGCATGAGCACAAAGGCGGCTTTGAGCGGGTCGCCGTCACCCATGGGATACCAGGGGTCCATCACGGAGTCGTGGCCGCAGGCGACGTTGAGCCCGGCCTGCAGCATTTCCTTGATGCGCGCGTGGCCGCGTCGCGTGGGATAGCCGTCGAAGCGTCCCTGCAGCACGGAGTTGTCCAGCGGATTGGTGACCACGTGCAGCCCGGCGCGGGCCATGTAGCCGATGAGCTTGCCGGCGTAGGCGCCGTTATAGCCGTGCGAGGCGGTGAGGTGGCTGGCGGTGACGCGGCCGGACAGGCCTTGACGCAGGGTCTGCGCGACCATGACCTCGACGAAGCGCGACTGCTCGTCGTCGGTTTCGTCACAGTGGATGTCCACCCGCCGGCCATGTTCGCGCGCCTGCGCGAGCACCCATTCGACCGAGCGCACGCCGTCTTCGCGGGTGATCTCGTAGTGCGGAATGCCGCCAAGGCAGTCGACGCCGAGGTGGATGGATTCCTGCATCAGCGCTTCGCCGTCGGCATAGGCGTAGATGCCCTCCTGCGGGAAGGCGACGAGTTGCAGGTCGAGGGTGCCGCGCAGGTCCTCGCGCAGGCGGATCAGCGCGCGCAGGGCAACCAGCGAGGGGTCGCAGACGTCGACGTGGGTGCGTACGTGGGTGACGCCGTGCGAGAGCATCCACATCAGCGTCTTGCGCGCGCGGGCATAGACCGATTCTTCGGTGAGCGCGGGCTTGATCTCGGCCCACAGGGCGATGCCTTCCCACAGGGTGCCGCTGCGGTTGGGGCGCGGGCTGCCGGCGGTGAGCGTGGCGTCGAGGTGGCAGTGCAGCTCGACGAAGCTCGGGCTGAGCAGGCCGCCCGCCGCGTCGATCTCGGTGCCGCCGCCCGGCAGGTGCGGGCCGATGGCGACGATGCGTCCGCCGGCGATGGCCACGTCGCAGGGCTCGGGGCCACGAGCGGTGATGCGGGCGTTGCGGATCAGGATGTCGGTCATGACGTCTGGCTCATTCGGCGGGGCGCGTCGGCCCCCGGTTGACGGCCGCCGCCCACACGGGCGGCGGCGATTGCGCCTCCTAGTTTAGGCCGTCCCGCCAGATGCGACGGGACGGCGGACGCTCAGCGTGCATGCGCGCGCAGTTCCATCGGCCGCAGGATTACATAGGAGATCCCCGCGAACACCAGCCCCAGCTCGAAGCCGATGTCCATGCCGTAGGGCGGGTTGAACAGCGCGGCGATGGGACCGACGAAGAGCAGTTGCGCGGCACCGAGATACACGCCGAACAGACCAATCGCCATGGAGATGATCGCTGCCCAGCCGACCGGCAGGTGACGCGCCTCGTTCCAGCCGTCCAGGTTGTAGTGGCCGCGACGCACGATGAAGTGCTCCAGGATGAGGATGATCGACCACGGGCTGAGCCAGTACGCCACCATCAGCAGGAAGTTCTCCAGCGCGGCGTTGAAGTGCGCGGCGGCGGCGATGGCGATGACGATGTAGACCACCGCGCCGATGAAGGTCCAGACCGCGCGGTTGACCTTGTGGAAGACGCGGCCGAGAACCTGCATGGACAGACCGAGGCTGTAGTCGTTGGGGATGTTGTTGGCAATGACCGACAGCGCCAACAGCAGCAACAGCAGTTCGCCGAAACCGCCCAGCGGGTGCAGCGCGGCGGCCAGCAGTGCGCCGCCACCCTCGTTCGCCGCCTTGGCAAAAGCGCCGACCGTGGTCAGCGACAGGCCGAGGGTCTCCAACAGGATGCAGGGGATGGTGACGCCGAAGAAGGTCAGCCAGAAGATTTTCTTCGCGGACGTGTGCTCAGGCTGGTTGACGGTGTAGTCCGCCGCGTAGGAACTCCAGCCGGTGGCAAAACCGTAGATCGCGCCGCCAAAGGAAATCAGCGAAGCCCAGTGGGCCATGTTCCAGACCGGCGTGGGCACGATGCCCATCTTGCCGCCGGCGGTGAAGACGACGATCAGGAAGATGACCGCCATCGGCATCCAGGCGTAGCGCTCGTAGCGGTGCACGTAGCGGTAACCGTATACGCTGACCGCTGTGGTGAGCGCGGCGATCAGCAGGATGGAGGCCCATACCGGCACGGCACCGTGGCTCAGCGCGGTGATGATCTGCGAGCCGACGATGACGTTCACGGCCGACCAGCCTATGCAGGCGGCGACGTTGAACAGTGCCATGATCTTCGCGCCGTGCCAGCCGAAGGAGAAGCGCGCGATGGTCATCTGGCGCAGGCCGAGACGCGGGCCAAGAGTGGAGAAATAGGCCACCGGCAGCACGCCGAGCATGTTGAAGGCGAGGATGACCAGGAAGCTGTCCCAGAAGCCCAGGCCGAAGACCGGGATCGCGAGCGCGCCGAGGGCCACGGTGGAGATGACCATGTTGGCGGACAGCCACAGGGTGAAGTTGTCGAGGATACTGACGTGGGTACGTTCGTGCGGCAGTACCCGCTCGATGCCGCGTGCCTCGATCCCCCCGGGCGGCGTGGCGGCGGTGTTCAGACCGGCACTCTCGGCTGAAGTAGACATGAATGCGCCCTCCTAATTGTATGTTGTTTGTTGTTTGAATCGGGCCGTCGCGGCTCGCTCACTAACGTGCCGGCAATGCGGCGGCGTCAGGCCGGGGCAAATGCAAATATCGAGCCGGCAGCAGCCAACATTGTGGCGACAGGCTTACAGGCAAGATGCGAAGGGTATCAGCGCCCGGCACGCACCCAAAGTGTGCAGACCCGCGTGATTCAGGTGGTTGGGCGAGTGCCCTGGTGGGCGGAGGTGCCATGCACCCTGCGTCATCGCGCCGGCATGCGCTGCGAACCGCGCTCGGCACCGAATGAAAAGCGCCGCCCACCCCGATGGCGGGCGACGCGTCGAGGCAGGGGCTAGTCGCCTGCCACCGCTGCGCCGGGCGGCCAGCCGACCCCACTCGGGACATAGTGATAGGCGCCGTGCAGATCGGGGTTCTGCGGCAGAATGCCGGCATTGGCCAGCTGCCTGGCCATGCGGGTCAGCACGGTGCCGTCGATGCGGCCGAGGTCATAGCCGATCAGTGGACGCATGATTTCATAGATCTTGGCCAAGCCCTTCAGCTCGAAGGGAATGTTCAGGCTCGGCGAAGCTTTCGCCAGCATCTTGCCGGCCTCCTCGGGATGCTGGAAGGCATAACGGTAGCCGCGATAGCGGGCATTGAGCACCTGACGGATGATCTCCGGGTGTTCGCGCAGGGTTTTCTCGGTGGTGAACACGACGTTCTCCGGCCAATCGACGCCCAGATCGCTGTAGGACACCACGTGATACGGCTGTTTGGCATGCTCTGCCGCCACCATCACCTCGTTGTAGGCCATGCCCGAGGCGAACTCGTAGCGGTGGTTGAGCCAGGCGCCGAGCGTGGCCGGATCGCCGGTCTGGTTGACGACCTCAATGTGTTGCGCCCAATCCTTGCCGAAGACGGCCTTGATCGGCGTGTCATAGCCGATCCAGGTGGCGAAGGCGCCGTGGATGTCGTCCTTGGACTTGATCGGCTTCCAGGACAGGATGCGCATCGCCGAATGCTGGAAGTCGGCAGACAGAATCACCAGCGGCAGGCCCTGACTCAACCGCGCGCGGATGACGTTATACGGCAGGTCGACGCCCAGGGCCACGACGCCGTCACGACTGGCGGCCATCACCCGCTGGATCGGCGACAGCCCTGGGCCGCCCGGCACGACGCGCACGTCGAGATCGCCGAAAAAGCCCTTGTCCTTGGCCACCACGTCGCCGATCGACTCGGCGTGGATAAACCAAGATTCGATCACCTGCACCGACGGTTTGTCGGCCGCCTGCGCCCCCAGGGCCGCGAGGCCCAGCAGTAATACCCCTACCCTTGCCCATTTCAGAATCATGCCCTTGTCTCCCTTTTGTGTTTGCCCTTCAAGTCGTACAGCGATGCCGTACATCACGGCGTTGCGGGTCGTACGCCCGCTCAAGTGGCTTCGCGCAGCTGCATCCGGTGCCAGCCCAGCACCCGACGCTCCACCAGCGCCAACAGACCCATCAGCACCCAGCCGAGCACGGTGCACAGCAGGGCACTGAGGAACACCCGCGAGGTGTTGCCCACGTAACGCGAATCCATGATCAGGAAACCCAGGCCCTGATAGGCGCCGAACAGCTCACCCACGATGGCGCCGTTGACCGCTGCCATCGCGCCGCCCTTGAGGCTGGTCATCAACACCGGCAGCGAGGCCGGCAGCTTGAGATACAGCAGCCGCTGCATGAAGCTGGCGCTGTAGGAACTCATCAAGTCTTCGTACAGCGGTGGCGAAGCGCCGAAGGCCTGGTGCGTGTGATAAACCACGGCGAAGAAACAGAACAACGCGGCCGCCATGGTTTGCGCCTCCATCGGCGCTGGAAACCAGATCACGACCAAACCGGCCATGGCCACGAAGGGCACCGAGTTGAGCGTGACCACGAGCCGCTGAATGTAGTCGCGCAGCCAGCGCGGCAGAATCAGCAGCGTCACCGAAACGAGCAGCGCGGCGACGCTGCCGGCAAGGAAGCCGAGTCCGATTTCCGCAGCGGTGATCAGTGTGTAGTGCAGCAGCAGGCCGGGTTGTCGCCCCGCTTGCGTCAGCACCTGCCAGGGATCGGGTAGTAGATAGGTTTGTCCATAGGCGCGCGCGATCACCGCCCACAGGGCGATGCTGATTACCCCGAACACCACCCAGTGCCCGACCGCCACGCTCCCCGCCCTGGCAGCGGCCCTCTGTTCTCCCAGCATGCTCCGCCCGTCCCGATCCGCTGCGCCCCCGCATCCGATGTGCGCGGGTCCGTCCGAAAATCATAGCGGACTCCCCAAAAACGCCGGGCGACGCCCATCGCCCGGCGCAATTCAGGCCGCGTGCGGCGCGGCCAGCTTCATGTTGAGCCAGGCATACAGCGGGCCAAGCGCGTTCATCGCCACCACCGCGACCAGCGCCCATACCGCGTCGTGCGGGTGTGGGCCAAAGCCACCAAAATAGGTCGCGAATTAATAAATCCAAGACACCACCTCCGGTTCGCACCGGGACGAATCGCGCACGACGGCGTGACTCAGGGAGGCGGGGGATTCACGGAAACGGTGGCCGGGTCGTGGCGTTCGCCGGCGATCCAGGTGGCGAGCGGGCGGTTCTCCAACTCGTGCATGGCGCCGCGCGTCCATTCGCCGATCCAGCCCTCGGCATCGAGTGGGCCGCCGGGGCTGGGCAGCAGTACGAAGTCCGCACGCTTGCTGGCGTCGAGATTGCCTGCAACGACGCTACGCCCCATGCATTCGGCGCCGGCGAGTGTGGCGCGATACAGCGCCTCGGTGCCGCTCACCGCCACGTCGGCGGCGCGATGGATTTCCAGAAAACGCTGCATCACGTGCAGCAGGCTGTGCGAGGGGCCGGCACCGACATCGCTGGCCAGCGCATAGGGGATGCCGTGGCGGCGCACCGCTTCCAGATCCATGCGTCCCGAATCCAGCGCCTCGTTGCTCGACGGGCAGTGCGCGATCCAGCAGCCGCGCGCGCGCAGCACGGCCCACTCGCGCGCCGAGAGGTGCACGCAGTGCCCGAGCACGGTGCGAGGCCCGAGCAGGCCGGCGCGGTCGTAAATGTCGGTGTAGTCGTCGGCCTCGGGAAATTCGCGCAGCACCTCGCGGATTTCGGCGGCCGATTCGGACAGATGTGTCTGCACGTGGAAACCGCCGACGCGGGCGTAAGCACCCAGGTCGGCCATCAGACGTGGGGTGCAGTTGAGGGCGAAACGCGGCGTGACCACGTAGCGCTCCGCGCCGAGGCCGCTCGCGCGACGATCCAGTTCGATGGCCTCGTGCACGCTGGCGCGGGTCAATGCCTCGGGCGCGCCATGCTCCATCACCACGTCGCCGGTCATCCAGTCGCCCACGCGCGCGTCATCGGCGATGCGCACCGCATCGGCGTGCGCACTGGAGTAACTCATGCCCATCACCGTGCCAGCGCGCACGGTATCGGTATAAAATCGCCGTGCCGCGGCGGCGGCGAAGACTTCGTCCGCATAGCGCATCTCTTCCGGCCAGATATGTTCGCGCAGCCAGGGCATCAGCGATGCCTCAAAGGCGCCGCGCACCGGATGCTGTACCCAGTGGATATGCACGTCGGCGAAGCCGGGGACGATCACGCCCTCCAGCACTTCGACGTGGTCATGTGCCTCGCCGACGCGCATGACGGCATCGAAGTCGCCGATCGCCTCGATGCGGCCGTCACGCACGCGCAGGCCACCATCGGCCCAGGCGTCAAGGGTATCCGCACCACGCGGATTGAGCATCGGCGCGCGATAGACCACTGCGCTCATGCGATCACCCCGGCCGCCGTGAGCAACGCGGCCGAGGCCTCGCGCTGCGCCGCCACCAGGGCTTCGACGTCAAGGCCCGGCACCTCGCCGTCGATCAGGCGCCACTGACCCGCGATCATCACCCGGTCGGCGGCATGCGCGCCGCACAGCACCAGCGCGGCCAGCGGGTCGCCGGCCCCGGCGAAGCCCAGCTCGTCGAGCCGGAATAGCGCCAGATCGGCCTGAGCGCCTGGCGTCAGCCGACCGAGGTCGGGCCGACCCAGGCAGCGGGCACCGCCCTCGGTGGCCCAGCGCAAGGCGTCGCGATGCCCCACCCGCGCGGCGCCCTCGTGCAAACGCTGCAGCAAAAACGCCTGCCGTGTCTCGATCATCAGATTGGAGGCGTCGTTGGATGCCGAGCCATCCACCCCCAGGCTCACCGGCGTACCCGCCGATTCCAGTGCCAGCACGCGGCAACGCCCGGAAGCGAGCACCATGTTGGACGAGGGACAGTGGGTGACGCCAACACCGGCCGCGCCCAAACGCGCGATCTCGGCATCGTCGAAGTGGATACCGTGGGCCACCCAGACATCGTCCGCGAGCCAGCCCAAGGTCTCCAGATAGTCCACCGGACGGTGGCCGAAGTGCGCGAGGCAATAGTCGGTTTCGTCTTCGGTCTCGGCCAGGTGGGTATGCAGGCGCGCGCCGTGGCGCCGTGCCAGCGCCGCGCTCTCGCGCATCAGTTCGCCGCTGACCGAAAATGGCGAACAGGGCGCCAGGGCGATCTGCAGCATCGCGCCCTCGCCGGCCTCGTGATAGCGCGCGAGCAAGCGCTCGCTATCAGTGAGAATGGCGTCCTCGCGCTGGACCACGCTGCGCGGCGGCAGGCCGCCGTCTTCCTGCGACAGACTCATCGAGCCACGCGTCAGCACCGCGCGCATACCCAGCGCGCGGACTGCGTCGACCTCGATGTCGATGGCCTCATCAAGACCGGCGGGAAAGAGGTAGTGATGATCAGCCACGGTGGTACAACCGGAACGCAGCAGCTCGACCAGGGCGACCCGCGCCGCGACCGCTAGGTGCTCGGGTCGCAATCCTGCCCACACCGGGTACAGCGCCTCCAGCCAAGGGAACAGCGGCTTGTCCAGCGCCGGCGGGCAGGCACGCGTGAGCGTCTGATAAAAGTGGTGGTGGGTGTTGACGAGGCCCGGCAGCACGACGTGTGCGCGGGCGTCGAATTCGGCATCGACCGGCGCCGAGGGTCGCGCGCCAATCGGCACGCGCTCGACGATCCGTTCGCCCTCGATCACCAAGCCGCCGGCGGCTTCCCGGTCAAGAATGGCCAGGGGCTCGCGTATCCAGGTGCGCATATCGTCTCCAGGGTCAGGGATGCGACCGCATCATAATAATGCAACGTTGCATACCCAAATACCCCGTACCGGGAATTAGCGCTGGCCGAAGCGGGTATCGCGACGCTGGGCAAGCTGATGCAGCGTCAACGACTTAGCGAATGCCTCGCTCTGCGCGATGTGAGCCTGCATCAGCGCCTCCGCGGCGGGCAGATCGCGCCGCAGGAGGCAGTGGACCAGTTCGTGGTGCTCGGCATAGGTGCGATCGATACGCTCGCCACTGGTGAAATCGAGCCGGCGCACTACGCGAATGTGACTGTTGATGTCCTTGAGATAGTTGACCAGCACGCTGTTGCCGCCGCCCTCGGCCAGCGCCACGTGAAAGGATTCCTCACGCGATACCATCTCGCCTGGTTCCTCCGAACGCCCCGGCTGCAGTTCCGGGTCCCAGGCTTCGCCCAGATCCTTGAGTGCACGATCGGACATGTGCTCGCAGGCAAAGCGCAGGGAAAGGGCTTCCAGGTCCTGGCGAACCTCGTAATAGTGCCCCAGCTCGGCGATATCGAGCTGGCGGATGAAACAACCCTGTTTCGGGCGGATCAACAGATAGGCATCTTGCTCCAGGCGTTGCAGAGCCTCGCGCACCGGTGTGCGGCTGACGCCGAAATGCTCGGCCAGCTCGGTCTCGGTAACACGGGTGCCGGGATACAGATCGAAGCTGAGAATCATCTCTCGCAACTGGACATAAATGTCCTGCGCGGAACAGCGTGAGCCGGCGCGAGTCTTGGTTCGACTCCGGGCCGCCGGCCGTGCGGACGGTTTGGCGGACACTTCGATGGGGCGCCCCATGCTGACCTCCTCGGATAGCTTGCACTTCAGGCGAGCCCAGGCGACACATCCGGATCGCGCGTCCGCCCAGCGCATCACTATAACAAACCGTCACACTCCGTCACCGGGAATGTTGCATGCATCAGATCAGACGCGCCGTCGCCTCGCGCAACAGCGCCATCACTTGCCGCCGCCCCGGCACGCCAAGATGCTCGGCCGTCGTCTTCCAGCTGCGTTTCTGCAGGACCTTCATCGCCAAGGCCTGCCGTGCGCGGTATGCCGTGTCGCCCGTGAACGCGGTCCGCGGCAACACCTCGACGGCAAGATGCCAAAGCACGCCGAGGGCATCTTCGTAATCGCGGGCGCCGCGGGCAAAATCCTCGGCGTCGCGGCGCCACTCGGGCGACGGCACCGATGGCACTCCGTCGTCCGGATCGCGGGCGAGTAACGCCAGCGCGAGCAATGGGTCGATATCACGCAACGCGTCGCCCAGTAGTTGTGGCGATAACGCCAGGTAACGCCGTCGCAGTGCGCGGTACAAGCTCTCGGCCTCCACCGACAACGGCCGCAGCACCAGGGCCGCATGCGCGCCGCTGCTGGCCTCGCGGGTGGCGCCGACGCGTAGTGGCATCAGCCCCGCGTGCCGCCAAAAGGCAAGCAGTGTCGGCGTCGCGCCAAAGCTAGCACCCAGCCAATCCTGCCCGCAGGCACGCGCGTCGGTGGAGAGTCGCGCGAGCAGCGCCAGACCCAGTCCGCGACGACGCACGGCGGGATGTACTGCCAGCCGCAACACACGCCAACCACGCAGCGCCATCGCGTCCGGTCGCCCGCAGTGCGCGGCGAGCACTTGCGGCAGGAGATGCCCGCGCACCCGGCGGCGACCGCTCGCCACTTCGCACGCGAGATCCGGTGGTAACCCCCCTTCCTCGGCGATCAACGCCACCGCAGCGACACAGCCGTTCAGGCGCGCGACCCATACCGCGACCGAGGGACCGTCGAGCATCTGACGTAGATCGAAGGGCCGGGTCCGGTAATGCGCGAGAACCAGTAGTCCAAAGACCTCGCGCAACAGCGCCTCATCCGCCGCCAGGGCGTCTCGGTCCAAACGCTCAATCGTCGCACGCAGCATGGGCACACCGGCAATGCTGGCGGCCGGCGCCGGTTCGGCATCGAGCAACAGCGCACGAAAGCCCAGCGCCTCCAGAGGGTCATGCTCGGCCCACCGCACCGGGCTTTTCAGCGTTAACGCGCGCCAGCCGGGTGCCTCGGCATCCAACCGGGATTCGAAACGCAGGGCGAAGGCACGGCCCGACCCCTCGTAACCGTGCACCGTGGTGGCGAAGGCCAGCCGCGGGCAAGCTCGTAGCAGACGCAACAGCAATGACTGAGGTAACGCGGCAGCCTCATCGACCAGCACAAGATCGGCCACGGGCGGGCTTACGGCCAAGGCATCGGGCGCGACGAAGCGCAGCCGCCCCGCACCACAGACCAACTCGGTGCGCGAGCGCCGCACCCCAGACAAACGTGCCGCAGCGTGCTCGAACACAGCCTCGACCGCCGCGAGACTGGGGCCGGTGAGCAACACCGTCGCCCCGCGTTCGGCCATGAGCACGGCAGCCGCGAGACCAAGGGCCGCGGATTTGCCACGCCCACGATGCGCGGTCAATACCGCGGGCCGGCGGCGATGGCCGCGCACCACGTTCAGCACCGCCGCCACGGCCACTCGCTGTTCATCGTTCACGCAACCGTCCGCCGAAATCGCCGGTTCCGTGGCAAGCTCGGCAGGCAGCTCAAGCGCCGACGGATCGCCGCTCACACGCCCGTCCTGGTGCACTATGCATACACCCGGCGCGTCGGCCAGCATCGTCGCAAGACGATGCAAAAAACGCCCGCCCACCGCCTCCACGCTCCCCGGTGCAACGCACATGCGTTCGCACTCTGGATCGGCATAGACTTGCCATGTGGCCAACGGCGGACACAGCAGACACAACAGGCCGCCACCAACCAGCGTCCCGGCCACCGCGCCGAGCGCATCCGGATCGAGCCCGGCGAAGGCATCGAGACAGACCAGCTGATATTCGCGCCCGAGCTGCCCCCGCGCTGCGCGTGGCGCACACGCCGTCCAACCCGCTGGCGCCGTATCGCCGACCCATAAGGCGGTAGTCTGAAGCGCCCCGCGCAAGCCTTCACCCGCTGCGCGTGCCCAGGCGGGTTCGCCACCGAGCACGAGCACGCGACGCTGGCGGCTGGCGCGCGCTGCGTCGATCAGAGATCGGGCCAGTTCGACGGGATCGGCAGGGAACATCAGTCGGCAATTCGGGCTTCGCGGTGCAACGACGGTCATTATGCCGCAGCGCCGACCCCACCCGGATATACTCCGCGCTTTCACTTGCCGGACTGCGACAAACCATGGGCCGCTGGCGCCCCCCTACACCGAGATCGTCGCCCTACATCACCCCGGAGGGTTACGCGACTCTGTCCGGCGAACTCGATGCGCTATGGCCGCATCGCGCCGACGTGACCCGCCACCTCGCGGCGGCCGCCGCCGAGGGCGATCGCTCGGAGAACGCCGAGTACATCTATCGCAAGAAGGAGCTGCGCGAGATCGACCGGCGCATACGCTATCTGCAAAAACGTCTGCCCTCGCTCAAAGTAGTGACGCGACCTCAGGCGGCATCGAAAATCTATTTCGGCGCCTGGGTCACGCTGGAAACCGAGTCAGGAGACGAAGTCGGGTACCGCATCGTCGGCGCCGACGAACTCGACAATGCGGGCTATATCAGCGTCGATTCGCCTATGGCCAGAGCTTTGCTCGGCAAGGCTCTAGATGACGAAGTTCGCGTGCAAACGCCGCAGGGCGAGGCCGTCTACTGGGTAGTCGGCCTGCGCTACCTGGAAACGTTGGGGGATACAGACTAGGTATGAGGTTCGGGTTCGGATTCGAACAGGCCCGTCTCGCTCGACAGGCAGGGTGCATTGAACAGGTAGCCGTACCACATGCCGTGAAAGGTCCGCAGCGTAACCACGGTCCAGAAACCCGCGAGCTGCACCACCAGCAGCGCACCGAAAATGCCGAACGCCGCCAACCCAGTCTCATGAGCCAGCTGCAGGGTCGCCGCAGCGTACACACCGAGCGGGAAGGTAAAGCCCCACCAGCCCATGTTGAACGGCAGGCCTTCGCGCAGGTAACGCAGCGTCAGCAGCCAGGCCATCACCCACCACCACAGACCGTAACCCCAAAGCATCACCCCGCCGATCACCCCGACACCCCGCGCCAATGGGCCGAGCGAGGCGAGCGGCGTGCCCGCGAAGGCGGCCGGGGCAGCCACGCCGAGCAGCAACAAGCCAAGCGCCCCCGTCCCCATCGGGCCGAGCACCAGCCAGCTTGACACAGCCATATCGCGGTGCGGTAACTTGTGCAGCACCAGACGCAGGAACAGGATGACCACGATGGTCAGCGCCAGCGGCATCGACAAGGCCCACAGCACATAGCTCGTCATCACCACCACCTCGGCGGCGGCCGGGGCCAGATGCGGCGCCAGCAGACCACCGGCCGCGGCCGTCACCTCGGCGGACACAATGGGCAGCAACCACACCGCCGTCATGCGCTCAAGCAGATGCGCCTGACGGGTGAACATGAAATAAGGCACCAACCAGCCGAACAGCACGGCAAGGAAGGCATCGGCCCACCATAAGGCCTCGGCCAGACCGATCGCCGCGTGCCCGATCAGCTCCGGCCCGAACAACACCCAGCCATCGAGGATCGGCACCAGACCCATGGGGATCGCTCCCAGGAACATGGATTGCACGGGATGGCGCAGCAACCGCCCGAGGCTGTCTGGAAACCAGACGAGACGCGCGAGCAACAAACTCGAAAACAACACATAGAGCCCCATGTCGAACCACCACAATCCACGGGTCAACCAGTCTTGCCCCGGCAACGCAGCGGGAAAGCTCTCGTGCAGACTCAGAAACAAAATGCCGGTCCCCATGTTCATGGTGAACCAGTTCGGAGTGAAATGACGGACGATTTCCTTGACGCTTTTGTGCGACTTCATGATACCGATACCTCCCGGTGCTGCCTGTAACATAATCGACAGGCGCCAGAGTAACGTCCAAAACATATTTTGAATAATTATGTTTTGTTGGTTTTAATATCATTAATCGTGATTCAAGGACGACGTATGCGCATCAACCCGGATCAACTGATTACCTTTGCCCATGTCGTCCGCGAAGGCGGCATCGGTGCAGCCGCACGAGCCAGACATCTCACGCAGCCCGCGGTATCGAATCAGCTTCGACAATTGCAGTCGATCATCGGCGAACCTTTGTATCGGCGGCAGGGCCGTGGTATCGCGCTGACCGGCGCAGGTCAGCAGCTGTACCGACACGCCCAGGCACTGGCCGACGCATTACACGAAGCCGAAGCCTTCGCGCTCGCGCTGGCCTCCGTGGATTCCGGGCGCGTTCGCATCGCAGCAAGCCAGACGCTCGGCGCCTACATCCTGCCGGCCGCGCTGGCCGAATTCCGCATAGTCGCACCGCAGATCGAAATCATCCTGGAAAGCCACAACAGCCAGTCGGTGCTCGATCACATCGACACCTGCGACATCGGCCTCATCGAAGGACCCGTAGGGCATGCATCGGCCGCCGTACATTTCTCCGCCCAACCACTCGGCAACGACACCATCGTGGCGGTCGTGCCGCGCCACCACCGCCTTGCCGCCCGACGAGCACTGACCCTGACCGACGTTGCGGACGAACCGATCATCCTGCGCGAGGCCGGATCAGGCACGCGCGAGCTGGTCGAGGCCGCATTCGCACAAGCGGGGCTCACGCCGCGCGTGTGCATGACCCTCGCCGGCGTCGCCGCCGTGATAGAAGCTTCGCGCCAGGGACTGGGTATCGGCTTCCTCTCCAGCCTCGCGCTACGCCACGAAGGCGAGCATGTCATTGGCATCCCCTTACGCCCGAACCTCCGCCGCAAACTCACCCTGCTCGCCGCCAATCAACCTTCCCGCGCGGCAGAACGATTCATCGCTTTTCTCAAGGATTTTCTGATCCGTACACCCGCCGCACCCACTGGGCTGGAAGCACAAACGGAACCGCAGCGCAGGCGCAGACTCAAATCCATGAAGTCCATGGGTTCATAGCGGTCACAGCGGCTGTGCTATAGGTTTGGGTACGCAGGCTCGCCAGATCCCACTTGCGAGGTGAGGACGATGACGGAAGACCGAACGCAAACCCAACAATCCCCCCAGGATCAGGCGACGAACGATGCCAGCGTCGCCACCCGCCCCGATCAGCTCATGACTGAACGACTGTTGCTGGGCACCCTCCCGCAAGCCCGCCCCGATAATGTCGCCAGCGAACACACCCGACCACCCGGCGAATGGCCGGAACATCTGCAGCGCGAAATGGACCTTGCGATCGTCACCACCTTCTTCAGCGCGGGAATCATTGGACTGTTCCTCTGGATGGGCGGACTTTTTTAAAGGCGAAAACGCCCCATCAGGGTGCGCAAGACGACGAATGGCCCCATTTTGGGGCACCAAGAACCATGCAGGGGCCATGCCCCCAACCAACCAGCGAATGGCGTGGCAATTGCTTGATCTCCCCAGATACCCCCGAGCATATGGGAGACGAGACATGCCCGACATCACCGCCTCACTGGGCGAACGCTTCCTGCGAAGACTACCAACTGGCTTCCAGCTTGCACTGGTCACCTGCCTGTTGCTGGTACCGATCGGCAACCTGCTGATTGCCGCAGACTTCAATCTCCACCCGGACGCCATCGCCCTGGGCGGCATACTCGCGCTGCTCGGCCTCGGAGTTTACCTAGCGGCCTGCTGGATTCAGGGGCAATTACGGAACCAACGCGCGCTGACTCAGGCGCTGGAGGCCATCGCCCACGGCCACCTCGACACCCGCTTGCCCGCCTGGGGCGTCGACGGATGTCGCGCAGTTGCCGTCGCCTTCAACGACATGGCGCGCAACGTTCAACGGCTTGAAACCCGGACCGCCGCCGCACTGGAAGAAGTCACCCACGCAGTCGGTGAGCTCCAATCGAGCGCGAACCGGGTGGACGAGGGCACCGCGCGCCAGCGCGATGCCGCCACATCCACCGCCGCCGCCATGGAACAGATGAGCACCAGCCTCGGTGAGGTCGCCGAACAGACCCGCGACACCGAACGGCGCGCAGCCGATGCCAGCGAGCTCGCGCACAACGGCGGCCAAACCCTGACCGAAACGACTGCCGGCATCGCCACGCTCGCGCGCAGCATCCATAGCACGGCACAGGCGATGCGTGCGCTACGCGAACGATCAAATCAAATTTCCGAGGTCTCCAAACTCATTCGCAGCATCGCCGAACAGACCAATCTACTGGCCCTCAATGCCGCCATCGAGGCCGCACGGGCCGGCGAAGAAGGGCGCGGCTTCGCCGTGGTGGCCGACGAGGTACGCAGCCTCGCACTACGCTCGCGCAGCTCGGCGGATACCATCACCGAAGTTATCAGCGGCATTCAGGACGAGGTCCGACACGCCGTCGAACAGATGGATGAAGCACAGCAAGCCGCCGACGCCAACGTCCAGCATATCGACACCGTCGTCGGCTCACTGAACGACATCCATCAACGCGTGCGAGCAGCCCTCGACGGCGTGCATCAGATCGCGGTAAACACGCACCAGCAGACCGAGGTCAGCACGGAAATCGCCCGCCATGTCGAGCACATCTCAAATGGCGCATGGACCAACAGCGCCGCCGCACACGAAACCGCGCAGGTCGCCGCCTATCTCGACCAGCTCGCACAAGGCCTTCACCGCGCGCTGGCCGGGCATCGCGAAGCCCAGCCGGTCTGAGGCCTATACGAGGGAACATGCCGATGAATGCATTGCACGAACTCCTGGCGCCGAGCCTGGCGCTCGCCCTCTCGGTCCTGGGTCTGGCCGCCTTGCGCGCGCGCAAGGCGGAATCGCCCAGGCAACGCAGCCAACGCGGTATCGAGATCAATCTCGCGCTTCGCGGGCTACTGCACGACCTTCAGCTGCACCGGGGCATGGCCAGCATCCTGCTCAATGGCAACCCCGCCTTCAGTACGCGCCTGCAAGCCAAACAGGCTGAGATACACCACGCCCTGCGTGCGCTCGTCGATGCCCCACCTACCCCCGACCTGCTCGCCCCGCCACGCATCGAACAGCTACGCACGACCTGGGAGACCCTGCGCAGCCAGGTGCTCAGCCTAAGCCCACTGCAAAGCTTTGCGCGACACAGCATTCTGATCCAGGACCTGCTGCGACTCATCTCGGATGTGGCCGAACGCAGTCAGCTCGATGCCGGCTCGCCCGTTTCTCCGAGCCTGACCGATATGATCTGGCGACGCCTGCCGGAGGTTGCCGAAGGCATCGGCAAGGCACGCGCCATCGGCTCGGGCATCGCCGCAGTAGGACAAGCCAGCGGCGTGGACCGCATACGCCTACGCTTTCTGGTCACCCATATACGCGATGGCCTCAAGGTGGTCCAGACGGCAATCGGACGAGATGGCGGTCCACTCAGCCGCGAGGCCATGCAGGCCGCGGCCAAGGCCCAGGGAACCGGCGGAAGACTCCTGTCCTTGATCGAGTCGGAGCTAATCGCCGTCGAATGCCCAAACATCGATGCTGAGGCCTATTTCGCCGCCGCGACCGATGCCCTCGAAGACATCTATCGCGTCTACGATGCCGCCTCGACCTCACTCGCGCAGCCATCTGGCCATCGCACGCCGGCCGATGCGTCGCTCAAGGCCGCGGCGGTGCCGGCAGCCTGAGGATCTGGACCAAGTCATCCTCCTCTTCATCGGTTTCGTCTTCCCCTGCCTCACGCGCCAGCAAACGGGCCTTGCGCGTCAGGCCCCAGCGATAACCTCTCAGCTTGCCGTCCGCCGCCACGACCCGGTGACAGGGGATCACCACGGCCAGGGGATTCGCCGCGCAGGCACCTGCCACCGCACGTACCGCCTTCGGTCGTCCAAGCCGTCGAGCCAAGGTCGCATAGCTAATCGTCGTTCCCGCAGGAATCGCCTGCAATTCACGCCATACACGTAGCTGGAAGGCCGTACCTCGCACGTCCAGAGGCAGATCCAGCAGCGCCCCAGGTGCCTCGATGTGCGCAACCACCGCATCCAACCAGCGAGCCAACGCCGTACTCGCCTCCACCAACCTTGCCTTCGGGAAGCGCCGCCCCAGTGCCTCACGCAAGGCGTCGGCGTCATCCGATAACTCGATGGCCACCACGCCACGGCCGGTTGCCGCCACGGCGAGCCAACCGAGGGAACAAGCCGCCACCGCATAACGAATCGACTCTCCTTCCCCGCCACGTCGATAGACCGAAGGCGCCATACCCAAACCACCCGCTGCCGCCTCATAGGCCCGGCTGCTGGCGGCATAGCCCGCCGCATAAATCGCGTCGCTCACCTTGACACCGCTACTCAGCGCAGAGGCCAATCGCCTTATCTTTAACGCGGCGCCATAGGCCTTCGGCGTCATCCCCATCCCCGCCTTGAAGCGACGATGCAAATACCCTGGACTCAAGCCCACCGCCGCAGCCAGTTCGTCCAGCGAAGGAGGCGCCTCGCTTGCCTCGATCAAGCGACAGGCACGCGCGACCGAATCGTCCACCGGGTTTTCGAGCGCATCCAACGGGCGGCAGCGCAGGCAAGACCTGAAGCCCGCCGCGAGGGCTGCCTGTGCGGTCTCGAAAAAACACACGTTGCGGCGAGCCGGGCGCCGCGAGGGACAGCCCGGCCGACAAAAAATGCCGGTCGTGCGTACGGCATACACGAAGCGACCGTCCGCCAGATGATCGCGCGCCATCACCGCTGACCAACGCGCTTCTATCAGTGCCTCGACATCCGTCTCTTTGTCAGGCATCAGCGATCACCTCCCATACAACGCGAACCGTCGTCTATATGATCGGAACTTTGGCGGTTGTCGGGCGCGCTGTCATCCCGTTTCTTGCTTACAAATCAATCGGCGGCCAGCATTGCGTCAGAGCGGAGGCGGGAGATCGCAATTCTGGAGATCCGCAAATATCCGTTCTGCTGCCTGACGTGCGGCAACCACATCCGCATACGCCAGCTCACGCTCGGGAACGGCGCCGTGTCTGCGTACGCACGCCAAGTAGGTCGTCTCCCGCTCACGCAGAATCGCCTCGGCCTGTTTGAAGCGCTCCAGTAGCCGACGACGCTGTTCGTAGCGATTCATTTGCCCTCCAGCCCCTGCTGCAATGCGGACTTCAGACTATGAACTCCGCTCGCAACCGTACCAGCCATAAGCGGCAGACAGATGACCTGGCGCAAGTTAAGCGAAATGCGGGACGCGGTGATACGGCTGTCCGGACGGACAGGCAGGCGGCGGATCATTTAGATGATCCTTGTGGGCGTGGCGCGGCGAGATTCCAGGTGCGTACCTGGATGGTGGCTATGGGTGGATTCGAACCACCGACCCCAGCATTATGAGTGCTGTGCTCTAACCAGCTGAGCTACATAGCCTACGGCAGGAAGGCGGGGATTTTGTGCAACCACTCCCCCCATGTCAAGCTCGCCATCAATGTGTGCGTTCGTGCGCGGGGGCAAAGTGGTACATAATCGAAACGACGGGGTCTCCACACCCACACGGTGGATCGCTGCATGCTCGAAACACTGCTGGCTCCAGTAGACACCCGCTGGTTCAGGACCTTCGGCCTCATATTTGTGCCCGTGGCGCTCGTCACCGCGCTCGTATTGACCGCGTTTCACCTGCAGGATCAAGCCGCAGAGCGGCGCAAGGCCATGCTGACCGAACGGGCGGCCGTAGCACTCGTACTGTCGCGCATTCACCGCGATTTCGAGTCGGCAGTCGGCGATTTGCGGATTCTCAGCCAGCGCACTGACCTGCAAGCACTGGTGACGCAACCGAACCCGGCCCTCAGACAGCGCATCGCCCATGAATTCGAGGTATTTGCGCGCGAGAAGCGCCTCTATGGCCAAATTTGTCTGCTGAACCTCGACGGACAGGAGTTGATCCGGGTCGCATACACCAATGGCGCCACCCGGATATCCACCGATGATGCGCTACGCAACAAAGGATCGAGCGCCAATTTCCAGCGTATCGCGCGCCTCGGTGCCGGTAGCATTTACGTTTCCGACCTGATGCACTCGGGCGAACGCACCGATCAAGAGCGGGACAGACCCGTGATCCGTTTCGTCACGCCGATTACCGACGCGAACGGGAAGGTACGGGGTCATCTCGCACTCGATTATCTAGGTGCCCGCCTCATCGAACAGGTGCGCAACGATCTGCTGGGCATCGGACGCAGCGCCTTCCTGCTCAGCCGGACCGGTGAGTGGCTCAACCAGAACAAACCGACATCTAGCCCGCAAGCCCCTCCAGGTGTCCTCAAGGACATTACGTGGACACACTTAAGCCCTGGCACGATCGGCCAGCAATTGGAGAGCCAGGGGCTTCTCAGCTACGCCACGATCCATCCGCTGGATGAGGTCGCCAGTTATATGGGTGCGGATAGCGGTACGGTGATCGGGCCGGTCATCGACGGCACCGAAGGGCCCGTTTGGCGGGTGGTTTCCTTTATCGGCGCGGAGGCGCTCGACCAGGCCAGTCACAAGCGGGAGATGGGCTTGATCCTTGCCTACACTTGGCTTTTGGCCATCTGGTTCGGCGTAAGCGTTTATCTGACACAGGTGCGACGCGCCAGCCGGCGGGCATATGCGGTAGCCGAGCGCCTTTCCAGCGTAGTCGAGCAAACCAGCGACGTGGTCTACATCACCGACGCCGATGGCCGCATCCAGTACGTGAATCCAAGCTTCGAGCGCGTGACCGGGTATTCCCATGATGAAGCCCTCGGACAGAACCCGCGGCTGCTACGCTCGGGGCGTCACGACGAACGCTTTTACCGCAGGCTCTGGCGCACCCTGCGCAACGGGCAATCCTTCCACGACATCGTCATCAACCGGACTCGAGCCGGTTCGCTCTATTACGAGCAGAAGACGATTAGTCCCTTGCGCGATACCCGCGGACGCATCAGCCATTTCGTCTCGACCGGCAAGGACATCACCGCACAGATGCGCGCCCAACAGCGCTTGCAGAAACTGGCCTTCTACAACCCGCTCACCGGCCTGCCCAACCGCCACCTGTTCCGCGATCGCCTGCAACGTCTGATCACGCAGGGTTCTCGCGCACGTCGACAACTGGGCCTGATGTTCATCGATCTCGATCACTTCAAGCACATCAACGATAGCCTGGGACACGACGCTGGGGACGCATTGCTCAAACTGGTCGCCGACCGGCTGCGCCTGGGTGTCCGCGAAAGCGACACCATTGCCCACCTCGGCGGCGACGAGTTCACCGTGATCCTCGGTGAACTGAGCGACAGCAGCGCAGCCGCAGCGGTCGCCGACAAGATCCTGAACACCCTGCGCCAGCCCTTCCGGATTCAGCGGCAGGAGATCTTCGTCGGCGCCTCCCTCGGCATCGCCCTCTACCCGGAGGATGCGCTCGACATCGACGACCTCATCAAGCACGCCGATACCGCGATGTATCACGCCAAGCACGAGGGGCGAAATCGTTACGCCTTCTATTCCGAGGAAATGACGGCCAAGGTCATCCACCGCCTAAATCTGGAAACCGCGCTGCGCCATGCCCTGCAGCGACACGAATTCCTCAATCACTACCAGCCGATTGTCGACCTGAAATCACGGGTCATCACGGGTGTCGAGGTGCTCCTGCGTTGGCAACCCCCCGATGGCGCGTTGCAACAACCGGCGGCACTGATGCCCGTACTGGAAGAGACGGGCCTGATTCACGCCGTGACGCGTCGCCAGCTCAAGGAAGCCGCGCAGAAAATCCTGAGCCTGGGCGAGGAGGCTTCTGCGCTCTCTCTGAGCATCAACCTTTCTGCGCGCGAATTTCGCGGGGGCGATGTGATCGCCACTTTGAACGGAGTATTGCGGACCTGCGGGCTGCCTGGCCGACGGCTGATCGTCGAAATCACCGAGTCGCTTCTGATGGAACGTACGCCGGAGGTCACGGCCGCCCTGCAGGGCCTGCGGAAACTCGGTATCCGCATCGCCGTAGACGACTTTGGCACTGGGTATTCGTCGCTGGGCTACCTACGTGAACTGCCCATCGACATCCTCAAGATCGATCGCGGTTTTCTCGATGACGTGCCGAATGACCGTAGCAACAAGGCGTTGGTTGCCGCCATCATCGCGATGGCGCACAGCCTGGACATGGGCGTGGTCGCCGAGGGCGTGGAAACTGCCGAACAGGAAGCCTATCTGCTCAAACTCGGTTGCGACGCGGCACAGGGTTTTCGCTACGGTAAGCCGGTCCCAGCGGACGCACTCGATAGCCTGCTGATACCGGCCAAACAGGCTGGATTATCGCCGACCTCCGATCAGCGACGCTTCAGCATGCTCCCGGACGTTTGATTTAGACGTTGAAGCGGAAGTGGACCACATCGCCTTCGTGCATGACGTAATCCTTACCCTCCAGGCGCCACTTACCCGCATCCTTGGCCCCCTGCTCACCGACGCAGCTCACGAAATCCGCATAGGCAATGACCTCCGCACGGATAAAACCCTTCTCGAAATCGGTGTGGATACGACCGGCCGCCTGGGGAGCGGTCGAACCGGCAACGACGGTCCAGGCACGCACTTCTTTGACGCCGGCCGTGAAATACGTTTGCAAACCGAGCAATCGGTAGCCCGCGCGAATCACGCGGTCCAGACCCGCTTCCTGGAGACCCATCTCACCCAGGAAATCAGCCCTGTCGGCCTCATCCAGCTGGGCGATTTCCGACTCGATCGCCGCGCATACGGCAACCACTTCCGAACCCTCGGCGGCTGCCAGTTCGCGCACGCGTTCAAGCATCGGGTTGTTCTCGAAGCCGTCTTCGGACACGTTCGCGACATACAACGTCGGCTTGAGCGTAATCAGATGCAGCTCCTCGATGCAGTCGATCTCATCCGCCTCCAGTTCAAGCGTACGCGCCGGCAAGCCCTGGTTGAAATGGGCCTGCAGACGTTCGAGCACCTGTAGCTGAGTCGTGGCCACCTTGTTGCCCGACTTGGCGTTGCGGCCGATGCGTTGGGCCGCGCGACTGGCCGTATCCATATCCGCCAGCACCAGCTCGGTGGTGATGACTTCGATATCTTCCAGCGGGTCGATCTTTCCGGCGACGTGGATAACGTCGTCGTTCACGAAACAACGCACCACGTGGGCAATCGCGTCGGTCTCGCGGATATGCGCGAGAAACTGGTTGCCCAGCCCCTCGCCCTGCGAGGCACCGGCAACCAGACCGGCGATGTCGACGAACTCCATACTGGTCGGCACCACCCGCTCTGGCGATACGATCGCGGACAACTCGGCTAGGCGCGGATCCGGCACCGCAACCATGCCAACGTTCGGATCGATGGTGCAAAAGGGGTAATTCTCGGCCTGGATATCTGCCTTGGTGAGCGCGTTAAACAGGGTCGATTTACCGACGTTCGGAAGCCCTACGATGCCGCACTTGAAGCCCATGGTTGTTATCGTCCTGTCGGGTGAATGTGAGCCGGTTCAGCGGCTATGCAGCGTTTTCATGGCACGCTCGCCGGAGCCGCCGATAAGCTCTGGCAGCGCATCGATGGCGGCGCTGACTGCCTCATCAATAGCCTGCCGTTCGTCGCGACCCGGGCGACCGAGCACATAATCGATGACCTGGTCGCGATGGCCGGGATGCCCCACGCCAATACGCACACGCCAGAAACCCTGACCAGAATGGGCAAAGATATCGCGTAAACCATTGTGACCGCCATGGCCACCATCGAATTTGAAGCGTATGTCACCCGCCGCCAAATCGATTTCGTCATGGGCGACCAGAACCTGATGCAGCGGGATCTTGTAGAAGGCCGTCAACTGTGCGAGCGACTGCCCGCTACGATTCATGAAGGTGGTCGGTTTGAGCAGCCAAAGTTCCTGCCCATCGATACGGACGCGCCCAATCTCGCCGGAAAATCGATTTTCCGCGCGTAGCGAAGCACCGAAGCGGCGAGCCAGCTCGTCGATGAACCAGAACCCGGCATTGTGCCGGGTCTGGTCATATTGCGGTCCCGGGTTGCCCAGTCCCACGATCAGGCTCAGTGGGTCGGACATACCCGGATCCTCCGCGTCAGGCCGTGTCGCCCTCGCCACCCTCAGCTGCCGCGTCGTCGGCGGCATCACTGGCACTGACACGCTGCGGGTGAATTGCCACGACCACCTGATCGTGACCCTCGCCATGGCTCAGCTCGACCAGGCTGACGCCTGCCGGCAATTTGAGCTCGGAGAGATGAATGGCGTCATTGAGCTCCATACCACCCAGATCAACCTCAATGAATTCCGGCAAATCCTGCGGCAGACAGGCGATCCCGACTTCGACCATGTGGTGATTGACCATGCCGCCGCTGGTCTTGACGCCCGGAGCGGTCGTTTCGTTCAAGAAATGCAAGGGCACGTGGACGCGCACCGGCGTGTCCGCGTTGACCCGCATCAGGTCGAAATGAAGGATGACGGGTTGCGCCGGATGACGCTGCAAGGCGCGCAACACCACCTTTTCAATGCTACCGTTGAGATTCACCGTGAGGATATGCGAGTAGAAGGCGTCGTTTTCCAGCTGCTTGTTAAGCACCCTTGCCTCAAGGCTAATGGCGGCCGCGTCCTTGTCGCCACCGTAGATAATCCCCGGGACACGGCCGGTCCGACGCAGGCGGCGGCTCGCACCTTTCCCCTGGTCGTCACGCCGTTCGGCGATAAGTTCGAAATTGTCAGTCATTGATTTAACTCCAGCTTTAGCAAAATGACCGCCTGAGCGGTCGTCATGTCCCCGCGACCAGGGACATCTCCCGGTAGGCGAACCCTCTCGCCCACCGCCTGTGCGGCCTTGCGGCCGCTAATCCATGAACAGGGTACTCACCGATTCCTCGCGGTTGATCCGATGAATGGTCTCCGCCAACACGCCGGCCACGCTGAGCTGGCGGATCTTGACGCAGGCCTCGGCCTCGGCGGTCAGCGGGATGGTGTCGGTGACCACCAGTTCGTCGAGCTCGGAGTTCGAAACGTTGTCTATTGCGGGCCCGGACAGCACCGCATGCGTGGCGTAGGCCACGACTTTCGATGCGCCGTGCGCCTTGAGAGCCTTGGCCGCCTGACACAAGGTACCTGCCGTATCGACCATGTCATCCACGATGAGGCAAGTCTTGCCGTCGACGTCGCCGATGATGTGCATCACCTGGGCGACATTGGCGCGCGGGCGGCGCTTGTCGATGATCGCGAGTTCGGCATCGTCCAGGCGCTTGGCCAGTGCACGGGCACGAACCACGCCACCGACGTCTGGCGACACCACGATCAGATTTTCGTATTTCTGGCGCCAAACGTCGCCGAGCAATACGGGTGAGGCGTAGATATTATCCACCGGCACGTCGAAGAAGCCCTGGACCTGGTCGGCATGCAAGTCGACCGTCAAAATCCGGTTAGCGCCGGCAACGGTCAACATATTCGCCACCACCTTGGCCGAGATCGGCACCCGCGCCGAACGCACGCGGCGGTCTTGTCGGCCGTAGCCCATATAGGGAATCACGGTAGTGATGCGCCAAGCCGAAGCACGACGCAAGGCATCGACCATGATGAGCAGTTCCATCAGGTTGTCATTGGTCGGGCGACAGGTCGGCTGCACGATAAAGACATCCTTACCGCGGACGTTCTCGAGGATTTCGACCTGCACCTCACCGTCGCTGAAGCGACCCACCAGAGCCTTGCCCAGCGGTATATTAAGGTGCTGCACGACCTTCTCGCCAAGCCTGGGGTTGGCATTGCCGGAGAAGACCATCATCCTGCTGATTTCGGATACAGACACGGCGACGGCTGCTCTACAGTTGACTGGCTGGGCCGCCAGGATTCGAACCTGGGAATGCCGGGATCAAAACCCGGTGCCTTACCGCTTGGCGACGGCCCAATAAAACGTCCAAAAATTGAAATAGCCGCCCTCAGGCGGCCCCACGGCCTACGGACATCGTCCGTAAGCGATCCTGTAGCGGGGACATATTACATCCCCGCGCCACGAATCCACTCCATCCTCCGGGCAAATCGTGCAACGCACGCCGAGCCGAATCCACATCGACAAAGGCAGCGAAGACACAAGCCCCGGTCCCGGTCAGCCGAGCCGGCGCATACTTTGACAGATAATCCAGCGCCACCGCCACCGCGGGGTAACGCACCCGCGCCACGGCTTCAAAGACGTTGCCACCAGCCCCCGAAAGAAAGTCGCGTATTGTGATCGGCGCACAATCGCGTGTCAATTTAGGCTCGGAAAACAGATCTACAGTCGCAATCGAAACGGGGGGCTTGATGACTGCATACCAGGGTACAGGCAAATCCGGCAGCGGGGTCAGACACTCGCCGACGCCCTCAGCCCAGGCGGAAACCCCGCGGACGAAAACCGGCACATCGGCGCCGAGGGCCAATCCCAGGACTGCGAGTTCATCCACGGACAGGCCTGCGCGCCAAAGGCTATTCAGCGCCACCAGCACCGTGGCTGCGTCCGAACTGCCGCCGCCAAGACCACCGCCCATCGGGAGGCGCTTGTTCAGGCGCATGCGCACACCCTCGTGCAGACCCGTTTCGCGCAACAAGAGACGGGCGGCATGAACGCATAGATCGTTTGCCTCCGGCAGCGATTCCGGCCCCTCCACGCGGCTCACCGTACCCCATGGCGCCGAGTCGAAGTGAAGCGTGTCGCCATAATCGAGAAACTGGAACGCCGTCTGCAGCAGATGATAGCCATCTGCCCGACGCCCGATGATATGCAGAAACAGATTGAGTTTGGCCGGCGCGGGCCAACCATCCGACTCAAAACCCGTCACGACCCGTCGCCCCACTGATTGACCACCACAACCAAACGCACGTCGCCGCGCGTCATCACCATTCGGGTCGGACGAGCATTGACGGTATCGTAGTCGTAGTCTTGATAGCGCACGGTCCAACCGTCCTGCTGCAGACGACTCAGACGCCCGCTGCCATCCAGCTGGCGGGCGGCAATCGGCTCATCGGGGACAGGTACGCCGCGAACCCAATAGCGCAGACCCGAAACCGGAAGCGACCAGCCCAGTGCGTGCGTCATCAGCTTGGCGGCAGAGGATGCGCGATAGGATTTGTCACGGTCGGTATCAAGCGTGACGTCGCCGGGACGGCCCGCGAGCACCGCCACGGTACGACCCAGCGGATCGTAGATGTCGATGTGATAGCGCTCGCCAGCCTGCCGCCAACGCAGCCCGGCGCTCCAGCCGCGACGCCCGATTTTCAGGCCGAAACTGCCATCGAGCGACCACTGTGCGTTAGCCAGGATCGCCGCCTCGTGGCGGCGCCAGGCTCCCTCAAGCTCACCTGGCGATCTTTGCGGAACGCTCGCGCAACCCGCCAGGATCAGCGCCAGCGTCATGGTTACCGCAACCCCACGCAAGACGTTCATAGGCCAAGCTGATGCCTCACGGCTGCGAGCTTGGCATCGCCGGGATGCGCCTTGAGCGCCTTGTCGAGTACGGCGCGCGCCTGCGTACGCTCGCCTGAGGCGACCAGCGCCTGAATCAGGTGACTGGCTACTTCAGGGTCCGGGAAGCCGGCATACGCCCGCTCAAGGTAGCCTACGGCCTCGGGATAGTGTTTTAGCTTGTATTGCACCCATCCCATGCTATCCAGTATGGCCGGATCGCTGGGGCTGAGTGCCAACGCGCGCTGGATATAACCCAACGCCTCGGCGTAACGGTCGGTTTGATTCGCCAAGGTATAACCAAGCGCATTGAGTGCCGCCGCATCCTTGGGATTGTCCTGAATCACTCGTGTCAGATCGGCCTCGGCTTGCCCCAGATCTCCGAGGCTGTCGGCGACCAGCGCCCGCGCATAAAGCAGTCGAGCCGCTTCCGGGTAGGTACGCAACGCCTTGTTATAGAGCTTGAGCGCGGTCGGCGCATCGTCCGCCTGCTGCAACAACTCGCCCTCGACCAGATAAAGCCCAATCTTCTGCTGGTTATCGGACACGCTGGCGCGCAGCTCGCTCAGGTACTCTCGAGCTTGGTCGAGATCGCCCTGCCGGGCGAGAATATAGGCAATGCGTACCTGCGCGTCGAACTGGTACTCACCGGCATCCACGTTCGCGTAGTGATTCAGGGCTGACTCCATGTCGCCCCCGCGTTCGGCGATTCGCCCGAGGAAGTATTGCGCGGCTGAAACATGATAGCCCGCCTTTGCCACGCGCTGCAGATAGCGCCCGGCCTCGCGGTCGCGCTTGAGTTCAAAGTCCAGCAGACCAAGCGTGTAGAGCACATCAGGATTATTGGGATCACGCTTGAGCAACCAGTGAAACTCAGCGCGCGCGTGGCTGTAATCCTTGGTGCTCACGAGTAGACGCGCATAGGCCAAGCGTAGGGCCACGCTGTCCGGCGCGTCGTTCAGGGCGCCCTTGAGAAGATCAAGTGCCCTGTCTTGATGTCCGAGGGACATGAGCGCCTGAGCCTTGAGACCCAGCGCCTCACTCATGCCCGGCTGCAGAGCGAGCGCATGCTCAGCGGCGTCAAGCGCGGTCGCAGGAGCCCCCAGCTGCAGGGCCAGCACACCATAGGCATATTGCGCGCCGGCCTGTTGCGGGTAATCGCTGATCAAGCGGTGCATAACGGGCAACGCCGTAGCGCCCTGGACCGTTTGGGCGAGCAGCGCACCTATCCGCAACAGGGCAGGACTGCTCTTCTGCCCGCTGAGGCTCACGAAACGGCTCAGATGCAGGGCGGCTTTATCAACTTCGCCTTGTCGGGCATACAAGATACCGAGCGCTTGTTGTGGACGCGCATCATTGGGCGCCAACGCGGCCCAGCGGCCTGCGGCTTCCAGGGCGACCGATTCGTCGTGCAGGAAGGTCGCGATCTCCATGGTGCGCTGGGCGAGCGCCGGGTCGGGCAAGGCGCGCATCGCCTTACGGTAATACTCGATTGCCGTCTTGGCATCGCCCGCCTGCCCTGCCATTTCGGCGGCAAGCACGTCGTACATAGCTCGACTCGAAGGCGTCGACGCAAACTGGCCGCTGGCGACACGGACCGGATTGGCGGCAGCCTCGGTGCCGACGGGTGTCCTCACGGTTGCACAACCGCCCAACAAAAGACCGGCCATGACCGGCGCCAAGCCCCACACTCGCTTCATTCGTCGCTCCGCACATCCTGGCCATGCTAGCCCCGTCACATCATAACGGTTCAGGCACGATTACGCCGCACAGTTATCCCCGCTTGTAATAGACTGATGCATCCAGCAGAATTTTTTGTTTGCCAACTCATCCTGCGTCTATGTCGCTCATCACGATCGGGATCAATCACAAGACAGCTCCCGTCAGCGTGCGCGAGAAGGTCGTCTTCGCCCCTGAACAAATGAGCGATGCCCTGCGCGAGCTGGCACGGTTACCCGGTCTGGAGGAAGCCGCCATCCTCTCGACCTGCAATCGCACCGAGCTGTACTGCAATCTGCACGGCTCGCAGCACGAATCCGATCTCGTAAACTGGCTGAGCGAATACCACCATCTCGACGGCGGCGCCTTGCGTCCCTTCATCTACGAATTTTCAGACATCGAGGCGGTCCGCCACGCCATCCGCGTCGCCAGCGGCCTGGATTCGCTGGTCATCGGCGAACCACAGATCCTCGGCCAGCTCAAAACGGCTTATTCCGCGGCGGCCGAGCAGGGCACGCTCGGCAAGATGCTCCGGCGCCTGTTCCAACACGCCTTCGCCGTCGCCAAGCATGTACGCACCGATACCGCCATCGGCAGCAACGCCGTATCGGTCGCCTTCGCCGCAGTGACGCTGGCCAGGCAAATTTTCGGCGATATCGGTCAGCAGCGTGCGCTGTTGATCGGCGCGGGCGAGACCATTGAATTGGTCGCCCGTCATCTGCGCGGTGCCGGCATCCGCGACATCACGGTGGCCAACCGCACGCCGGAACGCGCCGAAGCATTGGCACGAGAATTCGAAGCACGCGCCATCACCTTGTCCGATATCGGACAAGTGCTGCACGAAGCCGACATCGTCATCTCCTCCACCGCCAGCCCGATACCCATCCTCGGCAAGGGAGCCGTCGAACGCGCCATCCGCCAGCGACGCCACAAACCCATGTTCATGGTCGACCTGGCGGTACCCCGGGACATCGAGAGCGAGGTCGGCAAGCTCAACGACATCTATCTCTACACCGTGGACGACCTGCAGGAGGTCGTCGCCCAGAATCTTGCCTCGCGGCATGAAGCCGCCACCGAAGCCGAAAGCATCATCGACGTGCAGACTGAGCACTTCATGGGCTGGCTGCGTGCGCAGGACGCGGTCGAACTGATTCGCGGTTACCGCGACCGTGCCGAACAGGCACGTCAAGACGTGCTCGCAAAGGCACGGCGGCAACTCGCCCACGGACGCCCCCCCGAAGAAGTATTGGAATTTTTGGCCGAAACATTGACCAACAAATTGACCCACGAACCCACCACCAGCCTGCATCGGGCCGCGCGCGACGGCCGCACCGAACTGATCGGCGCTGCCTGCGAGCTACTCAAGTTGCCACGCCCGCTTAACAATAAGCTGAAACCGTGAAATCCAGTATCGACCATAAGCTTCAGGCACTGACCGAACGTCACGCCGAAATTGCCGCCCTCCTCGCGGATCCGCAAACCATCCAGGCGCAGGATCGCTTTCGCCAGCTATCCATTGAATACGCCCAGCTCGAACCCGTGGTCAGCGACTATCGCCGCTTCCACGCCGCACTCGCCGACCTTGATGCCGCCCGCGGCCTGCTTGAGGAACCGGATCCGGCAATGCGCGAAATGGCGCGCGAGGAAATTTCGGCTGCCGATGTACGCGTCAAGGCACTGGAACAACGGCTCAAGATCCATCTGGTGCCAACAGATCCGTACGACACCGGCAACTGCTTCCTCGAAATCCGTGCCGGCACCGGCGGCGACGAGGCGGCCCTGTTCGCCGGCGACCTCTACCGCATGTATCTGCGCTATGTCGAATCCCGCGGCTGGCGAGTCGAAATACTGAGCGAACACGAGGGCGAGCATGGCGGTTACAAGGAAGTCATCGCGCGCATCATCGGTCAGGGAGTGTATTCGCGACTCAAATTCGAGTCGGGCGCGCATCGCGTGCAGCGCGTGCCGGCAACCGAGTCGCAGGGCCGCATTCATACCTCTGCGGCCACCGTCGCGGTGATGCCCGAGGTCGACGAGGTCGAGGCTCAGGAAATCAATTCCGCCGACTTACGCATCGACACCTACCGCGCCTCCGGCGCCGGTGGTCAGCACGTCAACAAAACCGATTCCGCCATCCGCATCACGCATCTACCCAGCGGCATCGTGGTCGAATGCCAAGACGAACGTTCTCAGCATAAGAACCGAGCGCGTGCCATGAGCCTGCTCGCCGCACGCCTGCTGGAGAGCAAGCGCCAGAAACAGGCCGCCGAACAGGCAGCAGCGCGCAAAAGCCTGGTCGGCAGTGGCGACCGCTCCGAACGCATCCGCACCTACAATTTTCCGCAGGGACGCGTGACCGATCACCGCATCAATCTCACGCTATACCGACTCGACGACACGCTTGCGGGGCAACTCGACGAAGTGATCGAGCCATTGATCAGCGAATACCAGGCCGACCAACTGACCGCGCTCGGTCTGGACGACTGAGCGGGCCGATGACGGATCACCCTCGCCTCGATGAACTCCTGAACGGGGCGGCCAACCGACTTACCGGACACGTCGCAACCCCCGAACTTGAGGCCGAGCTACTGCTTGCCCACGCGCTCGGGCGCGGGCGCAGTTACCTCCGCGCCTGGCCCGAGCGCGTACTTGACGCGGATCGGCGGGCAGCTTTCGAGGACTTGGTCGCCCGGCGGCTGGGTGGCGAGCCCGTGGCTTATTTGACGGGCGAGCGTGAATTCTGGTCGCTGCGCCTACGCGTAAAGCCTGGCGTACTGATCCCGCGTGCAGAAACCGAGCGGTTGGTCGAATGCGCCCTCGCCCACCTACCGGAAGACACAACGACACGCGTGGCAGATCTGGGCACCGGATCGGGTGCGATCGCCCTCGCGCTCGCCAGCGAACGGCCGCGAGCACAGGTCGTCGCCACTGATCGATCCGAAACGGCGCTGATCGTCGCACGCGACAACGCTCGCCGCCTCGGGCTTGAACGCATCGAGTTCCGTAAAGGTGACTGGCTTGCGGCGCTGGCAGACAGCGGCTACGACCTGATCGTCTCCAACCCGCCCTACATCGCGGAAAACGATCCGCATCTTCGACAAGGCGATCTGCCCACCGAACCTCCCGAGGCACTGAGCGCCGGGCCGGACGGCCTCAACGCGATACGCCGTATCGTGATTGACGCCCTGGTTCGGCTGCGCACGGGCGGCTGGCTGCTGCTCGAACACGGGTACGACCAGGGCCTCGCCGTGCGCGCACTGTTCGCCGCCCGCGGCTACGAGAAGGTGCAGACCTACCGCGACCTCGAAGGGCATGAGCGCGTCACCTTGGGGCGTCGACCCACGGATGACCCCGCGGCGCACCCGGTGTAGCATCGGCCAATCTCCCGCGACCCGCCAACCTACGCGAGACACATGGACGACGACCAACTCCTGCGCTACAGCCGCCACATCATGCTCAAGGAACTGGGCTATCCGGGGCAACTGCGCCTACTGGAATCACGCGCCCTTATCGTCGGGCTCGGCGGCCTCGGCTCACCCGCTGCGCTGTATCTCGCAGCTGCCGGCGTAGGCCATCTGGTGCTCGCGGATTTCGATACCGTCGACGCCTCCAACCTCCAGCGGCAGATCGTACACGGCACCGCCGACATCGGACGGCACAAGGTCGATTCGGCAATCGATGCCGTTCGGGGCCTGAACCCGGAGGTGGGCGTGCGCGGCTTGCGCGAACATCTGGATGCCGAGGCCTTGATGACGGAGATCTCCGCCGTCGACGTGGTGCTCGACTGCACCGATAACTTCGTGATCCGCGACACCCTCAACCGCCTGTGCGTCGAGACGGGCACGCCGCTGGTTTCCGGCGCCGCCATCCGCTTCGACGGCCAAGTCAGCGTGTTCGACCCAAGACGCGCGGATAGCCCCTGCTATCGTTGCCTCTACCCGGAAGGGACGGACGAGGACGACACTTGCTCAAACCGCGGCATTCTGGCCCCGGTCGTCGGAATCATCGGCACGATTCAGGCCACGGAAGCACTCAAGCTGCTCGCCGGCATGGGCGAACTGCTGTGCGGGCGGGTGTTGATTCTCGATGCCCTGCGTATGGAGTGGCGTAGCATTCGACTACGGCGCGACCCGGATTGTCCGATCTGCGGCGGGCAAAACGGCGCTGTCTGACGCCCGCGCCGTGCGCGACGAATCAGTGCTCGGTGTGCGGCACCGGAGGCGGCTGCGAGTCAATGGCGAAGATCGCCTCCACATCGACGGCATCAAACGCGTAATGCGCCCCACAGAACTCGCAATCCACGGAAATACGGCCCTGTTCGGCAAGGATATCGTCCGCTTCCGTCCGACCCAGCCCACGAATCACTTCTTCCACACGCGGCCGCGAGCAGCCACAGTGAAACCCGACGGGTTCGCGGTCGAATAGACGTACCTGTTCTTCGTGATACAGGCGGTGAAGCAACACCTCCGCCGGCAAAGCGATCAGCTCATCCGGCGCCAAGGTGTCGGCCAATCCCACGGTACGTCGCCAGGCATCCGGGTCAGCGACCTCGACGGGCAGCGCCTGCAGCAACAGGCCCGCCGCACGCGCCTCGTCGATGGCCAGCCACAAACGGGTCGGTAATTGCTCGGAACGCTCGAAGTAACCCTGCAGGGCCTCTGCCAACGAGGCGCCCTCCAGTGCGACGATACCCTGATAGCGCTCGCGGCCGTCGCCCGGGTCGATGGTGAGCGCAAGATGGCCACTACCGCAAAGCTCGGCCAGCGTGCCCGGGAGAATTTCTCCACTCCAGTGGGCAAGCCCCCGCAAGGTACGCCGTCCGTCGCCTTCGCCTTCCCCATTGCGCGGACGCTCAACGCGGGCCTGCACCACCAGCAACGGCACCGGCCCATCACCGCGAATCTGCAGAATCAGCGAGCCACTGAACTTGATGGTGGCCGACAGCAAAGCGGTGGCAACCAGTGCCTCACCCAGCAAGCGACGCACAGGCTCAGGATATTCCGCACGCTCCAGCAACGCCTGCCAAGTGGCATCAAGATGCACCCACTCGCCGCGCACGTGGGTACGCTCGATCAGAAAACGCCTCAGGGAATCGTTTTCGTTCATCGAACACCGCCATCCGGTCGTCGAGCATATGCCATCGATATCAGCCGGCGAGCTTGCGCTTGAGCAACTCGTTGAGCTGCTGCGGGTTGGCCTTGCCCTGCGTAGCCTTCATGGCCTGACCGACGAAGAAGCCGAACAACTTGTCCTTACCGCCGCGATACTGCTCCAGCTGCGCCGGATTGGCGGCAATGATTTCGTCGATGATCCCCTCGATAGCCGAAAC
This sequence comes from Acidihalobacter yilgarnensis, assembly GCF_001753245.1. Taxonomy (NCBI): domain Bacteria; kingdom Pseudomonadati; phylum Pseudomonadota; class Gammaproteobacteria; order Chromatiales; family Ectothiorhodospiraceae; genus Acidihalobacter; species Acidihalobacter yilgarnensis. The sequence continues at coordinate 371,581 of NZ_CP017415.1, read as the reverse complement.
ATCAGTGATCTGTTTGAGTCCACGGGCCTCGATCACTGCATCGGCGTCGCCCTCGCCGGCCCACATCGCCTCGAACACTTCCTTGGCGATTTTGCCGGAGATCGTGTCGTCCTCAATACGTGCGAGCAGGCCGCCGAGCATGGCCGCATCCACCGGACTGTCGGCAAGCTCGCATCCATCCTTGTTGAGCAAGGCGGAGAAATCCCCCATCACCCAGTTGGCGGCCAGCTTGGCCTGACCGCCGCAGGCCACGACCACGGCCTCGTAGAAATCTGCCAACTCGCGGCTAACGATCAGCACGCCGGCGTCGTAGGCCGACAACCCGTAATGCACCATGAAGCGGTGCTTTTTCTCATCCGGCAGTTCCGGCAGATCCTCTCGCACGGCCTTCAGAAAGGCAGCGTCAATGTCCAACGGCAGCAGGTCTGGATCAGGGAAGTAGCGGTAATCGTTGGCCTCTTCCTTGGAACGCATGGGACGCGTCTCGTCCTTGTTGGCATCGTACAGGCGCGTTTCCTGCGTGATCGACCCACCACCTTCCAGGATGTCGATCTGGCGCTCGATCTCGTAGTTGATCGCACGCTCGACAAAGCGGAAGGAATTGAGATTTTTGGTCTCGGTACGGGTGCCGAACGTCTCCTGCCCCATCGGGCGCACGGACACGTTGGCGTCGCAACGGAACGAACCCTCCTGCATGTTGCCGTCGCAGATGCCCAGATATCGCACCAAGGTGTGAATCTTCTTCATGTAAGCGACCGCTTCCTTGGCCGAACGCATGTCCGGCTCGGAGACGATCTCCAGCAACGGGGTGCCGGCCCGGTTGAGATCGATGCCGGTAGCGCCCGCAAACTCCTCATGCAGCGATTTACCCGCATCCTCTTCGAGGTGCGCGCGGGTCACGCCGATGATCTTGGTCTCGCCGCCCTCCAGCTCAATCTCGATCTGGCCCTGGTTGACCACGGGCAGTTCGTACTGCGAAATCTGGTAGCCCTTGGGCAGGTCGGGGTAAAAGTAATTCTTGCGCGCGAACACCGAGCGCTCGGCCACGCGCGCACCGACGGCCAGGCCGAACTTCGCGGCCATACGCACGGCCTCGGCGTTAAGCACCGGCAACACTCCAGGCATGCCCAGATCGACAGCGCAGGCCTGGGTGTTGGGTGCCGCGCCATAGGCGGTGGCGGCGCCGGAGAAAATTTTGCTGCGGGTGGCGAGCTGGGCGTGTATCTCCAACCCGATAACGACTTCCCATTCCATAGCGTGGTTACCCAAGTGTGCTGTGCCGATGAAAATGCCTGAAACTCATTCGAAACCCTGCGGAATGCGGGTATGCCAGTCGGTGGCCTGCTGGAAGCGGTGCGCCGCATTGAGCATGCGCCCCTCCTCGAAGTAGTTACCCACAATCTGCAACCCCACCGGCAGCCCAGCAGCGAAACCGGCGGGCACCGACATCCCCGGCAGGCCGGCGAGGTTCACCGCGATGGTGTAGATGTCGGAAAGATACATACTCACCGGATCGGTCGCTTTTTCGCCAATGGAGAAGGCGGTGCTCGGACTGGTCGGCCCGAGGATCAGATCGACTGATGCGAACGCACGGCGATAGTCCTCGCTGATCAGGCGTCGCACCTTCTGCGCCTTGAGGTAATAGGCGTCGTAGTAACCGGCAGACAGGGCATAGGTGCCGACCATGATGCGCCGTTTGACCTCGTCGCCGAAGCCCTCGCCGCGCGAACGCTCATAGAGATCGGTAAGATCCGCCGGATCCTCGCAGCGGTGACCGAAGCGCACGCCGTCAAAGCGCGACAGATTCGATGAACATTCCGCCGGCGCGACCACGTAATAGGCCGGCACCGCAAGATGCGTATTCGGCAGGCTGATCTCGCTGACCGTTGCACCAAGACTCCGAAACACGTCCACTGCTGCGCTGATCGCCGCCGCCACGCCAGCGTCGAGACCTTCGCCGAAATATTCCTTGGGCAAGCCAATGCGAAGGCCGGCAAGGTCCGCATCCAACCCGGTGGTGTAGTCGGGTACCGGACGGTCGATGCTGGTCGAATCGCGCGGATCGAAGCCGGCCATGGCGCCGAGCAACAGCGCGCAATCCTCGGCACTGGCCGCCAGCGGCCCCCCTGATCCAAGCTGGAAGCGAAGGCGATCATGCCCCAGCGCGACACGCGGCCATAGGTCGGCTTAATGCCGGTGATGCCGCACATTGAGGCCGGTTGACGAATCGATCCGCCGGTATCCGTGCCGGTTGCCGCCGGCGCCAGACGCGCCGCCACGGCGGCGGCTGAACCGCCGGAGGAACCGCCTGGGATACGCGCGGTATCCCAGGGGTTTTTGGCTGGGCCGTAAAAGCTGTTCTCGTTGGACGAACCCATCGCGAACTCGTCCATATTGGCCTTGCCGAGCATGACCATCCCCGCATCTTGCAGACGTGTGACCACGGCGGCATCGTAGGGCGCGACAAAATTATCGAGCATGCGCGAGCCGCAGGAAGTCCGCACCCCGTCGGTGCAGAAGATATCCTTGTGCAGCAGCGGGATGCCGGTCAGAGGACCGCCGTCCCCGGCCGCGATGCGCGCATCAGCCGCCGCCGCCTGAAGCAGCGCCTGGGACTCGGTAACGGTAATCAAGGCGTTGAGCGCTTCCCCGTGCTGCCGGATGCGCGCCAGAAAGTGGTGCGTCAACTCGACGCTGGAGATTTCGCCCCCGGCAAGCGCCCGGGACAGTTCTGCAATGGTTTTCGTGTGCATGCGGATTCCGTGGGGGGTATACGAGCTTATTCGATGACTTTGGGCACCAGATAAAGACCCGCCTCAACGGCCGGGGCAATGGCCTGGAAGCGCTCGCGGGTATTCGTCTCGGTAATCGCATCGGGGCGTAGACGCTGGGTCGCGTCCTGCGGATGCGCCATCGGCTCAACGCCCTCGGTGGGCGCCGCGTCGAGCTGTTCGACGAAGGCCAGGATCGAAGACAGATCGTGCGCGTAGGCCTCGACCGCGTCAGCATCGAGCGCCAGACGTGCCAGCTTGGCGATACGCCTGACCTCGTCAGGGGCAAGGGACATGATGGGGCAACCTCGTGAAGGAATTGAAGTGCGTGGCGCAAGATATGGAAAACTACCATATTCCCGCCTTGCTCAAAACCCACCCTGTTGATAGAGTACCGCGATTCCTCAATCCCGCCTTACGGCCACTATCCCACCTACGCGATGTTTGGTTTCCTTTCCAACGATTTATCGATCGACCTGGGCACTGCCAATACCCTCATTTACATGCGCGGCAAAGGCATTGTGCTGAATGAACCTTCCGTGGTCGCCATCCGACAGGATCGCAACGGCGGTATGCGCTCGGTCGAGGCCGTGGGCACGGACGCGAAGAAGATGCTCGGCCGCACCCCAGCCAACATCACCGCCATCCGCCCACTCAAGGATGGCGTGATCGCCGACTTCACCACCACCGAGAAGATGCTGCAGCACTTCATCCGCAAGGTGCATCAGAATCGATGGTTCCGACCCAGCCCGCGAGTCGTGGTCTGCGTACCCTGCGGTGCAACCCAGGTCGAACGGCGCGCAATCCGCGAATCCGTTTCCGGGGCGGGCGCACGCAAGGTCTTCCTGATCGAGGAACCGATGGCCGCCGCGATCGGCGCGGGCATTCCGGTGGACGAGCCCAAGGGCGTAATGGTGCTAGACATCGGCGGCGGTACCTCCGAAGTCGCCGTGCTGTCTTTGAATGGCATCGTCTACTCCTCATCGGTACGCATCGGCGGCGACAAATTCGACGAAGCCATCATCAACTACGTACGCCGCAACTACGGCATGCTGATCGGCGAAGCGACCGCGGAGCGGATCAAATTCGAGATCGGGTCGGCCTACCCCGGCCGAGAACTGCGCGAAATCGAGATCAAGGGCCGCAATCTCGCCGAGGGCGTGCCGCGCAGCTTCACCCTCAACAGCAACGAAATCCTCGAAGCCCTGCAGGAGCCTCTGTTCGGCATCGTCGGTGCGGTGAAGACCGCCCTTGAGCAGACGCCACCCGAGCTTGGCGCCGACGTGGCCGAGCGCGGTATCGTGCTGACCGGTGGCGGCGCGCTGCTGCACGACCTGGATCGCCTGATCATGGAAGAAACCGGCGCCCCGGTCGTGATCGCCGACGACCCCTTGACCTGCGTCGCACGCGGCGGCGGGCGCGTACTGGAAATGATCGACGAGCACGGCGCGGATTTTCTTGCGGTCGAGTAACCGCGCAGGTAAGCCTGCTGACGGGGAGCGCCAGGCATTAAGCAGCCACTGTTCAACCTAGGCCCCACGCTGCACCTCAAACTGGTGCTACTGGTCGCGCTCTCCATCGCACTGATGACGGCGGATCAACGCCTGACGGTACTGAGCGAGGCGCGCAGCACGCTCGAATACGTCGTCTACCCCCTACAGCTTCTGGCCAGCCTCCCCAATCGCGCTGGCCACTGGCTTGGGGAGGCCTTCAGCAGCCACACGCAGCTGATCGACAGCAACCGCGAACTCCAACGCAACAACCTCCTGCTCAAGGCCCGCTTGCAGAAATACCAGGCGCTGGCCAGCGAGAACGCGCATCTGCGCCAACTCCTCAACGCCTCCGAGCACACCACTGAAAAGGTCAAAATCGCACGTTTGGTGTCGATCGATCTCGACCCCTACAGCCAGCGCGAACTGATCAACCAGGGCAGCCGCGATGGCGTCTACCAAGGGCAGCCGGTCATCGATGCCGGCGGGTTGATGGGCCAAGTGATCCAGGTTGGCCCATTCAATGCGCAGGTCCTGCTGATTGCCGATCCCAGCAGCGCGGTGCCGGTCATCGACACGCGCAGCGGCCTGCGCCTACTCGCCATCGGTACCGGGCAACCCGATGCACTCGACGTACGCAGCGCACCGGTCAACGCCGACATCCGCGTCGGCGATCTGCTCAGCACTTCCGGCCTGGGCGAGCGCTTCCCACCTCACTACCCAGTATGTCGGGTCACTCAGGTCAACCGGGAACCAGGCGATCCCTTCGCCAAAGTCCTATGTCAGCCAACCGCGCAACTCGACCGCTATCGCGAAGTCCTGCTGCTGTGGTATCACCCACCGCATAAACCCGTCCTGGATGAGACGCCGCACACCGACACCAGTCCACACGGGAAACGGAAATGACGTCGCCGCTCAAGCGTAATTTGGGCATCGGACTCACGCTCGTCATCGCCCTGAGCCTCAGCGTAATCGCCATGCCGGCGTCGCTGACGGCTACCCGTCCCGAGTGGGTGGCCATGGCCATCATCTACTGGAGCATGGCCCTGCCCAGGCGCATCAGCCTCGGCACCGCTTGGCTCACCGGATTGCTGCTCGACGTGTTGACGGGTTCCCTGCTGGGTCAACACGCCCTCGCGCTGACCATCGTCGCCTACCTGAGCATACGCACCCATCAGCGCGTGCGCGTCTACCCGCTCTGGCAGCAATCGATCGCGGTCGGCTTGATGTTATTGGTCTACCGTATACTGCTGCTCTGGGTATATGGCATCACTGGCCATGCCCCCGATCAGCGCGTGTACTGGATACCCGTGCTGACCAGTATGCTGCTCTGGCCGCTGATATTTCTGCTCCTCCGTCATATCCGTCGGCGCCTGCAGCTCACCGGCTGATCGCAGACGCCCTCACAGGAGATACCCCATGGACGACCAGACACGCACCGAGATCGAGGCCGCCGCCTTCCGCCGCCTCGTCGAACATCTCCGCGAACGTAGCGACGTACAGAACATCGACCTGATGAATCTTGCCGGTTTCTGCCGCAACTGCCTGTCCAAATGGTACAGCGCCGCCGCCAATGAGCGACACCAGGCCGTCGATTACGAAGCCGCGCGCGAGATCGTCTATGGCATGCCTTACGCCGAGTGGAAAGCCCGCTATCAGCGCGAGGCCAGCCCAGAGCAGACACAGGCCTTCGCGAAGGCGCAACGGGATTGATGGCGATGGATACGGTCGTCGTCGCGAGCCCAAGAGTCCCCAACGCCGAGGACTTGTATATCGATACTCCGGAGGCCTTGGCAGCGCTCGCGTCTAGGCTGGCGGATGCCCCTTGGTTGGCGATCGATACCGAGTTTTTACGTGAGAAGACCTATCGTGCCCGCCTGTGCCTGATCCAACTCGCCGCGCCCGGCATCGTGGCCTGCGTTGATCCATTGGCGCTACCCGATATCGATGCTCTGCGTCCGATACTCTGTAATAAAGGCATCACCAAAATCTTGCACGCTGCCCATCAGGATCTGGAAATCCTTTATCAGCTCTGGGGTGAAATCCCGATGCCGGTCTTCGATACCCAGATCGCCGCGGCACTACTCGGGCAAGGCGAACAAATCGGCTATGGACGATTGGTCGCCGAAGCCATTGACGTGACGTTGGACAAGGGGCATGCGCGCACCGACTGGTCGCAACGCCCGCTGGACCCCGCGCAGATTCACTATGCAGCCGATGACGTGCGCTATCTCGGTGAACTCTACGCCCAGCAACATACGGCACTCAGCGCGCGCGGGCGCCTGTCCTGGCTGGGCGACGACTTTCGCAGACTGGGCGACCCCGACACCTACACCACCGACCCCGAGGCAGTGTGGCATCGACTGAAAGGGGTACACCATCTCCAGGGCGTACAACTGAGCATCGCACAATCACTCGCTGCTTGGCGCGAACGTCAGGCGCAAGTCGCCGACCGCCCCAGACGCTGGATATTGGCCGACGAGCCGCTGATCGACATTGCGCGCCGCCCCCCAGCATCACGTGACATGTTGCAGCGCATCCGCGGCCTGCCGGACGCGGTCGTCGGACGTCATGGCGATACGCTATTGCGCCTCGTGGCCGAGGCACGCGAACGCCCCGAATCCGAATGGCCAATCCTGGCCGACCGCCTAGTGCTCAGTCCGGAGCAAGAAGCGCTCGCCGATCTACTGATGGCAACGCTGCGACTCGAAGCCAGACGTCAGGATATCGCCCCGGCGATGCTGGCCACGCGCCGAGAGCTTGAGCACCTGGCCAGCGGGAAAACGGACCTACCCGTTATGCAAGGCTGGCGCGCGCATGTCGTCGGTCACACATTACGGGCGGTCATCGAAGGGCAGCTCACCGTGCGCATGCACGATGGCCAGGCCAGTCTCATGCCGACATCGGATGAGGGGTAAAGCCCCCCTCGACCGGCTCGGCACCTACCGGCGGTTATTTTTTGCCTGGCGCGAAATAGTAATCCGTCAACACGGCGACGTCCGTGCTCATCTCCCGAATCAGATGATCCAGACTCACGATCGCGTATTCCAGAAAGTTGACCGTGATGAAGGGCTGCTCCACACGCATGCGCTCATACATCGGGCGAGAAAGCTTGAGCAGGCGCGTGCGGTTGCGCGTAGCGCGCATGCGGGTCAGTCGAGGCTTGCGGTCGAAGAAGGACATCTCGCCCATCAGCTCGCCTTGGCGTCGGCGCCCGACCTCAGTCTCCATGGTACCCGTGTCGTATAGCAGGACGATTTCACCCTCGACGACGAAAAACAGCGCCTCGCCCACGTCGCCGATCTCCATCACCACCTGACCGCGATCGAGATACATCTCTTCGGTGAATTCGAGCATCTTCTCGACCTCCTTCGTCGTCAAGGAGGCACACAGGCCGTGTTCGCTGAGAAACTGGACGAGATCGTCTACCTTTTTCTGCATTATGGCGGCTCCCCTGACAAGATATCGTTCCGGCGCGAGTATACCTGAAGCGATAGCGCTCATCCGCCGCCCTAACCCCCGGAGGCTACTCATGCCCGACCCGTTCGCGGATTTAGAAAGGCTTGCACTCTCACGGCCATCGGACCAGCTAGTCTTGCTTGCGCCCGGAGAACACCCGCTATGCCAACGACTGCTCGCGCTGGGTGGACCCGCGCCAACGGATGCGCTGGATCTGCTTGCGCGACCGCCGGCGCACCGCTATCCCTTGGCCCTGATGGCCGGATGCCTGGAAACGCTTCCGCAAGCGACCGGTGAACGTCTGATCGCCGCGCTGCGCGACCTTCATGCCGAGGAAATCTACTGTCTGGCCGACCCCGACCTATGGTCAGCACCGCGCATGGTCGCGCTCGGGATGCGGCCACTGGGCGTGTACCCACAATCCGCAAAAGGGCTGGCGCTTTATCACTTCGATCTCTACGACTATAAGCGCACCCCGGACTGGCTCAACGCGCGCCATTGGGCTCATCCCGAGCGCTGGGAAAAGACACGTTGGTAATCGGTCAACTTGCGTCTGGGATGAACTGGTGTAAGCTTTGCCGCCCGCCCCATCCGACGAGGACAGCATGATCCCCGAAAACGTTAAGACGCTGATCGAGCAGGGCATTCCAGGTTGCCAGGTCACGGTGACTGGCGACGGCAGCAAATTCGAAGCCGTGGTCGTCAGCGAAGCCTTCGAAGGCATGAGCCCGGTCAAGGAACATCAGCTGGTCTTCGCCACTGTGGGCGAGCACATTGCCAGCGGCGCCATCCACGCGCTGACCATCAAGGCCTACACGCCCAAGGAATGGACAGACCGCAACGCCTGATGTCGGCGGCGCTACTGAAGCCGTCTGCCCGCAGCGCCGGATGCCAATTCGCGACTGACCCGTTCGTCAGGGACCGCAAAACCCTCGAGCGCGTCGTCGATCAACTGTGCAACCGGTTCCGCCATAAAGCTCCCCGCCATCCCCAGCACGACGCGCTCAGCACCGCTCAAATCGACTTCGCCGACCGGCTCGGCCTCCATCAATTTGATCCCCAACAGATGGATCGCGGCCAGATTCAAGTCCAACGAAAAAAACAGGCCATTACGCAATGCGTCGCCCTCCTTCGTCTCGGCCACCTGTCCACGCAAGGCCTTGAGTGTGGCCGAAACCTCGCTCAGGCAACCGCGCATCACGTTGATAATCATCCGCCCCTGGATTGCTTGCATAGTCAGCGCACTCCCATGAAACTGCAAACTTCCGTCGCCAAACACGATCGGCGCGGCAAGTCTAACCACAAGTAGCGCGGGGGGCACCCATGCTCACACTCAAGGGACGCGAGGAAATCCTCAAACTCATCGAGTCCGATCTCGTCGGCGGCTGGGATGAGGCCGATCGCGCCCTCAAAAACGTCATTCGTATGCTGCTCTCGCAGCGCCCGGATTTAATCAGACTCTACTTCATGCCAACCACCTGGCAGCAGATACTGCGTCTCGACCGTCGGCAAGCGGCAACGGTCATTCTTGTCACGATGAAGGGGGCCGTCGTCGAGGCCAACGGCGCGCCGCCGATTACTTGTTGGGAACAGGCCCGTTTCTACCTCGACACCCGCATACCCGTCTACGAGGGACTGGCCAGAGCTTGGTGCGCGGCGCACCCGGATAACTGCCCCGCTCGCCTTCGCACCCAGACAAATAGTCAAAATCCGACCGCACTGACCGATGGACACTGCTCGTGAATGCCCCTCTCCCGCCTTGCCTAACGCTGAGAGATCTCCCGGCAGGTGCCGCCGAGGCACTGGTCGCGCGCTATGGCCTTCATCTGTCATTGCTACCCGATGGCGCAGAGATCCCCGGCAGCTACTGGGGCGCACCCGAGGCCGGGCTAATCGGCAATACGCTCAAGGTGCGCGGCGATACCCCGGTACACTCGTTGCTGCATGAATTCGCGCACGTGATCTGCATGGATACCGAACGGCGCCGCCACCTGCACACGGACGCCGGCGGCACGGACCCCGAGGAATGCGCGGTATGCTATCTACAAATATTGCTGGCCGACGAGCTGACCGGCCTCGGCCGGGATCGATTGATGTGCGACATGGATGCATGGGGATACAGCTTCCGCCTCGGCTCCACGCGTCAATGGTTCCTGCACGATGCGGCCGACGCCCGCGAATGGCTCGCGACGCATGAGCTAATCGACCATCATGAGCGCCCGCAACCGCGCCTTCGTCCCTGATTCACTTGGCAGCGGCCAACGGATACCCGATGATTGAACCCGAATTCAAAGAAGCCAGCCCATGCCTATTTTGCTCGAAGAAATCGACGATCTGGTCCCCATCGCCGAACTCAACCCAGAGAACCGCAACCGACTAGCGGAAAAGGGACAAATACTCAGCCTCAAGCCCCGCGACTCGCTGGATGGCGCAGGCAGCGACCGTTGGCTGATCTATCTGCTGGACGGTACCCTGACGCTTAAACGCGCCAACGGCAACGAATCCATCGACAGCGGCAGCATACGCGCCAAACGTCCAATCTTCGGCGACGAACGCCCGGGAGACGTGATCGCGCAGACGCCATGCCGCCTTCTGCGCGTGGACCGCCGTCTGTTCGAGATCATCCTGCACGAACAGCGCGAAAACGACTATGAGGTCGAAGACACGCCGATCACCGAGGAAGAAGGCACGCTGCTCGGGCACATCCTGCGCTCGCTCAGCAGCGGCAACTTGGAGCTTCCGAGCATGCCCGAGGTCGCGATGCGTATACGCGATGCGACCTTGCGTCCGGAGATCAGTCTCAAGGACATCGCCAGGATTGTGCAGATCGACCCGGCAGTGGCCGCTGGCATCCTGCGTGCCGCGAATACCGCGGCACGGCGTGGCGGCCAACCGGTCACCAATCTGGCCGATGCGGTCGGGCGACTCGGTCTGGAAACCACACGTTCGCTGGCCATCAGCCTGGCATTGACCACGGTCTTCCACACCAAGCAGGTCGCAGTCCGCCAGCGCATGCGCGCGCTGTGGGAGCACAGCGTACAGGTCTCGGCACTCTGTCAGACCCTCGCCGAGCGCTGCACACCCTCGCTGGAAGCCAGCCACGCATTGCTCGCCGGCCTGCTGCACGACATCGGCGGCATACCCATCCTGCAGCACGCCGAACGCTACAACCTACTGGGCGATGCCGAGCGTTTGGAGTCCGCCATCATCAACCTGCGCATTCCGGTCGGCATGCTGATTGTCGATCACTGGCAGCTCAACAACGATCTCCAGACGGTCGTCCAGAGCGCCGAGGACTGGACCCGCAACCCAGGCACGGAGGCCGATTACGCCGACCTGGTGGTCGTCGCACAACTGCTCCTGCCCGCGCAGCATGGCCTACACGACGCCCGGCCGCCCTTCGAGGAAGTCCCTGCCTTCGCCAAGCTGGGACTCACGCCTCCAACACCTGAGCGGATACAAGAGTTCCTCAACGACGCGCAACTCGATATCGACGACACCAAGCGTCTGCTCGGCGGCTGACGCCTGCACATCCCGCGGTTGCCGGGCGCGCGCTGGGCAGGCCGCCGATCATCACGTAAACTTGGCCGGACATACACGTTCAGAGACCGCATCGATGCAAATCAGCAACAACACCATCGTCACCATCGACTACACCTTGACCGATGACGCTGGCGAGGTGATCGACAGCTCCCGCGGGGGCGAACCCATGGCCTATCTCCATGGCGCACGCAACATCATTCCTGGCCTTGAGACCGCCCTTGAGGGCAAAAGTGCCGGCGATGTGGTTCAGGTGCATGTCGAACCCGACGACGCCTACGGACAACACCACGAAGGCCTGATCCAGGCAATCGACCGCGCGATGTTCGAGGGTGTGGACACGCTGGAAGTCGGCATGGAATTCCATGCCCAGGCGAACGACGGCACCATGCAGGTCGTGCGGATCGTCTCGGTGGACGGTGACGATGTGACTATCGACGCCAACCATCCGCTGGCTGGCATGCCGCTCAATTTCGACGTCACCGTGGTCGACGTGCGTGATGCCACCGAGGAAGAGTTGTCGCACGGCCATGCGCACAGTCCAGGCGACCATGCGCACTAAGATCCGGCGTATCGCCTAGCCTTGATCAGCCTTGGTGGGTGGCGTGAAATGACCGCCCATCAGGGCCTGCGAGGCAAGCCGGCGCTTTAGTGGCGGAATGCCTCCCGCCAGCGCTAGCCCTTGGCCGCGCAACCAGGCAAGTCCCGGCAAACCACTCCCGAACACCTGCTTGAACCCCTCCATTACCCGCATTGCACCTTCGTTCTCGGCGCGACGCGCGCGTTCGTAGGCGCGCAGAACCCTCAGGCCGCCGACTTCCCGTCGCGTACCCCCGAGCACCCCGGCCAAGGCCGCCACATCCATGAATCCCAGATTCACACCCTGACCCGCCAACGGGTGGATAGTGTGTGCCGCATCACCGACCAAGGCGATCCGGGGGCGGACATACGGCCGCACGCGACTGCCGACGAGCGGGAAGGCGGCACGCGCGCCAATCTCCGTCACACAACCTAGGCACAGCGCAGTGGCGCGTCCAAGCTCAAGGCGAAAATCGTCGTCGGACAGCGCCATCAAGCCGTCTGCCACCGCCGTGTCCGCCGACCAGACCAAGGAGCAGCGGCCATCGGCCAGAGGCAGCAAGGCCACCGGGCCGGTCGACAGGAATCGCTGCCACGCGGTGTCTTGGTGGGAACGCTCGGTACTCAAGGTCGTGACGATCGCTTTCTGTCCGTATGGGCGCTCCTCTCGTTCGATCCCCGCCAGCGCCCTAACGCGTGAATGGGCACCATCGGCACCAACCACCAGTGCTGCACTCAGCTCGATGCCATCGGTCAACAACAGGCGCACCTGCGTACCATCGATCGTCATTGCCTCCAGAGCAACGGGACAATACTGCGCCACACCTTCGAGCCCCTCGCCCAGCGCCTCCTGAATCACACGATTCTCGACGATATGCCCGAGATCCGGCTCACCGATTTCCGCCGCATCGAAGCTAATCGCACCCGCGCCGCCGGCATCCCAAACGTGCATCCGCCGATAGGCGCTGACACGGCGAGCACGCATGCCCGACCAGGCGCCGAGATGCTCGAACAGATGCTGGGAGGCGCGATTGATCGCGGATACCCGCAGATCGTAGTCCTCGTCCACATGCCAGGGCTGAGGCTTGTGCGCCTCTATCAGGGCGACCCGACGACCCTGCCGGCCGAGCGCGCGAGCCAGTGCGGTACCGACCATGCCACCGCCCACGACCACAACTTCGTAATGTGCGGTACTCATGCCCGAAATTCTGCGAATGCCGGCGGGCGTGTTGGCGCGATGGCGCCGTACAGACCCATGTGCTGACGCGCCAGCAGACGATTAAGATCGGGTAGGCAATCGGCAGCCACCAATCCCAGGCTGCGCAAGGCACCCGGCAAAGGAGACAAGCCGGAAAATAGCCGCACCATTGCATCGGTCAGGCTGACCACCGTGCGCATATCGCCCTCCCGCAGGCGTCGGTACTGCGCCAGAACTGCTGGTTCGCCGGGATCGTCGATGCCCTCCAGCGCCCGCGCAAGCGCCTCGACGTCTCTTAACGCCAGATTAAACCCTTGCCCTGCGACTGGATGCAGGGTGTGCAAGGCATTACCCACCAACACCACTCGGCCATACGAAGTTTCCAGCGCTCGCGTCAGGCCCAGGGGATAGGAGGCCCTGCGGCCGACGGCCTTGAGCCGGCCGAGGCGCCAGCCAAAGCGTTGCTGTAGCGCAGCGAGGAATTCGGCATCGCCAAGGGCGAGCGTCGCCGGCAAATCAGCTTCGCGATGCGTCCAAACCAGGGAATAGCGATCACCTCCCATCGGCAGCATCGCCAGCGGCCCCTCGTCGGTAAAGCGCTCATAGGCGACGCCTGCCTGTAACCGTGTCACACTGACATTGGCAATCAACGCAGACTGCCCGTATGCGCGCGTTTCGACCGGGATGCCCACTTGTTCGCGAATCGGCGAGCCCGTACCGTCGGCGGCGACTACCAAGCGCGCCCTCAAGCGCTCGAACGGCACACCACCGGCGAGGCGGACCACAACCCCATCATCGTCCTGCTCGATATCGGCCACTTCGGCAGGCGCGATCAGCTCTACGCCCGCCGCCTGTTCCAATACCGGCAACAAAGCCGCGCCGAGCGCACGATTGGGTACGACATAGCCCAGTGCGCGCACACCCTGCTCAGCGGCATCGATATGCGCTACGCCGAAATGACCACGGTCGCTGACGTGTATGTGGGTGATGGGTGCCGCCTCTGCGCTCAGCGCCGGCCATACGCCAAGCCGATCAAGCAAGTGACGCGATCCAAGCGCCAAGGCCGTACTGCGATCATCGTAGCTCGGCTGTCCTGGCGTGCCATAGGGTCGCGCTTCGAGAATCCCCACGCGACGACCTGAACCGGCCAGCGCCGCTCCCAGACTCGCACCAACCATGCCGCCACCGACAATCAGTATGTCGTAGTCGACATTCATGCGCGGCGCCGCACGGACGTTGCCCCAGGGTCGGCTACCAAACTGCCAACCAAGGCCTCGATCTCGTCTACTGCCTTGGGCATGTCTACGGTCAGCACTTCACAACCCTTTGCCGTTACCCGTACATCGTCCTCGATGCGGATACCGATGTTGTGGAAGCGTTTGGGCACGTCGCGAGCTGGATTGATGTACAAGCCCGGCTCGACGGTCAATACCATGCCCGGCTCCAGCAGACGCCATTCCCCGTCGATTTTGTATTCGCCGACATCGTGCACGTCCAATCCGAGCCAGTGGCCGGTGCGGTGCATGTAGAAGCGCTGATAGGCACCCTCGCGAATCAGCTTCGCCGGCTGTCCCTTGAGCAGACCCAGCTCAACCAATCCGCGGGTCAACACACGTACCGCTGCGGTATGTGGGTCGTTCCAATGATTGCCGGGGCGCGTCTTCTTGATGGCCGCATGCTGTGCATCGAGTACAAGCTCGTACAGCTCCCGCTGCGCCGGGGTGAAACGGCCGTTGACCGGGAAGGTACGCGTAATGTCGCTGGCATAACCGGCATACTCGGCGCCGGCATCGATCAACAGGAGCTCGCCGTCACGCAGCGGGGCATCGTTATCGACGTAGTGCAGGATGCAGCCGTTTTCGCCGCCGCCGACGATGGACTGATAGGCCAGCTCGGCGCGGTGACGACGCGCCGTGTATATGAACTCGGCCTCAATCTCGTATTCATACAAACCCGGGCTGCACACCGCCATCATGCGTCGGTGACCCTCAATGGCGATTTCCGCCGCCCGGCGCATCAGCTTAAGCTCGGCGGCCGATTTGAACAGGCGCATCTCGTGCAGCAGGTATTCCAGCGAAACGAATTCGTGAGGTGACTGGCGGCCGGAGCGCGACTGGGCCCGCAGGCGGTTGATCCATTCCATGAGCTGGCGGTCGAAGGCGGCATCCCGTCCCATGCTGTAGAACACACGGTCGCGGTCTTCCAGCAGACCGGGGAGGATGTCGTCGATGTCCGTGATGGGGAAGGAATCGTCCGCACCATAGCGCTCCACGGCGCCCGCCTGGCCGGCGCGGCGGCCATGCCAGGTTTCCTGCGCAAGATCGCGCTCGCGGCAGAACAGAATGAATTCACCCTGGGGGCGTCCAGGTATCAGCACCGCAACTGCCTCCGGTTCGGAGAATCCGGTCAGATACAGGAAATCGCTGTCCTGACGATAGCGGTAATCGGCATCCCTGTTGCGCAATCTGACGGGTGCGGCTGGCATGATCACGATACCCCGCTCGCCGATCTGGCGCATCAGCTGACGGCGGCGACGGGCGAATTCGGAAGTAGGGAGGGTCATCGTGGATCTCCTTCGGGCAGGGCGGTGCGGCGGCCTCAGTGCAAGCCGGGGAGCGGTGCTCTGGGTTGAAGTTCCTCAAACAGCAGCAACACGCCGACCCGTACATATTCAAGCAGTTCTGCATAATCGGCTTCGCTTTCGTCGTAAGCGACCATTTCGGGCGACACCTGGGCGATCTGACCGATATCTTCGACGAATTCGCGCACGTGCTCTACCAGGTCCGCGAGCCGCTCGGGCGTCAGACCGGCGAGCACCAGTCCGGTGCTGAATCCATAGCACCACTGTCCCAGGGCTTCGACGCGCAGACCCAGTGCGATATCGTCCCCGGGCAACAGTGGCTGGAAGGATAGGTCTGCATCGTCTAGCGCGCGGCGGGTATCGTGGTAGAGCGAGGACAAGGCCTCGCGACAAACACGTGCATCGCTCGTGTCGACGCCGTCGAGAAGCTCACGTATCCAAGGCTCCTCACCGCCCGCCTCCAGTATCGCGAGCCGGCCGCACAGCGCGCCGTGCCCTTCCGCCGCGCCCATTGCCGCGCCCGCGCGTCGCAGGGTTTCGTCCAGCGATTCGAAGTGAGTACTCATCGTCAGAAGGCCTCTATGCGTGCCTCGTAGGGAAACAGTATGAAGCGGTAGACCGCATCCCCAAACTGCACATGGGAGAAATCCGGTGCGCCGATCAACATACGGCTATCACCTGCCAGCGAGCGCCCGGACAAGCCGAAGCGGCCATCCTTAATCAGTTGGTCAAGTAGCGCTTGCAGCTCCGGCACCGGCACCGCCCCCGTATTGTCGACGACTCGGCAGGGTTTACCATGTCGGGTGACGCCCTCGATTATGATCGCTTGCGCGGACAGCGGATTGGCCTGGAAAAAATCCTGCGGATCCGGCGATGAATTCATGGCGGCGGGAACACTATGGGGGCGAGTTAAAGCGCAATACTAACACTCGCGTAGACCACCAGGCATCCCCACACGGTATGCGGTCTCAGTGGTTGACCCTGTTCGGCCAGGGCGCCTATATTTACCGCATGATTGACGACTCCGCCCCAGCCTTCTACGAAGCCGCTCTACGCGAGCTGGAGCGCCGCGTCCTCGAACTCACCGTACTGTGCGAACGGCAACACAAGGAAAACCAGACGCTCAAACGCCAACTGCAGGGACTGCAGCATGAGCGCAGCGGCCTGATCGAGAAGCACGAACTGACCAAACATCGCGTCGAGGCCATGATCGGCCGCCTCAAGAACCTGGAAGAAACACCATGAACCAGATTCCTGTCAGCGTGCATATCCTCGAGCGCGAATATCAAGTCATGTGCGCGGAGGACGAGCGGGAAGCGCTCGTTGCATCCGCGCAGGCACTCAACGTACGTATGCGGGAAATCCGCACGACCGGCCGCGTCGTCGGCGGAGAGCGCATCGCCGTCATGACCGCGTTGAACCTAATCCACGAACTGATGCAACAAAACGCTACACAATCGCTCGCCGACCAAGTCCTGCTAACCCGAATCAAAAACCTCGATGCTGCCGTTGCGATCACCTTGGATCACGTTGGCTCGCCGGAAAAACAGAGCACCGCCAAGGGCTCGTGATATAGTGAATATCAGGACACCTCTGTGGTGTTCGTGAGTGACCGGGTAGTACCCTTGAGCCTAGTTTTTTACCCAGGGAGCCGGTTTGCGGAGAACATGTGCATGTCCGCACACAGCGGAAAGCCTACGTTCACTGCCGAAGCCCCCACTTGAACCTCTGGTTCAAGGTCGAAGGCCACCACGGCACCTACGGAGCGTGTCCTCTTTTTTATCATGAATGCGCGCGACCCACTCCGACGAGATCTCCGCCGCCGGCGCGCCGCTCTCTCACAAGCCGAGCGCACGCATGCGGGCTGCCTCGTCGCCAAGCACCTCATCCATACCCCCTGGTTTCGCGCCGCTCGCAATATCGCCGGCTATCTTGCGGTCGGCGGGGAACTCGATGCCTGGCCAGCGCTACTGGCCGCACATCGTGTTGGCAAACGCATTTTTCTACCCGTGCTCGCCCCGGACGGGCGACTCTGGTTTCAGCGCTGGACAACGAACACACCAATGCGCCACAACCGCTTCGGCATCGCTGAGCCCGCGGCTTCGGCCAATCGACGGCTGGAAGGCCGCGCGCTAGATCTCGTGCTCACGCCCTTGGTCGGTTTCGACCGTCATGGCAATCGTCTGGGCATGGGGGGAGGCTTTTACGACCGCACCTTCGCCTATCAGCGCCTCCTTCCGAACTGGAAGCGACCGGCGCTCATCGGGCTGGCTTACGACTTCCAGGAGGTCGAAGCCCTGCCCTGCGAGGCCTGGGATGTCCCGCTGGCCGGCATCGTCACCCCCGCCGGCGCGAGGCGGTTCGGCGTCCCGTAGCATGCCCTTGTGTGCCCACCCCTTGGTTTATACTGCGGGCCTCCCGCATCACGAAATGGCAGACAAATGCACTATTGGCTGATGAAATCGGAGCCTGACACCTTCGGCATCGACGATCTTGAGCGCGTGGGCCGTGAACCTTGGGATGGCATCCGCAACTACCAGGCACGTAATTTCATGCGCGATGGCATGCAACCTGGCGACCTCGCGCTGTTCTACCACTCCAACGCCGACCCGACAGGCGTGGCGGGCATCATGCGCATCGCGAGTCAGGCCAAACCTGACCCCACTGCCTTCGACCCTGAAGCCAAGTACTACGACCCCAAAAGCGTACCGGAAGCCCCGCGCTGGCAGCTTGTCGAAGTAGCATTCGAGCGCAAGCTGCGCCGCGTCATCACCCTCGCCGAGCTGCGCACGCGTCCTGAGCTGGCCGATATGCCTCTGCTGCGCAAGGGCCAGCGTCTTTCCATCCTGCCCGTGGACGAGCGCCACTGGCAGGCGATTCTCGCTCTAGAGTAGCCTTGCGGTGCCGACCCTCTACTACTTCTGGTCGTCACCCGAATCGCAACGGGTCAGGCTCGCGCTCGGCTACAAGGCCGTGCCCTATGTGGAACGCGCGCTCGATTACACCGACGACGAAACCTTTTTCGACTTGGGGCTCGCCCGCAGCGTGCCGGTGCTGCAACTCGACGACGGTCGCCTTCTGACCGACTCGGCGGACATCCTGCTACGGATCGATACCCTGTTCCCGGATACGCCGCCCCTGGTCGACGGCCGCCTCGATCCCGCGGCATGGGCGGCCTTGCTTGACTGGCGTCATCGCGTACACCATGTATTGGAGCGACTCTACGCCCCCATTCGGCCTGCCTACCGGGACATTGGCGAAGATCCGCAAGTCCTCGCCGCCTACAAGGCCGAGGTAACGACGCGCTTCGGTATGTCGCTAGAGGCGTTGGCGAACGACCGCTATGATGGTTATGCGCAGCTCCGGCAGTTGTCCAGGCTCGACGAGTTGGCGCGTCACCTTGCGCAGCGGCGGTTCTACACAGGCGAAATCAGCAGTGCCGATCTGCTACTCACCGCCGACCTATATCCCATCCAGGTACACGACGGCATCTCGCTGCCGATCGACCTGATGTATTACCTGCAACGCGTCGGCGAAGCCTGCGCAACATCGCTCTCAGCCGGGCTGCTCACGGCCTGAGGCCACCCCTCTCTGCAAACGGAGACACCCATGATCCTGTCCGAACTACTCACCTACCTGGACCACCATAGCGGCTACCCGATACTCGACGGCAGTCCCGCCGAAACCTTGATCAAGGCCCGAACCAACAGTCACGCCAATGCCTATGCCGGAGAAATCATTGCCTGCTTGGCAGACAAGCTCGGCGTCGATTCCGTAGATGCAGCGCTGGACGAGCGCGTCCGAGTCATCAATTCGCTCGGTCGGCTGCGGCTCAAGTACATGGCCGACGATGCGCCGGTGGACGGTTTTCGGATGGTAGAAAAGGTGATTGCCGCTATCGATTCCGCGTTCAACGAGGAAGCGTTAGCGAAAAAAGGCAAGTAACCGTAAGTCTCAGGCCAAAAATAACCGGTAGGCCGGGTTCTGCGTCTCTTCCCAGTAGGGGTAACCGAGATCATCGAGGAAGGTCGCGACCAGCGGCTTTTCCTCGGGGGGACCTGCATGCCGATCAGGACGCGGCCATCGGCGGCACCGTGGTTGCGATAGTGGAACAAGCTGATGTTCCACGCAGCCCCCATACGCAATAGGAATTCCAACAGTGCACCTGGACGCTCCGGAAATTCGAAGCGGTAGAGTATTTCGTTGTCGGATTGGGGGGTTCGACCACCAACCATATAGCGCATATGCAGCTTCGCCATTTCGTTGTCGGTCAGATCGAGCACCGGATACCCTTTAGATTCCAAACGCTCGATGATGGTCTTGCGTTCGGCATCCCCTTCGCTCAATCGTATACCCGCGAAGACCTGTGCCGTGTCTGGATCCGAATAACGGTAATTGAACTCGGTGATCGCGCGGCGGCCAAGCACGCGACAGAATTTTCGGAAGCTACCGGGGCGCTCGGCTACGGTCACGGCCAGCAAGGCCTCGCGACGTTCGCCAATCTCCGCACGCTCCGCAACGTATCGTAAGCGATCGAAATTCATGTTGGCGCCGCTATTGATCGCCACCAACGTGCGATCAACGACCCCCTCGCGTGCAACCCATCGCTTCAGCCCGGCGAGCGCAAGCGCCCCGGCGGGCTCGGAAATCGCACGCGTCTCGTCGAAGATGTCCTTGATCGCGGCGCAAATCTCGTCCGAGTCGACCAACAGCACCTCGTCGACATACTGCTTTGCTAAGCGGAATGGCTCCCGCCCAACCTCGCGCACGGCCGCACCGTCGGCAAAGATGCCAACCTGCTTGAGCTTGACACGACGACCGCGACGCAATGCGGCATGCATGGAAGCGGCATCGTCCGGCTCAACGCCGATGATGCGCGTCTGTGGACTGAGTGACTTGAAGTAGGCGGCGATGCCGGCGATGAGCCCGCCGCCACCGACTGGCACGAAGATGGCGTCGATGGGATCGCGATGTTGCCGCATCAATTCGACGGCGATGGTGCCCTGACCGGCGATCACGTCCGGATCGTCGAAGGGCGGGACAAAAACCAAACCTTCGGCAGCGATCAGTTTCTGCGTATGGGCAAAGGCGGCATCGAAGTCGTCGCCCTCAAGCACCGCCTTGGCGCCGTAGGCGCGCACGGCATCCACCTTGATCGACGGCGTGGTACGCGGCATCACGATCACCGCCCGCACACCCAGATGGCGTGCAGCCAGGGCCACGCCCTGGGCGTGATTGCCCGCGGAAGCGGTAATCACGCCACGCGCGCGCTCCTCATCGCTGAGATTCACGATCTTGTTGTAGGCCCCTCTCAGCTTGAAGCTATAGACGGGTTGCAAATCCTCGCGTTTGAGCAGCACCCGGTTGCGGATACGGCGGGAAAGTCCATGAGCCACATCCAGCGGCGTTTCCCGTGCCACGTCGTAGACCCTTGCGGTCAGGATGCGTCTTACATAATCGTCCATCGCCGCACGATACAGGGCAGGCCTGGACCTCGCAATAGGCCGCTTCCGAGGACTTGCCCGATCCGGGTATGATGCTGAAACCCACCACGGACTTGGAGTGCAGATGGATCAGGATGCATTGAAACGCGCCGCGGCCGAGGCCGCACTGAGCTACGTTGAGAACGGCATGGTCGTCGGCGTCGGTACCGGCTCCACGGCAAATCACTTCATCGACCTGCTCGCCGGCATCAAGGGGCGAATCGACGGTACCGTGGCCAGCTCCGAGGTCTCAGCCCAACGTCTCAAATCGCACGGCATTCCGGTCTTCGACCTCAACGCCGTCGGCGACCTGCCTCTCTATGTGGATGGAGCGGACGAGGCCACGCGTCAACTTCATCTCATCAAGGGCGGTGGCGGCGCGCTGACGCGCGAGAAAATCGTCGCGGGCGCCAGTACGCGCTTCGTCTGCATCGCAGACGACAGCAAGCTCGTGAGCTACCTAGGTCGCTTCCCGCTGCCGCTCGAAGTCATCCCCATGGCCCGTAGCTACGTAGCCCGCGAGCTGGTCCGTCGCGGCGGAAAGCCCGTGCTGCGCGAAGGCTTCACGACCGATAACGGCAATCTCATTCTCGATGTCCACAACCTTGAAATCATGGACCCGGTGAAGCTGGAGAGCGAGCTGAACATGATCCCCGGTATCGTCACCGTTGGCCTGTTCGCGGTGCGCCCGGCCGACGTGCTGCTACTCAGTACGGCCCAAGGCATCGAAACCCTGAAATGAACGTTGACCCACACATCCGCGAGGCGCAAAGCGACGAAGACATCCGTCGCGGTTTCGCGGTGATGTCACAACTGCGGCCGCATCTTGCCACCGAAGACTTCACGACACGTGTTCGACGCCTAATGGCGGGTGGATTCCGTCTCGCGCTGCTGGAGGATGTGGGCAAAGTCCGCGCGGTTGCCGGGTTCCGCCTGACCGAAAACCTCTCGGTCGGGCGCTTCCTCTACGTCGACGACCTGGTGACCGACGAGGCCGTGCGCTCGCACGGACACGGAAGCCGCCTGCTCGCATGGCTGGAGGAAACCGCCCGTGACGCAGGCTGCGCACAGCTCGTACTCGACTCTGGGGTGCAGCGCTTCGACGCGCATCGCTTCTACTTGCGCGCTGGCTACGCCATTCGCTCGCACCACCTGAGCCGCATGCTCTAGCGTCCGCCGGCAGGCGGCACTACAGCAGTACGCGCTCAATACCGCCGTTGCGCACGCGCTCGACGAAACCCTCCGCCCACGCCGCACCCATGCGGTGACGCGCCAGCTCGACCACGATGTAGTCGGTATCCAACCCGGTATCCTCGGCATAGCGCGCCAGCCCTTGCTGGCAGGCCGGGCAACTGGTAAGCATCTTGACGTTGCCAGCCTCCGCCCGCTCGCTGCCCGTCAGCGCCTTGATCCCCCCTCGAAGTTCCTCTTCCTTGCGAAAACGCACCTGCGTCGCAATATCCGGGCGACTGACCGCGAAGGTGCCGGCTTCGCCGCAGCAACGGTCCGAGAGACTAACCGACTGCCCCATCAGATCCGAGGCGACCTGGATCGGATCGTAGGTCTTCATCGGTGTGTGGCAGGGATCGTGATAGAGATATTGCACGCCCTCAACGCCATCGAGCTTGACGCCTTTTTCCATCAGATACTCGTGGATATCGAGTAAACGGCAACCCGGGAATATCCGTTCGAATTCATATTTGAGCAGCTGATCCATGCAAGTGCCGCAGGAAACGATCACCGTCTTGATATCGAGATAATTGAGCGTGTTCGCCACCCGGTGAAATAACACGCGATTCTCGGTGGTGATCTGTCGCCCCTTCTCGACGTCACCCCCGGAAGTTTGCGGATAGCCGCAGCACAGATAACCCGGCGGCAACACGGTCTGCGCGCCGACCTCGTAGAGCATGGCCAAGGTCGCCAGCCCGATCTGGCTGAACAGGCGCTCGGAGCCGCAACCGGGGAAGTAGAACACGGCCTCGGATTCGTCGGTGGTCGCCACCGGATCGCGCAGCACCGGCACCATATTGGCGTCTTCGAGGCCGAGGGAGCCACGCATGGTCTGCGCTGGCAATCCGCCGGGCATAGGTTTTTTCACGAACTGCACCACCTGCGCGCGCAACGTCGGCTTGCCGGTGGTCGCCGCCGGCGGCCGATGGTTGCGCAACAGGCCCAGACGCCGGAAAACACCGTGTCCGAAGCGCTGGGCGCGGTATCCCCACTCGATCATCGTCTTGCGCAGCAACCGTATCGTCGCAGGATCCTTGACGTTGAGAAAGGCCATTGATAAGGCCGTCACTGGACTGCGCGTACGCTTACCGCGCTGCTTGAGGATATGGCGCATACGCACGCTCACATCACCGAAATCGATATTCACCGGACAGGGGTTGAGGCACTTGTGGCATACCGTGCAATGATCGGCCACGTCATTCATTTCCTCGAAATGATGCAGGGAAATGCCCCGCCGGGTCTGTTCCTCATAGAGAAATGCTTCGATAATCAAGCCTGTCGCTAATATCTTGTTGCGCGGGGAATACAGCAAATTCGCGCGCGGAACATGCGTTGCGCACACTGGCTTGCACTTGCCGCAACGCAGACAGTCCTTGATGTCGTTGTTCAGGTCACCCAGTTCGCTCGCCTCAAGAATCAACGCCTCCTGCTCAACCAACCGCAGTGACGGCGTATAGGCGCGCATCAGACCGGAGCCGGGCATCAGCTTGCCCCGATTGAAATGTCCCTCAGGGTCTACCTGCTGCTTGTAGGCGGCAAACGATTCGATAGCCGCCGGTTCGAGGTACTGCATCTTGGTCAGACCGATGCCATGCTCGCCGGAGATCACCCCATCCAACCCCTTGGCCAAGCCCATGATCTCGTCGACGACTGTCTCCGCCTCACGCATCATCGCGTAATCGTTCGAATTGACCGGAATGTTGGTGTGTATGTTGCCGTCGCCCGCGTGCATGTGCAGGGCAACGAACAGCCGACCCGATAGAATCTCGCGGTGGATACCGTCGAGTCGTGCGCACAAGGGCTCGAACTCGCGCCCGTCGAAAATCTCCTTGAGTGGCCGCTCAACCTCGGCGCGATAGGACACCACCAGATCGCGGCGCAGCATCAGGCGCATCGGCGTGTCTCCTTCGCGCACGCGGCCGCGTAACGCTTCCGGCACCCAGGCCAAATGGTCCGACGCCAGGGCCTCGCCATAGGCCAGCAGTCCGCGCCAACGCCCTTCGACCGCACGCAGGTGGTCAAGCGCAGCCGTGCGCTTGACCGATAACAGGCGCTCACCCTCATCGCTGGCCTCGTAGCCGATCACACGCTTGAGTTCGGGCAGATCGCCTGCCAGACAGGCGATCATGGCCTCGACCACGCGCAGTTTGTTGCTGATCGACAGGCGGATATTGATGCGTTCCACGCCCTCGCTGTAAGCGGCGAGGTGTTCCAGGGGAATCACCACATCCTCATTGATCTTGAATGCATTAGTATGTGCCGCGATCGCTGCGGTACGTGCCCTGTCTGCCCAGAACTTGCGGCGCGCCTCTGGGCTCACCGCCACGAATCCCTCACCACCTCGCTGATTGGTGACTCGCACCACACGGGAAGCCGCACGCGCCACTGCGTCCTCGTCATCGCCAGCGATATCCGCGATCAGCACCATTTTGGGCCGTTCGCCGCGCGCGCCCTTGGGCGTGTACTTGACCGCGCGTACATAACGCTCATCAAGGTGTTCCAGACCGGCGAGGACCACATTTGAGTCTTCGTCGAGCAAATTCTTGATCTCCACGATGGCCGGCACGGCTTGATGCAGGTCGGCGCCGTAAAACTCCATGCACACCGTGCGCGTATGCGCCGCCATACGGTGCAAAATGAAGACCGCGGAGGTAATTAGGCCATCGCAGCCTTCCTTCTGTATCCCCGGCAATCCACCGAGAAACTTGTCGGTCACATCCTTGCCGAGTCCCGCCTTGCGGAAACTGGCGCCGGCAAAGCTCAAGATTTCAGGCTTGCCGCGCGGCGTCTTGCCATCCGCGCGGTAGCGCGTCACGCGAAAGCGCACCTGCGTCTGCTCATGAATCTTGCCAAGGTTATGTCCGAGCCGCTCGACCTCAAGCCATTCCGCTTCTGGCGTCACCATGCGCCAGGACACTAGATTGTCCAGCGTCGTGCCCCACAGCACCGCCTTCTTGCCGCCGGCATTCATCGCCACGTTGCCACCAATGGTCGAGGCATCCTGAGAGGTCGGGTCAACCGCGAAGGCAAGACCATGCTCGGCCGCGCGCTCGGACACCCGATTGGTGACCACTCCCGCCTCGGCACGCACCGTCGCCACCTGCGCCGGTCCTTCCGGCAGATCGGCAAGACGCACCTCGGAGAGCCCCTCCAGCTTCTCGGTGTTGATGACCGCACTGTCCGGCGTCAATGGAATGACCCCGCCCGTATAACCGGTGCCACCGCCGCGCGGGATCACGGTGAGGCCTAGGGCGATACAATCCTGCACCAGTGCAGCCATCTCCGCCTCGCTGTCAGGCGTGAGCACAACGAAGGGCAGCTCCACGCGCCAATCGGTGGCATCAGTGACATGCGACACCCGAGCCAGACCACCGAAATCGATGTTGTCGCGCCGCGTGTGCCGCGAGAATCTCCGCAATGCGCGTGCGCGTCGCTTGCGTTCGGCGGGGAAGCCTTCGGCAAAACGCATCACCGCGGTACGCGCCGCCTCGGCCAGACGCAGGGCGTCGTCATTACCCTCGGCCCGCGCCACGATCTGATCCAGTCGATGACGCATGGCCTCGATCAGCTGCACCTGACGTTTGCGATTACCGAGCAGATCATCCTGGATGTAGGGATTGCGGGTGACCACCCACATGTCGCCGAGCACCTCGAACAACATGCGCGCGGAAATTCCCGTACGGCGGGTATTGCGTAGCCGGTCGAGGATCTCCCACATGGCCTCGCCGAGAAACCGGATCACGATTTCACGGTCGGAAAAGGAGGTGTAGTTATAGGGGATTTCGCGAATACGTTCAGACATTGCAGGCGTGCCGGTGCAAAGCGCCAAGCATACGGGGATCGCCCACAAACAAAAAGCCGTGCACAAAGGTGGAATTGCCGCATGCGGCAGTTTCTGAGCCCACAAACAAAGACGGGCGCCCTTAAGGCGCCCGTCCCGGAACCAGTGCTAGGCCAAAAGGCTTAGAACTTGATCATCATGCCGGTGGAGATGGCATAGGGGTTCTTGCCAGCACCCACCGTAACGGTCGCGGGGCTGTTGTTGGCATTGACGTAGGTGGCGCTGTGACCGCCGCCCCATACGTTCATCATCGCGCCACTCTGGTTGGTCATGTGCGCGTAGTCGACAAAGGCCATCACACGCTTGCTGAAGGTGTGATCAAAGCCGATCGCGAACATCGTGGAGTTGTTGTTGCTGCCATCCGGGTTGGCCTGGTACACCTGCGCCTTGATCGCGTTCGAGCCCATGGTGTACATGCCACCGAAGCCATACACGGTGGCCTTGGCCTTCGGGTTCGCGGAGCTGTTACCGATGTACTGGTAACCGCCCAGATTGGTCAGCTGCTCGACCAGGCCCACCAGCTTGAAGGCGCCGATCTTGTAGCTACCTGCCAAACGCACGCCGGTCTCGGCCTTGCTGCCGTTGTACAGGCCTTTGCCATGGTTCTCGTAGGCCAGGCCGACCATCATCGGACCCATCTTGTACTCGCCCAACAGGCTGTACAGAGAACCGCTCTTCACGCCGCCGTCAAAGCCGTACTGACCGACAACCTTGAAGCCGCCCATCTGCGGGGTGACGTAGGCGATCATGTCCGGCACGCGCTGGTCGAAGCCCTTGCTGCTGTCGTACTTGCCGCTGATCAGGTTACGGCTGTCGCCAATCTGATCGCCGAACAGGTCGACCGCACGGCCCAGGCTCTTCATCGGAGTGTCGTGACGACCGGCAATCACCGTGCCGAAGCCGCCGGCGATGCCCGCGAAGGTGTTACGGTTGCCCAGTGCGGCCTTGCCGTCGGTGGAAATCGTGCTCTCGACCTGGAACAGCGCGCGCAGGCCGTCACCCAGATCCTCGGAACCCTTGACGCCCCAACGCGAGCTGTTCAGGGAGAACCCAGAGATGCTCTTGCTGGTCGAGCTGCCGTTGGTCACGCCACCGGTGGTGTTGGTGTTGAGGTAGTCGAGCGATGGCTCGAATTTGCCGTACAGGGTCACATCCGCCTGTGCAACGACGGGGACCGCAATCACCGCGCCCACCGCGGCAGCGATAAGGGTTTTCTTCATGAGTCATGACTCCTTGCGAATTTTGTTGTCAACGAGCCCTGTGTTGCAGGACTTCGCCTTTATACGCGGCGGACAATACACACGCAAGGATTTCTGTGTGAAAAACACACATATGTGCGTCTATGTAACATAAATGCAACATTTGACGCCAAACCACGCTTATAGCCTGTCTCCCTGCGGAGACATAATTTGCGATGCACACACCCGCGCGCAATAAAAAAGCCCCGGTAACGGGGCCTTTTTATTTTGGCTGGGGGACTAGGATTCGAACCTAGGTTTACGGAGTCAGAGTCCGTAGTCCTGCCGCTAGACGATCCCCCAAGAACAGACGAGAGGATTAGCGCTTGGAGAACTGGGTTGCGCGGCGAGCCTTGCGCAGACCGACCTTCTTTCGCTCGACCTCACGCGCATCCCGGGTCAGGAAGCCGTGACGGCGCAGCTCGGGACGCAGGCTCTCATCGTAAATCTGGAGGGCGCGTGCGATGCCCAGACGAATGGCGCCTGCCTGACCACTGGAACCACCGCCTTCGACGGTGATCTTGATGTCGAACTTGTCGCTCAACTGAACAGCCTCAAGCGGCTGCCGCGCGATCATCCGGGCCGTTTCACGCCCGAAATACTCATCGATAGACTTGGTGTTGATCGTGATCGAGCCGGAGCCTGGGCGCAGAAAGACGCGTGCTGCAGAGCTTTTGCGACGGCCGGTGCCGTAATACTGAGTCAGTGCCATGAATCTTTCCTGATACGTTAGAGTTCGAGCGGCGCAGGCTGCTGCGCCACATGGCGGTGCTCGGCACCGGCGTATACTTTCAGCTTCTTATGCATCGCGCGACCCAGCGGATTTTTGGGCAGCATACCCTTGACCGCCATCTCAAGCACCTTGGTCGGATCCTTCTGCATCATCTTCTCGAAGCTCGCCGACTTCATGTTGCCGATGTAGCCGGTGTGATGATAGTAGATCTTGTCGGTGGTCTTGGAGCCGGTCACGCGGATCTGGCCCGCATTGACAACCACGATGTAGTCGCCGGTATCGACATGCGGCGTGTATTCGGGTTTGTGCTTGCCGCGCAGTCGACGTGCGATCTCGGTAGCAAGACGGCCCAAGGTCTTGTCCTTGGCATCCACCAAGTACCAATCGCGCCGCACCTCGGCCGGTTTTGCACTAAAGGTCTTCATCGTGTATCGCTGCTCCGAATGTGATCTTACGCGGCGCGATGCACACGCTCCGCCGCCCAACAGAAAGGGGCCGAATCTTAACCGACGTCGCGCTCGCGTGCAAGCATCCATGCCTACCTGCAGCCCATCGAAAGAAGGCGGGGACCGACCTTGCCTCAAGCACCCAAAGCACGAATCAGGGGAGAGGCCAGCATCAACTCATGCCAATATTCAGCAAGAACATACATGACCGTGTTCTGGTAATAACGTCAAACAAGCCGTGCACCCATCTATCACCACACTCGACCAAGCAAAAAAAAGCGCGGCCAGAAAGGCCGCGCTCAATACCACCAAAGGAGGATGGGATGTGGAATGAGGCCAATGATCTGGCGAGACTCACATCACGCACGTACATTACAATATTATAATATTCAAGTCAATTGGATCTTCAGATTCTCAAGGCATCTACGATACGGCCGTGCTGCAGATGCTCTTCGATGATTTCATCCAAATCGGCCTTATCCTCGTAGGTATACCAAACCCCCTCGGGATAGACGACCAACACCGGCCCTTCTTCACAACGCCCCATGCAACCCGCGATATTGACCCTCACCCGGCCGGCGCCCGCAATCGCCAACTCCTTGGTGCGTTCTTTCGCGTAGGCGCGCAACTCGGCCGAACCATGATCACCACAACAGGCCTTTCCACCTTCGCGCTGGTTGGTGCAGAAAAAAACATGCCGTTCGTAATAGCTCATCGCAAGCTCCGGGGTAATCGATTGTGGTTTGTCTGACATCAAAAGACATATTCCAGGGTGACCGACGATATCGTATCCGTCTTGCGCGTACCCGTCGGAACGTTGCTATTGTGCGTGATGGTGTAACTCAGATTTGCGCTCAAGGGACCATAAATGCTCATCTTGAGCGCACTGACCGACTTGATGAAGGTGTTGTTCACACCGGTTTCCATAGAGACATGCTGTGTAAATTCAGAATGCTCCGTAATATCGAAGTCGTAGCTCATGCCCAAGCGACTGATCCCTACACTACGCGCCCCACCCTCGGACAGGCGGCTCTGACGGGCGCCCATACCGGCCTCAATATCGAGCGTCTGCCGAGGACTATCGTACAGGCGCCGGCCAAGTCCGAATACCTCGGAAACTTGATAGTCATAACCGCTGAAACGCACTGCCTGGGCATTGAACAGACCGAATAGATAGTTGTGCTTGGTGATGGAATACCGCGTCTGATTCGAGCCTTGCCAATTTTGCGCATTCGTCGTGCCGTTGGTAGACGCGTACAAACCACTCAAGCGAACCGTATTCTGCCAAGGATGACGTAGAAAATTGAGCTTGAACTTCCCATCTGCGGTGCTCGATTGCGTATTGCCGGTCGTCTGCACGCCACCCACCTGCGTGTTGCCGGACCAACCTGCAGGTGGCGGTTCTGCACATGCTGTCGCGCAATAGGCGGACAGACAGCACAAGACTGTAATATAGGCAAACAAACGCATGTACAAACCTCCGGTGAATAGGATGGATACCCATCAGGCATATGCCGCCGCACATCCCGAACGCTTCGCCGCAACCGACAGCTGCGTGCAATGCGGGCTCTGCCTCCCGCATTGTCCGACCTACCTTCAGACACGACAGGAAGGTGACTCCCCGCGCGGGCGCGTTTCCCTGATCCAAGCCCTGGCGCGAGGCGACCTCCCCGCCGACGCACGTCTCACCGAGCATCTTGAGAGCTGCCTCGTCTGCCGCGCTTGCGAGGACATGTGCCCGTCACGCGTCCCGTATGCCAGCCTGCTCGACGCTGCGCGCGCCGAACTGCTCGACCGAGGTGCGCGACCGCCAGTACGGCCCTTGGAGTCCTGGTTGCTCCGCCAGTTCACACACAGTCGTCGTTTTCGGTACCTTATGCGCGTCTGCTTGAGAGCCTGGCGGCACGGCGGGCCCTGGCGCTTATCTCGATTCACGGGCATTGACCGCCTCATGGGCGCCGGCAGGCTACACAGCCTGCTCCCACCCATGCAAAAAACCACACTCGTCGAGACGGATAACCCACCGAACCAAGACCCGGATCAATCCGAAAATGCCGGCGAAGTACAGCTATTCACCGGCTGCGCTAGCGAAGTCTTCGATCAAGAGACGCTAATCTCTGCCAGACAGGTACTCACTCGCCTCGGCTATCGCGTGCACATACCCGTAGCCCAGACTTGCTGCGGCGCACTGCATTTACACGCGGGCGACGAAGCGGGCGCCCAAACACTGGCGCGTGAAAATCAGGCCGCCTTCCGAACCGATCTGCCGATTTTGAGCACCGCCAGCGGCTGTGGTGCGACGCTCAAGGACTCGACCGCCTGGTGCGGCGAAGATTCACGCGAAATGGCCAATGCCACCGAAGATATCTGCGCGTTTCTACAAAGGGCCGACTGGTCGCGCGCGTCTTTGCTACCCACGACGCTACGCGTCGCGGTACATACGCCTTGCTCACTGAAACGGGTAATGCATAGCGATGACGCCGTCACACAAACACTGGCCCGCCTCCCCGGCATCGAATTACTGGAAGTGGCGCATAACGGCCGTTGCTGCGGCGCTGCTGGCCGTTACATGATCGATCACCCCGAAATGGCCGATGCGCTGGTTGCGGACAAGGTCGCAGACCTTGCGAAAATGGCACCCGACATCCTCGTCAGTTCGAATGTCGGCTGCGCCCTGCACATCCGGGCTGCCCTGCAGCGGGCGGGCCTGTCCATCGAGGTCGTGCATCCCGTAAATCTGATCGCTCGCCGGCTTGCCCCTCTTGCGGCATCCAGGCCCGTCGCTTAGGCTTGACCCATGCGACATCTCAGCCCGCTAGATCACTTCCTTGGTGCGATCGACCAGTCGTTACGCACGGTCTACGCAAAACCCGCAACCACCGCGCGCCCCAATCCCGCCACCGGCTTACCCGAGGCCGAACTCAGCGATGACGAACGCCACCTTACCGGCCGACTTCTGCGTATCGATCATGCGGGCGAAGTAGCGGCCCAAGGCCTTTATCAGGGACAGGCCATCACCGCCAGGGACGCCGGCATACGCGAGCAAATGCGCCGCTCCGCCGATGAGGAAAACGATCATCTGTCCTGGTGCGAAGCGCGCCTGGAAGCGACCGGCGCCCATAAGAGTTATCTGAACCCGTTTTGGTATTGGGGCAGCTTCGGTATCGGCGCCCTCGCGGGGATTGCAGGGGACCGCTGGAGCCTCGGCTTCGTGGACGAAACCGAACAGCAGGTGGTACGTCACCTAGACGATCACCTCGCCAGGCTGCCACAGGACGACCAGCGCAGTCGCGCAGTACTCGTACAAATGCGGGAGGACGAAGCGCACCACGCACATAAGGCCCGCACCGCCGGCGCCGCGAAGCTGCCGGCGCCGATACGCGGGCTGATGCGCGTGGTCTCCAAGGTGATGACCGCAACCGCCGAACGGATCTAACGCCTGCCAACCGCCACCCAGGCGCTGCTTACTCAGCTCGCGCGTACCAGGTTGCGACCATAGAAAATTTCCGCCATCTCGCGTTTGAGACGGCGTTCAATTTTCTTGATCTCCGCAGTGGTGTAATCCTCACGCCCCATGCCGAACAGATAGTTGTCGATGCCGAACTCCTTGAGCAACATCTTGGTGTGGAAGATGTGCTCCTGATAGACGTTCACGTCGATCATCTGGTAGCGCTCGCGCGTATCGCTGGCAAGAAAATTCTGGATCGAGTTGATCTTGTGATCGATGTAGTGCTTTTTGCCACGGATATCACGAGTAAAGCCACGCACGCGATAATCGACCGTTACGATATCAGACTCGAAACTGTGGATCAGGTAGTTCAGGGCACGCAGCGGAGATATCCGCCCACAGGTCGACACGTCGATGTCTGCCCGAAATGTGCTGATTCCCCCCTGGGGATGACTCTCCGGATAGGTATGCACGGTGATATGGCTTTTATCGAGGTGCGCCAGCACGGTTTCCGGCAACGGCCCAGGCTCCTCCACGTTTGCCACCTGCTCGGAGACAACCGGCTCCTCGGAAATGAGCATGACTACGCTCGCCCCCTGGGGCTCGTAGTCCTGTTGCGACACATCGAGAATATTGGCTCCGATGATATCGGACACTTCGGTGATGATTTGCGTCAGCCGCTTGGCGTTATAGACCTCATCGATATAGGCGATGTACTCGGCCCGGTGTTCCTCGGTCTGCGCGTAGCAGATATCGTAAATATTAAAACTCAGGCTCTTGGTCAGATTATTAAAGCCATGGAGCTTGATTTTGCGCTGTTTAGCCTTGGACACCCGCTGCGCCCTCCCAGGATTTGCCATCGATTCAGCCGCAGGCGGCGGCGACGGGCGGATGATAGATCATTTGGACCCGGTTGCCATCCGGATCGAAACAGTAAAAGCTGCGCGCACCGTCACGGTGGGTTTTGGGCGGCTGATCCATTGGTACCTCATGCGTCTGCAAAAAAGCGTGCCAAGCGTCCACATCCTCCGGCGTCCGCAGGATGAAGCCGAGGTGATCGAGCCGCTGACCGTGCGCCACATGCGATTCATACGGCGCGCGATGCAACGCCAGATTGTCGCATCCGGAGCACAGATAGATGTTGTCGGGATCCGGGCGCCACTCAACCTTCATACCCAGAAGCTCGACGTAGAAGCGTTCGGCAGCCTCTAGCTTGATGACGTTCAAGGCCAGATGGCGCATCCCGCCCGTTACGGGTGGACGTTGCATTGAAAACCTCCCTGATTCGGCCAGCGCGAGCGTCAGATCGCTACGATTTCGTAGTCGTGCGTAATCTCAGCCATCTGGCCGAGCATGATCGAGGCCGAGCAATATTTTTCGGCCGAAAGCTGCACCGCCTGCGCCACGCGCTTCTCGCTCAGGTCGTGGCCACTAACCACGAAATGCGCGTGAATGCGGGTAAAAACCTTGGGATCTTCGGTCGCGCGTTCAGCATCGAGCAGAACCTCACAACCCGCGATCTCCTGGCGGCCTCGCTTGAGAATATTCACCACGTCAAAGGAAGAGCAACCGCCCATGCCAAGCAACAGCATCTCCATCGGGCGCAGTCCGAGATTACGACCACCAAACTCGGCGGCACCATCCATGACCACCGAATGGCCGCTCTCGGATTCGCCCACGAAGCTCATGTGATCCAGCCATTTGACCCGTGCCTTCATAATCGTCAAACCTCCTGATCGCGCTAGCGCGCGACGTCAATCGAAGAGCGCGGCAAGCTGCGTACCCGGTTCGTCGGCGCGCATAAACGCCTCCCCAACCAGAAACGCATGCACACCGGCCGCGCGCATCCGTGCGACGTCCGCACGGCTGTGAATACCGCTTTCCGTCACCACGCGGCGCGCGGCTGGGATTCGCTCCAGCAGGTCCAGGGTATTTTCCAGCCGGGTTTCAAACGTGCGCAGGTTACGGTTGTTGATGCCGAGCAGCCCATCCGGCAGAGCCAGTGCACGCGCTAGTTCGGCCGCGTCGTGCACCTCGATCAACGCATCCATACCCAGCTCGCGAGACAACGCGAGACAATCGGCGAGCATCCCGTCGGCAAGCGCCGCAACGATCAGCAGGACACAGTCAGCACCGAGCGTGCGCGCCTCGTACACCTGATAGGGATCGATCACGAAATCCTTGCGCAGTACCGGCAAGCCACAGGCCGCCCTCGCAGCCTGTAGGTAGGCATCGTCGCCCTGAAAGAAATCGCGGTCGGTCAATACCGATAAACAACTTGCACCACCCACGGCATAGCCATGTGCAATCGAGGGGGGATCGAAGTGTTTGCGAATCAAACCCTGGCTGGGCGACGCGCGCTTGATCTCGGCAATCACGCCGGCCCGTCCTGCGGCGATGCTAGCCTCGAGCGCGCCGACGAATGGGCGTACGGGTGAGGCCTCGTCGAGACGGGCACGCAACTCTGCAAGCGGTGTATGACGACGGCGTTCGTCGAGTTCCTCCGCCTTGCGCTTGAGGATCGTCTGCAAGATATCGGGACGCGGTGCATTCATCCTTGCCGCTCCTCGACAAGCTGCCGGGTGAAGCGAGCGAGCGCGTCGAGTCGGGCACGTGCTGCTCCACTATCGATCGCTTTGGCCGCAAGAAGCACGCCATTCGCCACATCCGTCGCGTGCCCAGAGACGTAAAGAGCCGCCCCTGCATTGAGTAGTACGATGTCGCGGGCGGGGCCCAACTCGCCCGCCAGCACGCCCGACATCATGGCCAGACTCGCGGCGGGATCATCGACCCGAATCGCATCCAGGGGCGCGCGTACCAACCCGTAATCCTCCGGCGCCAAGCGATAACTCGAAATCCGGCCATCGCGCAGCTCGGCAATGCGCGTAGGCGCGGCGATGCTGATTTCGTCAAGCCCATCCTCGGCATGCACGACCATGACATGCCGGCTACCGAGGCGCTTGAGCACCTCGGCCAGCGGCTCCAGCCAGCGCGGACTGAATACGCCCAGCAGCTGGTTAGGCACACCAGCGGGGTTGGTCAGCGGGCCGAGTACATTGAAAATCGTGCGCACACCCATTTCGCGCCGTGGCGCGATGGCGTGCTTCATCGCTGCATGGTGCATCGGGGCGAACATGAAGCCGACACCGACTTCCTCCACACAACGTGCGATCTGCTCCGGATTCAGATCCAGAGGCACACCGATGGCCTCCAGTACATCCGCCGAGCCAGACGAACTGGATACCGAACGGTTGCCATGCTTGGCCACACGCCCGCCGGCGGCGGCGACCACAAAGCTGGCCGTGGTCGAGACGTTGAAGGTGCGTGCGCCGTCACCGCCGGTGCCGACGATATCCACGACGCCCACCGTGTCGATATGCACCGGCTTGGCCAGGCTACGCATCACATGCGCCGCGGCAGCGACCTCGGTAACGGTTTCGCCCTTCATCGCAAGCCCCATGAGAAAGGCACCGATCTGCGCTGCGCTCGCCTCCCCTCCCATGATGAGCCCCATGACATCGCTCATCTCGGCGGTGCTGAGATCTTCGCGCGCAAGCAACCTAGCGATGGCATCGGGCAGGTTCATGCGGCAGCCCTCCGCGGCGAATCCACGCGCAGGAAGTTGGCCAGCAGATCGTGCCCCTGCGGACTAAGGATGGATTCGGGGTGGAACTGCACACCCTCGACCGCCAGCTCGCGGTGGCGCAGGCCCATGATCTCGTCAAAGCCACCCGCGCCGTCTTCGGTCCACGCCGTCACTTCCAATATCTCGGGAAGCCCCTCGTGTGCGACGACAAGCGAATGGTAGCGCGTCGCCTGCATGGGATTGGGCAGTCCCGCGAACACCCCGGCGCCGGCATGATGAATGGGCGAAGTCTTGCCATGCATGATCTCGCGCGCGTGGATCACGCGACCGCCGTACACCTGACCGATGCACTGGTGCCCCAAGCAGACGCCGAGAATGGGAATCCGCCCCGCGAAGCGCTCGACCACGGCCAGCGAGATGCCGGCCTCGTTCGGCGTGCACGGCCCAGGAGAGATAACGATGTGCGAAGGTGCGAGGCGCTCGATATCCTCCGGCGCGAGGGCATCGTTACGGCGGACCTCCACCTGCGCGCCCAGCTCACCAAGGTACTGAACCAGGTTGTAGGTGAAGGAATCGTAGTTGTCGATCATCAAAAGCATGGCTGGTCCTCCCTCACCGGTGTACGCCATCAAGCCCGGCCTCGGCCAGGGCAACGGCACGGAACATGGCGCGACGTTTGTTCAACGTCTCCTCCCATTCGGTCGCAGGCACCGAATCGTAGACGATGCCGCCCCCCGCCTGGATGTGCAGGGTACCGTTCTTGATGACGGCGGTACGAATCGCGATCGCGGTATCCATATTGCCGTTCCAGGCAAGATAGCCGACCGCGCCCGAATAGATGCCGCGACGTACGGGCTCCAGCTCGTCGATGATTTCCAGTGCGCGGATCTTGGGCGCGCCGCTGACCGTACCTGCAGGAAAGGTCGCCCGCAGCACATCCATCGCGCCCAGCCCAGGCCGCAAACGCCCGGTCACGTGCGAAACGATGTGCATGACGTGCGAATAGCGCTCAATGGCCATTTGCTCGGTGACCTCAACCGTACCCACCTCGCTGACGCGCCCAGCATCATTGCGGCCCAGATCAATCAGCATGAGATGCTCGGCCAACTCCTTGGGATCGGCAAGCAACTCGCGCTCCAAGGCGCGATCCTCAGCCTCACCGCGGCCACGAGGACGCGTGCCGGCGATCGGACGCACGGTGACCAGCCCATCCTCCAGCCTCGCCAGGATTTCCGGCGAAGAACCCACAATATGGAAATCCTCGAGGTCGAGGTAATACATATAGGGCGAGGGGTTGAGCTGACGCAGCGCGCGATAGAGGTCCAACGGCCTCGCCGAAAAAGGGATCGACATGCGCTGCGACGGCACCACCTGCATGACGTCGCCTTCGACGATGTATTCGCGGATGCGGCGTACTGCATCCTCGTAACCCTCGCGGCTAAAGCTCGACTCGAAGTCCGACTCGTCGACACACCGCGCCGCCTTTTGCGCCCGGTACCCCGCATGCGCTTCGCGAAGACGTGCCGACAGTGTCTCCAGGCGCGCTTCGGCACGCACCAGCGCCTCCGGTTCGGAAGGATCGGCGTGGACGATGCAGGAAAGCTTGCCGCTCAGGTTATCGAATACCACGACCTCCTCGGACACCATGAGCAGAATGTCGGGGTTGCCGATGGGATCAAGCTTGCCGTCGGCGCCATGCGCGAGGCGTGGTTCAATATAGCGAATGGTATCGAAGCCGAAGTAACCGACCAGGCCGCCGGTAAAGCGCGGTAGATCATCCCGCTCGGCCACGTGATAGCGCGCCTGAAAGGCCTCGATCCAGGCGAGCGGGTCCGCAGCTTCTTCGCGCAGGACCACCCGCCCTGCCGATTCGACCGTCACCTCTTGCCCGCGTACGCGCACGATATCGCGGGCCGGCAGGCCGATCATGGAATAACGCCCCCATTTCTCGCCGCCCTCTACCGATTCAAATAGATAGGTATAGGGCGCGTCGGCAAGCTTGAGGTAGGCGGAAAGCGGGGTGTCGAGATCCGCGAGTACCTCGCGGACGACGGGTATGCGATTGAACCCGCGCTGGGCGAGTTGGGCGAACTGTTCAGGGCTCATGGCGTAATTCCGAGTCTGGGATTGCGAACGTGCGTGGTCAGCGAAGCCTGATCAACGCCACCATCGCATCGCGCACCACATCGCTTTGACTCGAAAAAAGGCCATATCGGAATCTGTCGGTTTTATGTCGTCGTTAACCTCAGCGCGCCCGCGCCGAGGTCCGATTATAAGCACAGCCAACCGTCGCTTGGCTAGAGGAACGTAAGCGACGTGTTATGGGCCCGCCGTATCGAGTTCGAACAGCGCCACCACCTCATCCATCGAATCGACCACCGCATCGGGCCGCTCCTCGCGAATATCGACGCCATGATTGTAACCGTAGCTGACGCACACGATCTGGAATCCTGCCGCACGGGCGGCCGCAACATCACTGCGGGAATCGCCGATCATGGTCGAGTCCTCAGGCGCCACACGGAAGTGTTCAGCCGCGTACAACAGCGGTCGTGGCGAGGGTTTGCGCTCGGGTAATTTGTCGCCGCTGACCACCAACTCAAAGCGGCCGAGAATACCGAGTTTTTCCAGCAGCGGCAGAGTAAAGCGTTCAGCCTTGTTGGTCACGCAACCGATACGACAACCCAACGTTGCGAAGGCATCCAGGCCCGCTTCTACTCCTGGATACAAGCGGCTGCGCGTAGCCGTGTGCTCTGCGTAAAGCTCGTAGAAAATCGGAATGGCCCGGGCACGCAGCTCCAGATCCGGCATACCGTCGATATCGTTAACCAGGGCCCGCTCCAACAAACGGTCAACGCCATTACCGACCCAGCAGCGGACCGCTGATTCATCGTGCGGCGCCATGCCCAGGCGAATCAAGGTTTCATTCGCACACCATGCGAGATCCGGCACGCTATCGACCAACGTACCGTCGAGATCGATCAGAATCAGCTTCGGACGTCGCAGCATGATGCGATCACCCCGCCTTGGAAAGCTCATCGCGCATTGCGGCGATGACGCTGTCGTAACGATTCGCGTCTTCCGCCCGACCTGCACCGAAAATCGCCGAGCCAGCAACAAAGGTATCCGCGCCCGCCGCCTTGATCTCGCGAATGTTGTCCACTTTCACGCCACCGTCGATCTCCAGGCGGATCGGCAGACCGGATTCGTCAATGCGTGCACGCGCCGCGCGCAGCTTGTCCAACGTGGTCGGAATGAATGCCTGACCGCCGAAGCCAGGGTTCACGGACATCAGCAGGATCATATCTACCTTATCCATGACGTAGTCCAGATAGGACAATGGCGTTGCCGGATTGAATACCAGCCCGGCCTTGCAACCCAAGCTTCGGATCAGCTGCAGGCTACGATCCACATGCTCGCTGGCTTCGGGGTGGAAGGTGATGTAGCTCGCGCCCGCCTCGGCAAAATCCGGGATGATCCGATCTACCGGTTTGACCATCAGATGGACATCGATGGGCGCGGTGATGCCGTGATCCCGCAGCGCTTTACATACCAGTGGGCCGATGGTCAGGTTCGGCACGTAGTGATTGTCCATGACATCGAAGTGGACGATATCGGCCCCCGCCGACAGTACGTGTTTGACCTCCTCGCCCAGACGCGCGAAGTCCGCTGAGAGGATGGAAGGTGCAATCAGGTTGTCGTTAGCCATGCGGAAGCCTACCTCAGTCTAGATTCTAAGGACGCGAACTCTAACCCATCGGATGAGGATTTACAGCCCTTGGTCAGGCACACAATGTTGTCTCCCGTACATGCCATGACGCACAATGCCGGCGCCACCCCGTCTTCCGGGATACCACGCGACAAGGAACCGCCATGCTGATGCTGCTGATTACCCTGCACCTGCTCTCCGCCGTCGTCTGGGTCGGCGGCATGTTCTTCGCCTATATGGCCCTACGCCCCGCCGCCGCAGCTGTACTCGAGGCGCCCGCGCGCCTGCGTCTGTGGGAAGCCACCTTCGCGCGCTTCTTCCCCTGGGTGTGGTTGGCGGTACTACTACTGCTTGGCACCGGCTTGTGGATGATGTTCGCTTACCTCGGCGGCATGAAGACCGCGCCCTACATCCACGCCATGTTCGGTATCGGGCTGGTGATGATGGCGATGTACGCCCACATCTTCTTCGCCCCCTTCAAGCGCATGCGCCTTGCCATCGCAGTGGAAGACTTTGCCGAGGCCGGCCGCCGGCTCGGGCAAATCCGCATGCTCATCGGAATCAACCTGATCTTGGGGTTGGTCGTGGTTGCCATCGCGAGCGCCGGGCCCTTGATGTCGGCCGCCTGATATCGGACGGGGCGGGCCTGTGCACCCGTCCCGCCCGAACATCGCGCTACGCTAGCGCCTTACTTGCAGCTTGCGGACTTCAGGCTGCTGAAGTAGGCAGCAAGATTGTCCATATCCTTGTCACTCAGCGCAGCCACCATGGCATTCATGGTCGCATTCTTGCGAGTGCCATCCTTGAACTCGTGCATCGCCTTGACCAGATAGGCCTCCTTCTGACCGGCCAGGTTAGGATAGGTCGGCACAGCGCTGATGCCCTGTGCGCCGTGGCAGCTCATGCACATCGCAGCCTTGGCTCGCCCTGCGGCAATGTCGCCGGCCGCCATCGCCACACTGCCCCATAGCCACAGCATGGCCACGGCTCCCCCGATCAATACAGCCTTTCGACTCGCTACCACGGCTTTCTCCCTTTGTAATCGCAGATGTTGTCATACACGCGCCGCCGCGTTCGTGACGCGGCGATCTCCACAAATCTTAGCCAAATCCGACCGCAGCCGCTATTTGCCTTTCAAATAACGCGCATCGCTGTACGTGGCCAACCAGGTGGGCCTCAATGCGACCAGGGCAGTCAGCAGCATGCCGTTGAGCAAACCCTCAGGGAATGCTAACAGTGGCAGGTAGGTCAGATAATCGCGCATCAAGCGATCAGGCGCATAGACGCCACTCAAGCCCAGCAGGCCCGCGACGGCAAATACGCTGACGACCGTGCTGAGCAACCCACCCAAAAAACCGCATAGATAGAGATACACGAAGAGATGCGCTGGCAGATAACGCATCACCAGGCGGTACAACCACCAGCACACCGCCACCGGCAGGACCGCAACAACGAGCACATCCATCGGCAGCGATGCCAATGGCGCCCCCCAGACCAGGGCGCTGCCGAGCAGCGCCAGCGCGGCGGCCACGAGTGCCAGCGCCCAGCCAAACATGAGGGTAAGGGTGGAGATCCCCAGAAAGTGCAGCGCAAGCCCAGGCGCGGTGCCTGCCCTCAGCTGCCAAAGCGCCGACAGGCACAGCACCGTAGCGATGAACAGATGGATCAACGCGGGTTCGTCGATGAAGCGACGCCATGGTGCTCTACGTATGACTAAACCGGCCGATAGCGCGAAAACGCCCCCCATGAATACCAGCGAGCCGGCAGGCAGTCCGTCAAGCATAGCAGCAGCCATTACAACCTCCGCCTGACACGATGCCGCCGGGGCGACCCGGCGACATAGACTCTAGAGAATCAGTAAGTCAGATTAGAAATTGTAGCTCAGCGAAAGGTCGAACGCGGTCTGCCTAGTCTCGCTGTTGGGTTCGTAGGTGCCGAGATTGTTACCGACGGGATAGAGGGATGAGACCCCGTATGCGAAGCGCGTGTAGCTCAATTGGACACCCATATGCAAATTGCTATAGGCCGCATAATCGAGCTTGAGGCCCACCCTCGCCCAAGGCTTGGTACCGAGATAATACGTTAGACCTGGATACAGATTATTGGTCATCGTCGGATTGAGCGTGGTGCCGTAGGCGCCGGACAGGCTCAGCACGGTGCTCTGGCTCAACGCGAATTGCCCTTCCAATGTGGCAGCCATGTACTGGTTGCCATATCGTTCCTGGTAACCGCTACTGGTGCCATGATTGATGTTGCGCTCCCAGCTATGCTCGCCATACTCGATACCTGGCGTCAGTGCGAAGGAGCCAAAACCGAAGGCGTAGCCAAGGCCGACATGGGCGTCCAAGATATGATTGCCGGTGTTGGTATCGTACGGCGTCCCGTTCTGTAAGCCACCTTTGTAGTATGTATTGCCGCTCGCATAGCTCGCGCCGAGCACGAAGCGGAAGGGTCGCTCCAAACCGAGCAGGGAATACTCCACGCCGATGCGCGGAATGAAGCCCTGCTCCTTGTCCGGCACCGTGCCATTATTTGTCTCGCGGTAATTCTGCTGCAACCCGCCCACCTGCACGGAAAGATAGCGATCGGCGTTGACGATGGTCGTATTGACCTCGCCCGCCCAGGCCGTGCCCCCAGACGCCAGCAACATGCCGGCAGCCACTACAGTCCATCTATTCATGCAATCGTCTCCTGTTCTTATCGAAGTTAACCCGACCGCCAACAGTTTAGCGTCTCCACCGCCAAGGACGGCTAATCCCTCGGGCATCATACCGCTTTCAATCCGCGACGCGCAGTCAGCATGCCACGACATTGAAATGTCAACGGACGCGCCAGGACGCATACCGATATCGGCCTCGCAATCCAGACACTTCGGGGGCTTGCATCCGCATGCTGATTTCAGATTAAATTCGCCTATAGCTGAACGACTTTGCATCACGTAAATTGATGAATCGCATAAGCGGATATTTGGGAGACCACGCGCACGCGGGTGCGCAGATTGCTGCCAGCAGGGAGACGATCCATGATCATCCGGCTCCAGGGCCTCTATATGCAGAAACGCAACCTCACACCCGACCGCTGGCAGATGACTGTGCTGGCAGCGCCAACGGACTGGACTGCTGGTATACGGGACAGCCAGCCGACCGCTAGACAATAAGGGACGGGAAACCGATGGACGTACTGCTCTTACTGCTCATCTCTCTACCCCTGGTCTCGGCGGGCGCCGTCAGACTGGCGCCCGCCGGCGCTCCGCTGCGCGCCGGCAAGATCAGCGCGACCTTCAGTGTACTCACCGCGCTAGCGGCCGCCGTGCTCTTTGCCGGACAACTGTTCGAACATCACTCCGGCGCCCCACAAACCAGCCAAACCCTGCTCCTACTCGACCCGTTGGGCACGCTGATGGCCCTGGTCATCGCCGCAATCAGTCTGGTCGTGCACATCTACTCGCTGCGCTACATGGCAGAAGAACCCCGCTACGCGCATTTCTTCATGCTGCTCGACCTGATGACGGCCTCGCTGATACTCATGGTCACGGCCGGCAACTTGATCCT
This sequence comes from Acidihalobacter yilgarnensis, assembly GCF_001753245.1. Lineage (NCBI taxonomy): Bacteria > Pseudomonadati > Pseudomonadota > Gammaproteobacteria > Chromatiales > Ectothiorhodospiraceae > Acidihalobacter > Acidihalobacter yilgarnensis. The sequence continues at coordinate 328,701 of NZ_CP017415.1, read as the reverse complement.
GCTGCTAGTCGCCTGGCACCTCATTGGGGTGCTGCTGTATTTCCTGCTCGGCTTCGAGACGCGCAGCCGCAGCGCCCAGCGCTACGCACTCTGGACCCTTTTAACCTACCGACTCGGCGACATCCCGATCGTAATTGCCGTGGCCCTGCTCTATCACGCCTATGGCACGCTCTATCTGCCCCATCTGTTCGAACTGGTGCGCGATAACCCCTCGATCACAACCGAAGGCCTCCCGGTGGTGATGACCGCATCCGCGCTCATCGTGCTATCGGCGTTTGCGCGTTCCGCACAATTCCTGCTGCACACCTGGCTGCCCTATACCATGGAGGGCCCAACGCCCGTCTCAGCCTTGATGCACGCGGGCATCGTCAACGCGGGCGCCTTCATCATCAACCGCTTCGCACCGCTGTTCATTGACGCCGGCCCGGTGCTGCACTGGGCCTTCTTCGTCGGTCTGTTCACCGCGATCATCGGCTCGATGCTGATGCTCATCCAGAACGACATCAAGAAATCGCTGGGCTATTCAACCATGGGGCAGATGGGTTTCATGATCATGGAATGCGGTCTGGGCGCGTTCTCGCTGGCCATCTTCCATCTCATCGCCCACGGTCTGTTCAAGGGGACCTTATTTCTCAGCTCGGGTAGTGTTATCGGCCGCGCCCGGCACAGCGACGACGTGCCGAAGAACAGCGTCTACACCTTCGTAGTCGAGCGTCAACCGAGCGCCAGCAAGCCCTCCTGGCTGACGATGGCCCTGCTCACCGTCGCCACCCCGGCGCTGCTGCTCGGCTTCGCGCACTGGTTTGTCAGCAACGACATCTTGCAGGAACAAGGGGCGGTGATCCTACTCTTCTTCGGTTGGATGACGGGTGCGCAGCTGCTCTATTCGATACACCGCATGGAGACCGCGGATCCCTGGCGCATGATCGCGCTCGCCGTCTTCTCCCTGCTGATCATCGTGGTCGGTTACACCCTCATTAGTTATGCGTTCGGCGTATTCCTGTATCCGGACGAAGCCATGCGCCTAGCCATCTACCACGCTGCCGGCATCACGCAACCCTTTTTCTACACCCTAGTAGGTCTGGCCGCGCTGGTCATCTTCGCGGGCTGGCTGCTCGTGTATCGATCCGACCGGCACGACAATGGCCCTCGCAATGGCGCTGTGTGGCTCTCCGCCTACACGCATCTCTCCCGCGAGTTGTACATCAGCGATTTCTACTCCCTGTTCGGTCGAACACTGTTCCGTGTTTCCGCCCGACTCAACCGCTGGCTGAGGTGGCTGTGATGACCGAATTGACTCCGCGTCTCGTTATGGCACTGCTGTTCCTACCGGTATTCCCCTTCAGCGCACTTTTTGTGCAATTGCTCGGGCGCCGGATACAGTCCGCTCCGATACGCGCTGCCCTGTTCCTGCTCTGGCCGCTCGCAGGCGTGATCCTGCTGGGATCTGCCTTAGCCATACCAGACTGGCTGCGCATCTGGGTGTTATTGAGCGCGCTGCTTTATGCCGTCCGGCTACTGGCCACGCGTGACCTGCGCCTATGGAGCGCCTACCTGGGCGCCTCAGCCTACTCGATGCTCTGGTTGCTGCGTCCGGAATTCACGTCAGGCTGGCAGTCCGCGCTCAGTCTCGGCGCGCCACTGGCATTGATGGCCATCGTGGGCGATGCACTCGAACAACGATTCGGTGCCGCCTACGGCGGGCTCTACGGCGGACTTCACCTGCACCAACCTCGCCTGGCCGGCAGCCTCACGCTAACCACGCTGGCGGCCGTGGCAAGCCCGGTCTTCCCCGGTTTTTTCGTATTGACGGGCATCGTCCTGCATACCGACCCGGGTATCGCCACCGGCATTCTATTCGTCTGGATCCTGTGGACCTGGGCGGCCGTCGTGCTGCTACAAAGCTTTATGTTCGGTAGACCGCAGTCACTTCCCGCGGTCACGGATCTCCCCGACAAGTCGCTTTACGGTCTCGTGGCCTCGCTCGCCGCGCTGCTGCTGGTCAGCCTAGCGCTTTTCACAACTCTGCTGCAGGGAGGTTGAAATGACCCTGCCTCTATCCCGCGCCCTCAAAATTCGCTCGATGGTTTATATCGCGGGCGAAGCCATTCCCAATTTCTGGCCGATGCGCAGCTTCATTCACCACAACCCGCTGCACGGCCTTGAGCACCTCACTTTCGAGCGAGCGGTAGCGCTCGGCGAGGAACTGTTCCATGCGCGCGGCTTCCTATCCCGCACGGAATATCAGCGCTACCTCGCCGACGGCAGTGTAAAACCAGACGCGCTGGCGGCGCAGATTGCCAACTTCAGTGCCCGTCATGCGCTGCCGCAAGCCTTAGACGGACAAAAGTTATTCCTGCACTTAGCCACCTGCATCGAAACGCCGGTGACCCGCCAAAGCAAGCTGGCAACGCCGCGCGACGTCGCCAGCCACCTGCGTGGGGAGCCCGGTGACAGCGCCCGGACAAACCCCACCGACGACACGCTGCGAGCGCTACTTCACCAGGCGATGGGCGAGACTCGCCCAGTATACGAATCGGTCGATGCGCTGTTGGCAACCGATATAGGCACCACGCTGGACGACCTGCTGGTCAAGAGCTGCCTGGACTTTTTCGATGAAGGACAGTCCGCCTGGGGCATGCCGGACCGCGACCAAGGACTGTACCGCGCGTGGCGCCAGCTCGCCTTGCGCAATCTGCGCTTCAAGCTGCGCGGCCTCGACATGGAACAGCTGCTGACGCGCGCGCAGCAACCCGAGACCATGATTGCTCTGGTGATGGAGGCCTTGAAGATCCCGGAACATGCGTGGGAAGACTACTTCACCCGCGAACTCACTCGGCTGCATGGCTGGTCCGGCTTCATCCGCTGGCGCTCGCACGCTAAGCAGTATCACTGGCAAAAAACACATCCAGCCGATCTCGTCGACCTGCTAGCCCTGCGTCTGTCGCTGAGTCTCGCATTACTGCAAGAACACGCACGTCACCTGCCCTGGCGCAATATCGATGCGCCGTCCATGCATACCTACCTCGACCGTGACACTCACCGCGCATTTCTGCAGCATGAGCTGCACAGCGGGGAAATCCTCCCCGCATTCGCCCTGGAGGTCGAAGAAGCGCTGTTATGCAGCGATGCGAAGGTCACGAGCGTGCTCTGTTCTCGCTATGCCGAGGCCCTGCGCGCCCAGGAGACTGCACAGCAGGCCGATCGTCTGCGTGCGCTCGCCCAGGGCGCTGGCGTCGACCTCGGCCGACTTTCCGTGGACGAACTGGAAACCCTGCTGATCACACTGGTCGAGTTCGAGCGCGCCGAAGGCATGTTGTGGCTACGTGCTATGGAGGCCAGCGCCACACAATCTCTGTTGCGCGACCTGTGTATCCAGCCAGCCGAGACGTCAGACAAGCGCCCCTTCGCGCAAGCCCTGTTCTGCATCGACACGCGCTCGGAACCGCTCCGCCGTCAACTCGAATCCATCGGCGACTACCAGACCTACGGCATCGCCGGTTTTTTCGGCGTGCCGATGAGCTTCATCGAACTCGGCAAGGGCAGCGAAACCCATCTGTGCCCTGCGGTGGCCACACCACGCAACCTGACACTGGAAATGAGCATCGATCAGCAGGCCGGCGAGCCCGCCGCGATTAGCGCCCTGGAGCACGCGCTGCACGAACTTAAAGAGTCCGTCGTCGCACCGTTTGCCACGGTCGAGGCGGTCGGCCTACTGTTCGGCTTCGACATGTTCGGCAAGACCTTTGCCCCGAGCCTGTACAACCGCTGGCGTGAGCGCCTGATACCGCACAAACCCGCCACCCGGCTGCTGCTGGACAAGCTCACCAGCGAGCAAGCCGATTCGATCGTGCGCGCCGTTCAGCGCGCACTGATCATGATCGCGCTCAAACAGGAGCTTGGCCGCCAGGATGAGGCCATCCCCGACAACGTGGTCCGCGAACTGCGCGAAATTGCACTGGAACATCAAGTCGTAAACGACTCTTTGGTGGAACGGCTAGGTATCGACCGCGTGCGGCTCGATGCATTGCTGGCACGCTTGCGTGCGCATTACCGCATCAACCGAGACGAAGCCGCGCGGCAGATGGAGCAATTGGCCAGGATCGGCTTCTCGCTGCGCGAGCAGGTACGTTTCGTGGCCCAGGCCCTGAGCTCCATTGGTCTGGCACGCAATTTCTCGCGCTTCGTCCTGCTCATCGGCCACGGCAGTCTGTCGCAGAACAACCCCTACGAATCCGCACTGGACTGCGGTGCCTGCGGCGGCAACCTCGGCCTCAACAATGCCCGTGCGCTGGCCTACATGGCCAACAAGCCGGAGGTTCGCGGCCGGCTGCGCAAGCAAGGCATCGATATCCCAGACGACACTTGGTTCATACCCGCGCTGCACAACACCACGACAGACGAGGTCGTGCCGCATGACCTGGAACTGCTTCCGGCCGGCCATCTTTTGTATATTGACCGCCTACGCAAGGGCCTACGTGCTGCCTCCCGGCTGTCCGCTGTGGAGCGCGCGCCCAAGCTCATGACGATGCCCGCACGCCGTCTCGACCCCGATCAGGCAGAACGGATGGTGCGTCGCAACGCGCTAGACTGGTCGCAGGTACGTCCAGAATGGGGGCTTTCGCGCAATGCCTATTTCATCATCGGCCGACGTGGCATGACCCAGGGCACGTCCCTCGACGGACGCGCATTCCTGCACTCTTACGACTGGCGGCTGGATCCGCGTCGCAGGCTGCTTGAAAACATCCTGACCGGCCCGCTCGTCGTCGGTCAGTGGATCAACATGGAGCATTACTTTTCTGCTGTCGACAACGAACACTATGGCAGCGGCAGCAAGGTGTATCACAACGTCGCCGGCCGCTTCGCGGTCATGAGCGGCAACATCGGCGATCTGCGCACCGGCCTGCCGGCACAGACCGTGCTCAAGAATGGTCGTCCCTACCATGAACCACTGCGCCTGATCACCGTCATCGAGGCGCCGTTCTCGCATGCCTGCGACGCCCTAAATGCGGTTGCACCCGTCAAATCATTGGTCCACAACGGCTGGATCAGGCTGGTGGTGGTCGACCCCGAAAACGGGCAAATCCATTTCTTCGACGACGAACGGCGCGAATGGTCGGAGCTGGCCGCTCCCCCTGTCGCTTCCACACACTGATTTCGAGAGTAGCGCGATGCAAAATCTGAAGCTGAATCCCCTGAAAAAACTGGAAATCATCCTCGAAGGTGAGCATATGGAGTTCGCGACCGACCTGCTCGACCGTGCGGGCGTCAAGGGGTACACCATCGTCAACCAGCTATCCGGCAAGGGCAGCCACGGCTTCTACGAAGGACACGTGATGTTCAACGAGGACGACGTGCTGATCATGATCATCACCGCAGTGCCCGAAGCACTGGTGGAGCCCATCGTCGAAGGCTTCACGCCGTTCTTCAACAAGCATTCGGGCGTGATCTTCATCTCCGACATCCAGGTGAGCCGGTTGGTGAAATTCACCAACTGAGACGTGCTCTCGATCGGTGCTGCGTCATTCGCGCCAGCGGCGGCAATATTCCTCGATCAGATCGACCACCGCCTTGGACTTGATGACCAGACCGAGATCGATCATCTCAGACTGGCGCACCCTGGCGCTGCCCTGGCCGGCAGGTACCGGCCCGGGCACCAGCTGGTTCTCCTCCTCACGAAAGAAGACCGCGGCAATCACACCGAGAAAATACAACGGCGCGCGCGCAGCGCCGGCAGGTGCCGTACTCTCGCCCCGGTATAGGAATACCGGGCTGCCGCTGGAGCCGGGATAGACAGCGGCATCGATGAGAAATTCGGCCTGTCCCTCGAAATCCATACCGATGGGCGTGGCAGTGGTGCCACGACGCATGATCGGCAGCAGGTTCACGTGATCCCAGACCCCATTGGGATAACCGATGAACAGAATTTCCTCAAGTGCATCGAAACCGTTGACGGTGGCCGCGTCGGGCACCAGTACGGTGTCGATGTCGTGGTAGTAAAGCTGCACGCCCTGGTCGCGCGCGGCGCGCTCCAGCGGCGCCATCGGCACAATGGCAAGATCCATTTCCGGATCGGGATGCAGGAACCACGCGTGCGGAAATTCCTCAATCTCAAGTTCGAACCGGGTACCGATCAAGGGCTGTCCGTCCCGCCCCTGAGTGAACACAAGCCCTCCGCTACGCACGCCCTCAACCAGGTGACGGTTGGTGACGATGAAGCGACGCAGGCCGTGTGGGCCCTGGTGTGCAACCACGAAACCCGTGCCCGAACCCTCGGTGCCGTCTTCCAGTACCGTATCCACGCGCACGGTGTTGAACATCAGGCGTTTCGCTAAGGTGTCGATGCGCATGCTCAGTCCACCTGCATCACGGGTTTTGCCCGCCGATTGATCGATTCCACTGCCCGTCGAGCCGCTTCCGCTGCCTGCTCGACATCAGCATCATTGCCCATCATGGTCAGACGACCGAAATTACCGAACGGTTTGACATCGACCAGCGTCACGTTGGCCGCCTTTTCCGCCTCGTTGGCCGCATGGATGACATAACCGGCCGGTTGCGTTTCCATGATGAACAGACACTTGCCCGGCAGAATCATGGAGCCGTAGCGCTGCTGACGGTTGATCAGGGTAGCGTGATCCGGGGTAATGGCACGGATGATCTCCAGCCAGGGAATGTTGCAACCCATCCGCTGCTCGACCGACACGTCCAACCGGCCAAGAATGGCATCGCCGGCCGCTTTGACCTCACTCTGGTTACGGAAGTGAATTTCCATCGAACCGAACGAACGCTCGACCACCTGTTGGCCCATACGCACGTTGGTCGATTTAAGCGCGAGATCGGACAACTGATGCACCGCCATGCCCGGCGCAACCTCGACCCACAGGCAGGCGTCGCCCGGAATCGGCAGGAAGCCCTGTGACGAGGTCGCCAGATAGGAGGCAAGCTGCGGCTGCAACGCGTCGATGAAGACGAAGGTGCGCAACTCGATATTCATCGGGTTCATCGCGTCAATCCCATGTAAAGCGTCGACAGTTTCTCCGGCAAACGCTCGACGTGGTCGACGACCGCATAGCGCCCAACACCGAAAATCTGCGAGACGTATTGATCGGCATAGGGGTCCAAACTCAGGCCGTAGGTCACGACGCCCTCGCGCCGCAATTCATCGACCGCGTAGCGCGCGTCGTAACGCAGATACTGGGGATCGCGAACATCCACATCAGCGGGTTCACCATCAGTAATCACCAGCAGCAATTTCTTCTGCTGCGGGAGTTGGCGCAGATAGCTGCCGGCATGACGCAGCGCCGTGCCGAGGCGGGTCGAATAACCGGCCGTCATGCCGGCGAGCCGGGCCTTGCCGATGTCATCGTAGGGCTGATTGAAATCCTTGATGCGCTGATAGCGGACATCGTGGCGGCCGTCGGAAGAAAACGCGTGCAGCGCGAAAGGATCGCCGATCTTTTCCAGTGCCTCGGCGAGCACCAGGCAGGCCTTGCGGGTCAAGGACAGGATGGTCTCGTCGCCACCCGGCACCGCGTCGTTGGCCGACTCGGAGACGTCGAGCAGCATCAGTACGGCGACGTCACGATTGTGTAGACGGTTACGCATCATGACCCGAGGATCGGGCTGCCGCCCTAAGCGCAGGTCAATCATCGCCCGCACGGCCGCGTCGATATCCAGGTCGTCGCCATCCTCCAGGTGCCGGATGCGCTGCATCCCCTGCGGCACCAGCGATTCGATCTTATGTTTGAGCCGCGAGACGGTGGGCTTGAGTTCATCGAGAGTCTGCTCAATCGTGTCGATATCGCCCATCTGCGGCCGCCGCTCGATGACCGTTGCCCACTCTGGACGTTCGAGCTGTATCTGGTAGTCCCACTCGTGATAATGCACCGGGAGGCTGACCGGTTGACCACCCTCCAGCTCGTTGAGCGAGGTACCATCGTCGAGCATGAACTCGGTACCGAGCACCCAGATTTCCTGTGCATCGTCGCCGGCGAATTCGACATCGACGGCATTGACCATTTCCATCACGTTGATATCTCGGCGCTGCTGCTTGGGCTCCCATGTCGCCATCAACGCCTCATCCGTATCGTAGTCCCCACCGCTCCAGATGAAGCGGTTGTCGTCACGGTAGATCGCCCGCTGTCTGTCACGTCGAGCCTGATAGGGTGGTAAACCGTATTCGGTCAAGGTCTGTGCGAGCTGAACGCCGAGTTCCAGGCTGAAAACCCCGTTCTCCAGAGAAGGTAGCGCACGAAAGCGTGCGACCGCATCGGCAACCCAAACGTGCGGATCCTCATGCTGTTCATCCAGCAGGCTGTAGGCAAGTCGATGCAACAGATCACCTGGCGTTTGCGGTATCTCCGTCGAAGGTATCGGATGCATCGCCAGCCAAGCGTTGCGCATGTTTGGATAGCGTGCGCAGGCCAGCGTTTCGACCCGTGCGTCCTCAATCAGCTCGCATACCGCGCGTTCCAGCGCACTGAGACCCTCCGACGGCAGTGGCTCGCGGGTAAATACCAAGTGCGCGGCGCAATGGTTGGCAGCCGCGCGGTAGATGTCCGTACCGACGACGACGCCGTCGGACGACGTATCGTCATCAGAGCGGTAATCGTCATATGCATCGGCGATATGGATAACGTAGCGCTCAATATAGGGGCGTAGCCCCTCGCGATCCTCGTAGTCACCTGCGGTCGGGCGCATGAAGAAATCCCGCCCCCATATCGCACGCAAATACATGTTGAGGCGCCGCTGCACCTCAATGAAAACCGTGCCTTTGCGTTCACGCTGCAATACGCTGAGCGAATCCGGGCTTTTCAGCGAGAAATAGCGATGCTGGCCCTCGATATCGTTGGCGTAGGTTTTCAATCCCCACTGCACCCAGCGGCGCAGGCCACCCAGGGTGAGCTGGCTGAACAGGCGATCCAGGTGTTCGAGCAGCGGCCGTGTACCACGCGGCGCGGTGGCGGCCACATGCGACATCAGATCGAGAAATTGGGTGAATACTTCGATATCCCCCAGGCGTGCAGCGGCGCCAGGCGCCGCATCCACTAACAGCCCCAGTACCTCGCCCGAGGTTTTAGAGGACATCGCCAGGATGAATTCGACCAATAACGGGACACTGTCCTCGCCGACTGCGCGCGCCAGCTGCGGCGCCTTCTCGATGTAGCTGAGCAAAAGGTTTTCGCTGCGGCCGAGGTCATTGAATGCTTCTACCCCGCGCAGAAAATTACGCAGCCCGGCACCGGAAAACGTCCGTGTTGCCTCCGACCAAGTGTCGCGCAACAGTGATGCGGTACGCTCAGGCAGCGCCTCAATCAATGCGCTTTGCTCTTCCAGACGTATGCTCATGCGGGGGTGCAGTCGTCGTCGCGGCGTCTAGAAATAGGTCGTCACGGCGGCGTCCAGTGCGTCGCGCATGTCCAGATCGTCGGTAATCGGACGTACCAGCGCAACGCGGCAGGCCTTCAACGGATCGACGCCCTTGGCGATCAGTGAGCCGGCATAGGCAAGCATGCGGGTTGAAAGACCTTCGTCGAGCCCGTGCCCCTTGAGATTTCGAGCGCGCTCTGCAATGTGTACGAGCTTGGAAGCGGTTTCAGCATCGACGCCCGATTCATGCGCGACAATCTCCACTTCGACATCGTGCTCTGGATAGTCGAAGTCGAGGGCGCCAAAGCGCTGCTTGGTCGACTGCTTGAGATCCTTCATCACCGACTGGTAGCCAGGGTTGTAGGAAACCACGAGCTGGAAGTCAGGATGCGCCTGGACCACCTCACCCTTCTTCTCCAGCGGCAGGATACGACGCGAATCGGTTAGCGGATGAATGGCTACGGTCGTGTCCTGGCGAGCCTCGACCACCTCATCTAAATAGCAAAGCGCGCCGTGGCGTGCAGCCAGCGTCAACGGCCCGTCTTGCCAGCGCGTACCGTTAGCGTCAAGCAGATAGCGACCGATCAGATCCGATGCAGTCATGTCTTCGTTGCAGGAAACTGTAATCAATGGCTTGCCGAGCTTCCAAGCCATGTATTCGACGAAACGAGTCTTGCCGCAGCCGGTTGGGCCCTTGAGCATCATGGGCATGCGGATTTCGTAGGCCGCCTCGTACAATTCAACTTCATCACCCAGGGTCCGATAGTAGGGCTCCTGGGTCACTCGGTAGTCGGCCAGCAGGTCGGCGCTGCCGCTAGGGACGTCGGCGATCGGCGCGGAAGTCTGTTCGGCGGCGGGTCTAGCGCCCTCGCGGCGATGCTGGGCCTGAAGTTGCTTGGGTGTGAGTCTGCGCATGATGGGGTTCCGATCCAAAGTGGGCCAAGTGCGGGTGACGCGAGGTATCAGTCTGGCCAGACCCGGGCCGGGAAAAGCTCTGCGTATGTGGCCTTAGGCGCCGATGCGCTGGCTTCGGCGTGAGAAGTGGCCGCAGGCTTGGCCGCGCGACTGGCGGCTCGTGTCGTACCAGCACGGCGCGTGCTGCTTGTCTTACGCGGCGTGCTCGCAGACGATTCGGTCTTCGTCTCGGCCTTGGCTTCCTCAGCCCCTTGCGCCTTGGCCTTGCGTACGCTGGCGCTCAGCTTATCGCTCATACTGGTCATGTCCGCACCTCGTCTATTATCGCGTTGAATTCAGCGCGCGCTGGCGCGCCGTTCGTACCCACCTGGAATACGGTCAAGCCTTCCATCGCCGTACTGCGATAAACCGCGCGTCGACGTACTGCCGTCGACAAAGAGGGAATGGAAAATTCGCGCAGCGCGCCCTCCATTGCACTCGATAGCGCGCTACGCGGCTCCAGCTGATTAATCAAGAGCCGCGCCTGTAGCTTGCCGCTGACGCGCTGAGCCTCCTCGACGGATTCGGCTAAGCGCAAACTGGACCACAGATCCAGCGGCGACGGCAGCACCGGGATCAACACCTGGTCGACCGAACGCAGGACCTGGATCACCGTATCGCTGTCCAAGGTCGGGGGACAGTCGACAATCACCACTTCCGGCTGATCACCCTCGGCAACCGGCCGGTTTGCATCAAAGCCGGCTGGCATGTGGCTAACCCGCATCGGCAGCGGGCGGCTGGCCACAGACGCCCATGCGCTCGCTGTACCCTGAGGGTCGAGATCAATCAGTAGCGTGGGCAACCGCTGCGCGAAACCCGCCGCAAGGTTGATCGAAATGGTCGTCTTGCCGACCCCACCCTTCTGATTGATCACCGCGATATAGTGCATGGAGGCTCGTCAATCCTGCTCGGACAAACGGTCCAGACGCTGAATGAAGTCGCCCTGCTGGACATCCTGTTCGGCTTGCGCCTCCAGGGTGACATTCACATAATTGCGCCCAAAACCGATATTGTCGGGATGTACGCCCGTCTCTTCCGCAAGCGCTGCCATATCGTCTAGAAAGCGGCGTAACCTAGCGTAATCGGAAAATTCGAAGCGCTTGAACCAGGTCGCCGGCCCCGCACTGCTCGTCGTCCAGCCATCGGGCGGTGTTACGCTCATTCCTCATGCCTCCTGGCTGTGTCATCGAGGCGATCTAGCTCGCGCACGTGTTCAGCCTCTTCCGTGAGCAATTGTGCGAACAACTGCTCACCGGCTGGGTCGCGAACGCGGCGCACATGCGCCAGTGCCATCTTGTATAAAGCGACGGCATCAACCTCCAGTTCGCGATCAGCATCCAGCAATGCCCTAGCCTCGCGGCCGAGCCGAGCGGGCGGGAGCGTGCCGGCATTCGGCGCTACTCCGTCCAGAATCAACCGCTCCATCAACCACTCCGCATGGTCGAGTTCCTCCATGCATTCCTTGCGCAGTCTGGCGGAGAGCGCCTCATCGCCCCACAAACGTGCGAGCACGCTTTGGGCCAGGTACTGTTGTACGGCGCTCATCTCGTGATTAAGCGCTCGATTTAGCCAACCGAGCGTGCGTGGATCGACTCGCTGGTTCATGCCGCTCAGCCCCTTAGCTGAGCGCAGGCGCGATCTCACTGTCGCGGCCACTGCCTGACGCGTCGGGCGCCTTGGGCAGGATGCACTCGACCTCGTTGTGCACGCGCGCAATGATGTGTGCCGCCACCAGGCCATCACCCACGCGCTCGCAGGCATCAGCGCCAGCGCGGACCGCCGCGTTCACCGCACCCGTCTCACCACGCACCAGCACCGTGACGTAACCACCGCCCACGAACTGACGACCGATCAGGCGCACTTCCGCCGCCTTGGTCATCGCGTCCGCCGCTTCAATCGCCGGCACCAGACCACGGGTTTCGATCATGCCCAGCGCTATTCCGTTGTAATCCGCCATTCAGTTGTTCCTCGATCAATCGTTGTGTACGAAGCCGGCGCTGGCGATTACTCGCTCGGTGGCGCTTTCGGCAGAATACCCTCAACTTCGTTGTGCACGCGCGCAATGATGTGTGCTGCCACCAGGCCATCACCCACACGCTCGCAGGCATCAGCGCCGGCACGAACCGCCGCGTTCACCGCACCCGTCTCACCGCGCACCAGCACCGTGACGTAACCACCGCCCACGAACTGACGACCGATCAGACGCACTTCCGCCGCCTTGGTCATCGCATCCGCCGCTTCAATCGCCGGCACCAGGCCACGGGTTTCAATCATGCCCAACGCTACACCGCTGTAATCCGCCATTTTCAGTTCCTCAAGCAATCATTATTGAAATTCGCCCTTGGGCTCGCTTCAGGCGCTCGGCGCCTTAGGCAGGATACCCTCGACCTCGTTGTGCACGCGCGCAATGATGTGTGCTGCCACCAGGCCATCACCCACACGCTCGCAGGCATCAGCGCCGGCACGAACCGCCGCGTTCACCGCACCCGTCTCACCGCGCACCAGCACCGTGACGTAACCACCACCCACGAACTGACGACCGATCAGACGCACTTCCGCCGCCTTGGTCATCGCATCCGCCGCTTCAATCGCCGGCACCAGGCCACGGGTTTCAATCATGCCCAACGCTACACCGCTGTAATCCGCCATTTGTCCATCTCCTTTCATGTCAACATTGATTCAATAAAAACCAATAACGCGTTTCAAGCCAGCCGGCTCGCCACGCCACCATCACTTCATGCCGCAGGCTTGCGCTACCTCCCAGTGATCGATGATTCCGCAGATCGTGAGATCGGTCAGAGTCCTCGGATCCGGCAGCGCATAGCGCGCGGCGCTGCCACTAGTCGTGAAAACCCAACTTCCGGCAGGTGCGCCCACCGGATCCACCGCTACCGATAACGCGCCGCTCAGCGATTCCAGGATGCGTAGATCCTCGCCGCCTAGGCCCGCTGCGCGTCGTGTGCAAACGAGGTCATCCTTCACGCGCATAATCTCCATGGCACTCCCCTACGGATTCCAATGGTCGATGATGCCCACGATCGTCAGGTCAGATGGGAAATCCTTGGCGCCCGCCGCATCGCGCGCCGCCGAGGAACCCACGCAGATTACCCAGTCACCAGGCACGCAGCCGATCGCATCGATCGCGACGCTCGGTATCCCACCTTCCTTTTCCTGCACGACCAGCAGCGGCCGATGACCCATGCTATCGATCCGATTGGTGGACACCAGTGTCTGCACGACCCGCATGATCTTCATGAAACCATTCCTTCGCTGTTTCCGGCCTGAGCATTCGTAACGCATTCACGCACCAGCGCCAAACGCTCTGCTCCGGTCGCATCGCTGACGCACAGTGCGAATTTGATCATCCCTGAGGGCATGCGATCCCGGTAACGCGCTTGTATAGCGCTCATCACTCGCTCCCCTCGCTCGATCACACGCTCACGCGCGCCCGGGATGACCGAGGCATAGCTGAAATGCACGATTACCGGTATCGGGAAGCCGCGTGACAGATTCAGCTTTTCGAAGATATGCATGCCGACGTCGACGCAGGCTGCTCCTTCTTCTAGCGTGTCGAGATGCGCGAAGTAATAGAGGTTGCGCATCTGCAGATCGTCGATGGGATCGCCGACGCAAATGAAACGTTCACCATGGCCAAGACTTTCGTAGCGCCCCTCATGGTGCTGGATGACATATTCGATTTGCGACAGATTGGCTTCCAGCAATCTCGCAATCAGGGCCTTCATACCTGCCCGGCCCGTGCTACGGAGCTTGTCAGCGACCTGTTCGACGGCCGATGCGATATGTGCGCGCGCCTGCTCTGCCGTCATGCCCAGTGTTTCGCGATAAATACGCGCTGCGTCCACGGTTGCCGTTGCCGTCGGCTCACCATTCGCATCTGGAAAATGTACGCGGATCGCGTCCAGGTCCGTATCCACACCGAGCAACAGCACATCTGGGCCGAGCCCGGCGCCAAAGGCCTGAGCAATGCCATTACGCAGCTGTCTCAAGCGGTCGATCGCGGCATCGCGCGCCGCCTGTTCGTCGCTGCCATGCGCCGCGCAGCCTTCGCTAGATGGTTTGGAACTGCTGTAGTGGTACACCGCCATCTTCAAATAGCGGGTTTCGCGACGTCCACTTAGGCGCTGCGCCAACTCGCGTTGGCTCCAGTCAGCCATGTCCAGCTCGATATCGAACAATGCGCCCGCATAAGCCTTGAGCACGACCGCGTCGCTGGTCGGCGCAATCCGAAGCACGAAGGGCAACACGCCCTGAAGGCGGCCATCAGCACAGGGCGTGATGTCCAGCGTGTGGTAGCCGCACTCCGTGAGGAAGGCATCGTCGATCGCCATACCCTTGAGCCAGCTCTGCTGCTCCTGCGGGGCCTGCGCCACGCTGTGTCGACACATCTCGAACAGACAGTGGGCGTACAGCGCGGGCATATCCAACCCCGCGATCCACGGCCCCTGCAACATAAATGCCGGCAGTTCACAGCCGAGACGTGTACACGCCAGCTGCTGTGCCCGCGCCACAAACCCCTCGTCTCGGGGCAGTTCGGCCACCGCCTTCAATGTCTCGTCAACACCGTCGAAACGAGCCTGCAGCATGCCCTCGTAACCATACAGCGCCTTGTTCAGCTCGCGATCGACCAACACGTGCTCACAATGCTGGCTCTCACCCAGATTGCAGGCCGGGTTGGCCAGCATCACGCGCGCGGGCATCAGCGCATCAGCGCCGGACAACAGAGTACCGCCGGGCAGAGGCGATACCGAGCGCGTGGCACGGCGGGTTGGTTGGCGTTGTCGGGTACGCGTACGCATGGCCTTTACCCGCGTGCGCCTCTAGACACCGTCACAACCGCACCGCGCATTGTGGCGCCTGCCGAGCCAGTGACTGGACTTTCCGGCACCTCCGGACGCTCAACGTCACGATGGCCTTGCGCATTGCGCCCCGCACCCCGCGGATTGCCTCGCTGGGTCGGGTTGCGCATCACGGAGAAGTGGCCCTCGGTGCCGGTCACCTTCTCTCTCTGTTGCGCACTCCACGTATCGCCCGTGATCTGCAAATTGCGTGGACTTGCCTCGTCGCTCGGCCTGTTGTGCAGTTTTACCGAAGCGGCCTCGGTCTCGGCCGCCCTACTATCGATGTCGCGATGACGAAACTCAGGCGTACCCGTGATCAGACCCTGAGCGCGATTCGCGCTACCGGTAATCCGATCGCTGTTGATTTGTGCGCCGGTCACCGCCTGCCCGCGCCGCTCCTCGCATGCCTGCCTAGCGGGGGGCACAATACTGAAATCCCGAGGCGCAGACGGCCGCGGCGGCTCAGCGACTTCCCGGCGCGAACCGACGAAGCGTCCGCTGCCGACACCACCGATGGCGCATTCTGCAGACAGATTGTCCGGACCCACGTACGGCGTACCCGTTACTGGTTCACACGCGCCGCGCTCGTCGCCAGTCATGACGGATCCGCCTGCACCCGGCCTGTCGCCCGTGATATCAGCGGCGGAAACAATGCCACGCGTGGGCACGCGCGCCAGTTGTGCCTCGGCTTCGCGCGGCTCGCAGAACTGCACATACTGACCTTGGCCGATGTAAGGCGTGCCGCTGATAGGTGCGCAACCGCCGTATTCGTCACCAGTCATTTTGGCGGCACGACCGACAGCCGCACCGGTGATCGTTTCGCCCTGCCAAGTCCGATCAACCGCTACTTTGGTTACGGCCTGATCGGGCGGGGTGCCTTCGACACAGACGGCCCGCAAATCCTGCGCGCCGACATAGTCGGTTCCGGTGACGAGGGTGCACCGACCTTCCTCGTCACCTGTCATTTTTGGGTTGGAGCGTACCTCCGTGCCGGATACCTGCGTACCGGCCCGTGTCGCGGCTGCACCCACCTTGGCGGGTCCATTGCTCGCACAGACATCGCCAAAATCACGGCTATTAAAGTACGGCGTACCGGTGACGGCGCGGCAGGAGCCCGGCTCGTTGCCTGTCACTTTCGCGTCGCGCGAGACCGAGGTACCCGTTACCGGCTGTTCGGCTGGCGTCGACATGATACTGACCTTGCGCGGCGGCCGGGGCGGGCTGTTTTCGCAGAACGCGGCATACTGCTCCGAACTCAGATACTCCGTGCCGCTCACGACACGACACGTACCTGGCTCGTTACCGGTCACGTGCTCCGAACGGCCGACGGTGGTGCCCGTCACCTGGCCGCCACTCGCCGTATGCATGACCGCCACCTTTTCCGCAGCAGGCTTCGGCGCTTTGGCGCGCGCATAGCCGGTGCCAGTGATGTCTCTGCCTGCGCCGGCTTCACCGCCGGTGACACGACTCTCTGAAAGCACCATCGTGCCGGTGAGCGCTTGGTCTTTCTGTGTCCGTGTCATGCCCACCTTGCTCGCCGGCGGCTGCGGCCGGGTCGGGCAAAAACGCTCGAAATGGTCGGCGGACAGATACTGTGTACCCGTCACCTCGCGACAAGCGCCAGATTCCGCACCCGTAACGCTGTCGTCGGGCGCCACCTCGGTACCCGACACGGAGCGACCATGCAGCGTCCGGCTCAGCGTGACCTTGGCCGGATTCGCCTCGGGTCGCGCCTGGCAGAAAGCGTCAAATTGTTCCAGGCCGATATACTCGGTTCCGGTCACGGACCGGCATGAACCCGATTCGTTGCCGGTGACTTGGCGCGCACGCTCTACCATGGTGCCGGTGACTTCCTGACCCGACAACGTATGGCCCTGCTCGACCTTCGGCGGCGCAGCAAGCGCACGCGCAGTACGGCGACTGGCCGACTTACGCGTCTCATCAGCGGACTGTCCTGTCTCGCCGCGGCCGGCAAGCGCTCTCACTTTGCGACGCTGCATGGCCACCTGGCGGCCAGTTACACCCTTGGCAATAGCTACCCGCCAGTCCTTCTCAGGCAGATACTTCGCGATCTTGGTCGCCTGCGCCGCGCGCTTGAGTCCCGCCTTGCCTTCCTGCCCCAGGGCCTTGCGACGCGCCAGTGCGATATCGCGCCCGCTGCCATGCACCTGATTCTTCACCAGACGCGCGGCTATTTCCTTGGGGGTGAGTGACGTTGCCTCGCTCGCCATGGCAACGCGACGTTCCGCCGACTGCCCAGTATCGACGGTCAACGCATCCTCGCGCGCGCCCTTGCAACCGCAGGAGCATGCTTCGGCACAATTCTTCGCCCCAGCAGGCTCGCTCCGGGCCGCACGCACAGGCCTTCCACTCGACCGCGCGTTCGGCAACGCGGCTTTGCCGTTGCGCGCCATCGCCTCGCGTCGACTCCGGGCCAGCATCCGGCCCGACGGCCCGGTCGGCGCAACGCTTGCCGCCGTAGGGGCACTTTTCTTCGCCAACACCTGGCCACCGGACGCGGCCGCCACGTGAGCGGCGGCTTGGCGAGCCGGCTTGACCGCGCGCTTGCCCTGGGAAGCCATCGCCTTACGGCGTTGGCGTGCCAGTTCGCGGCCCGAGAGCCGCGCCTCGGCATGAGTTTCAGGCTGAGTATGCGTCATATCGTTTACCTTCTTTCACCAACATGGGCCGCCACCGGTCAATCGGACCCGCGGCGGGCCTTTTGTCACCGAACAAGGGTCAGACTTTCGGCTATCCGCGATGGACCACGAAAGCCAAACCCTGGCTCTGGGTATAGTTGTCATACGCCACAAACCGCACGACATAGTTCGGGAAGGCACGATGACAAGCTGCGATCTCGCTGAGCACCACGTCGACCGCATCCTCGCCGAACATCGGCAGGCCCCACATGTGCCAGTAGTGGTCGGCCTGATCGTCTGGATGGGCGTACTCCACCGCCGGGTTCCAGCCCTGGGAAATGGCATAGGCGATCTGGTTGCGCACCTGCTCGGGCGTAAACGCCGGCAGGTAGGAGAACGTCTCATAACGCTTGCTTGAAATATAAGGGTTCACAGCCATTGCAATACTCCTGTTCTTTCTGCGCCGTGGCGCGCTTGGATAGGCTTGATCTCTAACCGCATGTCCGATCCGGCCACAAAATTACTTGTGACCCAGATCGAGTTTGTCGACGGTATCGAACTCAAATTTGATTTCCTTCCAAGTTTCCATGGCAACCTTGAGTTCGGGCGAATGCTGGGCAGCCCCGGTAAGGATTTCTTTACCCTCTTTCTCGAGTTCACGACCCTGGTTGCGCGCCTCGACACAGGCTTCCACCGCCACGCGGTTGGCATGCGCACCCGCCGCATTACCCCAAGGATGGCCCAGCGTGCCACCACCGAACTGCAGCACAGAGTCGTCGCCGAAGATGCTGACCAGCGCGGGCATGTGCCAGACGTGGATGCCGCCAGAGGCGACAGCGAACGCGCCAGGCATGGAGCCCCAGTCCTGATCGAAGAAGATGCCCCGTGAGCGGTCTTCCGGCACGAAAGATTCGCGCAGCAGATCGATCCAGCCCAGCGTTGCGGCACGGTCGCCTTCAAGCTTGCCGACCACGGTGCCGGTGTGCAGGTGATCGCCACCGGACAGGCGCAGGATCTTGGTCAGCACGCGGAAATGGATGCCGTGGTGCGGGTTGCGGTCGAGCACCGCGTGCATGGCGCGGTGAATGTGCAGCAGCACGCCGTTGTCACGGCACCAGTTGGCCAGACCCGTGTTGGCGCAGAAGCCGCCGGTGATGTAGTCGTGCATGATGATCGGCGCGCCGATTTCCTTGGCGAACTCCGCACGCTTGTACATTTCCTCGGGCGTCGGGGCGGTGACGTTCAGGTAATGACCCTTGCGCTCGCCGGTTTCCTGCTCGGACTTGAGGATGGCTTCCATGACGAACTCGAAACGGTCGCGCCAGCGCATGAACGGCTGCGAATTGACGTTCTCGTCGTCCTTCGTGAAGTCCAAGCCGCCGCGCAGGGCCTCGTAGACCGCACGGCCGTAGTTCTTGGCCGACAGGCCGAGCTTGGGCTTGATGGTGCAGCCGAGCATCGGGCGGCCGTACTTATTGAGTTTGTCACGCTCGACCTGAATGCCGCTCGGCGGACCACCGCAGGTCTTAACATAGGCAATCGGGAAACGAACATCTTCGAGACGCAGCGCGCGAATCGCCTTGAAACCGAACACGTTGCCCACCAAGGAAGTGAACACGTTGACCACCGAACCTTCTTCGAACAGGTCGATCGGATAGGCAATGAAGGTGTAGAAGCAGGTATCGTCGCCTGGCACATCTTCGATGCGGTAGGCTCGTCCCTTATAGTAATCCATGTCGGTCAGCAGGTCGGTCCACACGGTGGTCCAAGTGCCGGTCGACGACTCGGCGGCTACTGCCGCAGCGGCTTCCTCGCGGTCAATGCCAGCCTGCGGCGTGATCTTGAAGCACGCCAGAATGTCGGTATCCAGCGGCACGTACTCCGGCTGCCAGTATGTCTGCCGATAATCTTTCACACCGGCACTGTATTTTTTTTCAGCCATAGTTTGTCTCCTCAGATCAGAAAGCAGCTCTTGATTCGATCCAGATATCTGGGGCCTCGCGCGGTCGTAGGACACCCACCCTAATCACGGTCCGGCAAGCTTAGTCCGAACCTCAATATAAAGAACAATCAATTTTAATGATTGTTTTGATCAGTAAAAACTTATACATTGGCCTATATCAAACGATGCGACACCCCAATCATGAAAGGATGCGCGTCCCGTGCCGGCAAGCGCAACACCCCCTGAGGAGCGCATCATGAATTTCACCTTCCGCCAACTCAAGACCTTCGAGGCCGTAGCCCGCCAGCTTAGCTTCACCCGTGCCGCGGAGGAACTGTTCCTCACGCAACCGGCCGTCTCCATGCAGGTCCGGCAGCTGGAGGAAAATATCGGCCTCCCCCTGTTCGAACACCTCGGACGCCGCATCGACCTCACCGACGCGGGCCGTGTATTACATGGCTTCGTGCAGCGCATCAACGAAGTCGTCGCTGAGGCCGATGAGGTACTTGAGGGCATGAAGGGCCTGCGCCGAGGCCAGCTGCGCATCTCAGTCGCCTCCACCGCGAACCACTTCGCCACGCGCCTGCTGGCCGATTTCTCCCGCCAGTACCCCGAGGTTTCCATTTCCCTCGATGTGACCAATCGGGAAACATTGCTCAAGCAACTTAGCAACAATGAAACCGATATCGTCATCATGGGCGAACCTCCCAGCGACATGGATTTGGAGGCCGAGGCATTCATGGAAAATCCGCTGGTTGCGATCGCCGCGCCAGAACATCCGCTGGTCGGCGAAGTATCGATTCCGCTGGCGCGCCTAGCGCAGGAGCGTTTCGTATTACGCGAGCAGGGATCGGGTACACGCGGCGCAATCGCGAGGTTCTTCGAACAGCATGGCCAACAATTGCGGACCGGCATGGAGATGAGCTCAAACGAGGCCATCAAGCACGCGGTGGAGGCCGGGCTCGGCCTAGGCATCGTCTCGCTTCACACCCTGGAGCTGGAGCTAGAGGCAGCGCGCATCGTCGTGCTCAAGGCGGATGGCTTCCCCATCCTGCGCGACTGGTACATGGTTCATCGGCGCGGCAAGCGCAATACACCGGTGACTCAGGCCTTTCACGACTACGTGCTGGCAGAGGCGGCGCAACATGTACGCCTGCCCAGAACGCACATGGCCGCCACAACCTAAGCGGCCGGATCAGTCGATGGCGATAGCGCGGCATCCAGCGCCCTGGCTGCACCCTGCGCCGCCGCGCGCGTCTCAGCCAGCACGCAGTAGTGCCCCATTTTGCGCCCGGCGCGGGTCTCGTGTTTACCATACAGGTGCAGACGGGCGCCGGGCGTCGCATAAAGCTGCGCCCAGTCAATACCCCCGTCCTGCAGCCAGCGATCACCCAGCAGATTCACCATGGACACTGGGCTGAGCAGACGCGTATCGCCCAACGGCAAACCACAGAGCGCGCGCAACTGCTGCTCAAACTGAGAACACACGCAAGCATCCACCGTGTAGTGACCGCTATTATGCGGACGCGGCGCCATCTCATTGACCAACAATTCACCCTCGCGGGTGACGAAAAACTCCACCGCCAGCACGCCACAATACTCCAGCGCTTCGGCAATGCTACGGGCCATCGACAACGCCCGTTCGGACAGCACTTCGTCAATTTGCGCGGGCACGGTGGAGACGGCCAGAACACCGTTACGGTGTTCGTTTTCGGCTACCGGGTAGCACACCATCTCTCCGCTTGTCGCGCGCGCGAGCACTACTGAAATTTCGCACGCCAACGCCACCTGCTGTTCCAGCACGCAAGCAACGCCGCCCAACGAAACGAACGCCGCTTCAAGGTCTGTGGCCGTGGCCACGCGAATCTGGCCCTTGCCGTCATACCCGAAACTCGCCCGTTTGAGTATCGCAGGGAAGCCCACCGCAGCGGCCGCGACCGGCAAGTCCGCCGCCGAACCCACCGCCGCGAAGGCTGCGGTCGGCAGAGCCAAGTCGCGTAGAAAGCGCTTCTCACGCAGACGGTCCTGCGCCGTAGCCACGGCGTCAGCGGACGGATGGACTGGCAATCGTTGCGCCAACAGCTTCAGTGACTCCGCCGGGATGTTCTCGAACTCCGTGGTGATCGCCGCGCACGCCGACGCCAAACGCGTCAACGCCTCGGCATCGCGGTAATCAGCACAAACATGCTCATCCGCCAACTCGCCCGCCGGGCTGCGGTCATCCGGATCGAGCACGATCACCCGATAACCCATCTCGCGCGCCACCAACACGAACAGTCGACCCAGCTGACCACCGCCCAGCAGTCCCAGGGTAGCACCTGGCAGGATCATGTCTGTGGTGGCAAGGTCATGGCCGCGGCCTTCCGCGCCTGCGCCTCGCGGAATTCGGTCAGGCGACGCGCCAGTACCGCATCCTCCCGAGCCAGCATGGCCACCGCGAACAACGCAGCATTTGCGGCGCCGGCCTCACCAATGGCAAAGGTCGCGACCGGCACGCCTTTGGGCATCTGCACGATCGACAACAGCGAATCCATCCCCTTGAGGTGACGTGAGGGCACGGGCACGCCCAATACCGGCACCGTGGTCTTGCTGGCCAACATGCCTGGCAGGTGCGCCGCCCCGCCAGCACCGGCAATGATGCAGGCCAGCCCGCGCGAGGCTGCGCGCTCGGCGTACTCGAAGAGCAAATCCGGCGTGCGGTGCGCGGACACCACGCGTGCCTCGTGCGGCACGTCGAATGCCGTCAAACACTCAACAGCGCAAACCATTACCGGCCAGTCGCTATCACTGCCCATGACAATGCCGATCAACGGCGCATCCTGCATGTTCACCCCGAGATTGTGGGTCGAAAAGCTTTCAATTCTCGCCCAGCCCGCCGCCGATGCCAAGCATTCGCCTCGAAAGCATACAATAGCGTTTTGCCCATGGAGTCATTCGGAATGGCCGACACCCTCTTCCAGGCTGAGATCAGCAGCCTGCCTCTGGTCCATCGCGGCAAGGTCCGTGACATCTTTACCGTCGACGACCGACACCTACTGATCGTTGCCACCGACCGCCTGTCGGCCTTCGACGTCATCCTGCCCGACCCTATTCCGGACAAGGGACGGACACTTACCCGGATATCGCAATTCTGGTTCGCACGCCTCGCGCATCTGTGCCGCAATCACCTCTCTGATCTCCAGCTCGAGGATGTGCTGCCCGATCCAGCCGAACGCGCGCCCCTGATCGGTCGATCCATGATCGTGCGCCGGCTGGAAGCCTTGCCGGTCGAGGCCATCGTACGCGGTTATCTGATTGGGTCAGGCTGGAAAGATTACCAACGCAATGGCGCCGTCTGCGGCATCAAGCTGCCAACCGGCCTGCCACTTGCCGGCCAGCTGCCGGAAGCAATATTCACCCCTTCGACCAAGGCTGCTGTCGGCGATCACGATGAAAACGTCGATTTCGCAAATCTATGCGATACCATCGGCGCCGAAGAGGCCGCACGCGTCCGCGACCTCAGCCTCGCCCTCTACCGCGAGGCGGCGACCTACGCCCTGGAACACGGCATCATCATCGCCGACACCAAATTCGAGTTCGGCCGAGATCCCGAAAACGGCGAACTGGTCCTCATCGACGAGGTACTGACACCGGATTCGTCTCGCTTCTGGCCGGCCGATGCCTACCGCCCCGGTGCAAATCCGCCCTCTTTCGACAAACAGTTCGTCCGCGATTACCTGGAGACCCTGGACTGGGACAAGAAAGCACCAGGCCCCAGCCTGCCGGCAGACATCATCACCCGCACCCGCGCCAAGTATGCCGAGGCGCTCCTCCGCCTCACCGGCCAATCAGACTGATCGCGGCCGCTCAAGAACAAGCGACCGACACTTACACACAACCACCGCCTCAAGACCATGCGCGCACACCACTCAGGCCTCTTCATCACCGCCACCGATACCGGCACCGGCAAGACCACATTTGCGACGCATCTCACGCGCACGCTGCGCTCGCTTCAGTGGCGCGTCCGCGTCAGGAAACCCGTGGAATCAGGCTGCGTACGCGGCGCGGACGGACAATTGCAGCCAGCGGATGCGGTGGCATTGCACCGCGCCAGTGGCGCGCTCGAACATTTGGACAGCGTGGTGCCTTATCGGCTTGAGGCCGCCATATCACCCGCCCGTGCCGCCTCACTTGAGGGTCTGACACTGACTATTGACCAGCTCGCACGCGCCTGCCGGCAAGACGTTGAACCGGGTGATTTTCTATTGGTGGAAGGTGCCGGCGGATTTTATTCGCCGTTGGCAAGCGATGGACTCAATGCAGATCTCGCAAGCCACCTTGCGCTACCGCTGCTAATACTCGCGCCAGATCGCCTGGGCGTGATCGGACACATATTGCTGACCCTTGAGGCAGCAGCGCGACGTGGGCTGCCCGTGGCTGGCGTCGTGCTCAACCGCCTGCCGGATCCCGCACGCCCCGCTCATCTCGACAACTTGACCGAGTTATCGGCCCTGGTCGGTGATGTCCCCTTGTATAGCGTACTCACGGAAGCGGACATGCAGCCACTTGCGGCCGCGCTGGCGCGGCGATTCGCTCGCTGAGCGAGGATTAATCGGACGTCACGCGACGCCTGATCTCTCCCACGACAAAAAAGGGCGACCCTGCGGCCGCCCTTTTTTGTGAAACGCCGAATCGAACGCCTTAGTTGATCTTGGCGTCCAGCTCACCGCGCTTATAGCGCCCGATCATGGTCTCCAGGCTGAGCACCTTGATCTTGGACGCCTGGCCGGCGGCACCGAAGGCCTCGAAGCGTGCCTGGCAGATATCCTTCATCGCCTGGGTGGAGGCCTTGAGCCACTTACGCGGATCGAAGTCTTTCGGATTTTCGGCCAGGAACTTGCGCACCGCACCGGTGCTGGCCATACGCAGGTCGGTGTCGATGTTGACCTTGCGCACGCCATGCTTGATGCCTTCCTGAATTTCTTCGACCGGCACGCCCCAGGTCTGCCCCAGGTCGCCACCGTAGTTGTTGATAATCTGCAGCCATTCCTGAGGCACCGAGCTGGAACCGTGCATGACCAAGTGGGTATTGGGGATACGGGCGTGGATTTCCTTGATGCGCTGAATCGCAAGGATATCCCCGGTCGGCGGGCGCGTGAACTTGTAAGCGCCGTGACTCGTCCCGATGGCGATGGCCAGGGCGTCGACGCCGGTCTTCTTGACGAAGTCGGCTGCTTCCTCCGGGTCGGTCAGCAACTGGTCATGCGAGAGCTTGCCTTCGGCACCGCTACCGTCTTCCTCACCCGCCATGCCGGTTTCGAGTGAACCCAGGCAACCGAGTTCACCCTCGACGGAGACGCCCAATGCATGCGACAGCTCGGTCACCTTGCGCGTAACTTCAACGTTGTAATCGTAGGTCGAAGGCGTCTTCATGTCGGCCTGCAGCGAACCGTCCATCATCACCGAGGTAAAGCCCGACTGGATCGAGCGGAAACACACGGCCGGCTCCGAACCATGATCCTGATGCAACACGATCGGTATCTCGGGATACTGCTCGACGGCGGCCACGATCAGGTGGCGCAGGAAGGGTTCGCCAGCGTATTTACGAGCGCCGGCTGAGGCCTGAATGATCACGGGACTGTCGACCGCGCGGGCCGCATCCATGATCGAATGCACCTGCTCCATGTTGTTGGCGTTGAACGCCGGCATGCCATAGCCTTGTTCGGCGGCATGGTCCAGCAACTGACGTAGGGAAATGAGGGCCATGTTGACCTCCTTAGGTATTGTGGTGGGTTTTAAAGCGTTGCATGAATTCTGTACGCGATCGGGTCTGTCTCGTCGTCGAATCGCGCCGGCATCAGGCCGTGTCCGACAGGATTGGGTCGCCCACGCGCACGAGCTTCATCGCGTTCGTGCCGCCGTGCATGCCCATCATGTCGCCCTTGGTGATGATGACCAGGTCGCCCTCGCTTACGACGCCCTGTTCCAGCAGTAACTTCACCGCCTGGCGGTTGGCCTCTGCGTGGCTGGCCTGGATCGTCTCGAAGGCCACGGGATACACGCCGCGGTAAAGCGAAACCTTTCTACTCGTTTGCTCATGACGGGTCATCGCGTAGACCGGTATCCCGGTGCTGATGCGAGACATCCACAGGCAGGTGGAACCGGATTCGGTCATCGCCGCGATTGCGCGCACTTTCAGGTGATTGGCGGTATACATCGTGGCCATGGCGATGGCTTCGTCTACGTACTGGAATTCGACGTCCATGCGATGTTCGGACACCATTGCCGAGCGGCGTTTTTCCGCGGCCTCGCAGATACGGCCCATCGCCGATATCGCCTTGGCCGGGAAGCGTCCGGTCGCCGTTTCGGCCGACAACATCACCGCATCCGTTCCGTCGAGTACCGCATTGGCGACGTCGAAGACCTCAGCGCGTGTGGGAATCGGATTCTGGATCATCGACTCCATCATCTGGGTGGCGGTGATGACTACCCGGTTCATGGCGCGCGCCTTGCGAATCAGATCCTTTTGCACCCCCGGCAATTCGGCATCACCAATCTCGACCCCGAGATCGCCGCGCGCGATCATGATCACATCGGAGGCCTCGATGATTTCCTCGATGGCCGACAACGCCTCAGCACGCTCAATCTTGGAGACGATGCCGCCGTGCCCCCCTGCCTCGCGCAGCAAACGCCTCGCCTCATTGACGTCGTCCGCGCTACGCGGAAACGACACCGCCAGATAGTCGACCCCGATCTCTGCGGCGGTACGGATGTCCTCGCGATCCTTGTCAGTCAACGCACTCGCGGACAAACCGCCACCTTGGCGATTGATCCCCTTGTTGTTGGACAATTCGCCACCGACCACTACCCGGGTATGAATTTCGGTACCGTCGACGCGTTCCACTTCGAGGACAATACGCCCATCGTCGAGCAGGAGCACATCGCCCGTCACCACATCATCGGGCAGTGTCTTGTAGGTCAGGCCGACCCGATCCTGAGTGCCATCGTCGCGTCCCAATGCCCCATCAAGGATAAAATGCGCCCCATCGATCAGGTTAACCTTGCCTTCGGCGAAGCGATCAATACGGATTTTCGGACCCTGCAGGTCACCGAGCACGCCCACATAGCGTCCCTGACGTGCCGCCTCGGCCCGGATCATCTCCGCGCGCTCGCGGTGAGATTCGGGGCTGCCGTGGGAAAAATTGAGTCGAACGACATCCACCCCCGCCCGCACAATCGCGGCGATCATGCCGGGTTGATCCGTGGCCGGGCCCATGGTCGCCACTATCTTGGTTCGTCGCATGCTCTAAAGACTCCTGTGAGCCGTGTGTGCCCGCGCAATACGCCGCGGGCGACGCGTGTCCGGAAGACTTCCGGCACCCTAAACCGCCCAGATGGCCAAGGTATGACACCTCGGCCGAATCGGGCCCATCAATCCCGCGCCCGCGCTTCCAGCATCGCAACCGCTGGCAACTGCTTACCCTCGAGGAACTCAAGGAAGGCGCCGCCGCCGGTCGAAATATAGGAAATGCGGTCCGCAATACCATATTTATCCACTGCCGCCAGGGTATCGCCACCACCGGCAATCGAAAAGGCGTCCGATTCGGCGATTGCCAAGGCAAGCGCTTTGGTGCCCTCGCCAAACTGGTCGAATTCGAACACGCCCACCGGGCCGTTCCAGACGATGGTACCGGCGCGCTTGAGGATTTCGGCGAACTGGGCCGATGTCTGCGGGCCGACGTCGAAGATCATGTCGTCTTCGGCCACGGCATCGGCGGACTTGAGTTCGGCGACGGCCGCCTCGGAAAATTCCTTGCCGCAGACCACGTCGGTCGGCACTGGGATATCCGCCCCACGCGACTGGGCCTCAGCAGTCAATCGCCGGCAGGTATCGAGCAAATCGGACTCGCAAAGAGATTTGCCTACCGGCTTACCAGCGGCTGCGATGAAGGTATTCGCGATACCGCCGCCTACGATCAACTGATCAACGATCTTGGACAGGGACTCGAGCACCGTCAGCTTGGTAGACACTTTGGAACCACCGACAATCGCCACCATCGGCCGCGCGGGTTGTCCAGCGCTTTGCCCAGCGCCTCCAGTTCGCCGGCAAGCAGCGGCCCAGCACAGGCAACCGATGCAAACTTGCCCACACCGTGCGTCGAGGCCTGAGCGCGGTGGGCGGTACCGAAGGCATCCATCACAAAGATGTCGCATAAGGCCGCATAACGACGTGACAAACCCTCGTCGTCCTTCTTTTCGCCCTTGTTGAAACGCACATTTTCCAGAATGACCAGTTCGCCCTCGGCGAGATCGACACCCTCCAGGTAGTCCTTGATCAGCCGTACCGGGCGACCGAGCAGTCCCGCCAGGTGATCGGCGACCGGCGCGAGCGAATACTGTTCGTCGTAGACTCCCTCATCGGGACGACCAAGATGCGACATCACCATTACCCGCGCGCCTGCGGCCAGCGCATGCTCGATGGTCGCTAGCGAGGCACGAATGCGCTGATCCGAGCTGACCTTGCCATCCTTGAGTGGGACGTTGAGGTCGGCACGAATCAGCACCCGTTTGTCGGCAAGATCGAGGTCGGTCAGCTTGATGAAGGACATACCGTGCGCTCCTGAGTTCGAAAGATTTTGGGTAAGTTTACGGTTACCGAAAATCTCTCTGCGGGCAATGTCGGGGCGCACGATTCGCGCACCCCGACGATTTACCGTCTTAGCTTGCTGCCACGTGACGGACGAAGCGCAGCATGTTGCAGGTGTAGCCATACTCGTTGTCGTACCACGCCACGACCTTGACGAAGGTCTCGTCCAGGGCGATGCCCGCCGTGGCATCGAAGATCGAAGGTGCCGGATAACCTCGGAAATCGGTGGATACCACCTTTTCTTCGGTGTAGGCCAGCACGCCCTGGAGCTCCCCCTCGGATGCGGATTTCATCGCGACGCAGATGTCGGCATAAGAAGCCGGGCGCTCAAGCTCGACGGTCAGATCGACCACCGAAACGTCAGAGGTGGGTACGCGGAAGGCCATGCCGGTGAGCTTGCCATTAAGCGCGGGCAACACCTTGCCCACGGCCTTGGCTGCGCCGGTGGAAGACGGGATGATGTTTTCGAGAATTCCGCGTCCGCCGCGCCAATCCTTGCCGGAGGGCCCGTCCACCGTCTTCTGGGTCGCGGTCGCGGCATGCACCGTGCTCATCAAGCCGCGCTTGATACCGAAGCTATCATTCAGCACCTTGGCGACAGGCGCCAAGCAGTTCGTGGTGCAGGACGCCGCCGAGGAAATGGCCTGGCCGGCATACGCCTCGTGGTTGACGCCGTAGACGAACATCGGCGTCGCGTCCTTTGAGGGCGCACTCTGCACGACCTTTCTGGCACCCGCCTGAATGTGCTTCTGGCAAGTCTCCTCCGTGAGGAAGAATCCGGTGCACTCGATCACCAGCTCGACACCAGCGTCGCCCCACTTAAGATTGGCGGGGTCGCGCTCTGCAGTCAGTCGAATGGGCTTGCCATTGACGATCAGCTGCCCACCCTCGACGACGACTTCGCCCTTGAAGCGGCCATGAACCGAATCGTGCTTGAGCAGATAGGCCAGATAATCAGCATCGAGCAGGTCGTTGATGGCAACCACCTCAAGCCCATTGAATTCGGCCTCCTGCACGATGGCGCGGAAGGCCATGCGGCCGATGCGACCAAAGCCGTTGATACCTACTTTCACAGTCATGTGACTCTCCCAGTCATTAAGCAACTTATATCGCGCGCGCTCTCGTGGCGCGTCACCCAATGCGGATTCAGAGCACTCCCTCGACGGCCTCGACCACGCGCTCAGTGGTGAAGCCGAAATACTTCAGGAGCTCGCCGGCGGGTGCGGATTCACCAAAGCGGTCGATGCCGACCACGGCGCCGTCAAGACCCACGTATTTGCCCCAGAAGTTGGTCACACCCGCCTCGACAGCAACGCGTGCGCGCACGGCACGCGGCAATACTGCCTCACGATAGGCTTCGTCCTGCGCCTCAAAGACATCGACCGAGGGCATGGAAACTACGCGTACGCGGCGCCCCTTCCCCTCAAGCTGCGCCGCCGCATCCATGGCAAGACCGACTTCTGAACCCGTAGCGATCAGGATCGCCTCGGGTGTCCCCTGGCAGTCCTTCAGGACATAACCACCGCGGGCAATGGATGCAAGCTGCTCGTCGCTACGCGACTGGTGCGGCAGGTTCTGACGCGACAGGATCAGCGCACAGGGCCCGTCCGTCCGCTCGATCGCCCGCTTCCAGGCAACTGCGGTTTCAACCGCATCACAGGGCCTCCACAGGTCCAGATTCGGGATCAGACGCAGACTCGAAACCTGCTCGATCGGCTGATGGGTCGGACCGTCTTCACCGAGGCCGATGGAATCATGGGTGTAAACCAGAATCACGCGCTGCTTCATCAGCGCCGCCATGCGTACCGCATTCCGCGCATAGTCCGAGAACATCAGGAAGGTGCCGCCATAGGGGATGAAGCCCCCGTGCAAGGCGATGCCATTCATGATTGCGGTCATGGCGAATTCGCGCACACCGTAATAGAGATAGTTGCCGTCCGCATCCTCGTGGCTGATACCCTTGGCGCCAGGCCACAAGGTCAGATTCGAGCCGGCCAGGTCGGCGGAGCCGCCGAGCAACTCGGGCAGTGCTGGCGCATAGCCGCCGATGGCGTTTTGCGAGGCCTTGCGCGAGGCGATGGTTTCACCCTTCTCGGCCACCTGACGCAGGTAAGCCTGGGACTTCGCCTGCCAGTCGGCCGGTAGCTCACCGCTCATGCGGCGCTCAAACTCGGCAGCCAATTCTGGGTTCGCAGCCTGATAGGCGGCAAACCGCTCATTCCAGGCTGCTTCCTGGGTATCGCCACGCTCACGCGCGCTCCAACCTTCGTAAATCGCCTCAGGAATCTCGAAGGGAGCCGCGTCCCAGCCGATAGTCTTGCGCACCAGAGCGATTTCCTCGTTGCCCAATGCGGCGCCGTGACACTCTTCTTTACCCTGCTTGTTGGGCGATCCCCAGCCGATGATGGTCTTGCACTGAATCATCGTCGGTTTGTCGGTGACCGCACGCGCGATCTCGATCGCAGCCTTGACCGCACCGGCGTCGTGACCGTCGACGTCACGCACCACATGCCAGCCGTAAGCCTCGAAACGGGCGGGGGTATCGTCGGTGAACCAACCCTCGACCTCGCCGTCGATGGAAATGCCGTTGTCGTCATAAAAGGCGATCAACTTGCCGAGACCCAGAGTGCCCGCCAACGAGCAGGCCTCGTGCGAGATGCCCTCCATCATGCAGCCGTCGCCGAGGAAGGCGTAGGTGTGGTGGTCGACAATCGAGTGACCGGGGCGGTTGAAGTGTGCCGCCAGCGCCCTTTCCGCGATGGCCATGCCGACCGCGTTGGTAATGCCCTGACCCAGCGGGCCGGTAGTCGTCTCCACGCCAGGCGTGTAACCGTATTCGGGATGCCCAGGGGTCTTGGAATGCAGCTGACGGAAGCGTTTGATCTCGTCCATCGGCAGATCGTAGCCGGTCAGATGCAGCAACGAATAAACCAGCATCGAACCGTGACCATTGGACATCACGAAACGATCGCGGTTGACCCATCCCGGATTAGCGGGGTTATGCTGCATGTAATCGTTCCACAGCACCTCGGCAATGTCGGCCATGCCCATAGGCGCACCCGGGTGGCCGGAATTGGCCTTCTGAACCGCATCCATGCTGAGCGCACGAATGGCGTTTGCAAGCTCTCTACGCGAAGGCATAGCTTTAGATCTCCCTATAGACTGGACGAATCCGTTGGGCCCATGTCGGTGCCGGTCCACGTCGGGGATACGCGACGAGGCGAAACCCAGCACCAGCCGCAAGGCGTGCCCGAGACGATTCGCGGGCAAATGCCGCACACGCCCGCCTCGGACTCAAAAAGATTGCCATTGTTACCCGACTCATCGTACGGGAGCAATAGCGACATTTTCTTATATGTCACCGACAGATTGACTTATGCATCCACTGCTTAGCGCCTACTCGCCCGGTTCGCAACGCAATACCGCGTCACGCAAAATGGATGAAATGTCACGACCCGCTCGGTTACACTTCCATATCTTACCGGACATACTAAATCCAACCAGCGCCGTCGGCGCCTCGCATTGAGGTCCACTCATCCATGAGCTACGAGCACCTGTTTACGTCCGAATCGGTATCCGAAGGCCACCCCGACAAAATGGCCGACCAGATCTCCGATGCGGTTCTCGACGCCATCCTGGACAAGGACAAGAACGCACGCGTCGCCTGCGAGACCCTGGTCAAGACCGGCATGGTCATCCTCGCCGGCGAAGTCACCACCACGGCCCAGATCGACTATGAAGCCTTGGTCCGCGCGACCGTCAACGAGATTGGCTACAACCACAGCGACCTCGGCTTCGACGGCTCCAGCTGCGCCGTCATCGTCGCCGTCGGCAAGCAATCGCCCGACATCGCCCAAGGCGTGGATCGCGAATCGCGCGAGAACCAGGGTGCCGGCGACCAGGGCCTGATGTTCGGCTACGCCAGTGACGAGACGGACGTACTCATGCCGGCTCCGATCACCTATGCCCATCGCTTGGTCCGCCGCCAAGCCGAGGTGCGCAAGAATGGCACCCTGCCCTGGCTGCGTCCTGACGCCAAGAGTCAGGTCACCTTCCGTTATCACAATGGCAAGCCCGTCGGCGTCGATGCCGTAGTGCTGTCGACCCAACACGATCCCGCAATCTCGCAACGAGACCTGCAGGAGGCGGTTATGGAGCACATCATCCGCCCGGTGGTCCCCGCGGAATGGTTGGGTGCGGACACGCATTATCACATCAATCCGACCGGCAAATTCGTTATCGGCGGACCGG
Source organism: Acidihalobacter yilgarnensis (assembly GCF_001753245.1). Lineage (NCBI taxonomy): Bacteria > Pseudomonadati > Pseudomonadota > Gammaproteobacteria > Chromatiales > Ectothiorhodospiraceae > Acidihalobacter > Acidihalobacter yilgarnensis. The sequence continues at coordinate 296,061 of NZ_CP017415.1, read as the reverse complement.
TAGGCGACTGCGGACTGACCGGGCGCAAGATTATCGTCGACACCTACGGCGGCATGGCTCGCCATGGTGGCGGCGCCTTCTCCGGCAAGGATCCGTCAAAAGTCGACCGTTCAGCGGCCTACGCCGGGCGCTACGTGGCCAAGAACATCGTCGCCGCCGGCCTCGCCAGCCGCTGCGAAATCCAGATTTCTTACGCCATCGGCGTGGCCGAGCCGACCTCGATCAGCATCGACACCTTCGGTACCGGACGCATTCCAGACGAACGCATCGTGGCCTTGGTGCGCGAACACTTCGACCTGCGTCCCTGGGGTCTGATCACCATGCTCGACCTGCTGCATCCGATCTATCAACAAACCGCCGCCTACGGTCACTTCGGCCGCGCCGATGTCGACTTGCCCTGGGAGCGCACCGATCGCGCCGCACTGCTCAATGATGCCGCCGGCACCTCGGTTCCGAAGGCTGGCGTTATGTAGCGTCATCTGCTGCCCTGAATCAGGGCAGACACCGCGTCGCCGGGGAGCGTTGCAACAGGGCATCCCCTGCCAGGCCTGACGGCGCGGCCATTCACCCATTGCAACGGCGCTCGCGAACGGACGTGGAGATAACCCATGAACGCCATCGTGAACGATTCTGCACACGATTATTACGTAAAAGACCTCGACCTTGCCGGCTGGGGCCGCAAGGAAATCGCCATCGCCGAAACCGAAATGCCCGGTCTCATGGCGCTGCGCAAGAAATACGCTGCCAGCCAGCCCCTCAAGGGCGCCCGCATCGCCGGCAGCCTGCACATGACCATCCAGACCGCCGTACTGATCGAGACGCTGACCGCGCTCGGTGCAGAGGTGCGCTGGGCCTCGTGTAACATTTACTCGACCCAGGACCATGCCGCCTCGGCCATTGCCGCCACTGGCGTACCCGTATTCGCCTACAAGGGCGAGACGCTGGAAGAATACTGGGAGTTCACCCATCGCATCTTGTATTGGCCTGACGGACAGCCAGCCAACATGATCCTCGACGATGGTGGCGACGCCACTCTGGCGGTCACGCTGGGCGCGAAGGCGGAACACGATGCCGCCGCGATCGGCGGGCCTGAAAACGAAGAAGAAGTCGCATTGTTCGCCGCCATGCGCGAACGTCTCAAGACTCAACCCGGCTTCTACACCAAGCTGGCCGAGAGCATCAAGGGTGTGACCGAGGAAACCACCACCGGCGTACACCGCCTCTATCACATGGAAAAAGACGGGCGCCTGCCCTTCCCCGCGTTCAACGTCAACGATTCGGTGACGAAGTCGAAGTTCGATAATCTTTACGGCTGCCGCGAGTCGCTGGTCGACGGCATCAAGCGCGCGACAGACGTCATGATCGCTGGCAAGATCGCCGTGATCGCCGGCTACGGCGACGTCGGCAAGGGCTGCGCGCAGAGCCTCCGTGGGCTGGGTGCCACCGTGTGGGTGACCGAGATCGACCCGATCTGTGCACTGCAGGCGGCGATGGAAGGCTACCGCGTCGTCACCATGGAAGAGGCCGCACCACTGGCCGATATCTTCGTTACCGCCACCGGCAACCTCCATGTGATCGATCATGATCATATGGTTGCGATGAAGGACCAGGCCATCGTTTGCAACATCGGCCATTTCGACAGCGAGATCAACGTCGCCAGTCTGCGCCAGTACACCTGGGACAACATCAAGCCACAGGTAGATCACATCATCTTCCCGACCAAGCGCCGCATCATCCTGCTCGCCGAGGGTCGCCTGGTGAATCTTGGCTGTGCCACCGGGCACCCTAGCTTCGTCATGTCGAATAGCTTCACCAACCAGGTGCTGGCACAGATCGAGCTGTTCAACAATGACGGCAGCTACGTCAACAAGGTCTACGTCCTGCCCAAAAAGCTCGACGAGGAGGTCGCGCGACTGCACCTCGAAAAGATCGGTGCGCACCTTACACGCCTTAGCGACCAGCAGGCTGAATATATCGACATCCCCGCCGATGGCCCCTACAAGCCGGCGCACTACCGCTACTAAGTCGGCCCGCGTTAATCAGAAGATGTTACCTAATCGTGGGGCCGGCAATCGCCGGCTCCACCGGACGATCCGAGATGTCACACCAAATCCGTCACCCGAAAATTTACAGCTGCGAATTCTTCCCACCCAAGACGGATGAGGCTGCCGAGCGGCTGCAGAAGGTACAGATGGACCTCTGCGCGCTTGGGCTACGCTTTCTATCCGTCACTTATGGCGCGGGAGGCTCCACGCAGGCACGAACGCTGAATACCGTCCTCGCGATCCAGCGCGACTCCGGTATCGATGCCGCACCGCACCTGTCCTGCGTCGGCAGTACCCGCGAGCACATCCGCGAGACCCTGCACATCTACCGAAATCACGGCATTCGTCACCTCGTCGCATTGCGGGGCGACCTGCCTTCCGGTATGCACGATATCGGCGAATTCCGTTATGCCAATGAACTGGTGGCCTTCATCCGCGAGGAAACCGGCGATCATTTTCATATCGAAGTCGCGGCCTATCCGGAAATCCATCCACAGGCGCGCAGCGCCGAAGACGACTTGCGTCACTTCAAGCTAAAGGTCGACGCTGGTGCCGACAGCGCGATCACCCAATATTTCTACAATGCCGACGCCTATTTCCGGTTCGTGGACGAATGCGAACGCATGGGCCTCGATCTGCCCGTAGTACCTGGCATCATGCCGATCACCAACTACACCCAGCTCGCGCGCTTTTCGGACGCCTGCGGCGCCGAAATCCCGCGCTGGGTGCGCAAACGCCTCGAAGGCTACGGCGACGACCGCGATTCGATTCGCGCATTCGGCCTCGACGTGGTCACCGCCTTGTGCGAGCGCCTGCTGGCGGGCGGTGCGCCCGGACTGCACTTCTACACCATGAACCAGTCGGAAGCCACGCTCAGCCTTTGGCAGCGCCTGGGACTGCCGATGCCCGCAACCTGAGCCGAGAAAGTAATGCGTATCCCACGCCTCTACGTCGAGGCAAGCCTCACGCCCGGTGACAACCTGCCATTACCGGAGACCGCATTCCGGCACTGCGTGCAGGTACTTCGCTTAGGAGAGGGCGCGCGAGTCGTGTTATTCAATGGCAACGGTCGCGATTATACTGCGACCCTCGAACGCGTCGGCCGGCGCGAAGCATCCGCTGCCATCATTTCAGCCCGCGAAAATCCTACCGAGTCACCTCTCGACCTCTGTCTCGCACAAGGCATCAGCAAGGCTGATCACATGGATCTGACGATCCAAAAGGCCGTCGAGCTGGGCGTTCGATGCATTTGTCCCGTCATCTGCGCGCGCAGCCAACGCATACCCAGGGACCGCATACCCCGGCGCCATGCGCACTGGCTCGCAATCGCCGTTAGCGCCTGCGAACAAAGCGGACGCAGCCGCTTACCAGCGCTTATGTCGCCAATCGAACTGGACGAGTGGCTCGCCGATATCGGAACGCCAAAGCAACGACTGATGCTCGATCCACGTGCCGATGCCGGATTGAGCGACATCACGTTGGATGCCACTGGGACGTTGGACGTGCTGATCGGACCGGAAGGCGGGTTCGCCGACGATGAACTTACGCGTGTCACCGCCGCGGGAGTCGTCGCCGCCCGCATGGGACCACGCGTGTTACGCACGGAAACGGCCGCTATCGCTGCGCTGACACTGATCCAGGCACGCTGGGGAGATCTGCGCTGAAACTGGCTAGGTGCTGCTCGTTGTCTGCACGCCGGCGAGTTGCCCCGCCAGTCGACGCTCCAAGGCTGCGAAATCGGGAATCGCGGCCTGGCGCTCGCCAAGATTGACCCTGTAGGCCTCAAGCTCACAAGCCTCCTCCCCAGGCTCCGCAATAAGATCCTCCGCACCCAGGCGCATAGGATGCGGGATAGCGGCGAGTGGGAGGGCGTAATAGGTCAAACCCGGCAAATGCTCCAGTGCGTAGATAACGGCATATCGATTGGCCAACGCTTCTTCGCCGGCACCCAGCCCACAGAACACGCCGGGTTCGATCACCACGGGCTGCTGACCACGCCAGGCAAGTCGACCCCGGATCCATGTGGGAGCACCCGACATCGGCTGCAGCGGGTCCGCCGGCACGATTTCGGCCAATATGGCCTGCGGAATCAACCAATGGCGGTGGCTGATCAACTCTACCAGCAAGCTGCCGACCGCATTCATCGCCATGCCTTCGCCCCCATCACCCCACTCATCCGGATTTCCGCCGGTCTGCCAACAGCTCTCGGATATTATCCATCAATTCCTGTTCCTGATAAGGCTTGCCGAGATAACGATCGACCCCCAGCTCAAAGGCACGCTGTCGGTGTTTTTCACCACTGCGCGAAGTAATCATGATCACCGGTATCTGCCTGAAGCGTGTGTCGTTGCGTAAATAAGAGGCCAGCTCGTACCCGTCCATGCGCGGCATTTCGATATCGGTCAGAATCAGGTCTGGCAGGTGTTCTTCCAATTGCGCAACCGCGTCCATGCCGTCGCGAGCGGATATGACCTCGTAATCACCACGGCCCAGCATACGGGCCGTCACCTTGCGGATGGTGATTGAATCATCCACCACCATCACCGTTTGACGTGCCGGCGCCGCATGTTCAACATGCCGCGGTGTTTCACTGCGAATCAGGCTGATGCTGGCCAGTCGGACCAAGCTAGGAACGTCCAGAATCAAGACGACTCGGCCGTCGCCTAGGATCGTAGCCCCAGCAACGCCACGCAGCTTGCTCAGCTGCGCGCCCAACGCCTTGACCACGACCTCGCGGCTACCGAGGAGGCTGTCGACCATCAAGGCGATGCGCTGCTCACCAGAGCGCAGCATCAGCAACGGACGATAAATGCCCTCCTGCTCTGGCAATTGTCCGGCCGGCTCTCCAAACAGCGCATCCAGACGCTTCAGGCGGTAGGAATTACCCAGGTATTCGTAACCCGGCTCATCCCCCGCGAAATACTCGGCCAGCACCCGCGTCGAAAGACGTACCACACCCTCGATGCCCGATAATGGCACCGCATACAGATCGTCGCCGGACTGCGCTAGTAGCGCTTGCGTAATCGTCAGCGTAAACGGCAATCGCAAGGTAAAGCGGGCGCCCTTACCTGGCTCCGAGCCGATCGCAAGTACTCCACCCAGTTGACGCACCTCACGCGCGACCACGTCCATACCCACGCCGCGGCCCGCGATCTGGCTAATCTCCGTTGCCGTGCTGAAACCCGTCTCCAGAATAAGTTGTAGCGCCTGTTCATCATCCAGTTCGACGCCGGCATCGAGCAATCCCTGGCTGCGGGCTCGCTGCCTCACCGCTTCGGCATCGATACCACGGCCATCATCCTCGACCACGACCACGATCTCGCTCCCTTCACGGCTAAAGCGCACGCCGATGCGGCCCTGTTCGGGTTTTCCAGACGTACGACGCACATCCGGCCGCTCGATGCCATGCGCCACCGCATTGCGCAGCATGTGTTCAAGCGGGGCAATCAGATGATCGAGAATGGTGCGATCGACTTCGTGCTCGGCGCCCTCGAAATCCAGCGTCACACGCTTGTCCAGCTCCGTTGCGGTCTGCCGCACGACACGATTTAACCGTGAGGAAAGACCGCCCACGCGGACCATTCGCGTACGCATCAATCCGTCCTGGAGATCCGTGCTGACGCGAGCCTGCTGTAGCAGGAGTGTTTCCGCATCGCGCAGCTGTTCGGCCATCAGCTCCTCGATACTGGACAAATCGCTGACGCTCTCTGCAAGTGCACGCGAAAGCTGCTGCATATTCGAGTAACGATCCAACTCCAGAGGATCAAAATCGGTGTTCTGTGCCGGTAATTCGCCATGTTCCTGCTCGTAACGGAACAGAATCTGTGCTTCGGTTTCCAATTCCAACTTACGCAACTGTTCGCGCAGTCTTGTCGATGTTTGGCGCAATTCGGCTAAGTTGTAACCCAATCCCGTAACTTGCTGCTTAAGACGGGCATGGTAGATATTGACTTCGCCCGCGTGATTGACGAGCCCATCAAGTAGCGCCGCCCTCACGCGAAGATGATCACCAGCACCAGCGCGTGCTTCCGACTCGGCAGCCTCGTCGGGGGCATCCCGCGCCGCTATGGTCGCGGGCGTATTCGGACCGCTGGAGGCCGCGCCGCCGTCCTGCGAGAGCGTTTCATCAGAAGCCGGCGTCATGTCCTCCGCCACCATGCCAGCATCACTCTGCCCGTAAGCATCGAGGCGTTCTATCATGGCCATTTGCGGATAAATCATGTCACCTTCGCGCGCTTGATCGAGCATGCCACTCAAACAATCCAGCGCGGCATGCAGCAATGCAAAACCAGCTTCCTCGGGCGCGGCGGCGGCCTCAGCCATGCGTGCGACACGTGTTTCTAGGGCGTGGGTCAGATCTCCAATAGTGGTGAACTCAGCCATGCGTGCACCGCCCTTGAGCGTATGCAACTGCCGCTGCAGCATGCCTATGGCCGCCAGCGTATCGCCATCCGTTGATTGCCATGATGCGACTGCCGACTCGGCTCCCTCCATCAACTCATCGGCCTCGTCGAGGAAAATCTCCACCAATTCCGGGTCCAGTGCCTCGACCTTGTCCGGAACCCCGGCCTCTCGTGGCGAGGGCAACCGCTCGTCGTAGGTTGCCAGCACGCTGGTCTCGACGTCAGCCAACGCAGCCAGCGCCTGTTCGCGCAATACACTGGTGTCCGGCAGGGATGTCCGAGCGTCACTCAATGCGTTCAGTACGGCACGCCCAGATTCATTGGCGGAACCATAGAGATCGAGGAACGCCGGCGAGAGGCCTCGATGGGATTCAATCAGATGCTTTGCAATACCTTCAAGCGGGGCAAACACCTCGTATATGGCCGGGACGCCTGCGGTCTGTGCGCTGCCATGGATGGTGTGCAAGGCGCGTAGAAAATCCTCACCGATTTCGATAGGGCCAGCAGCACCTCTGGCCTCACTCAGAAACTCGTCAACGACCGCAAAGTGCTGCCTGGATTCTCGTGTATAAATATCGAGTAAAATCGGATCAAGGTATGCCTCTGCCTCTGCCTCTGCCTCTGCCTCTGCCTCTGCCTCTGCCTCTGCCTCTGCCTCTGCCTCTGCCTCTGCCTCTGCCTCTGCCTCTGCCTCTGCCTCTGCCTCTGCCTCTGCCTCTGCCTCTGCCTCTGCCTCTGCTGGTATTTCCGGCACGTCCGCCAGAGCGAATGCTTCCGCCAATACTGGTTCGATACGTGCCTGCTCGACAGACGAATCATCGAGCGGAATGTCACCAGCGGCATGCATGTGCGCTGGCTCGGAGATCAGGGTTTCATTCATTTCATCCGGAGCTAACGACGGTTCTGGATCCGTAGAGTCCAGGTCGACCGTCGGCGCATCCGGCATCCCAACACGACCTGCGCGCGCCGCAAGTAGTCGGACATCCAGCGTTGGCGCCTCTCCACCCTGCAGATGGACAATCAGCTGATGTAGCGCGGGAATAGCCTCATCAAGCAAGGCAAAATGCGCCTCCTGAATCGCCACGCGCTGATCGAGCACTTGGTTGAGCATGCCTTCGAAGGCCCAGGCGAACTCTCCCAGACACTCTGCGCCAGCCAAACGGCCGCTTCCCTTGAGCGTATGGAAGGAACGGCGTAGATCATGTAGCGCCACCAAGTCCTGCCGGTCCGCGCGCCACCGGGGGACAAGGGATCGAATCCGCTGATACTCTTCTTCCGCCTCTTCGAGGAAAATCTCCAGAATTTCGGGGTCCGCATCCGGCTTCAACACGCGCCAGCCAGGCATTTCCTCGGACGAAACATCCACCCGATCCGCTGCAGGCGTTGCGTTTGACTCGGCAGGGTCCAAAGCAGGTGCCGGTGAGATAGCCGTGATGGCCATTTCGTCTTCGACGACATCCTCTTCAGGTTCGGCCGGCGCTTCTTGCGGAACCCTGTCGCCGGAGCCGAGCACCGTCTCTTCTACGCGCGCCTCGCCGAACATATCGCCTAACAGTGATAGTGCTTCGTCCGCTCGCGTCAGAAGTGCCTGCTGACCTGGGCGACGCCCCGCCCGTGCCTCCAGATACATTTCGATCGCCGTGGTGGCATCCGCCATCAAATCCAACCAGGCCTGCCCAGGCTGTACCTGTCCCGCAAGCAAGGCCGAAAACTGTGCACGGATCGCGCCGAGCTGCGGCACTGGCTCTGCCACGCCCATCACCGACAACGCAGCGGCCACGTCGCCCAATCGATCAGGCGCTCCGGTAAGCATTCCGGGTTCTGTCGGCGCCGCCAGATAGTTGATCAACGCTTCCTTGACTTGGCTGATTTCGCGTAAGGCCTCGCCGATTCCCGCCGCGGTAATCTCTTGGTGAGGGCCTTCCCCATCGACCAGCGAGGCTTCGCCCCGACGTCGCGCCAATAAATCGTGCAGACTATCTTCGACCGTCAACATGGTCTCGGCCAAGTCGAGCAACTGATCCGCACTGGGAGCCACTTTACCCTGGCTCACCCGCTCGATTTGACGCGCCTGCTCCGTGACTCGGTCACGCGCACCACCGAGACCCAGCATACCCAGCGTATCGCCAATGCGACGCATACGCTCGGCTACCGCGCCGATATCCGAAAGTGTGACCTCATCCGCATGGGTGTAGATCTCAAGCCGATCCCGAACCTCTGCCAAATCCTCGCGGATCGCGTTCGAAACAGCCTCTAAAAGCTTGAGGTTAGGCGCCGAAAGTTCGCGCTTGGCCGCCTCCAAGGTAAGGGTGCGAGGTAGCAGCTCGTCGAGATGAAAGGCTTCTTGAACAGCCTCCACACGAGGTCCGGCGGTCTCCGCGCGCGCGACGTAGAACAGTAGGTTCTTGAGCAGCTCATCGCCTAATCCAGCAGCGAATCCAGTCTCTCCCTGATCGATAAGCCGTTTGATTTCGCGATCCACGCGTCCCAGTAGCAACTTGACGGCTACCGGCACCTCCGTACGGCTGACGCCATCGAGCATTGCGCCGGACACCCACCAGAATCGCTTCGCTGCAGCCTCGGTCGAGGCAGCCTCCAGGGCATCAATCACCTTGATCATGTGTGACAGTGCCGTGCCGATATCTTGGTCGCGAAACAAACCAAGCAGGCCCAACTGGAATCGATGGCGCTTGCCCTTGGCCGTCACCGCGGCCTTAGAGACGCCTTCGGCAGCGGCCATGAACGTACCATTGCCTTCACTTGCCAGATCCGGCAGGAAAACCACGGCCTCGGAAAGCAGCTCGGCGTCCCTCGCGGCGCGCAAATCATTGAGCAGAGAGAGAATGACAATCGGGGTGTCGGGATGTCCCGACTGCACATACTCAAGGTAATCGGGCAGTTGCAGTACCGCAGCGGAGAGCACGCCCAGGCCCACATCGAGGTTGCCGACCTGCCCGCTCAGCAAGGCATCAGCCAACGCCTCCATTTCCTCCGCCAGCATGACCGCACCAGCCAGATTGACCACCTGCAGGGTACCTCGCACCTGGCGAAGCAGTGTAACGGTCTGTCTCAGGCGCTCCTGATCGCGGTTGCCGTCCTCGATATAGGATTCCAGCGATTGCCTGGCCCGGTCGAGCAGCGCATCCAGTTCGGGCTTCACCCAACCGAGCACATCAAATTCGACGGTCGTTTCGTGCTTCATTGGCAAAACCACCCTATCATCGGCCCGCACTCGGCCGGTCGTGAGTCGGCGTCAGGCCGCCTCGATATCGGAGGCGCCACCGTCATCCAGCACAACCGTGTCGGTATCCTCGCTGTCGGGCAGCTTGAAGCCGGCAACCGTGCGCCGCAGCTCGGCAGCAAGCTCGGTCAGCTGACCGATCGACTGCGCGGTCTCGTGCGTGCTGTCCGAGGTCTGCATCGTGATTTCCTGAATCACATTCATGGTATTGGTCACGTTGGCGGCCACTGCCGCCTGCTGACGTGCCGCACTCGCGATGGTCATAATCTGCTTCGCGAGCTGGTTGGACACGCTCTCGATCTCAGCCAGCGCGTCGCCAGCGTCACCGGCCAGCTGCCCCCCGGCAACCACGTTCGAGGTGCTCTGTTCCATCGACAACACCGCCTCGCTGGTATCGGCCTGAATCGCCTTGACCAGTGCTTCGATCTGGCGGGTGGCATTGGCAGAACGCTCCGCCAGGCGCTGGACTTCGTCGGCCACCACCGCGAAGCCACGTCCGGCCTCGCCCGCCGCCGACGCCTGGATGGCGGCGTTCAGCGCCAGAATGTTGGTCTGGTCGGCGATGTCGTTGATGAGGCCGACGATGTCGCCGATCTCCTGCGAGCTTTCGCCGAGGCGCTTGATGCGCTTGGCGGTGTCCTGAATCTGTTCGCGAATGGTGTCCATGCCGTCGATCGAACGCCGCACAGTGGCTGCGCCCTTGGCCGCGATCTCGACGGATTTTTTGGCCACATCCGCCGAAGACATCGCGTTCTTGGATACCCGTTCGATGGAATCCGCCATATCGGTCACCGCCGCCGAGGCAGAGGCAATCTCGCGCGCCTGATGGCCGCTGGCGTCGGCAAGACGCAAGGCCGTAGTCTGTGTTTTCTCGGCCGCGGTCGCGACCTGCACCGATGTCTGGTTGATCGTGGTCACCAGACTGCGCAGGGCATCGATGGCATAATTAACCGAATCGGCGATAGCCCCCGTGATGTCCTCAGTCACCGTGGCATGAACCGTAAGATCGCCTTCCGCCAGATTGGTCATCTCGTCGAGCAGGCGCAGGATCGCGCGCTGGTTACGGCGATTTTGCTCGGTGGTCAATGCCAAACGACGCTGCGAATCGCGGTACAACAATGCACCGAAAAGAATCAGCACAAATAAGGCCAAGCCACCGAAGACGTAACCGGCCAGATTGATCAGGCCCAAACGACGATAGTGCGCCCCCAGTGCCGTTTCCAGATCACCCGTGGCGCTCAGCAGCTGTGGTGCATTGGCCTGCAGCTGCGTAGAGGCGTTCTTGATCGCAAACAACCGGGGCGCAAGCTCAAGGATCGTGGCCACATGGTCGCTCACTGAACTGAACAACATCGCAATCTGGCGTAGGATTTCACGGGTCTGCTCATCCTTCACCGGGGCGATCTTCATCGCCGCATTACCGGTCAGCAAGGCCTGCATTACGTTGCCGAACAACGTCGCATCCCGCCCGAATTGGTCGGCAGCGGTGGAAGCGCCCTCCCCCCCTTGCAAAACACGGGTCAAGCTGTTCTGGATACGCAGCGCGAGTAGGGTCTGACGCTCGGCCACGTAGATCTCCTGAGCGCTTGCGCCACGCTTGACCAACGCAGTCGTGACCTGATCCGAAAAGGCCAGCAGCTTGGGTACATACCGGTCGACATCGGTCACATAGCGCGTGATGTCAGCAACCGATTTCTGTCCTTGGATAATCTCGTCCAACCGATTGCGATAGATCTGCCACAGGGTATTGAGACGTTCATATTGCGGTTTAAGCGATTCCGGCAGTGCCGGGCCCGCGCCTTGGCCACCAAGATTGTATGCCTGCATCAGCGCATCGAAATGATCACGCTGCTCAGCCAGTCGCTTGAAGGCGAGCGTATTACCCCCGGCAGCCTCAAGCGCAGTTGCAGCCAACTGCTGGGAAAGCAACTGCTGCGCGGCGTTGGTGCGCGTAAACCGCTGGTAATGACGATCCTGGATTGCGGTGTAGACGAAGGATGCGCCCGCAAGCAACAGGAAAAGCAGTAGCAATGCGAACAGCAGCGCAAATCGTCCGCTCAGCCCGATTTTCTGCCGATCAGCCTTTCTTGGTGACTTCATGCATTTTTCTCCAAGCTGACAGTCGATTCCGGTCTCCGGAACGCTTCACGCCAAGTATCATTCATGTCGCGGTTCACAGTGCCGCATCCTGAAATGCCGGATTGTTTACCAGGCGCCTGATGCTGAAAACGGGCTTGACCAAGCCCTGATCGACAAAGCCCTCGACGACGTAGACATCAAGGGGGTCGGGCAGTGTCGGCGTGTCACCGGTACGTTGCGTCTCGAGGAAGTGGCGCATACCAATCACGGCATCCACCCGCAAGCCAATCAGTGAACCATCCTGCTTGACCACCAGCACTCTCCCAGCCTCCGCAGTCGGCGCCGCCGAGGCAAACAGGTAGCGCCGTAGATCAATGATCGGCAGTAGGTTTCCTCGCATGTTCGCCAGCCCCAATACCCAAGGCTTTACACCTGGGAGATGTGCGACGGGCAGCATATCGCCGATCTCGGCAACCTCGCTCATCGCCGCAACCATCTCGTACCCGGCCAGCTTGAACAGCACACCAGACCACTGCTGATGCTGCGCCTCCGCGACCGGCAGTCCAGGCGAGGCTACACGGCACTTGCGCTCCAGCTGCACCAGGTAGTCGTAGGGCGAACGTTGTTCGGTGGCGGACATGGTTCGCTGATGGTCGCTTAGGATGCCAGCAGGCTTTTGACCCGCTCAATCAGATCCTTTTCCTTGGCCGGTTTGACGATATAGTCGCGCGCGCCTTGGCGAATCGCCCAAACCTTGTCGGTTTCTTGATCCTTGGTGGTGACCATGATGATCGGAATCTTCGCGGTTTCCGGCTCGCGTGCCAACTGACGCGTTGCCTGAAAGCCGTTCAGACCCGGCATCACCACATCCATCAACACGAGATCGGGTTTGAGTCGGCGCGCAATATCAACGCCCTCTTCACCGCTCTGGGCCGCCGTTACCTGGAATCCGTTTTTCTCCAGCATGCCCTTGATGACATGCAACTCGGTAGGCGAATCGTCCACTACCAATATATGCGCCATCGCTTCCTAGTCTCCTGTGGCCTTGGCCATCTATGCACTTTGAATTGATTTTTCTAATGTCGATACCGCCGCCCTGGGTGGCGGTCATCACGAGTCCGGCAGGGCCTCGATACTCATGTAAATTTTCTGATCGCGTCGAGTAAATCGTCTCGCGTAAAGGGCTTGGTCAGATATTCCTCCGACCCAACGATACGGCCGCGCGCTTTATCGAAAATGCTGTCTTTACTCGAAAGCATGATCACCGGTGTCTTACGGAAGGCGCCATTCTGCTTGATCAGGGCACAAGTCTGATACCCATCCAGCCGTGGCATCATGATATCGACAAATACGATGTCTGGGCGAAACTCCGCAATCTTGGCCAGCGCCTCAAAACCGTCGTTGGCGGTCACCACCTCACAGCCCTCTTTCTTAAGCAGGGTTTCGGCGGTCCGTCGGATGGTTTTACTATCATCGATCACCATCACCCTGAGGGTCGCGTCTCCGGTATCGACACCCGCCGCACCATTGACCTGCCTGGCATCCGTCACGCTCAACTCATCACCCCCGTTGGCCGCTAAGCCTAACTTGACGTTCGAATGTACCCTATCTGCCGAGCGAGGCGCAAACAGCCAAGCGCGCCTGCGCCGCAGGGCGATCATGCGCTAGACTCTGAACCCCCAGCCGCACCTGCCCATCAAAACAATCGAGCCGCCCCCCATGCCCATCCGCCGCCTCGCCGTCCTCATGGACCCCATCAGTCGCATCAACATCAAGAAGGACAGCACCTTCGCCATGATGCTCGCCGCTCAACGACGCGGCTGGGCGCTGGAATACCTTGAGCAGAGCGACCTCTATCTGCGCGATGGCCATGTTTTCGCCGCCAGCCGCCCCGTCGAGGTCCGGGACGACCCCGCCGGCTGGTTCACACTGGGAGAGCGCGTCGAACGGCCGCTGACCGATATGTCTGCCGTACTCATGCGCAAGGACCCGCCCTTCGACCTCGAGTACCTGTATAGCACCTACCTTCTGGATCTGGCCGAGCGCGAGGGCTGCCTTGTGGTCAATCGGCCGGCCAGCCTGCGCGACGCCAATGAGAAACTCTTCACCACCTGGTTCCCGCAATGCACTGTACCGACGCTGGTCAGCCGTGAGATGTCCAGATTGCGCGCCTTTGCCGCCGAGTTCGGCGATATCATCCTAAAACCCCTCAACGGTATGGGCGGCGAGTCGATCTTCCGTGTGCGTTCGGGGGATCCCAACACCAGCGTCATCCTGGAAACCATCACCGAACGCGGGCGGCGCACGGTGATGGCTCAACGCCTGATTCCAGAATACGTCGATGGCGACAAACGCATCCTGCTCATCGACGGAGAACCCGTACCCTACGCCCTGCTGCGCGTGCCGGCGCCTGGCGAATCTCGTGGAAATCTCGCAGCCGGCGGGCACGGCGTTGCGGTACCGCTGACGGATCGCGACCGCTGGATCTGCGCGGAAGTGGCGCCCGAACTGCGTCGGCGTGGATTATTGTTTGTTGGCCTCGATGTCATCGGCGACTACCTCACCGAAATCAATGTCACCAGCCCGACCTGTATCCGCGAGCTGGATGCCGCTCAAGGCCTCGATATCGCCGGCCAGTTCATACAAGCCATCGAGAGCCGCCTTAACTGACGCCAGACGCCGGCCGACGACTAGTCGGCCGATTCGAGGGCGGGGTACACTCCGCTGGGAATACGAACGCGGCTTGCATGAAAAATACGACTCCGCCAGCGCCCATCACCGACAAAGACCGCCTTGGGCTCACCCTGTTCCTGGCGGTTGTGGTGCACGGCATCCTGATTCTCGGCCTAACCTTCAAGGCATTGTCCGAGCATCTCGAACGGCCATCGCCGACACTCAACGTCCTACTGGTGCAAACCGCTGCCGACAAAGCGCCCAAAGAAGCCAATTACATCGCCCAAGCCAACCAGCTCGCCAGCGGCAATAGCGACCGTACCGGTCACCCCGGGCGTCCGTTCTTCGCGCTCAATCCGAATCCCACCGACGGCGTGGCGCCGATACCGCAGGTGGCATCAACCCCACAAACCTCCGCCGAGCAGCGACACCGCGACGTGCTCACCAGCGACCATTCCGACTACAGCCTACCGCCAGAAGCGCGCACCCGAGGCCCCCAAACTCAGGCCGACCCGCAGGATCAACACCTGCTGCAGCTGCAACTCGAGCAGGCAAGACTAACCGCCGAAATTCGCCGCGAGACCACCGACTACAATCGCCGGCCCCGGCGCCTGTTCCTGGATACCGTCAACGCCAAGACAGCGGTCGAGGCAGGGTATCTCGCCCACTGGGTACAACGGGTCGAGCGCGTAGGTAACCTGAACTATCCCGACACCGCGATCCGCGACCGCCTACAAGGGCGTTTGATTCTTAATGTCCTCATTTCGCACACCGGACATATCATCAAGATCATAGTGGCCCGCTCGTCCGGTTCGACGGTACTCGACGATGCAGCAAAACGCATCGTCCGCCTGGCCTCTCCCTTTCCGCCGTTTCCGGCGGCTATGCGCAAGCAATACGACCAGTTGATGATCACCCGCACATGGATCTTCCAGAGCGGGCAGCTACGCACCACAGGCCACGGCTGACCCCCGACGAGGCTTACCGATACGCCGGCCGCTTGCCGCATCGCCTCGGCCACCGGATACTATGCACATGGCACTTACCGATACCCTATCCAACCAGCTCCTGATCGCGATGCCTCAACTCGCCGATCCGAATTTCACGCGCACATTGACCCTCATTTGCGAGCACTCCGCCGAGGGTGCGATGGGTGTCATCGTTAACCGTACCCTGGACCTGCGCCTGGGCGAATTGCTGCAACACATGCAAATCGAAGGCGCCAGCGACGCCCTGCGCGATCATCCCGTCTACTATGGCGGCCCCGTCGAACCGGAGCGCGGCTTTGTCCTGCATCGCCCGATCGGGGAGTGGGACACGACCATCGCGGTGACCCCTACCCTGGGGCTCACCGCTTCGCGCGACATCCTCGCCGCGATGGTCAGTGGAGAGTTGCCGCGCGACGCCTTGGTCATGCTCGGCTATGCCGGCTGGGGTCCCGGACAACTCGAGGAAGAACTGACGGGCAATGCCTGGCTGACCTTGCCTGCCGAGGAATCCATTCTTTTCGAAACCACCGCGGAACAGCGCTGGCAGGCCGCCGCCCGTCGGCTCGGCGTCGACCTCAATCTCTTCACCGGCGACGTCGGTCATGCTTGAGCGGGCACTTCGACAGACATGACGGCGGGCGGCACAGTCATGGGCTTCGACTACGGCACACGGCGCACGGGCGTTGCGGTGGGTCAGCGAATCACGGGAACCGCCCGTCCGCTGACCACCCTCGGCATGCCCGGCGGCCAGCCAGACTGGCCAGCCATCGATCGCCTTGTGCGTGACTGGGCGCCCACCGATGTCGTCGTAGGCCGCCCTACGCGCATGGACGGCAGCGTTACACCGCTGACCGCGGTGGCCGAAGGCTTCGCCGTCACACTCGGCAAACGCTATGCCCTGCCGGTCAGCCTGATCGATGAGCGACTGAGCTCCCGCGAAGCCGAGACGGAGCTGCGTCGGCAGCGTGGCAA
Organism: Acidihalobacter yilgarnensis; assembly: GCF_001753245.1. Taxonomy (NCBI): domain Bacteria; kingdom Pseudomonadati; phylum Pseudomonadota; class Gammaproteobacteria; order Chromatiales; family Ectothiorhodospiraceae; genus Acidihalobacter; species Acidihalobacter yilgarnensis. The sequence goes on along the minus strand of NZ_CP017415.1, from coordinate 279,659 downwards.
CGGCACCCGCGGCCCCATCCGCAAAGACGACATCGACCAGGAAGCCGCAGCCGTACTGGTACGCGATTGGCTAACCCGGACCACACACGCCAACACCTCGAACCACAGCGAGAATCCATGAACCCAAGCTCAGCCCTGCCCGATGTCGAGTCGCTGCTCGACCACATGGCCGACGCCTTGCGCGTCCCGCTGGCCGAACACGGCGGGTCGGCTTGCCTGATCGGCATTCACACTGGCGGCATCTGGGTCGCCGAAGGCCTGCACCGCCGACTCGGCCTCGACCAGGCAATGGGCACTCTCGATATCACCTACTATCGCGATGACCTCTCTCGCGGCGGCCTACACCCCCATATCCGTCCCTCCCGCCTTCCTTGGAGCGTGGATGATCAACTGGTCATTCTGGTCGACGATGTACTGCATACCGGACGCACCGTGCGCGCGGCGCTCAACGAGATCTTTGATTTCGGGCGCCCCGCGCGGGTATTGTTCGCCACACTGGTCGACCGAGGCGGTCACGAGCTACCGATCTCAGCCGACGTGATCGGCGCTCGCTACGATGACCTACTACCCACACAACGAATCAAACTCAGCGGCCCGGACCCACTGATGCTCACCCTGGTTGAACGCGAGGCGTCCGCGCAATGAACACGCATCCTGCGCCGCACCGCCCCGGCCCGCTGCCCACCAGCATGCAGGTCGAAAACGGGCAATTGCGTCACCTGCTCACCGTCGAGGGCCTCGGCCGACCGCTGATCGAGCAGATCCTCGACAACGCCGAGTCCTTCGCAGGCATGAACGACCAGGGCGTCAAAAAACTCCCGCTGCTGCGCGGCAAGACGGTCGCCAATCTATTCTTCGAGGCCAGTACACGCACGCGCACCACCTTCGAGCTGGCCGCCAAGCGCCTGTCCGCGGACGTGCTCAGCCTGAACATGAACGCATCCGCCACCACCAAGGGCGAGACCTTGCTCGACACCCTGCGCAATCTTGAGGCAATGCAGTGCGACATGTTTGTTGTGCGCCATGCCGACAGTGGCGCCGCACACTTCATCGCTCGTCACGTCGCGCCTCACATCAGTGTGATCAATGCCGGGGACGGTCGTCACGCCCACCCCACGCAGGCGCTACTGGATGTCTTCACCATCCGCCGCCACAAAGGCGAGCTTTCAAAGCTGCGCGTCGCCATCGTCGGCGATGTGTTGCACTCGCGCGTCGCCCGCTCGCAGATCCACGCCCTCAATACCCTCGCCACCGGTGAGGTCAGGGTCATCGGCCCGCGCACCCTGCTGCCAGCAGCCGTCGAGCAGTTGGGCGTACAGGTCTATCACAGCATGGAGCAGGGTCTGAAGGATGTGGACGTAGTCATCATGTTGAGACTGCAAAAGGAACGCATGCAGGGCGCATTCATCCCCAGCGAGCACGAATACTTCCTACGCTACGGACTCGATGCCAAACGCCTCGCGCTCGCCCACCCGGAGGCCATCGTGATGCACCCTGGCCCCGCCAATCGCGGCGTGGAAATCGCCTCGGAGGTCGCCGACGGTCCCCAGTCGGTCATCCTGCAACAGGTCACCTACGGTCTGTCGGTACGCATGGCGGTGATGAGCATGGTCATGGGCGTCAGCCCCCAGGTGCGCGCATGAGGCGCCTGATCCGCGGTGGCCGGATCATCGATCCCGCCAACGGCATCGACCGCATCGCCGATCTGGCCATCGCCGACGGCCGCATCGTCGGCCTCGACCCCGGCGACTTCCAAGCCGATGCACACATAGACGCACGCGGCCTGACCATCATCCCCGGCCTGATCGATCTGGCCGTACGCCTGCGCGAGCCGGGTCAGGAGCACAAGGCCACCATTGCCTCCGAATGTCGAGCCGCCGCCGCCGCAGGCATCACCACCGTCTGCGCCATGCCGGATACGGTGCCCCCCATCGACAGCCCGGCCGACGTGCGCCTGGTACGTCAGAAGGCCCGCAACGCGCATGCGGCTCGCGTGGCGGTCTTTGGCGCACTCACCCAAGGCCTGGACGGCAACCACCTGACCGAAATGGCTGCCCTGCGCGATGCCGGCTGCGTTGGCGTCACCAATGCCTTGCGCCCTCTCGCCAGCCCGCTGATTCTGCGCCGCGCGCTGGAATACGCCGCCAGCCTGGGGCTCATCGTGGTCGTGCAGCCGCTGGAACACACGCTGATGCCCGATGGCTGCGCGCATGAAGGTCCCGTGGCCTCGCGCCTGGGCCTGCCCGGCATCCCGGTCGCCGCCGAAACCGCCGCACTTGGCCAGATCCTCGCACTGGTCGAGCAGACCGGCGCGCGCGTACACTTCGGCCGGCTGTCCAGCGCCGCCGCCGTGCGTGACCTGCAACGCGCCATCGCCGACGGCCTACCGGTCAGTGGTGACGTGGCCGCACACCAACTCTTCCTCACCGAGATGGACGTGGCCGATTTCAACGCCCTGTGCCACGTGCTTCCCCCGCTGCGCAACGCGCGCGACCTCAAGGCCCTTCGCGCCGGGGTCGCCGATGGCACCCTGATCGCCATTTGCTCAGACCACCAGCCGCATGAAGACGACGCCAAGCTGATGCCCTTCCCGGCCACCGAGCCGGGCATCTCCGCACTGGAGACCCTACTCCCGCTCGCACTACGCCTGGTAGACGAGGGTAGCCTGACACTCGTTGAAGCCATCCGCAGCGTCACCTGCGGACCCGCTCAGATACTTGGGCTCAACGGCGGCAACCTTGCACCCGGCCGGCCGGCCGACATCTGTATTTTCGACCCGGAAGCGGAGTGGAGCCTGGATGTCGAGCAACTCCACAGCCGCGGTCGCAACACCCCGTTCCAGGGTTGGGCATTACGCGGCCGCGTCCGCCACACTTTGGTCCGCGGCGAACCGATTTACGAATCCTCCGAACACAGCGATCCACACGTATGAACGCCAAGCCGCATCGCAATACGATTTTCGTCGAGGACGCCCTCGTGCTGACGCACGAGGCGCACGAGGCCGCCCAGTACGTCCTGCGCGTGCAGGCGCCTCACTGCGCGGCACACGCAGAGCCCGGCAGCTTCGTCCACCTGAGCTGCGACCCCATGCTCCCGCTGCGACGCCCGCTGTCGATCATGCGCGTCGATCCCCGTGCCGGTTGGGTCGAATTCCTCTATAAGGCGGTCGGCTACGGCACTGGCCTGCTGGCTCGCCGCCGACCCGGCGAGACGCTCAGCGTAATGGGTCCCATCGGACGCCCCTTCGAACCCCACCCGCAACGTCGCCGACCGCTGCTGATCGGCGGTGGCGTCGGAATTCCCCCAATGGTGTTTCTAGCCGACCGCCTGCGCCGGCAGCCGGACTACCGGCCGTTTGCAATCCTCGGCTCCGAGGTACCCTTCCCATTCCACCCTAGGCCCTCACAGATCATGTTACCCGGCATCCCCGAGGGCGCCATCGCCGCCATGCCGCTACTTGAAGACTGGGGAATTCCCTCACGGCTGGCCAGCCTGCAAGGCTATGCGGGCTGCCATGAGGGTTACGTCACTGATCTGGCGCGGCGCTGGTTACAAGCGCTGCCGGCAGAGACGCTGGCCGAGGTGGAATGCTTCGCCTGCGGGCCGCACCCGATGCTCGCTGCCGTCGCCTCGCTAGCGCACGAATTCAACTTGCCGACACAGGTGTCGCTTGAGGAATACATGGCCTGCGCGGTCGGCGGCTGCGCCGGCTGCACCGTACGCGTGAACACGCCAGATGGACCGGCGATGAAGCGCGTATGCGTGGACGGACCGGTGTTCGATGCCGAGACGGTCGAATTCGGAACTCACTAAGGCCGCAACTCACTCCCCCGGAGATTGCAGGTCATCCAGGGCGCTGGGCTCGTCGATGACATCGCTCGGAAATGCCAGCGTATCCTTAGTCTTCTTCAGCGCCTTCATGCCGCCACCGAAATTCACCCGCCACTCGAGATCACCACGCGAATCCGCATGATCCATCGCGTCCTTGAGGGTGATCTTGCCGCTACGGTAAAGCTCGTACAGTGACTGGTCGAAGGTCTGCATACCCGAGGTCACACCCTTCTCCATCACATCCTTGAGCGCCCTGAAATCACCCTTCTGGATCAACTCGCCGGCATAAGAGGTATTGACCAACACCTCCACCGCAGGAATCCGAGAACTGGCCTTGGTCGCCACCAAACGTTGCGAAACGATGCCTCGCAGGTTGAGCGAAAGATCCATCAGGATCTGCTGTTTGGCCTCGGCAGGAAAGAAATTGATGACGCGCTCCAATGCCTGATTGGCATTGATGGCGTGCAGCGTCGATAGGCACAGGTGGCCAGTATCGGCGTAGGCGATCGCCGCCTCCATGGTCGTGCGATCACGGATCTCGCCGATCATGATCAGATCCGGCGCCTCACGCATGGCCTCGCGCAGTGCATTGCCGTAGGACCAGGTGTCGAGTCCGACCTCGCGCTGACCGACGATCGAGCGTTTATGCGTGAACACGTATTCGATCGGATCCTCGATGGTGAGAATGTGGTCGGCGCGCGTGATGTTGCGATAATCGACCATCGAGGCCAGCGTGGTCGATTTGCCCGAGCCGGTAGAACCGACCACCAGTACCAACCCGGAGGGATAGCTCACCAAGTCCTTGAGCACGGGCGGCAGATTAAGTTGCTCGATCGATGGAATCACGCTCTTGATGTAACGCACCACCATCGAGACCTCGCCCCGCTGGTAGTAGACATTGAGTCGGAAACGACCGATCTCCGGCAGCGAGATGCCGAGATTCAACTCCTTTTCGGCCTCAAAGGTCGCAACTTGCTCATCGCCAAGCACCTCGTACACGAGGCGCTTGGCGACACCGGGCCCCAGCGGGTCCTTGCCGACCGCACGCATATCCCCCTCGATACGCACACTGACCGGCGCACCGGTCGTGAAATACAGATCCGAGGCGCCATGTTCGGCCATCAGACGGAAATAGGGTTCTAGCTTCATCGGTCCTCGCAGGGCGTGCCGTGGCGGCTCAATCGCTTTCGGCGACGGTGAATTGCGGCACGTCGGCGAGCAGATCCTTGCCGCGCGCGCGGTTGCTCTCGAGCTTGATGCGCAGACGCAGGTCGTTCACCGAATCCGCGTTGCGCAACGCATCCTCATAGGTAATCAACCCGCGCTCGAAGAGATCAAACAAGGATTGATCGAAGGTCTGCATGCCCATCTCGTTGGATTTGGCGATCAACTCCTTCATTTCGTGCACTTTGCCCTTGAAGATCAGATCCGCCATCAACGGACTGTTGATCAGCACCTCCACTGCCGGCACTCGTCCTTCGCCATCGGCCCTGGGGATCAGTCGCTGCGAGATCACCGCCTTGAGGTTGAGCGAGAGGTCCATGAGCAGCTGGTGGCGACGCTCCTCGCTGAAGAAGTTGATGATGCGATCAAGGGCCTGGTTGGTGTTGTTCGCATGCAGGGTCGACAGGCATAGATGCCCTGTTTCCGCGAAGGCATTGGCGTAGTCCATGGTCTCGCGCTCACGGATTTCGCCGATCAGAATCACGTCTGGCGCCTGGCGCAGTGTGTTCTTCAGGGCGATTTCGTACGAATCGGTATCGACGCCCACCTCGCGCTGGGTCACCAGGCAGTTGCCGTGGGAATGGACGTATTCGATTGGGTCCTCGATGGTGACGATATGCCCGTAGCTGTTGTGATTGCGGTAGCCGAGCATGGCCGCGAGCGAGCTGGATTTACCCGAACCGGTGCCGCCGACGAAGATCACCATACCGCGTCGCGTCATCGCGATGTCGCGCAGAATCGGCGGCAGATTCAGATCCTCAAAGCTCGGAATTTCGGTGTTGATGATGCGCAACACCATGCCTGCGCTACCACGTTGGGTGAAGGCGTTGACACGAAAACGCGCCACACCCGGCAAACCGATGGCGAAGTTGCACTCCATCTCGCGCTCGAAGTCACCCGCCTGCTTGTCATTCATCACCGAGCGCACCAACGCCTGGGTATGCGCCTGCGATAGGGGCTGATTGGTCAACGGCGTCATCCTGCCGTCGACCTTGATCGAGGGGGGGGCACCCACGGTGATGAACAGATCCGAGCCACGCTTGCTGAGCAAAGACTTCAGCAAGTCGTGCATGAATCGTATGGCCTTGTCGCGTTCCATTCCTCAACTCTCTCCCCGCGTCACGCAGGGTGTCGTTACAAGGCGTCCGGGCTGACGGCCTTGCGGCGGGCATCTTCCTTGCTGGCCAGACCGCGCGACAGCAGCTCCTTGAGCGACTGATCAAGGGTCTGCATGCCCATGCCGTGCCCCGTCTGAATGGCGGAATTCATTTGCGCGATCTTGCCTTCGCGGATCAGATTGCGGATCGCGGGGGTGCCGATCATGATCTCGTGGGCGGCCACGCGACCGCCGCCAATTTTCTTGAGCAGCGTCTGCGAGATGACCGCGCGCAGGGATTCGGAAAGCATCGCGCGCACCATGTCCTTTTCACCCGACGGAAATACGTCGACCACACGGTCGATGGTCTTGGCGGCGGAACTGGTATGCAAGGTGCCGAACACTAAATGCCCAGTTTCGGCGGCCGTCAAGGCCAGTCGAATCGTTTCAAGATCGCGCAGCTCGCCCACCAGGATGGTGTCGGGATCCTCGCGCAGCGCCGAACGCAGCGCCTCGTTGAAGCCGAGGGTATCGCGGTGCACCTCACGCTGGTTGACCAGACACTTCTTGCTTTGGTGCACAAATTCGATCGGGTCCTCCACCGTCAGGATATGCCCGTATTCACTGTCGTTCTTGAAATCGACCATCGCCGCAAGCGTAGTCGACTTGCCGGAACCGGTCGGACCGGTCACCAGCACGATGCCACGCGGGTATCCGGCGATCTTCTGCAGTATCGACGGCGCACCGAGCTGCTCCAGGGTCAGCACCTTGGAGGGAATGGTACGAAATACCGCCGCAGCACCACGATCCTGGTTGAAGGCATTCACACGGAAACGCGCCAAGCCCTGAATCTCGAAAGAAAAATCGGTCTCCAGGCGCTCTTCGTAGTCCTTACGCTGACGATCGTTCATGATGTCGTAGATCATGTCGTGTACCGTACTGTGATCCAGTGCGTCGACATTGATCCTGCGAATATCGCCATCGACACGAATCATCGGCGGCAATTGCGCGGAAAGATGCAGGTCGGAGGCCCCATTCTTGACGGTAAAGGCCAGCAACTGCGTGATATCCATTCGGCTTGTCTCCCGATCATCGAGCGCCTGTACGGGCGTCGAGTCTGATAGGCTTTATCGTTGTTCAAATCAGCCTTACGGCACAAGGCCTCTCGACTATAGCACAGCCCGATGAGCGAAATTTGCACCCGAATCGAGGCAGTCCGGACTCGCATCCGGACCGCCGCCCAAGCCACGGGGCGTAAGCCAGAAACCGTGGGCTTGGTAGCCGTGGGCAAGACCTTCCCGGCCGCCGCGATTCGCGCGGCATGGGCCTGCGGTCAGCGCGCCTTCGGCGAAAACTATGTGGACGAGTTTGCCGGCAAGGCCGCCGAACTGGCCGATCTCGATATCGAATGGCACTTCATCGGCCATCTGCAATCGAACAAAACCCGCAAGGTCGCGGCGCTCGCGCATTGGGTTCACGGAATCGATCGCCTATCCGTTGCCGAGCGCCTGGATCGGCAACGCCCGCCTGAATTGCCGCCCCTGCAGGTTTGTCTGCAGGTCAACATCAGCGGCGAGACAAGTAAATCCGGCGTCGCGCCAGAGACCGCCACCGCACTCGCTCAAGCCGTCATCGCCCTGCCGCGTTTGCACCTACGCGGCCTCATGGCCCTGCCCGCACCCGACAATGATCCCACCGTACAACGCGCGGCATTCGCGCGCGTTCGGACACTAAAGGATGCGCTTGTGGACGCGGGGATCACACTCGATACGCTCTCGATGGGCATGAGTGGCGACCTTGATGCGGCGGTAGCCGAGGGCGCGACCCTGGTACGCATCGGCACCGCCATCTTCGGTTCGCGCGCGTGACGCTTGCCGTCCTCATGGCGCTCGGCTACGGTGCGCACACGATCGGATATATACAGGCACAAGGATGACGATGGAACAGCGCGATACTATAGCCTTTATCGGCGGCGGCAACATGGCAGGCAGCCTCATCGGCGGTCTAATCGGCGACGGCTATCCCGCCGCGCGCATCCGCGTGTCCGATCCAAGTGATGCGCAGCGTGCCAGTCTGGCCGAGCGCTTCCCCGGCATTGTGGTCACCGCGGACAATGCCGAGGCCATCAGAAGCGCCGGCTGCATTGTGCTTGCGGTCAAGCCACAGGTCATGGCCACGACCGCGGACGTGCTGCGCGAGACCGGACGTCACGTGCTATTCCTCTCCGTCGCCGCCGGCATCACCAGCGTGCGCCTGGATCACTGGCTCGGTGGCGACCGTGCAATCGTGCGCGCCATGCCGAACACTCCCGCGCTGATCGGCTGCGGCGCCACCGGCGCCTACGCCAATGCACGGGTCGACACAACGCAGCACGCAATGGCCGATCACATCCTGCGGGCCGTGGGCGAACTACAGTGGTTCGAGGACGAGGCTGCACTCGACGCCGTGACTGCCCTGTCCGGCAGTGGCCCAGCCTACGTGTTTCTACTGATGGAGGCCCTGGAGGCCGGCGGCGTTGATCTCGGCCTCGACGCCGATACTGCCCGCACCCTTGCGCTGCACACCGTATACGGCGCAGCGCGCCTGGCCCTGGAGAGCCACGACTCGCCGGCCACGCTGAGGGCGCGTGTCACCTCGCCGGGTGGCACCACCGAGCAGGCCTTGAAGGTCTTCGAAACCGGCGGTCTGCGTAAACTGGTTGCCGAGGCCATGGGCGCCGCCGCACGGCGTGCCCGCGAACTGGGAGAGAACTGACATGGGAGCTGGCGCACAAATCGGGCTGTTCCTGGTAAACGCATTGTTTTCTTTCTATATTTTTGTCGTACTCCTGCGCTTTTTGTTCGCGCTGGTGCGCGCGAGCTTCTACAATCCAATCTCGCAGTTCGTCGTCTCGCTGACCAATCCGCCGTTGCGACTGATGCGCCGTATCATCCCTTCGGTTGGACGCATCGACAGCGCCTCGATCGTGCTCCTGATCGTGCTGCAAATCGCCGAAATCTACCTCACCGCGATGCTCCAGGGGCTGACACCGCCGCTGCCGCTGGTACTGCTATTCGCACTGCGTGAGTTACTGGTGCTACTGGTATACATCTTCATCGGCGCCATCATCATCCAGGCGCTGATGAGCTGGGTAGCCCCGATGGGCGGCGGATACCATCCCGTTGCCGGCCTGCTCGACAGCATGACCTCACCGTTGCTCGCGCCCATCCGCCGCATCGTGCCGCTGATCGGCATGATCGACCTCTCGCCACTGGTCGCGCTGCTGTTACTCAACATCGCCCTGATCCTGATTCGTAACCTGCTCGGCTAAGCATGGCCGACACGCCGCCCCAAGATACTCCCTGGCGGCATCAGGGAGACGATCTGCGGCTGGCAGTGCGCGTGCAGCCAAGGGCCAGTCGAACACGCCTCGGCGAGCACGCGAACGGACGCCTGCGGGTCTATCTGAGCGCGCCGCCCACCGACGGTCGCGCCAATACCCAACTGATCGAGCTAATCGCCAAGGCCTTCGGCGTCGCCAAGTCCCGCGTACACCTGCTGCGCGGTGCACAGTCTCGCAACAAGGATCTGCTCATCGAATCGCCCGGATGCCTGCCATCGCTGAACATCCCCGCTCCGGACTGATCCCTCCTGCCCTCGCCGCAGACCACAAAACCGCACTTATCGCCACGTTTATGGTCAACCATACAAGGCACAGCCACCATCGGACCGCCCAACCGTCATAACCGACCTTACGCAAGCGAGAATCGCATGCTCACCGCTCAACCCAGCCCCCCTCCTGTTCCAACACCCGCCAGCCCTCCCAGACAACCCGGCATTCACCCTCGACTCGCCCTACTCGCACTGCTGGTTGGCATCATCGCGGGACTGGGGGCCGTCGTCTTCCGCGGGCTTATCGGCCTATTTCACAACCTGTTCTTCTTTGGCCACCTGAGCATCGCCTACGACACCCTCAGGCACACGGTGGAAAGCCCCTGGGGCATTGGCGTCATCGCGGTACCGGTGATCGGTGCGCTGCTGGTCGCCTTCCTCGTCAAAACCTTCGCACCAGAGGCCAAGGGCCACGGCGTGCCCGAAGTGATCGACGCGATCTACTATAAGCGCGGCGTGATCCGCCCACAGGTGGCGCTGATCAAGTCGCTGGCCTCGTCCATTTCCATCGGCTCCGGTGGTGCCATCGGCCGCGAGGGACCGATCATTCAGATCGGCGCCACCTTCGGCTCGGTGCTGGGGCAATGGATTCGATTACCGGAATGGCAACGGCTCGTGCTGATCGCCTGTGGCGCCGGCGCCGGCATCGCCGCGACCTTCAACACCCCCATCGGCGGCATCCTGTTCGCCACCGAGATCATGCTGGTCGAGATCAGTGCGCGCACCCTGATCCCGCTGATGATCGCCACCGGCGCCGCCAGCTTCGTCGGGCGGCTGTTCTTCGGCGATCACGCCTCGTTCATCATCCCGCCCATGACGCTGCACGCCGCCACCTCCAGCTCCTTCCGGGTATTTATGGCCTATGCCCTGCTGGGTCTGGTAATGGGCCTGCTGGCAATGATCTATACGCGCTCGGTCTACGCCTTCGAAGACGCCTTCGACCGCATCCCCGGCAACTACTACACCCGTCACGCCCTCGGCATGCTGCTGGTTGGCGTGATGATGTATCTGCTCATGCGTTACCTCGGCCACTACTACATCGAAGGTGTCGGTTATGCCACCATTCAGGACATCCTCGACGGCCACCTTACCGTCACCTGGGTACTCCTGACGCTGATGTTCCTCAAACTGATCGCGGTGTCGCTGACGCTGGGTTCTGGCGCCTCCGGCGGCATCTTCTCCCCCGCGCTGTTCATGGGTGCCGCCCTCGGCGCTGGACTGGTCAGCCTTGGCCATGGCCTACTGCCGGGGCTTGAAGTCAGCCCCGTGGGCGGTGCGGTCATCGGCATGGCCTGCATGGTCGCTGCGAGCACCGGTGCCGCAGTCACCGCGGTGGTGATGATTTTCGAGATGACCCGCGACTACAACGTCATCATCCCACTGATCATCGCAGTTTCACTGGCCTACGGCGTGCGCCACCTGCTGCTGGCCGACAACCTATACACCCTCAAACTCAGTCGCCGCGGGCGCCATCTGCCGACCTCCGTACAGAGCAACCTCTACCTGATGCGCGACGCCCTGGAGCTCATCCAGGCCCCGTTCCTGCGCCTGGATGCGGACACGCGTATCGGCGTCCTGCGGACGAGGCTGGAGGCTCACCGTACGCGCCCGCACGTTGTCCTGGTTGAGGGCGGCGTACCCGTCGGGATCATCACCTCCGATGCCCTCGGAGCCGTACTCGCCGAGAGCGACGACGCACCGCTGAGTCCCTATGCGAACCCGCAATATTCGCTGATGGCCGAGCACACTCAGGTAATCGATCTCGTCAGCCACCTACGCAAAGATGCCACCCACATCGCCATACTTGCACAGGGCCAGCCACCCTCAACGGGTGCCGACGCCATCGTCGGCGTCATCTCTTGGGACGATGTGATGGAACACGCCAACCTGCCAGGCGATCTGCGCGACATGGCCACCCGTTAGTCGCCGGGGATCGCGCATCGCGCACATCTGACCTACACTCCCCGGAAAGGATCGCCGCGACCACCAAACCATTTTCGGCAGCAGGGCGGCATCCGCAAAAGGGGGAACATCATGAAAACGCTGTCGCCCGCCGCGCGGGCCTTTGCAGCATTGTTCGCGATTGCGCTCACGGGTAGCGCAGATGCCGATCAGGTCGTCCTCGCCGGTGAATACATCATTCACTTCAGCACATTGAATTCGGACTTTCTGGGCGCCGCAATCGCCATGCACGCAGGAATCGCACGCGCACCAGACCGCGGGCTGCTGGAGCTGTCCGTGCGCAAATCGAATCAGGAAGTGGGTGGAAATGCCTTACCCGCCACCGTATCGGTGTCTGTGGCTACTGCGGACGGCCACTATCAGGCCGTGGAAATTCATCGCGTGGACACGGCGGATGGCACACGTTACCTCGGCGGCTTCCCGATCGCCGATGGCGAACTTCTGGAATTCCATGTGCATGTCGACCTGCCCAATGGCAGCATGCAGTACTTCCGCCACAGACAACGCTTCCACATGGAAAGCGACACATTCAACCGAGAGACAGAGGCAGCCATCGCAGCAGGCTGAACACGCCGAAGGCCACCACCAGGCTACCCGCGACCCTGCGCACCCAGGGCAGGCGCGCAAACTTCGCCAAACGCGCGGCGAAAACCCCCATGGCCAATAGGTTCGGCAGGGTACCCAAGCCAAAGCAAAGCATCAGCAGCGCGCCGCGCAACGGCCCACCGCTGGCCAATGCCCAGATCAAGACACTGTAAACCAGCCCGCAAGGCAACCAGCCCCATACGACGCCCAAGCCAAGCGCCTGGGTTGGCCCACGTACGGGCAACAGACGTCGGCCAAAGGGCTCGATCCGCCGCCAGACATGGCCACCGAGGCGCTCCACCGCCGCCAATCCACGCCACCACCCGGCGAGATACAGCCCCAGCGCGATCATAAACAGCGCCGCGATCACCCCCAGCACGAGCTGGGCTTGATGCACATGTGCCAACTGCGTGGCATACCAACCGAGTCCACCGGCAAGCATGCCAGCGATGCTGTAGCTCGTGATACGCCCGATGTTGTAAGCCAATAAAATCGGCAAGGCCGACCAGAATCCAGCGCGCCGCCCCGGACTCATCCCAAAGCTCAGCGCACCCACGATACCGCCGCACATGCCTACGCAGTGGACTCCGCCCAGCAGGCCCACCAACACCGCCGCACCATAGCCTGCGCCATCGGACAGCGTGAGGTTCATCGACCGTCGTCGGCCCGGACCGTCAACTTGGCGCGGATGAACTCACTGTGCTGTACGTAAAGCAGGTCCGAGATGCGCCGGATCTGGTATTCCTCATACTTGTCCAGACGACCGTCGGCATAGGCGACCCGCCAGAGGTCGGCAATGATCGCGAACTTCTCCTCCGGCGAGCAGTGATCGTTCACCAATTGCAGGAAGGGATACAGCGACAGCGCCTCCTCGTCCTGCTCCAGCGCCTCGGCGATCAACTCGCGCACCGCGGCCTCATCCAGCGAGAAGGTCCGAACCAGCGCGGCGGCAACGACCTCCAACTCCTGCTCGTCAATCTCGAAATCGGCACGACTGACCTCCAGCAAGATCGCCGCGGTCGCCACCTGCAACGCCTGCGCTCGATCCGCCGGGCCTGCGGCGTGATGTAAACGTTCTTTGAGAAAAGCCTTGATTGCGCCCAGCATAATTGCTCCTGTCATTCGCTTGCCGGCATGGTAGCGCAGGCGCGAAGTCTCTCGCACGCCTTGAGGCCAGGTCCAAGCTCCGCAGAATGGCGTGGGCCGCCCCATCAAGGCTTCGCGGCATGGGTACCGTCTGCTCCCACCATCACACCCAGTCGCATTCACCCTGGTCTACTGGCGCGTTATGGTCCTGACCGCTGTCGTCGGCGGCGTCCACCGGCTTCGGTGCAATTGCCTTCCGCGCACTGATCGCACTTTCCACAATGTGCTGTTCTACAGTCGCCGATCTCATCTACGCTGCCCAGCGGCATATACCGCACTCGGTAGGGGGTCGGCGCCATAGTGGTCATACTGGCGCGCTCGATGTCGCCTCATAGACGCAGCACTAGCCCCGGAGGCCCGCGGCAACGGCGTCCCTGACGTGATCAACACGATTTTTATCAGGGGCGCATCCGGCCCCGCGTCGCGCAGGTGCACCCACTGGCCTCCGCTGTTGCTGGGCCGTGGCGCCCCCATTGGCCGCGAGGCCCGATCATCCAGATCGGCGCCATCTGCTCGTCCACATTCGGTCAGTGGTTACGACTGAGCGCTTCACTGCCCACCACCAGAGTCGCGGCCGGCGCCACCACTGGCATCGCCGCCACCTTCAACACCTCGATTGTCAGCGTGCTGTTCGCCGTCGAGCTGCGATTCGCTACGGTCGATGCGCGCACGGTGGGTGCCGGTGATGTTCGCGGCAGCGCCTTGATCATCGCACCGATCTGCTGGCCGTGCCTGCCGACACGCGTCTGGAGGATATGCTCGCGACCCTGGACAAGCCGGTGCGCGCCTCGCCATGGTAGCCGAGGGTAGACCGGCGGCAAGATTTCCCCCGCACGGGTCTCGGCGTGATCGGCGCCGAGCAGTAGCTGGGAGGAGAACTCGCCGACGCCCGCCAGTTCCCGCACGGGCGTTAAACGAACGCGATCAGGGACGGCGGTAAAACAGTGCGCGCGCGATCAGATTGATCGCCAACACCATCAACGTGATCAGCAGGGCCGCGGCGTAGGCAAGCTGGTGTGCGGAGGCGTAGGGTTCGCCGATGAAGCTCCAGATCACGTAGGTCAGATAACCGACGCCCTCGTGGGTCAGCTGACCGCTCCACAGGTAGTTCGACCAGCCGGCCGTATACAGCAGCGGTGCCGTCTCGCCCAGCGAGATGGCCAGCGCCAACAGTACACCGGTGATGATCGGCCCTCTCGCTGCGGGCATCAGGATGCTCCAGATCACCCGCCCTTCCCCACACCCAAGCCCGTAGGCGGCCTCGCGTGCGGACAGCGGCACCTGGCGCAGCGCCATTTCGCTGGTCCGCGCGATGTAAGGCAACATCATGATTGCCAACGTCAACGCACCGGCTGCCAGCGAGAATTTCCAGCCCAGATACAACACCATCGTGATGTAACCGAAATAGCCGAGCACGATGGAAGGCACGCCGACCAGCACGTCCGACATGAAGCGACCGGTTCGCCCGAGCCAGCCGTCGCCATACTCGGCCAGAAAAATGCCGGCGCAAATCCCCACCGGCGCGGCCAGCAGTACGCCGCCGCCAGAGATCAGTAGCGAGCCGACGATGGCATTGCGCAAGCCGCCGGCGATGCCCTGGGTATCGGTCAGGAAAATATCGGGGTGCAGCGCCTGCAGACCGCGCACCAGCACAAAGCCCAGCAGGTAAAGCAGCACGAAGGCGAGCAATCCGATGGCCGTGGTGGTCAATGTCCAGCCAATCACACCGCTCGCACGGCGCCTTAGATAAATCTGCTTGCCCTGAGGCGCAGGCGTGGCCAATACGTCGGTCTGGGTCGTCGCGTTCATCGCCGGCCTCCGGAAACCCAAAGAATAAGCTGAGCGGCGGCGTTCACCACCACGGATATGACCATCAGGATCAAGGCGACCTCGGCCAGTGCACGCACCGCCATACCGGTCGGGTCTTGCAGCGCGCTGTCGAGCTGCGAGGCGATGAAGGCGGCCATGGTCGAGATCGGGTCGTAGATATTTTTCGGAATGTAATTGAGCGCATTGCCGCTGACCATGAGCACGGCCATGGTCTCGCCCAAGGCACGCCCGAGCGCCAGGATCGATGCGCCGATTATCACCTTGCGCACACCGGGCAACTGAATCTGACGCACCACCTCGAAGCGGGTTGCACCCAGGCTCATGCCAGACTCGCGCAAGGCGCTAGGCGTCGCCACCAAGGCATCGCGCACGGTGGCCGTGATCAGCGGCACGATCATGACGGCGAGCACCAGGCCCGAGGTCAACAGGCCATAACCGCTGCCGGATGGACCGGCGAAAAAGGGGATGAAGGCACCCAGAGTATGTTCCAGCACCGGATAGACGTGGTGCCCCAGGAACGGAATCAACACCACGTAACCCCACAAGCCGTAGACCACGCTGGGCACGGCGGCCAGCAGCTCGACCACGAAGGAAGTGGCGGTACGCAAATGCCCATGGACCGCTTCGGCCAGAAAAATCGCCGAAAGAACACCCAGTGGCAAGGCCACCACGATCGCCACCAGCGAGGACAACAACGTGCCGGCAATCAGAAAGAGGACGCCGTAATTGGCGCCGGGCAACACCTGATGCCCGTCAATGGTGACCGGATTGGCATACATGCTGCCGAGATTCCAGTCGTTATGCACCAGAAATCCGATGCCGTTGAATTCGATGGCGGGCCAAGCATAAACCACCAGGAAGCTGATGATGGCCAACAGCGACAGGGGCAGCAGCGCGGCAACCGCGCCAAGGCTGATGCGAAATTGTGACATGTCAGTAGTTATCCAGCCCAAACAAGCGGACGGACACCCGGCATGGCCGGGCGTCCGTCGCAAGACCCCCTATGGGACAGGGGAAAACACAATCAGTTCCGAATTAACCGTGGATCTTGTCGATCTGCTTGATCGATAGCTTGGCCACGCTTTCTGGCAGCGGCACGAAGTTCACCTTCGTCATGAAGTGCTGCGCGTTACCACCCTCGGGCGAAACGGCCCAGGTCAGGAACGTCTTCAGCGTCTTGGCCATGGTCTCGTTCGGCTGACGGCTGTTCACGACAGCATACTCGTAGTTGATGATCGGGTAGCTGTACTTGCCGGGCGCGAAGATCAGGCTGATGCGCTGGTCGGCCGGCGTATGCGGCACCATCGACGCGGCAGCGGCCTTGACCGTGCGCACCTCGGGCAGCACGAAGTGACCGTCGCGGTTCTTCAGACGCGCCTCACCCAGCTTGGCTTCCTGGATCTGGTGCTTGTAGCTGACGCCGACGTAGGCGATGGAGTAAGGATTGTTCTTCAGCGCGTCGACCATGCCTGGGTTGCCCTCGGCACCGATCGCACCCTGCACGGGCGCCCAGCTGATGCTGGTGCCGTAGGCGTACTTGTCCATCCACCACTTGGTGGACTTGCTCAGGTACTGGGTGAAGATGAAGGTGTCGCCGGAACCGTCGCTGCGGTGCACCGCGATGATGTTGTGGTCGGGCAGGTGCACGCCACGGTTCATCTCGGCAATGCGCTTGTCGTCCCACTTGGTGATCTTGCCGGCATAGATGTCGGCCAGCACCGGACCACTCAGGTTCAGGTGATGGTGGTTCAAGCCCGGCAGGTTATAGTTAACCATCTGGCTGGAAATCGCGGTGGGAATGTTCAGCATCGTCGGATGCTGCTTCATCATCGCGTCGCTCATGTAAGCATCGGAAGCGCCGATCTGGGCCAAACCATTGATCGACTGCGCCAGACCCGTACCGCTACCCGTGCTGGCGGTGGTGATATGGACATCCGGGTGCATCTTGCCGTAAACCGGCACCCAGAGATTGAACAGCGGATACAGCAGGCTGGAACCCGTCTCCAGCACATTCACGGCCGCCTGCGACGGGGCAACCGCCAACAGGGTGGAACCCACTACAAGACTCAGGCCAACCCGGCGCAACCAACGCCCGTTCGAAGACAGGGACGTAGACATGCAAACCTCCTCAATTATTTATGACAAAACTGCGAAACTTCGTGAGCGGCACAACGCACCGTCCGACACGTAAGAGCCGCTAGGGTGATGCAAGTTCGTGAATCTTTTGTGAAGGGCGGCGATTCTCAGGCCACATTTTCTTCTCCTACGCTGGTACTACTCAGCGGCGGCATCGAGAGCGCGACCCTGCTGCATCGTGAATACCGCGATGGCCCGGTCCTCGCACTCTTCGTCGATTACGCCCAGCGTGCAAGTGCCCGCGAGTGTGCCGCCGCCAAATCCCAATGCCTCGCTCTGGGGCTCGAACTGGAGACGCTCGACCTCTCTCAAGTCGGCGCGGCCTTCCGTCGGGGCCGTACCTGGCAACCGCATGTCCCTTTGCCGCATCGCAACCTGATACTGCTCAGCCTCGCCCTGAGCTTCGCCACCGAGCGGCATGTGCGACGCCTGTGTCTGGCGCTCAATCGCGAAGATGCAGAGGCCTACCCCAGCGGCTCGCCCACCTTCGTAGAGCACTTCCGTACCCTGGCGGCACATCTGTCCGAAATTGTGGTCGAGGCCCCCTTGATCGCGCTCGACAAGGCCGCAATCATTCGCCTCGGCGGTACGCTGGGCGTGGATTATGCCTGTACCTACAGTTGTCTGCTCGGCCGCGATCGCCCCTGCGGCGGCTGCCCGCAGTGTGTGAAGCGTCGGGCAGCCTTTGCCGCCGCCGGCCGCATCGATCCGGCCTTGAACCCATCGGAGGATCAACCATGAAACCGCCCCAGCCCGTGCCAGGCCACGTTCGCGAGCGCCTCGAAATCGCCGTACTCACCGGCGAAACTCTCAATTTACACTGGGCCGACGAGGCCAGCGACGCCGCCTATCTCGGCCGCATCCGTCCGCTGGAGGTCATCAACGACCCGGCGGGGCCGGGCTATCTACGAGCCTGCGACGAACAAGGCACCGAAGTACGCATCCGCCTCGACCTGATCCGCAACCTGCCAACGCCCGTCAAATGAACGCACCGCCACGCTTCTCGGACATCCCCATCCGCGTACGCCGCACGATCACGCCCGAAAACAAATGCGGATTCTGCACCGGCGCACTGTGCTGCACCTACATTACCCAGAAGATCCCCGCGCCGCGCAGCAAGCACGACTTCGATCATCTCCTCTGGCAAGTTTCCCATCGTGGCGTACATGTCTACCGCGACGGCGACGGCTGGTATCTCCTGATCGATAGCCGCTGCACGCATTTGGAACCCGACGGCCGTTGCGGCATCTACGAACAACGCCCGGCGATCTGTCGCGAATACAGCAACGACTTCTGCGAATTCGATGCCCCGGCCGAGCCTGGATTCGAGCTGTATTTCCATGGCTACGACGATTTGCTGAGCTACTGTTACCGGCGCTTTCCGCGCTGGGGTGAGTGAATGTCCCAACTTGATGAGAGAGCCTGTTCCCCGCATACTTCCTGAATGCTCGAAAAGCCTCGCATTCTCGACCGCAAAACCGTGGCACAAAGCCGCATTTTTCGCGTCGAAGCCCTCGAACTGGAATTCGCCAATGGCGCACTGGCCAGCTACGAACGCCTCGTCGGTGCGGATGGCGGTGCCGTGCTGGTGGTGCCGCTAGTCGACAACGACACCGTGCTTCTGATCCGCGAATACGCCGCCGGCCGCGAGGCCTACGAACTGGCCCTGCCCAAGGGGCGTATCGAGGCGGGCGAAGATCCGTTGGCTGCGGCCAACCGCGAGCTGATGGAGGAAACCGGGCACGGCGCCCGGCACTTGGTCCACCTGACCGATTTCAGCGTCGCCCCAGGCTATATGACCCACCTCACACAAGTAATTTTGGCGCGGGATCTCTATCCCCAGCGCCTGCAAGGCGACGAGCCTGAGGAGATCGAAGTGGTGCCCTGGTCGCTGGCTGATATCGACGCACTGGTCGACCGTGAAGACTTTACCGAGGCGCGCAGCCTAGCCGCGCTCTACCTGACGCGCGACCGCCTGCGGGAGGGGCGACTATGAGCACACACCCCGGACACGCATACCTCGGCGAGCTGTTGCCCAGCATCTGCAAGATCGCCCGTGCAGCCGGCGAATCGATCATGTCGATCTACGAATCGAAGGACTTCGATATCGAGCGCAAGGCCGACCAAACCCCGGTCACCGCCGCCGACTACGCCGCCCACCACCTGATCGTCGAGCAGCTGGCCGCCCTCTCCCCAAGACACCCGATTCTCTCCGAGGAATCGGAATCTATCTCCTTCGAGGAACGCGCGCGCTGGGCGACCTATTGGCTGATCGACCCGTTGGATGGCACTCGCGAATTCATCAAGCGCAACGGCGAGTTCACCGTCAACATAGCCCTGGTCCACGCCCACGACGCCATCCTCGGCGTGGTCTACGCCCCCGCGCTCGATATCTGCTACTTCGGCGCCGAAGGTGCGGGCGCCTGGCGTCAGGATGGTGACGCAGCAGCCCAACCCATCCGCGTGCGACCCACGCCCGACTGCCCGACCGTGGCCGGCTCACGCTCGCACGCCAGCGCCCGTCTCCAGGACATGCTCGAACGTATTGGCACGCACGAGCTGATCAGCATGGGCAGCGCGCTCAAGACCTGCCTAGTCGCCGAAGGCGTGGCCGATCTCTACCCGCGCTTGGGATTGACCTCCGAATGGGATACCGCCGCCGCTCAATGCGTACTCGAGCAAGCCGGCGGGCGCCTGACCGACACCGACGGACACCGACTACGCTATAACACCAAAGAATCCCTGCTTAATCCCCACTTTCTCGCCTTCGGCGACGACAGCCGCGACTGGGCCACACTCAGCGGCGACTAAATAAACGCGCTCGCCAACCGCGCGCGCCAAACAACCACACCCGCCCCAGGGCGACTTTGCCCTGCACCGGTCGATGCGTTAGGGTAAGAAGGCGTTGCACACAACACAGGTTTATTGATGTCGGAAAACACGCGGACAAGGATCCGCTTGACGGGGGTCAGCAAGATTTTCGGGCGACAGGCCGGCAAGGCCCTCGCAGAACTGCGCAAGGGCAAGACAAAACGCGAAGTTCAACAGGCACACAACGCAGTCGTCGGCACCCTCGACGTCTCACTGGAGATTCGCAGCGGCGAAATCTTCGTCATCATGGGGCTCTCCGGTAGCGGCAAGTCCACGCTCCTACGGCTCATCAACCGCCTGCACGAACCCACCGCCGGTCAAATCCTCATCGACGACGACGACATCACGCGCCTCAAGCCAAAGGCCCTGCGTGCCCTACGGCGGCGCAAGTTCGGCATGGTGTTCCAGAGCTTCGCGCTGCTGCCCCATCGCACCGTCATGGGCAACGTAGAATTCGGACTCGAAATTCAGGGTGTGCCCAAGGCAGAGCGCCAGCGACGCGCACAAGAAGTCATCGAAACCGTCGGTTTGGCGGGCTACGAGACGCGCTACGCCTCCGAACTTTCCGGCGGCATGCAACAACGCGTAGGCCTCGCCCGGGCGCTGGCCGCCGATCCTGAAATCCTGCTCATGGACGAAGCCTTCAGCGCACTCGACCCGCTGATCCGCAGCCAACTCCAGGATGACTTGCTGGAAATCCAGGATCGGCTTGGCAAGACCATCGTATTCGTCTCCCACGACCTGGACGAGGCGCTCAAACTCGGCAACCGCATCGCCATCATGCGCGACGGGCTGCTGATCCAGGTCGGCACACCGGAAGAGATCATTGCGCACCCGGCCGACGACTACGTCTCCGCCTTCGTCGAAGGCGCGGATCGCACTCAGGTGCTCACGGCCTCGCAGATCATGCGCCAACCGACCACCACCGGACACATCAAGGACTCGCCGCGCACCCTGCTGCGCAAGATCGAGCGTAGCGGCTTCGGCGGCCTCGTCGTGGTCGACAATGGCCGCCAGGTACAGGGATACGTTGGTCTCGACGAGGCCATCCGACAGCGTGACCAGGAACGGTTGGATCCGGGCAGCCTACATCCGTTGCCGGTCGCCGATCCCGACACGAATTTGAGCGACCTGATCAATCTGGTCACCGAGAAGACCTCGCCGGTGGTCGTGCTCGATCCTCGCCAGCGCCTGATCGGCGTGATCGACAAAAGCACCCTGCTGGCTGCCTTGGCGCAAGGCGACAACACCACGGGTGACATCACGAATGAGAACTCGGCCGACCCGCCACGCGTCGACCCCGAAACGGACGACGCCGAAATCGCCTGACGGCCTGGCGTCTCGCGCCCGCCCATTTCGCAAATCCGTGTTCGCCCATAGAGACAACGCATCGAGGCATTGCCATGAGCTTTGAACTGGGAACCCCCTTACCGATCGGTCAGGGCGTCAGCAACGCCGTGAACTACCTGACCGAACACTATGCCGGCGCCTTCAACGCCATCACCGCCAGCGTGCATTTCATCATCGCCGGGCTCAAGAACGGCTTGCTCGCTCTACCGCCCTTCCTCGCCATTGCAATCGTCGCGGTCCTCTCGCTGTGGTTGCTTGGCTGGCGCCGCAAGGCCGCCTGGGGGCTATTTGCGTTCGCCGTGCTCGGCCTGCTGCTGGTCCTCAATCTCGGCTACTGGGCAGCGCTGATGGAAACCCTTGCGCTGGTGCTCGCGGCCGAGCTGATGGTTGTAATCATCGGCCTGCCGCTCGGCATCATTGCCGGGCGCAGCGACCTTGCCGACCGCATCATGCGACCGGTGCTGGACATCATGCAGACCATGCCGGCCTTCGTGTATCTGGTCCCTGCGGTCATTTTCTTCGGGCTGGGTCTGGTGCCCGGCGTACTCTCGACCGTGATCTTCTCACTCCCGCCGCTGATCCGGCTGACCACACTCGGCATCCGCCAGGTCCCCACGAACTGGTGGAGGCCTCCAATTCCTTCGGCGCCACCTGGTGGCAGATGCTGATCAAGGTACAGCTACCCAGCGCACTGCCGTCGATCATGGCGGGCGTCAATCAGTCCATCATGCTGGGTCTGTCAATGGTGGTCATCTCCGCGATGATCGGCGCCGGCGGTCTCGGCAACGTCGTCCTGCAAGGCATCACTCAGCTTGATGTCGGCAAGGGCTTCGTCGGCGGCCTTGCCGTCGTCATCCTCGCGATCATTCTCGATCGCATCACGCAATCCTTCGGACAAAATAGGGGCAAGCAATGAAACAACTGACACGCCTGTTAGGCATCTTCATCCTGGCGGCCTCCGCCGCCGGCATCGCCATGCTGCCGGCCGCGCAGGCCGCCGACAAACCGACGATCAAGCTCGGCTATGTGCAGAGTTGGCCGTCGAGCGACATCACCACCCACTTGGCCGCCGCCGTGATCCGCGAGCGTCTGCACACCCCGGTCGAACTCGTCGCCTCCAGTGCAGGCCCGATGTGGGAAGCCGTCGCCAGCGACCATACCGACGCCATGCTCACCGCCTGGTTGCCGACCACCCACAAGACCTACTACGAAAAGCTGTGGACCCGCGTGGTTAACCTCGGCCCGAACGTGACCGGCACCCAGCTCGGCCTCGCCGTGCCCAAATACGTGCCGGTGAACACCATCGCCGGACTGGAGAAATACGCCGATAAATTCAAGGGCCGCATCGTCGGTGTCGGCGCCGGCGCCGGTATCAACATGAACACCGAGACCGCGATCAAGACCTACGGCCTCAAGGGCTTCCACCTGCAGACCAGCTCCACCGCCGCGATGACCGCGCAGCTACAGCGCGCCATCGCCCGCAAGCAGTGGATCGTGGTCACCGCCTGGACGCCAATGTGGTTGTGGGCCAAATTCGACATCAAGTACCTCAAGGACCCCAAGCACGTCTACGGCGTCGGCGGCCACATCAACACCATCGCCAACCCGCACCTCGCCAGCAAGGACCCGGCCGTATTCAAGTTCCTGCACCGCTTCTCGCTGACCAGCGCCCAGCTGCAGCAGATGATGCTTGAGGCCAAGAACGGCAAGCCGGTGAAAACCGTGATCGCGGGTTGGATCAAAGCCCATCCCAAGCAGGTTGAGAGCTGGATCGACTAGTCTCCGTCGACACGCCGGCGCCTCGCCCACGCGGGGCGCCGGTCCTTTACAAACGGCCGCGACCTAGCGCCAGTCCTCGATGGCCATCGCAGCACCCTTCTCTGCGATCATCATGCTCGGCGCATGGGTATTCCCCGAGGTGATCGTCGGCATGATCGAAGCATCGATCACCCGCAGACCCGCCACCCCATGCACGCGCAGCCGAGCATCCACCACGGCATCGGCGTCATCGCCCATACGACAAGTACCGACCGGGTGAAAAATAGTCGTGCCGAGGTCGCCGGCGGCCTGGATCAAATCCTCGTCTGACGAGATATCAGACCCCGGCTTCCATTCCACGGGGGCGTAACGGGCAAGCGCCTGTGCCGCCATGATGCGACGCGTGAATCGCAGCCCGGCCACTGCCACGCGACGATCTGCCTCAGTCGACAAATAATTGAGACGAATCTCGGGATGTATCCCGTAATCGGCGCTACAGATGCGTACATGCCCCCGGCTGGTCGGGCGCAGATTGGCCACCGAGGGCGTGATCGCCGGGAAGTCGTGCAGCGGGTCGCCGAATTTGTCCAGGCTCAGCGGCTGCACGTGCCATTCCAGGTTCGGCGTCGCCTGATCGGGATCGCTGCGCGCAAAGGCGCCGAGCTGGCTCGGCGGCATGGTCAGCGGCCCGCGACGGGTAAAGGCATACTGCAGACCCATGCCGATCCGGCCCCAGACACTGTTGGCGAGTTGGTTAAGTGTGCGTGCACCATGTACGCGGTACACGCTGCGGATCTGCAGGTGATCCTGCAGGTTGCCGCCGACGCCGGGCAGTACCGTGCACGGTGCGATCTCGTGTTCGCGCAACAGTGCCTCCGGGCCGATGCCCGAAAGCTGGAGTATCTGTGGCGAGCCGATCGAGCCCGTTGCGAGCAGCACCTCGCGGCGCACGGCGAGGTGCTGCATGCCCTCGCCCTGGATATGCGCCTCAACCCCGACCGCACGCGGCAGGCCATCGGCCTGTGCCTCGAACAGCAATCGCGAAACCTGGGCACCGGTGAGCACACGCAGATTTGGCCGCGCGCGCACTGGCTTGAGAAAGGCTGTGCTCGCGCTCCAGCGTACACCGCGGCGCTGCGTCATGCGGAAATAACCACAGCCAAGGGTTTCCCCGCGATTGAAGTCCTCCATCGGCGGCAACCCGACCTCGGCCGCCGCCGCGCGCCAGGCATCGAGGATGTCCCAATGCACGCGCGGCGGCTCCACGCGCAGCTCGCCGCCAGTGCCGTGAAACGCGTCCGCACCGCCGGCAGAATCCTCCATGCGCTTGAAATACGGCAGCACCGATTCCCAGTTCCAGCCCGTGTTACCGGCGGCGGCCCAGCCGTCGTAATCCTCGCGCTGGCCGCGCATATAGATCATCGCGTTGATCGACGAACAGCCGCCGAGCACCCGGCCGCGCGCATAGTTGAGCGCACGGCCGTTCAATCCGGCTTCCGATGTTGTTTTGTAACACCAGTCGGTACGCGGATTGTTGATGGTGTAGAGATAACCCACCGGGATGTGGATCCAGAAGTAATCGTCGCGCCCGCCCGCCTCCAGCAGCAGCACGCGCACCGCCGGATCGGCGGATAGCCGATTGGCGAGCACGCAGCCGGCCGAACCCGCGCCCACAATGATGTAGTCGTACGTCCGTGCCTCATCGGTAACCATGCTGTTCGTGCCTCCTGCCTCGGCCTCTGCGGGCCGTGTATCAATACCGATCCGGCACCGAACCGATCTCGCCGTCGACGTAATACCAGCGACCGTCCTCGCGCACGAAGTGACTCCGCTCCTCCAGTCGGTCCGCCCGGCCACCGCGCTTGGAACGGGCGACGAAACTGACCCATCCCTCGACATCCATCGGGCCACCCGCCTCGATATGCGTGACGCGCAAACCCAGCCAGCGCCGTGCCGCATCGAGCCCCAGCGACGCAGGCCGCGTCGAGACATGCCAACTGGCGAACAGGTAATCCTCGCGACCGAGCACGTAGGCCGTGTAACGCGAACGCATCAGTGCCTCGGCCGTCTCCGGCAGTGCGCCATCATCCAGATAGCGGCCACAGCAGACCGCAAAGGTCCGGCCGACACCGCAAGGGCATGTATCCGCCACGGCTTGGTTGCTCGCGCTCCCCTTACCCATATGTGCCTCCTATATCGCTACGGTTGAACCGGCCGCTACCGATCTGTTGCTCCAGCAGACATGTTACGCTCGACCAATCCCGATCTTTCCGCAAAATCCATCGGCGAGCCAGATGACCGCATCGTCAGACAGGGTACTGGCCTATCACCAGCGCACCAAACACCACTTCCAGCGCTACGCGCCCGGTCCAGCGGGACTCGACTGGGATACCCAGCCCGATCCCTTCCGCAGCTTTGCCGGCGCACCGCTCCGCGAGCTGCCCTTGCTCGGCGACGCCCCGCTGCCAACCTACACCGACCTCTACCGCCCCGGCGCCCTCTCGGCTCGCACCCCTGGCATACCCGCACTTGCCGCACTGCTGGAACTCGCCTTCGGCCTTTCCGCCTGGAAACGCTACGGCGACACACGCTGGGCCCTGCGCTGCAATCCCTCCAGTGGCAACCTGCATCCGACCGAGGCCTATGTAGTGACGAGCGGCTGGCCTGGCTTGGCCGACGGCGTGCATCACTACCTCAGCCGCGACCATCTGTTGGAACAGCGTTGCATCTTCGCCGATGGCATTCAGCCACTGCCACCAGGTACGTTCCTGCTCGGCCTCAGCTCAATCCACTGGCGCGAGGCCTGGAAGTACGGTGAACGCGCCTACCGCTACTGCCAGCACGACATCGGTCACGCGTTGGCCGCCGCACGCTATGCCGCCGCGACCCTGGGTTGGCATGTCCATCTGCTCGCCGGCTGGAGCGACGCCGACATCGCCGCACTGCTGGGTATCGACCGCGACGCGGATTTCGGCACCGCCGAGCGCGAGCACCCCGACCTGTTGCTCAGCGTCAGCCTCACGGAATCGCTGCACGTCGCCCCCGAGACGTCGCTCGCCGCCGCGCAGACCGGCCACTGGCAAGGCCGCGCCAACCGCCTATCCGAGACACACGGCATCGACTGGCCGATGATCGACCAAGTGGCCGCCGCCTGCGCCAAGCCACGAACCGCGCATCAGCCCTGGCAACCACCGCCGTTGCCAGAGCTACCCCCGGCACCTGCACGCTCGGTGCGGCCGAACTGATTCGCCAACGGCGCAGTGCCCAAGCCTTCGACGGCGTCAGTGGCATCGACACCGAAGCCTTCTACCGCCTGCTGGACGCGACCTTGCCGCGCCCCGGCATACCGCCCTGGGATGCGGTCACCTGGGAACCAAGACTGCACCTGCTGCTGTTCGTGCACCGCGTGGAAAATCTCGCGCCGGGGTTGTATCTGCTCCTCCGCCGCGACGGCGCGGAAGCCCTCATGCGTGCATCCTTGTCCGCCGAATTCGCCTGGGAACGCGTGAATGACGCTCCCGCCCACCTTGCTCTCTACCGCATGCAGGAAGGCGACGCACGCGCCGCCGCGCGCACGCTGTCCTGCCACCAGGACATCGCCGCCGACGGCGCCTTCAGCCTGGCCATGCTGAGCGAGTTCGAACGCGATCTGACGCAGGCACCCTGGTGCTACCGACAGCTGTTCTGGGAGGCGGGCATGCTCGGACAAACGCTCTATCTGGAAGCCGAGGCTGCCGGTCTGCGTGGCACCGGCATCGGCTGTTTCTTCGACGATCCCGTACACGAGTTGATCGGCATCGAAGGCACCGCGCTGCAGAGTCTGTATCACTTCACCATCGGCGGTGCGCATGTCGATGCGCGCCTGCAAACCCTGCCCGCCTACGCGCACCTGACACGCACACGCGCATCAGATTGAAGGGCATTCGGCTCGCAGACGATCAGCGCCACTGCCCACCCGTCCCGCAACAGGAGATCTCCATGCAAGCCACCGCAGAACTCCAGGTCATCCCGCTCGGCGCAGGCGTTTCCGTACGCCGCGAAATCGAGCGCGTCGTCGCGCTGCTCGGCCGCCACCCGCTGCTGATCGAAACCCATGCCTCCGGCACGAATATCGAAGGCGAATTGCACGAAATTCTTGACGCGGTCGAGACTGTCCACGCCACGCTGCACGCCGAAGGCGCGGTGCGGCTGGTGAGCTATCTCAAGCTGGAGACGCGCAGCGATAAGGTCCCAACGTTGGCCGGCAAACGGCTGTGACCGCGCGGGCATGAAGTGGCCCTGGCCCTTCGGTGCGCGCGATGTGCCGGCCGCGCTCGGTGCGATCTATCTCGCACCCGCGGCGGGCGCACCCATGCACCGAGTCGAGCGCGCCGAGGCACTTGCAGGACAGGGCCTGGATGGCGATCGCTACGCCGCGCGGGCAGGATTCTGGCAGGCCACCGACGCCTGCCAGCTTACGCTGATCGGCACGCGCGACCTTGGCCGCGCCCGTCGTCGCATCCCACCTGCGCTAAGGACAAAACTCGACGCCGGTGGTCATCGCCGTAACCTCGTTGTCGATCATGTGCGCGCGAACGACCTGGTGGGCACGCGCATCCGCATCGGCGGCGCCATATTCGCCTGCCGCCGACCGCGGCCGCCCTGCGGCTATCTCGACCAGATCGAAGGATCGGGGATGTGCCGGGGTCTCGGGCGCGACAGCGGCGTGTGCCTGGACGTGATCGAAGGCGGCTGGCTATCGGTGGGCGACACCCTGGAAATACTGCCGAACTGACGCCCGCTCAGAGCCGCGCGAGGGCGACGATACGGGCGCCAAAGGCGATAAAGGCCACGCCCAGCACGCGGTCAAGCACGCCGCGAAAGCGCTGGTAGGCGGCCTGCACGCGCGCGTACGAAAACACGTAGGCGACCAGCCCCCACCACACAAACTCCTCGACCAGCACGATCGCGAGCACGACAAGCCGTACCCACAGCGGTGTATCGCCGGGGAACAACGCCACGAAGATGCTGGTGAAGTAGATCACCACCTTCGGGTTGGTCAGCGTCAGCGACACCCCGGTCAGCAGCGCGCGCCAGGGCGAGGCAGCCGCCACGGGCGCGACCTGCGCCGGCGCGTCGGCCTGATGCGACGCACTCCACGCGGAAAGCCCCAGCCAGATCAGATACGCCCCACCGGCGAGCTGCACGATGCCGTACAGCGTCGTGAAGCGCGTCATCAGCATGCCTACCCCGAAGATCGCCGCGAGCGCCCACAGCGAGGCCGCGAGCGTGACCCCGAGCCCCGTCGCCAATCCCTGACTGCGCGAGCGGCCGGCAGCGGCCCGGCTGACCAGGAAGAAGGCCGGCCCCGGACTCGCGATGGCCAACATGTTGACCACGGCGACACCGGCGACGACGGGCAGATAAGACATAGCGTTCAGCGCTCTGGAACGAAAGGCCGACCAGTATAAGAGCTTGTCCTCCCGCGCGTGCAGCACTGCCTCGCGGATAGCGCCGCCCGGGGGCCTATTTGTAGGCGATGCCCGCCGATGCAGCCTCGGTCAACGGCACGACTTCGAACGCGCGGAAGCCCGCCGCCTCGCACCAACCGCGCAGATCCGCGCCGGTATAGTCGAAGGCGTCGCCCAGCTCCAACAGCATGTTCAGCGACATCAGCAGGCCGAAGACGTTTTCGCGACGCGCGTCGTCGATCAGATTCTCGATGACGATGAACACCCCGCCGGGTGGCAGGGCCTCATAGACCCGGCCGATCAACGCCTGTTTGCGCGCGAGATCCCAGTCATGCAGGACATTGCCCATGGTGATCACTTCGGCGACCGGCAGCGGATCAGTGAAGAAATCGCCGGAGGCGATGCGGATACGGTCGCCCAGGCCCGCCGCCTCCACCGCGCGGCGCGCGTGGGGCGCCACCGCCGGCAGATCGAAGCTCGTGCAACTCAGGTGCGGGTAACGCCCCGCGAGCACCCTCGACAACAAGGCCAGCGCCCCGCCGAGGTCACTCATGCGGGCGTAGGGCGTGAAATCGAAGCGCTCGGCGAGCCGATGGAAATTTTCCATCTGCACGCCCGACATCGCCTCAAGGAATTGCGCCAGCCGCGGCGCGTCACCGTGCAGATCCTCGAAGTAGGAACGCCCGGAAGACTTGATCTCGCTCTGCGGCTGCCCGGTCCTGAGCGCCGCGCCAAGATCGTTCCAGAAACCGAAGGTACGCGCGTTCAACATCCCCAGCAGCCCGCCCAGATACCGAGGACTCCGACGGTCGAGAAACGCCGCCGTATCCGGCGTGTTGCGATAGCGCCCAGCCGCACCGTCGCCGTCGCGCGCCAGAAAACCCAGCGCCACCAGCGCATCGAGAAAATCATCCCTGCCCCGAGGGTGCAGGCCCAGCACCTCGGCCAACGCCTCGCCGCTCATCGCCGCGTCGCCCAGACACGAGAACAAGTCGAACTCCACCGCCGTCAGCAGCGTCTTCGATGCCCAGAAGGCATTGGCTGTGTGCAGAATGTGGCTCGGATCGGGCGGGTTTGAGCTATCCATCGTACCTCCGGCGTCTTGGGATCGAATGCGCGCCACGCACGGCGCGCCCGGCAAATCATCCCTGCCCGATACGCGGCATGCAACACACCGCTCACGCGCACCCTCCGTCGCCGCATCCCGCCTGACGCCAGCCTCCGGGCGCAGTACACTGGCGCGCATGAACGCCATCCCGCCAACGCCCGAGCTACGCCTGTGCACCTGCGGCGCACAGGCCGCCACGCGCCGCGAAACCCGCCGCGGTGCCGACGGGCAAGACGAGGTCATCTACCGCGTCGCCTGCCCCGTCTGCGGCCAGACCGGCCCCGCCGTCCCCCTCGGCGACCGCGACGAGGCCGAAGTTATCGCCGAGGCCGTCGCCGCCTGGAACGCCCTCATCGCGCGTACTCGGCCGCTGGAATAGACCGCCGCCGGTCGCACCCGGCAGGCGACCTCATCGCAACGGCATTCGCACCGCTACGCTGCCCGGCAGACCGGCGACACGTTCCATCATCACCTCGTCCATCATCCGTAGCGTTTTGCCCCGGCTTGTCGCATAGCGGCACAGCCCTCGGTTTACCGACATCGGATTGAGCAACATCACATCGGCAACCTCCAGGACGTGCGTGTCCAGCCGGTAGCGCATCCGATTCAGGCTGGCCAGCACCGAGCGGTTCGTACAGGTATCAAAGGTCGCCGGCCCCAGCGCCAGCTCGGCGCGCAGCACTTGGTTGTCCGGCATGCCCATGTAGGCCAGAGACGAGAGGAAGGTATCCTTGAACCAATGCCCCAAGTCGCAGAATTCCAGCTTTCTGACGCCGGGCAGATACAGCGTATAACGCGTCTCGTCGTGACAGAACATCACCACATGGCGGCGATCGATGCGATACAGATGGGCATGCCAGCTGCCTAGCGGACTCGTCTCCGCCTGCGGCTCGTGGCTGACCGCCGGCAGCATTGTCGCCAATCTCTGGGTGCAGTGGATCAGCATCGCCACCCCCACGCCGCCCGTGGCCGCGAATTCGACCTGCGCACCCGATACCCTAGCCATCGCCCGCAACCCGAGTCGCGCGCAACGCCCCCCTGCCGATATACGGCCATCGTCGTTACCCCCAATCGCCCTTGGCGGATGCATAGCCCTGCTCCGCCTTCTTACGCATTGTATAGCGCGTTATCGGATAACCTTTTTCGATGATCGGAGATATGCCGATCCGGGGCACCGAGCGGCGAGTCGGTTGGCATCATCGTCGAGGCCGTACGATCGCCGCTCCCTAAAGCGCCGTCACCGCCTCCAGCATGACCTTGCGTGGCCACAGCCACTGACCGCGTATGGTTGTGGGACGCTCATTGAGCCGGCAGGACAGGGCCACCGGGTCCAGATCCATCACGTTCGGCACGCCATAAACCCAGGCTTCCAAATCCTGCCTTGCGATGCGCAGCGAACCCTGCACGGACCGGTCGATGGCGGTGTCGAAACGCGCCGGCCCAAGCGCCAGCTCCGCCCTGCGAATCTGCGCATCGGAACAACCGGACATCGCCAGCGTGGCGGTGTATAGCCGACGGAACCAGGGGCTGCCCAGTTCGGCGAAATGCGCCTTGCGTAGCCCGGCCATGAACAGCACATAGCGCGACGTATCGTGACAAAACATCACGCACTGGCGGCGGTCCAGCGTGAACAGATGACCGTGCCAACTGCCGAGCGGGCTGGTTTCCTGCAGCGCTTCGGCAGACACGTCACCCAGCCTCCCAGCGAGCTTTTGCGAACAGTGAATGATCACGGCATCAAAACTGGCAGATAGGGTTTTACCGACCCCCGCGCATCATCCCACCCCACCTTGCGCCAGCAGATGCATCACCCGTCGCACCATCAGATCCTTGCGCTTCGAATCGCGCTCGGCAATCAGCAATGCCAGTGCCGTCAGGCCGTTCTCGTCCAGCGTCAGGCGCATGCCCGCCTAGCGCAAATACAGCAAAAATCTGAAAAATGTTTTTCAGGTGCATCAGGACGTTTTCCGGCATGGCCCCGAAAAGCTCGCCCATCTGCCGCTGTCTCAGCCAAACAGTCGCCCCTTCCAGCCGCACTTCGACCTGCTGCGCATTGGATTCGAAGATGACGAGATCACTCATATCAGCACCCATTCAATCCCAAGTTTTGACTGATCGCTCATCACCCACCATCAACATAGTGTTCATCGCCTTATTCTTATTTCCGGAATAGAGAACAGCCGCCCACGCGAAGCCACGCGCTGCACCTGCTGCCGAACGCGCCTTCACGCCACGCTGCCAGCCTCGCCCAAGTCCGCCAGTATTTCGCGGAACTGCTCCAACGCCGCCTCCAAATCCCCCACAATCTCCGCCGCAATCACCTCCGGTGCGGGCAGGTTGTCAGAGTCAGACAGAGATTCGTCCTTGAGCCAGAAGATGTCGAGGCTGGCCTTGTCTCGGTTGATCAGATCCTTGTAGTCAAAGGCACGCCAACGCCCATTCGGGCTGCGCTTTTCGGTCCAGGTGGCCTTGCGGTCATGCCGGTTTTCCGGGTGGTAGCACTGCACGAATTCGTCCAGGTCTTCCCGTTTCAAAGTGTTTGTCTTGAGCGTGAAGTGCATGTTGGTGCGCAGGTCGTAGATCCACAGCTTGCGAGTCCATGGAGTCTCACTGGCGGGCTTCTTGTCGAAGAACAACACGTTCGCCTTCACGCCCTGGGCATAGAACAGGCCGGTGGGCAGGCGCAGCAGGGTGTGGACGTCGCAGTCGTGTAGCAGTTTGCGACGGATGGTCTCGCCCGCCCCACCTTCGAACAGTACGTTGTCGGGCAGCACCAGGGCGGCACGGCCGCTCTGCTTCAACAGCGTCTTCACGTGCTGGACGAAGTTGAGTTGCTTATTCGAAGTGGTGGCCCAGAAGTCGTCGCGCTCGACGCTGTCGCGTTCCTTGCTGACCTGTCCTCCCTCGCCCACGATGGTCGTGCTGCTCTTCTTGCCGAAGGGCGGATTGGTCAGTACCACATCGAAGCGCTCGCCGGGGTCGGCGGCCAGCGAATCACCCACCTCGATCGGCTCGTGTTCCTGCGTGCCGATACCGTGCAGCAGCATGTTCATCGCGCACAGCCGGGCGGTGGCCTGCACCAACTCCCAGCCTTTGAAGTTCTGTCCACGCAGCTTCTTCTTTTCCGCCGACGTCATGTTGGGATAGTGCTTCACCACATAGTCGTGCGCCGCCAGCAAAAAGCCGCCGGTGCCACAGGCCGGATCGGAGACGGTTTCCTTGGGCGTGGGTGCCATGGCATCAACAATCGCCTGGATCAGCGGGCGCGGCGTGAAGTACTGGCCCGCGCCGGACTTGGTGTCCTGCGCGTTCTTCTCCAGCAGACCCTCGTAGGCGTCGCCCTTCACGTCGGCGCTCATCGACACCCAGGTTTCCTTGTCGATCAGGTCCACGATCAGCCGCCGCAGCTTAGCCGGGTCCTGACAATCTCCACTGGAGATTGGACGCCCATAGGCGCCCGCAGGGTGAGCGCCGCCATAAAGCGGCGCGAATCAAACTTGTTCTGCGACTTGGTGAAGATCAGGCCGAGTAAGCCTTTCTGCCTGCCCAGCTCCTCCAGCGTGTGGCGGTAGTGCTCGAACAGCTCGTCGCCGTCCTTCTTCACCAGGCTGGGCCAGTCATAGCCGGCGAGCACCGGGCTGGGCTGGTTGTAGGGCGAGCGGCTACGCTCGTCGGCCATTTTCAGGAACAGCAGATAGGTGAGCTGCTCCACGTAGTCGCCGTAGCTCATGCCGTCGTCACGCAGGACGTTGCAGTAGTTCCAGAGTTTTTGAACGATGCTGGCGGTGTTCACTGTGTGGTTCCTTATTCTTGCCTCATCTTGCCGATTGCGCGCAGGCGCCGGATCAGTTCAGGCAGACGCGCCTGGCTGGCAGCATCGCCGGGAAGATGTCCGGCTAGCGCCATCAGAAAGTCGCGGTCTTCGAGCAAGACATTGAACTCGGCGGCGATATAGCGCCGCAGCTCACCATCCGCTTGATCAATCTCCTGCTGCAACTCAGGGCGTCCATCGACCACCGTAATAATGTCTTCGAGGTCATGGCTGGCGAGATAGTCGTTGTTACCCCGGCCATGAAAAGCATCGAACTTGGTTGCCACAAAAACCGGTGCTGTAATCAGCCGGATATCCATGCCATTCGGCAGATTGATCTGCACAGCGGTTTCAATGGCCAGGGGATACCAGCGGTTATGAAACCCCAGTATACCGGGCTGGCTCGGCATCAAGTCGAGCGCCACGCCCTGCAACACCCAGCGGCAGATCGGCGCCTCGGGCGAAAGATCATGCTTGAACCCACGCGATTCGACCGCCTTTTCCATCGCGTGATAATCGGCAGTGGAAACGGCATGCACCACCACATCCACATCCTGCGTAGCCCGGATCGCCTGGGCGCGTGGCGTAGTCAGAAGCAGACCTGTCGCACATCCGCCCACAAAAACCAGCGAGTCACATAAGGTTCCGAGCGATTTCGCGATCAGCATCAAAATCGGCAGGTTAGGATCATCCCGCCTGAAAACGTTTTCGCTCACTTCAGACGTTTCTCTAGGTGTTTCCGGGCCAATTCGCGTTCCCTTGCCTGCCCGGCGCGCAACGCGTCAAACAAGGCCAGTAACTCATAGAGCACAGGGTCTTGCTGCGCCGCCAGTGGCAGGTTTTCGTACAAAGGTAGCAAACCCGGGCCCCGCGCAATACCCTTGGGGTGCGGCCATACCGGCGGCGGCTCGTTCGAGGCCACCATGATCTCTTTCAGCGGTGAAACGCCGTAGGCCGTTGGGAACCCGATCGTGATTTCGCCCCGCACGGCAGGATAGGCATACGATGCCCCATAAATCACGAACCCACGCAGCGCCGCCAGCACCGGCCTGGGCTGGCCGTCGATCACCGCTACCAGCCGCGCCGCCGTCAAACGCTGGACAGCTGCATGCGCCTCGAAGCGAGACATACACATCGCCTCGCCCAAGGCGGCATAGGGCAGCCACTGGTCTTTCAAGACCACCAACTTCAAGGCGACCGCCAAATCCTGCGGTTTGAGTACCCACTGGCGACCGCTCGCCCGTTTCATCGCAGCTGATTCAGATGGCATGACTCTTTCCGTATGCTGTATGCATACAGCATACAGCAAGGCGCGTTAGCTGCCGAGGAAAATTCGTATGCTATATGCATACAGCATACGAGCGAGCAGCAAACCGTTACCGATGGGAATGACTTGCAGTTCAGCAGTGGCTTTCATGCTAGATTCTCCTCCGAAGTTTCAAGATTCAGAACGATATGATATCCAAGGCGATATCGCGAAATTGCTCCCGCGCGGTCCCGTAGGTTGGGGTAACGAAGGCACCCCAACAACCCAGAAATCCCATCCATGTTGGGGTGCGCAAGCTTACCCCAACCTACACACGACCCCGCCCTATTCTAAATTCTAGAATCCAGAACGGTGGGATCAACAGCGCCCTACACGCCAAATAAATCAGCGGCAGGGTGCACCAACGGGGCGGTCAAGAGCAACGGGCCAATATTCACGAATGAGATAATTCACCATAATTCATTATGGGTATAATGATTCGCATCACGCCCCATCCCGTCCTGAACGCGCCCGAAGCGCTTCGCAGGGGCAACCCTTGGCCGACGCGCTAACCAGGAACGAGCAATGACGCACAGCAATCATGAGTGCCTTACCGCAGATCAACACGGAGAATGGCGGCTCTGTACAACAACCATTCCGGCCGAATCCACACCGATCGGCACCGTCAGCCGG
The DNA here is from genome assembly GCF_001753245.1 of Acidihalobacter yilgarnensis. Lineage (NCBI taxonomy): Bacteria > Pseudomonadati > Pseudomonadota > Gammaproteobacteria > Chromatiales > Ectothiorhodospiraceae > Acidihalobacter > Acidihalobacter yilgarnensis. Next base: position 243,911 of record NZ_CP017415.1, on the reverse strand, counting down.
GGCGAAGACGACTGCAATACCGGCGCACTTGTACTGATCAACGCCACGGGCACCTATGTTCAGGTGAATTCGGGAGAAATCCACAGCCTTGATCAAAACAAAATCATTGCCGCTCTGGCCGCGTCCGGATCAGATGGCGACCTCTCCGAGATCGCGCTTAAACGCGTCAACGTCATGCTCGATGCCGAATCGTTACGGATTGCCGCCCACCTCGGTGGCGGGAATGTCAGCGCAGGGATTCGCGTGGCACTGCGGGGGAATCATTCGTGGAGTTTTGAGAAAGAAGTCCACGCATTGCCTGTGGTAGAACCCGTTCATCAGCGCCAAAACACCAGCGATCAGATCTGACGCCTTAGGCCCACAATCCCTCGCATTGAACTCGAATGGTCTCGGCATCCTGGACCCATCCTTTGGTTATTGATCAATTGCCGTGACGCCCCGACATTTTGGGTAGGTAGAACACCCCCAGAATGCATTGCCCGCATTACTTCCCTGTCTGGCAACACGGCGAACCATTGATCCGCCGCAACGGGGGCAGGCAGGCGCAGAATCCACCTTCTCTATATCCTTTTTCACCATTGGCTGAACCATAGTGGCGGTCGCGGCCACACCCGAAGCTTTCGCCGTCTGGATCATGGCAAGCAGCTGCTTACCTTCGATCAATTCGATGTTTTGTCCTTCCGCAAAGACCTTAGCATCTGCTGAAAACTGCCCCGATGTAACGACAAAACCACCGGTTGCACCCTTTGCCGCCATCACACCATAAAGCTGCCGCACCACATCCACACCCACCTTGAGCGCTTTCCACTGCTTGCATTGCACAAGGTGAATCTCACGCCCCTTTCTCAACACCAGGTCGATCCCACCGTCCGGGCCATTACCCCCCGTTTCCTCAACCGTGAAACCCCGACGCCTGAATGCCTCGCCCACCAACATTTCAAACTCGCGCCAGCTCATATCAAGTAAGGCGCTTTGCTTACCCCGAGCCTGGGTCTGCTCGACCAGCTGGTTGCGTTTGCGTCGCTTGAAAACAGAAATCACCGAACCAATCAAAAATGCGACTGGCAATAGATATTGGCCAAATGTGGCGAGTGTCTTGAACAATTGCGCCACCATAGAGGGGCCAAGCGTTTTGAGATTACCTGACACCGCAATCTCCCGAATCGCAACCGGATGCAGCACAAGATAGGCAATCGCCGCCAACACCACTCCGGCCCACCAGGGCAGCCTGGACGCCACTTCGATCAGATCTTCAAAGCCACTCTGTTTACGTCGCGCCATTATTTTCGTCCCGGACTGTGTCTATGAATCGGCTGTCTCACCCAACACCAAGGTGTTAATCGAGCTTGCCCCAACCAACCCAACTGCATTCTGCTGCGTCATTCAGTCTAGCTTTCTGTCCCAGTGCTGAAAGTACGTCTTGAGCTGCTCCACCGTATGCCGCCACTTGGGTGTGGTTGGCTGGCAAACGGTATTCTGATTGCCGAACAAACCGACCTCATTGATGGCTTTTTCTTCGGGCACCGAATCAATCCAATCTACCCGCACAAAGTACTCCGCCTTCTCAGGATCATCGGCGTACTGCTTGTAAGAATCGGCGTGCTTCAATACCTCCAATGCTGGGCGCTCACCGGTCAGTGTCTGAACAGTAAATTCTTTGATGGGGCGCACCGTCTCTGTAACTCGGCCGACACCGACATACCCCGTCTTTGGAATCTTCACCCACACCCTGTCACCTGGTGAGAGGAGTTTAAGCGTCTGACTATACCAACTGCCTCCTCCCGCGCTGATGAAGCCATACTGGCGTGCGTCTTCCCAACTCCGCGAGCTTGCATCGCCAAAAGACACGTAATATTCCCCATTCCAGGGTTCTTTTTCGCCCTTGCTTGTCGTCGTAATCGCCACATTCGCCTGCGTCTCACCGGGATCGATGAGCCATACGCGACTCAGCAGTTGCTCATCACCATGCTGGAACACCTGGAAAAACACGGCATTAATGGCGATGTCGCGGGCATTGAGATAACCGATGATTCGCTCGGTAGTCGCATCTAGCGCCGATGCGACAATGATGATCTGGTGGCTCTGGTTCAGCGTACCCTCATCCAGCTCAGTACCGAAGTGCTGCTTAAACGCCTCGTTCAGCTTGCCACCGTTGGTGAAACGCTGATAAATCTGAGCGATCTTATCGGAAGTCAACTGCTCCACCCACGAGGCATAGTCGAGGGCCTGCGCAACAATCTCACGCGGCGTTTTATCGCGCTTGAGTTCGATCAAAACCAGCGAACCGTCAGGGGCAATGGCTAGGAGATCAATGCGCCCCCCATAGTTGGTACTCTCCTGCTGCCCGATCAGCATCCATTCGCTGGAAAGGATGTGCGGTTCGCGCACAATCATAGCTTCCAATTTCTGCTCGCTGGCGAGCTTACTTGCCGAAAGTGGCTCGGGTTTGTCCCCGACTTTCCAAATGGCGTGTTGAATGGGCATTGAGTTATTCCCTTTAGACTTGGACGACCCGGTAGGTAAGCGGAAGGGAAAAAGTCGTTGTCAGATGATCTAGGTAGGTTTTATCTAGCGATGTCAGGGGACGACGACCCACAATAACGAGCCGCAGTGGCAATAAATGTTTTCTGTTTGGATGGTAGGCGTATTCAAGAATCTGCCCCAATGCCTGTCGAATTACGGTTCTTGGCTCGAGATCCGATTTTATTTCAAAAAGGATCAACTCCTTCTTTGTTGTAACGCTAACATCGATAAAATCGCGTTCACTCTCGACCAAAGCTTCGGGATATTCCAGCTTCAATTCACTCATAAGTCGCTTCTGTATGAGCGCATGTTCAGGCGTGCACTCCACTGCGGAAGTAGCGCGCCGAATGAACGACCTTGTCGTTGGCGGCTCAGTCGAGCCTTTTCTTGCCACTTTTTGCCCAGACTTCTCGACACCTTTTTCAATTTTGTCAATGTCAAAAAGCTGATATCGGTTTAACTCGAGTATTGGATCACCAGATTTTGCATAGGCCTTTGGTCCGAACCGGCGAACATTCTCCTGACGAAATCGAACATTAACGATACTATCTGCATATTCGCCATCACCCAACCCGGAAAAGTTGCCATTCACCGCTTCAATTTCATCAAGCATTGATTGATACCACCCCAGCTTTTTAAACCTGGCGACAACCTCAGCCGCTTGCTGGACTTCAACGCACTCAACGTCGCGAATACTGGCGACATAGCGTCTTTTTTTATCCGGTTGGATAGTAAAAAGCGTCAAATCGAAAGGTTTCCCTTCTTCAATTAATTTGCGCCGGCTTTTATTCACGCCCTGTACAAAAGTGTAACGCCAGCCATCTATCAGCCACTCCGACCGGAATAGCCATTCTTCATGCCCAAAGCCGTACTGGCTATAGTAAGTATTCTTCGCTTCAAGCTTTCTGGCGCTTCCCGAAGGCTTTTGCCATTCATTCGAGTTGTACGCTATTCGGGCAATCTTATGCACAGAGCACCTCCATGGCAGCCAGTACTACTGACCGCGAATTAAAAAAACTTTTCGGTGGAAGCGGAGGTTGCAACCCTGTCCTCATGCGGGACTACTATGCAGAACTGCTCCCTCTTACCCATGCGACCATTCGTCCGACAATCGCTCCGCCTGCTCCAGCACCAACCTGATCGCCTCTTCTTGCTTGTCCGGCGGATATTTGTAGCGCCGCAAGGTAATGCGCACCAGATTGCGCAGCCGAGCACGCACGCTCTCGCGTTTTTGCCAGTCCACCGTGGTGCTGTTGCGCAACTTGTTGGTGAGTTCGTGGGCGATCGTTTTCAGGATGTCATCACCCAACTCACGCACGGCGCTTTCGTTGTCGGCCAGCGCGTCATAGAAAGCCAGCTCGGACTCGTTGAGGCCCAGGTTCTCGCCCCGCTTGGCGGCCTCGCGGAAATCCTTGGCCATCTGGATCAGCTCTTCGATGACCTGCGCGCTTTCGATGGCGCGACTGCGGTATCGATTCAGCGCCGCCATCAGGCGGTCGCTGAATTTCTTCTCCAGAATCACGTTGGTGCGGCTGCGCGATTTGATTTCGTCATTGAGCAGTTTTTGCAGCAGCTCGACAGCAAAATTGCGCTGCGGCAGGTTGCGCACCTCTTCCAGGAATCCATCGGACAAAATGCCAATGTCCGGCCGATCCAACCCCGCCAGCTTGAAGATGTCCTCCACGCCCTCGGCCACGACCGCGTTGTCGAGAATCTGCTTGAGGACGGCGTTCTTTTTGTCCTCGGAGAGTTTTTTGTCGGTCTCCGTCGCCTTGGCGATCACGCTCTTAATCGCCTGGAAGAAGGCGATTTCCTCGCGCAGTTCAATCGCTTCATCCAGCGTGCCGCAGAGTGAAAAGGCCTTGGTGATCGCCAGTACCACGTCGAACCAGCGTTTCTTGCCGTCGTCCAACCCCAATACAAAGTTGGCAGCCGGCAGTAGCAAGCCGGTGGCCTGGGTGCGATAGGCCGCGTAGTCGAAGCCGTGCAACAGCCCGCGCGCCACGCCCATCAATTCCTTGAGCTTGGCCAGCGCTTCCGCCGTGTCGAGTGTCGGTTGGCCCTTGCCGCGGCTTTCCGTGTAAATCTTCAACGCTCGGCGCAACTCGGCGGCGATGCCGATGTAGTCCACCACCAGCCCGCCTTCCTTGTCGCGGAACACGCGGTTCACGCGGGCGATGGCCTGCATCAGGTTGTGGTCGCGCATCGGCTTGTCCACGTACATCGTGTGCAGACACGGCACGTCGAAGCCGGTGAGCCACATGTCGCGCACGATCACCAGCTTCAGCGAGTCCTTCGGGTTCTTGAAGCGTTTTTCCAGTTGCTTCTTGGTAGTCGCGTTGTAGATATGGGGCTGCAACAGTTCTTTGTCCGCCGCTGAACCCGTCATGATGACCTTGATCGCGCCCTGTGCCGGGTCGGTGCTGTGCCATTGCGGCCGCAGCGCCACGATGGCGTTGTAGAGGTGGGCGCAAATTTCGCGGCTCATGCCCACAATCATGCCCTTGCCTTCGACTGACGCATTGCGCGCCTCAAAGTGCTGCACGATGTCGGCGGCCACTTGCTGGATGCGCGGCTCAGCGCCAACCAGCTTCTCCAGCGCGGCCCACTTGCTCTTACCCGCCTCACGGATCGCGAGGCTTTCTTCGTCCTCGAAGATTTCCTCAACCTGATCGCTGAGTTGTTCGATCTCCAGCTTATTAATATCCAGCTTTGCCAAGCGGCTTTCGTAGTAAATCGGCACCGTGGCGCCGTCGTCCACTGCATCCTGGATGTCGTAGACGCTGACATAGTCGCCAAACACCGAGCGCGTATCCTTATCGTTGGTCTCCACCGGCGTGCCGGTAAAGCCCACAAAGGTCGCGTTGGGTAAGGCATCGCGCAGATGCTTGGCAAAGCCGTATTTGTATTGGCCCGTCTTCTTGTCCAGCACCGCCTTAAAACCATACTGCGAGCGGTGCGCCTCGTCGGCGATGACGACGACGTTGGTGCGTTCCGTCAAACGCGGGAACTGCTCCTCGTCCTTGTCGGGCGAGAACTTTTGCACCGTCGTGAAAATAATGCCGCCGGATGGCCGCCCGTTCAGCAGGGTGCGCAACCGCTCTCGGTCTTCTGCTTGCTGTGGTGTTTCCTTCAATAGCGTTCGCGCACCCGCAAACGTCTGGAACAGTTGTCCGTCCAAATCGTTGCGGTCGGTGACCACGACAATCGTCGGGTTACGCATTTCCGGCTGCTGCATCAACTTGCCGACGAAGCAGACCATGGAAATGCTCTTACCCGAGCCCTGGGTATGCCAGACGATGCCGCCCTTGCGCGAGCCGGGCACGACATGCTTGCCGTAATCGGCGCGCGCCTCTGCCACCCTGTCAGGCGCAACCACCGTGGCCGCAATCACGGTAGCGCGCACCGCTTCGCGCACGGCGTGGAACTGGTGATAGCCGGCTATTTTCTTGATGATGCCGTCGTCGCCCTGCTCGAACAACACGAAGTAGCGCAGATAATCCAACAGCAGCTCGGGTGCGAAGAAGCCGCGCACCACCTTCTCCAGTTCAAACTCCAGCAATGGCCGGTCGTTCTCGTTGCGCAGGGTGCGCCACGGCATGAAGCGCTCCCGGTCGGCGGTGAGCGACCCCACGCGCGCGTGCAAGCCATCGGAAATCACCAACGCCTCGTTGAACACAAAGAGATCAGAAATTTCGGCTTTGTAGGTTTCGATCTGATTGAACGCCGACCAGATATCCGCCTGCTCGGCGACCGGGTTCTTGAGTTCGATCACCGCGATGGGAATGCCGTTGATGAAACACACCAAATCTGGCCGGCGCGGCTGCTTGGTGCCTTGCACCGTGAATTGGTTCACCACCAGAAAGCGGTTTTGTTCCGGCAGCTCGAAGTCGATCAGGCGCACGCGGTCGCCGCGCTTCTCTCCGTTCTTCTCGACAATTACCGCCAGCCCGTCCAGCAGCGCCTCGTGAAATCCACGGTTGCTCTGGATCAGTGAGGGCTCATGCAGTTTGGCGACCCGATGCATCACCTCGTCCAGCACCGTTTCGGGCACATCGGGATTCAGCCGGCGCAACGCATCGTGCAAGTGCCCCGTCAACAACACCTGTCGGTAATCGGCGCGCTCGGGGCATCACCGTCCGGGGCAATATCCGGGCCGTGACGGTAGTCCCAGCCCGTGTCCTGAAACCAGGTCAGCGCAAGTTGTTCGAGCTCGCCTTCAGTAATCATGCTTATCTGCTGCCATCGTTACTCCGTCATCCGCGTGGAGCGGGCGTCTGCGAAAACCCCGTCATACCCGCGAAGGCGGGTATCCATTTGCATGGTTTTACTGCCCCGACTTTTCAGGGCGCGACGAATCCGGTGTTTTTCGGGATTCCATCCAACCGTCATTCCCGATTGTAGGAGCCCGTCCCTGCGAAGACGCGGAGCAGGAATCCCTGTTTTCAAACAATCTCATCATATAAATCGCGCCATGCCGGGTTATTTTCTTCAATCAGTGAAATTTTCCACGCTCGATTCCATTTCTTGATTTGCTTTTCCCGCAGGATTGCGGACTCCGCTACCGGATGCATCTCGAAATACACAAGCAGGCTGACGTCGTATTTCTTCGTGAAACCTGCTACGACCTTTTCCTTGTGCTGCCAAACCCTTCCAGGGAGATTCGAGGTAACACCCGTGTATAGCGTGCCTTTTTTTTTTGCTCGCAAGGATGTACACATAAAACTGCTTGTCTCCCATGGCGTCACTTCACATCTGGATTCCCGCCTGCGCGGGAATGACGGCACAGGAATGGACGGTTACATCAACCAACCCGCCCCGCTCGCCCGAGCCCCTCGCCAAAGACCATCGGACAGCCCCAAGAAAAGCTCGCAGTTCGAAAAGCGCGTCATTCCCGCGCAGGCGGGAATCCAGTTGCCTGTCTTGACTGACCCCCGATTTTTCAAGGAGCGACGAATCCAGTGGTTTTCGAGGTGCCATCCAACCGGGAGTTACGGCACAGGAATGGACGGCCACATCCACCAGGCCGCGCCCCTCGTCACCCCGCAATTCCGGGCTTTGCGTCGCCTTGCGCACCAGCGCCAGCGCCGCTTCCAGCTCGCGGGCATTCTGCTCGAAGCGCTGGCGGTTCAGCGTGTATCCTTGGGTCAAGTGCTCGCGCAGCACTCGGGTGGCCCACTGGCGAAAGCGGGTTGCACGTGCGGAATTGACCCGGTATCCGACCGAAATCACCGCGTCCAGGTTGAAATGCTCGATCTGCCGGGAAACACGGCGCGCCCCCTCTTGTTGAACCGTTTCCATTTTGGAAACAGTTGCCGCACGCTCCAATTCGCTACTCGCAAAAATATTCTTCAGATGCTTGGAAATCGCCGCTTTTTGCACGTCGAACAAGGCCGCCATCTGCTCTTGCGACAGCCACACCGTATCCCGTTCAAGCCGCACCTCCAAATGAATCTCGCCATCGGGCGATTCATACAGGACAATCTCGCCCAATCCGTCGTTCATTCCCTATCCTCGTCTTCAGCCTTGATCGCACCCAGCAGCAGCTGATCCAGCATCGCCGCCTCGTGCAAGCGCCCTTGCAGCAACACCTGCCGGTAGTCGGCACGCTCGGGGCATCACCGTCCGGGGCAATATCCGGGCCGTGACGGTAGTCCCAGCCGGCGTCCTGAAACCAGGTCAGGGCAAGCTGTTCGAGCTGGTCTTCAGTGATCATGCACCGCCCCCACCAACATGTTCATGATCAACCGGATCATCGTTTCCTTCTGCGCCGGGTCGGACTCGGCCACCAGCAAAGCCAGGGCAGCCAGGCCGATGTCGTTAATTACGGGGTGCCCGGCCACGTCCAACAGGCGGGCGTTTCGATTCAGAAAGTCCACGAACAAAAAGGCGGCGCTGCGCTTGTTGCCGTCCGAAAATGGATGGTTCTTGATGACGAAATACAACAGGTGCGCCGCCTTCGCCTCCACGCTCGGGTAAGCGGGTTCGCCGAACACTGTCTGCTCAAGATTGCCGAGCAAGGCGGCAAAGGCATCGCCCCGCTCCTGCGCGAACAACGGCGTTGCCTCACCGCGCGCGATCAGCTCAGCCTTCAACCCGGCCAATGCCGCGTGCGCCTCGGCCAGCGTGGGCAACCGGCCGCCAGCCACCACCTGCGGCTCGGCCAGCAGACCCTCGTCGTAGCGTTGCAGCAGCAGGAAGGTCTGCGCATAGCGCGTCACCACATCCACCAGGCCGCGCCCCTCGTCACCCCGTAATTCCGGGCTTTGCGCCGCCTTGCGCACCAGCGCCAGCGCCGCATCCAGCTCGCGGGCATTCTGCTCGAAGCGCTGGTGGTTGAGGGTGTAGCCACGGGTCAGATGTTCGCGCAGCACACCCGTTGCCCATTGGCGGAACAGCACGGCGCGCCTTGAGCTGACGCGGTAGCCGACCGAAATAATGGCGTCGAGGTTGTAATGCCTCAGGTTGCGCCGGACATTACGCTTGCCCTCGGTTCGAACTGCTAAGAAATCCTTAGTCGTTGCCGTCTCGTCCAGTTCCGCCTCACGGAATATGTTCTTCAGGTGCATCAAGACGTTTTCCGGCGTGGTGTCGAACAGCGCGCCCATCTGCCGCTGCGTCAACCAGACCGTATCCCCCTGGGCATCCAGGCGCACCTCAACCGGCTGCCCCGCCGCCTCAAAAATTACCAATTCGCCGCCGCCGGCGCTCATGCCAGCTCAACCAAAATGGTTTCGGCTTCCGGCACGCGCAGTTCGCCGGAGAGGAGTTTGGGGAGGAGCGTGTCCCGCAAGGTGGAGAGAGTGTTGGATTCATCCTCTTGTGCCCAAATTTTCTTTAACAGGCTGTTGAAATTGGCCGCGATTTCTCGGCATTTTGGGCGCGAAAGATCGTCTGCAAATGCCGATACGGATGAATTACGCCAATTGTTGGGTCAATGGTTCTGGAAATCGGTGTTTCGGACGCAGTAATCCCTCGAATGACAGCCCTCAACATGCCGCCACCCCCAGATTGCGCATCCGAACCAGGTTGTAGGCGGCCATCGTCAGCACGAACTGAAAGTCGAGCTTCTCGGGACCTACAAACCGGCTCTTGCGCAGCCCACCGATCGTCTTCGCCCACCCAAAGCATTCCTCGATCCGCTTGCGGATCGTCTGGCTGCTGCGGTAGCCAGGATGTGCCGTGGTACGTCCATCGATCGCCGACGTACGCCGGGTGTCGTTCTGCGCAACGTGTGGCGTGGCGTTCGCCTCGCGAAGCCGCCGCACGAAGCCCCGTGTGTCGTAGTTCTTGTCCGCGCCCACGGTCACCCGATGCGTGCCTGTGAGCGCTTCGACCATCTCGGCACCCACCTCCCGTTCGGCCCGGCCCGTCGCCTGACTGACCCGCGCATCGACCACCAGGCCGTGGCGGTTCTCCATCAGCAGATGGCCCATGTAGCTGAGCTTGGCGGTCGTGCCTTGGCTCTTGCGAAAGAGAAAGGCCTGCGGGTCGGTCTTCGAGGCATGGGTGTCGCGCGTGCGGCGCTCACCGCGGAAGTCCACCGAGGGGTTGCGGCCGCCGCCCTGCGTCGGCGGTTCGTCTTCATCCTTCGGCCGATAGCTCTTGAGCGAAGCCAGGGCCTCGATCAGGGTGCCGTCGACGCTGAAATGCTCCCTGGACAGCAGATCCGCACCCCGGGCCTGCTTGAGCACCTGGGCAAAAAAGCGGTGCGCCACTTCGCCCTCAAGCAACCGATCGCGGTTCTTGGTGAACGTCGAGTGGTGCCAGACCTTGTCATCCATCGAAAAGCCCACGAACCAGCGAAATAGCAGGTTGTAGTCGAGCTGCTCCATCAGCTGGCGTTCGCTTCGAATCGAGTACAGCACCATCAGCAGCTGGGCCCGCAGCAGCTTCTCCGGTGGGATCGAGTCGCGCCCCAGTCCTGCGTAAAGCGCATCGAAGTCGCCATCCAATGCCGCAAGCGCCTCATCGGCCATCTGCCGGATCGGCCGAAGTGGGTGATCCTTCGGCACTCGTTGCTCCGGACTCACCGTGCTGAACAGCCCGTCCTGCTGAATATCAGCTCCTCGCATCTTCGCTATCGTCCTTATTTATCCGAGACCCCATCTTCGACAATCTGGGGAGTTTTTCAACAGCCTGTTAACATCGAATGGACTACTTTTGAGTACTCGGTAGCCAAATCCAGATCCGGAACGACAACCTTGTGAATCACAAAGTCAGGCCAGTGGCCTTTGTATTCGATGAAAGCCTGCTTTCCAAATGTCGCTTGAAACGCCCAAATCGTATCTACACCTTTGCCAACAAATGGAAGTACGTTTTGGATAGCTGAGAACGGAAAATAAATTAGGCGCATATAGCAGGTGTGGTTTGCGAAGACTGCAACAGGGCTGTCTGTCGATGCGGTCACACCAGGTTCGTCATCGTGGAATCCGATTATTCCGGACTTGCCTTGATCCAACACTGGAACCTTGCCCACGGTCTTTACTGTCTTTTGCTCGTATTTCTTACCGACCGACAACCGTTCTATAACATCACCCACGGCTCGCACCTCCCACCTCTCCGGAATCTCGCCGAGTTCGGAATCGACGAAGCGGTTGGGGAAGAGGGAGAGGAGGTCGGGGGTGAGGCCGAGGCGACGGCAGATGGATTCAGGCGCTTCGCCGCTGGCTTTGGCGCGGACGGGGTCGAAGTCGACAAACCAGGACTTGAAGATCGCCCGCGCGATGGCCTCCAGCGTTTCGTTCATGCAGCGGTTGAGTTCGATCTTGTCGTCGAGGGTGCCGAGGATGTGAGCGATGGCGCGTTGTTCGTCGATTGATGGCAAACTTACCGGCGTATCGCGGAGAATCCCGAGATTGGTGTGGGGAACACCAACCTGAATCGCATTTTGCCTGATGTATTCTTGTTGTGCGGGCGAACTAAAAAGATAATAAAGAAAATGCGAATTGGCCTTTGTTTGATCGACCGTCAGTTTCATCTGACTTTGTGAAACAACATATGAATCGAAAACACCTTCTGGAACTAACGCAACCTGCCCCAATGTTCCGCGTTGAGTAAATACGATGTCACCAGGTCTAGCGAGATTTGACTGTAGTGATTGAGCCTTTTCTGGCGACACATATGCGAACTCACCTGACACCCAACGAGATCCCATGTTCTGGCCTCGAATGACAGGAACACCATTTGCTGTGTAATCAGCCGATACAAGGTTTGAACCAAATGGGCCTCCGACAAGTGCGTTGCGTGTCTTTGCCGCAATCTCGCCAATTGTCATTTTGTTTCTCTCACCCGCCATAACCCAACCTCGCCAGATTCTCGCGTATCACCGCTTCCAACCGCGCGCTTTCGCCGAACTGTTCGCTCAACTGGGCCGTGAGCCGCGCCATCTTGTCCTCGAACGGTTCGCTGTCGGCTTCCTGCTCCGCCGCGCCGACGTAGCGTCCGGGGGTGAGCACGTACTCGTGCTTTTGGATGTATTCGAGCGTTGCCGATTTGCAGAAGCCGGGGATGTCTTCATAAGCCACTGGATTCCCGTTTTCGCGGGAATGACGGCTATCGGACTTCCAGGCATGGAAGGTGTCGGCGATTTTGCGAATGTCTTCGGGGGCGAAGTCGCGCAGCACGCGGTCTTTCATGTAGCCGAGGTTGCGCGCGTCGATGAAGAGGGTTTCGCCCTTGCGGTTTCTAAATTCTGGATTCCCGCCTTCGCGGGAATGACGAGAAGAAGGCGCGGAATGGCGGCTACCCTGTTTGGTTTTGGTAAGGAACCAGATGCAGGCGGGAATCTGGGTGTTGGTGAAGAGCTGGCCGGGCAGCGCGACCATGCATTCGACGAGGTCGGCTTCGATTAGCGCTTTGCGGATTTCGCCTTCGTTGTTGGTGTTGCTGCTCATGGAGCCGTTGGCGAGCAGCAGGGCCATGCTGCCATGCGGCGCCAGATGGTGGATCATGTGCTGCATCCAGGCGAAGTTGGCGTTGTTCGCAGGCGGAATGCCGTATTGCCAGCGCGGGTCGTCGTCTTTCACGCCGGCGTTCCATTCCTTCATATTGAAGGGTGGGTTGGCCATGATGAAGTCGGCGCGCAGGTCGGGGTGTTGGTCGCGGGTGTAGGTGCTGGCGGGCTCCTTGCCGAGGTCGAAGTCCATACCGCGAATGGCGAGATTCATGCACGCCAGCCGCCAGGTGGTGGGGTTGGATTCCTGCCCGTAGACGGAGAGCTGACCAATGCGGCCGCCGTGTTCTTCGACAAACTTTTCCGACTGCACGAAAAAGCCGCCGGAACCGCAGCAGGGGTCGTACACGCGGCCCTGGTAAGGCTCCAGCATTTCGACGATGGTGGTAACGATGCTCTTGGGCGTGTAGTACTGCCCGCCCTTCTTGCCCTCGGCCATGGCGAACTCGCCGAGGAAGTATTCGTAGACGTGGCCGAGGATGTCCTTGGCGTGAAGCGTGCCGTGCTTGAAAGGGATTTCGGCGATAAGGTCGATGAGGCCCGGCAGCGCGGCGTCGATCTGCTTGCGGGCGTAGTCTTTTTCCAGCACGCCTTTGAGTTTGGGGTTTTCCTTCTCGACGGCTTCGAGCGCGTCGTCGAGCAGGCGGCCGATGCCGTTGAATTTGTATTCGTAGATTTTGCCGTTCTTCACTTCCAGCACGGTACCGAGCGCGACCTTGGCATTAGCTTGCAGAAAATCCCAACGCGCCAGCGCCGGCACCCAGAAGACGTTCTTCTCGGTGAAATAATCGCGGGCTTCGAGCTCCTGTTCGATCAGCTCTTCGCCGTCATCGCCGAGGTAGTAGTCGTTCTCCGGGTCGCGGAAGGCGGCATTTAGCGCTTCGCGGCGCTCCTTGAAAGAATCCGACACATATTTGAGGAAAATGAGGCCGAGCACGACGTGTTTGTAAACGGCGGCGTCGAGCATGGGCAACAGCTTGTTGGCCATAGTCCACAGGCGCTTGTCGAGGTCGCTGAGGAATTGCTGTTCTTCTTGTTTCATGGGATTTCCGAGGGTTTGCGTCTGGGGTTAGACGCCGCCTTGCGCGGCATGAGTGTTCGCGGCAACGGCATCCTGAACTGCCCAACCCGCCGCCATGAGCAGCTCGTCGATCGCTTCCCTGGCTTGTTGTTCGGGTTGAGGCGTCACGCGCGGCCTGATGGGCTTGGGAATGCTGGGAAATTACCACAATAGCCGGGGATTGCGGGGCGGACGACGTGGCGGCGCGGGGTTCCGACGCGACCAACAGGCGGTTTTGCTGGCGGGCGATGGCTCAGCCGCCGAGGAACAAGCGGCCGACGTCGGGGTTTTCGAGGAGTTCGTCGCCGGAGCCGGCCATCGCGAGCTGGCCGGAGACGAGGACGTAGCCGAGATCGGCGAATTCGAGGCCTTTTTTGGCGTTTTGTTCGACGAGAACGATGGTCTTGCCTTGTTCGTGCTGCAATTCGCGCAGGATTTCGAAGACGGCATCGATGTAGCGCGGCTCCAAGCCGATGGAGGGCTCATCCACGAGCAGCACGCGGGGCTGCATGATGAGGGCGCGGGCGATTTCGAGCAGGCGGCGTTCGCCGCCGGAGAGTGTGCCGGCGGCGGCCTGGCGGCGCTGGGCGAGACGCGGGTAACGGGCGAGAACATCGGCCGCAGCGGCGCGGGCGGCTTCACGGCGCGGCATGAGGTAGCCACCCATGAGCAGATTTTCCTCGACCGTCATGCGCGGGAACACGGAGTTGTCCTGCATGACGTAGGCGATGCCGGCGTCGCGTAGCTTCTGCTCGGGGGTGAGGCCGCCGATGGCGCGACCCTCCAGCTCGACGGCGCCGCCAGTGATGCGGGTGAAGCCGTAGATCGAGTGCAACACGGTGGATTTGCCAGCGCCGTTGGGCCCGATCAGGCACAGCGACTGGCCGGTGGCAACGTGCAGGTCGAGGCCGTGCAGGATCTGCATGCGTCCATAGCCGGCTTCGAGACCCCGCAGGCTGAGCAGCGGGGCATCGTGCGCCAGACGCCGCAGGGCGGCGTCGTCCGGGCGTTGCTCGGCGAGCGCGGCGGCCTCGCGCGCGACCGACTCGACGGACATGACGAGGTCGACATCGCCCCCGCCGTGGCCGGAGACGCGGGGCGGCTTGGGTGGGTTCCAGCGCGGCTGCATCAGGCAGCGCCCAGGTAGGCGTCGATCACGCGCTGATCGCCGCGGATGGCCTCTGGCGGGCCATCGGCGAGCATGCGGCCGTGGGCGAGGCAATAGATGTGGTCGGCGAGGTTCATGATCACGCGCATGTTGTGCTCGATGACCAGCAGGGTGATGCCGAAGGTTTCGTTGGCACGGCGCAGGCGGTCGATGAGGCCGTTGATCAGGGTGGGATTGATGCCGGCGGTGGGCTCGTCTAGCAATAGCATGCGTGGGCGGTTCATCAGCGCCATGGCAAATTCGAGCAGCTTCTGCTGGCCAAAAGAGAGTTCGCCGGCGCGCACGTGGCGCTTGTCCTGCAGGCCGACGAATTCGAGCAGCTCACCGGCCTGATCGTCGGTCTCGGGGTCGAAACCACGGAACAGGCCGCGCAGGCCGGCGCGGGCGCCGGGCGCGGAGATGCGCATGTTGGCCATGCAGTCCATGCCGACGTACACGCGGGTCTGCTGGAAGGTGCGCAGCAAGCCGCGCCGGGCGATATCGCCGACGCGCAGCCGCGATAGCTCGGCACCGTCGAAGCGCACGCTGCCGGCGTCGAGGGGGTGGTAGCCGACAATGGCGTTGAACAGGGTGGTCTTACCGGAGCCGTTGGGGCCGATGAGGCCGTAGATCGCACCCTCGGGCACGCTCAGGCTGACGCGGTCGTTGGCGACGACGCCGCCAAAGGTCTTGCTGACACCGCTGACGTCAAGCAGCACACGGCTCATGGACGGTCCTCCGAGGTCGTGGTTTCGGACGTATCGCCGAAGCGCGCGGGGAAGCGCTCGCGCAGCCAACCCATGATGCCTTCGGGAAAGAACACCACGATGACCACAATGAGCGCGCCGAGCATGACGCGCTGCCAGCCGAGGAAGTAGGTCCAGGTGATTTCCTTGGCGGCGTAGAACAGGAAGGCGCCGATCAGCGGCCCCCACAGCGTGCCCTTGCCGCCGAGGATGGCCATGAGAATCATCCACACGCCGAAGCTGGCGCCGGCGAAGGCGACGTCGATGGGGTCGATGAAGCCGATCAGGTTGCCGACGCCGCCGCCGGCCAGCGCGAGCAGCGCGGCGGACACGGCCCAGGCAGTGGTCTTGTAGGCGACGGTGGGCAGGCCCATGGCCTCGGCCTTGTCCTCATTGTCGCGGATGGCGTTGAGGGCGAGGCCGAAGCGGCCGGCATACAACCGTGACAGCAGCCACAGGGCGAACAGCGCGAGCAGCATGAAGAAGACGTAGTAGAAGACTTCCTTGCCCGGCAGCCCGGCCGGCATGAGCGGCGTGACCATGCCGGAGCCGGCACCGATGAAGTCGACACCGGTGGCAATCTCGCCGGCGGCAATGCCAAGGCCGAGGGTGCAGATGGCAAAGTAATGGCCGCGCATGCCGAGGATTTGCGAGCCGAGCAGCCAGGCGAGCGCGACGGCAGCAACCACCCCGGCGACGAGGCCGAGCCCGAGGCCGATGAGGTATTGCGGCGCGGTGAGCACGAGTTGCGCCTGCCCACTGGCGACGCCGTGCCACAGGTCGCGCTGAACCACGGCGCAGGTGTACATGCCGACACCGAAGAAGAAGATGTTACCGAAGGAGTTGTAGCCCATTTGCCCGCCGCAGATGTCCCACGACAGGGCCAGCACGACCATGCACCAGGCGAAGGCGAACACGGTCATGTAATGCGGGAACAGCAGGGGCACGACGATGCCGGCGATGATCAATCCCGCCCAGGCCGGCGCGGACAGGCGTTGCTGGCGGGCGCTCACGACAAGTACTCCCGGCGGCGGCGCAACCAAGCGTTGCGCACGATCAGGATGACCACGAGCAGGCTGAACACGAAGGCGGACTGGAATTCGGCGCCGAGCACGAAGCCGGCGATCTGCTCCAGCGCGCCGAGGCCAAGGCCGGTGGCAAACACGCCGGGCAGGTTCCCGAGGCCGGCGACGATGACGATCATGAACGAACGCACGGTATAGGTCAGACCGATGAAGGGGTGGATCACCCAAATCATCACCACCAGGCTGCCGGCCATGCCGCAAAGGGCTGCATTGAGGCCGTAGGTGGCCGCGTAGACGCGGTCGGTGTTCACGCCGAGGACGCGGGCGGCGCGAGCGTTCTGCGCGGTGGCACGGATCGCCTGCCCCAATCGCGAGTAGCGCAGGCCCACCACCAGCAAGGCCGCGATCGCCAGCACCACACCAAAAGCGAGCAGCTTGGCGGTGGGCACGGTGACGGTGTTGTCGAGGAAATACCAGGTGGGCATGTCGACCGCGACGCTGACCACGTCCGGCCCGAACAGCTCGTTCATGAGCTGCTGCAACAGAATGGAGATGCCGAAGGTAGCGAGCAACGAGATGAACATGTCGCGGCCGACGATGCGATGGATCACCAGCCGATAGAGCAGGACGCCGAGCAGAAACAGCACCAGCCCGGCGATCGGCAGGCTGAGCAGCGGGTGCAGGCCGAACTGGCGGTACAGGAAGTAGCTGATATAACCGCCGAGAATCACGTATTCGCCCTGGGAAATGTTGATGATGTTCATCACACCCCAGACCAACGCCATACCGTATGCGGCCAACGCGAAGATGGCGCCGACCAGCAGCCCGTCGACCACGAGCTGCACCAGAATGGTCGGCGCTTGGAACAGCAACAGCAGATTGTCCATGCAGTCTCCCTCGGCGGCTGGACGGCCGGCGCCGCGGGCGGCGCCGGCGGGCGGTCAGGCGTTCTGGCGTTCAGGCGTTCAGGGGTGCGGCCACTCCAGTTTGCCGGTGGCCCATTTACTCGGCGCGACCACGACATAGGCACCGTTCTGGATCTGGCGCAGCACCATCGGCTTGGCGACGTTCTTGCCGGTCGCGTCGAAGCGGATGTTGCCGTAGAAGGTCTGCATGTCGGTCGCGGCGATGGCGTCGCGCACCTTTTGCGGGTCCAGCGAGCCAGCGCGATGGATGGCGTCGGCATAAATCTCCACTGCGGCGGAGGACTCGGCCGCCTGGTACGGCGGCACGTAGCCGTAGGTCTTCTCGAACAGCTGGGTATAGTCAGCGGCGCTGCCGAAGAGATCGTCTCGATAAGTCATGGTCGGCGCCCACTGCGAGGCACACAACGTACCCTCGGCGTGATTGCCGAACTTCGCTCGGTCGGTGAGCTGGGCAGACTCGCAGTGCGTCAATGCAACCATCGGCACCTTGACCTTCATCTCAGGCATCTGCCGGGTCACCAGCGCGGCGCCCTTGGAGTGACCCGAGGCGACGAATACGTCGGGACGCAGCGCGCGGACTTTGACCAGGGTGGAACTCATGTCGCTGAGATCGCGGGGAAATTTGTCGTCGACCACGATCTTCATGCCGTAGGACTTCGCATTTTCCAGCACGCCGGCGCGGATATCCTGCGAGAAGGGGTCGTTCTCTGTGGCCACTGCGACGCGCACGTCGGAGGGCTTTTTACCCTGTTTCACGGCCTGTTCCGCCGCAAGTTTGATCGCCTCCTGCAGATATTGCTCAGAGGTCGAGAGCACGGCGAAGAGGTATTTGTAGCCCTTGTCGAACAGCGTCCGCGAGGCGCCGTTGGCTTCTATCATGGGCACCTGATACATCTCGGTGACGGGGGCCATGGCCTTGGTCAGCCCGGAACTGTATGGCCCGAGCATGAAGCGTACGCCGTCGCGCTTGATCAGCCGCTCGGCCAGCTCGGCGGCGCGCGCGGGGGTGGATTCGTCGTCGTAATACTGCACCGCGATCTTGTAGGTTTTGTCGCCGACCTTGACCCCGCCGCGCTGGTTGATCAGGGCCACGGCAAGATCGTAGCCGCGCTTGGTGTGGGTGCCGGCCGTGGAATATTTGCCGGTGAGCGAGACGGCGGCGCCGAGCACGATGGTGTCGTTGGCGGCGAAGGCCGTGCCGCTGACAAACAAAACGGCGGCCAGCGCCAGCCTCAGGATGCGCATGTTCATGATTCTCCCCTTTGGTCGATGATCGAGCCGCTATAACGGCTTCTTAAGTCTTCTGTCTTATATAGCACGTGCACGGTGCATCGACCGGAAGGTATCGGGATCTTCTCGAAATACCGCGTGAGCTACGTCACCCCCGCCCTGCCCGCGCCCTCAAGGCTTGCAACACGAACGCGCGGTGCGCTACGCGGCCGAAGAGACGGCCCGGCGACATTCCATAACGTGGACTAGGCGGGCACGGCACTCGGCATGCGCCAGAGGATGGCGCCGAGCAACAGCAGCAAGACCAGCAGCAGCAGACTGTATGACAGCCAGCCGGCCTGTTCGTAGACCACGCCGGGCAGATAGGAGCCGAATGCGCCGCCGCTGTAGTAGCTGGAGACGTAAAGCCCGTTGACCAGACCCTTGCGGCGCGGCTCCAGGTGGTTGAGATAGGCCGTGAGCACGCTGTGCAAGGTGAACATACCGGCGGCGAAGACGAACATGCCGAAATAGATCCAGGGCAGCCCGCCGAGCGCGAGCATCGTCAACCCGGCGAGATACACCGCGCAGCCGGTGAGCAGGGTGCGCCGTTCGCCGCCGAGGCGACGGATCAACCACAGCGACGACAACGGCACGACGACGCCGACGAGGTAGCCGGCGTAGACCCAGGCAACCGCGCCCTGAGTGATGCCGGGGTCGAGCTGATGCATGCGAAACGGCAGGAAGTTCATCATCGCCGCGAACACGAAGAACAGCAGAAAGGCCGCCGCGAAGCCGAGCCGGTTGACCGGCCGCGCGATCATCGTACGCACTTCCGGCCAGCGCACGCGACCGAGGTTTGCGCGCGGGTCGGAGTCCAGCCAACGCGTCGAGAGCAGCGCCAAGGCGGCCAACGCGGACCACATCCAGAAGGCGGCCTGCCAATCCAGGTAATTGGCGATCACGCCGGAGAAGGTACGTCCGCTGAAACCCCCGACGATGGTCGCAGCGATGTAGAGCGTGATGGCGCGTCGTCCGCCAGCGGGACCGCCGATGGCGGAGCTGTAGGTCATCAGCGCAGTGAGCACAGCGGGCAGGATGAGGCCTTCCAGGCCGCGCAGCAGCAGGAAAGCGCCATAGCCGGGCCCTTGCGCCAACACCAGCTGTACCACGGTCAGCACGGCCAGACCGATCACCAGCAGGCGACGCGCGGATACACGTTCAAGCACGTAACCGTAGACCAGCGGCGCGATCGCGAGCGGCGTCATGGTGACGGTGGTGAGCAGCGCGACGTCGGCCGGGCTAACGCCCCATTGGCGCGCGAACAGCGGCAGCAAGGCCTGGTGTTCGTAAAGAATGGCCACCGAAACGACGGTGCAGTAGAGCACGATGAGGGTGTTGCGCAGGCGCATGGAGGGCGTTCGGATTCCGTCGGTGAAGGGTCGTCATGCCACGATAGCGGGCGGCCGCAATGCCGACAATCTGCGCCCGTTTCGGGGTCTGCCATAGCGGGCGCTTCCCGCCAGGGCCGACGATGCCGGATAATGGCCTCTTTTCGACACGGAGCGAAGCGTGAAATTCAGCGTCGACGAATTCCGCCGGTGGCCACACAAGAAGGTCACCCTGATCGGCATGTCCGGGGTGGGCAAGACCTATCTGTCGTCGCTGCTGCGCGAGCACGACTGGTTCCATTATGCAGGCGACTACCGCATCGGCACGCGCTACCTCGACGAGGCGATCCTCGACATGATCAAGGCGCAGGCGATGCAGGTGCCCTTCCTGCGCGACCTGCTGCGCAAGGACTGGATCTACATCCGCAACAACATCAAGATCAACGATCCCGGCCCCGTGCTGTCCTTCGTCGGCAAGCTCGGCAACCCGGAACTGGGTGGCGTCGAGCTGGAGGATTTCCACCGCCGCCAGGCGGCTTACCGCGAGGGTGAGATCCGTGCCATGTACGACGTGCCCGATTTCATCGAAAAGGCGCGACAGATCTACGGCTACGGACACTTCGTGAACGATGTCGGCGGCTCCTTGTGCGAGCTGGACGAGCCCGGCGTGATCGACCTGCTGGTCGAACACACGCTGATGCTCTACATCAAGGTCACCGATCAGGAGGAGGAAGACACCCTCATCCGACGCGCGCAGAAGGCACCCAAGCCGTTGTACTACCGGCGCGCGTTCCTGGAGGAACAGCTCGCCGTGTACCTGCGTGAGAACGGCTTCGAATATGCCGCGCAGATGAATCCCGACGACTTCACCCGCTGGATCTTCCCGCGCCTGTTCCGCTCGCGCCTGCCACGCTACGAGGCGCTGGCGCGGCAAGGTTATACCGTGACCTCCAAGGAGGTAGCGGGGGTGCGCGACGAGCAGGACTTTCTCGCCCTGCTCGAAGCGGCGATCGCGAGGGACTGAGGGTGCCGATCGTCGCCCACAACAGCCTGCCGACCTTCGAGCGCCTGCGCGACGAGGGATTGCGGGTACTCTCGCCGCACCGTGCCCGCAACCAGGACATCCGCGAGCTGCACATCGGGCTGCTCAACATGATGCCCGACAAGGCGCTGGCGGCAACCGAGCGCCAGTTCCTGCGGCTGGTGGCGCAGAGCAACCCGATCGCGCAGTTCTACGTGCACCCCTTCACCCTGCCGGAACTGCCTCGCGGCGAGGCCGCGCGCGAGCACGTCGAGCGCTATTACGAGCGCTTCGAGGATCTGCGCGAACAAGGGCTGGACGCGCTCATCATCACCGGCGCCAACGTGATCGGACCGGAGCTGTCCACCCAGCCCTTCTGGCAACCGCTGAGCCAGATCATCGAATGGGCCTGGGAGAACGTGACCTCGACGCTGTGCTCCTGCCTCGCCACGCACGCGGTGCTGGAGCTGCGCTACGGTCAGCGCCGCGAGCCGCGACCAGCGAAGATCTGGGGCGTCTATCCGCATCGCGTGATCGACCCGGCACACCCCCTGGTGGACGGTATCAACACGCGCTTCGACGTGCCGCATTCGCGCTGGAACGCAGTCACGCGGGTCCAGTTCCGGCAGGCCGGGCTGCGCGTACTGGCGGAAAGCGACGAGATCGGCGTGCATCTGGCCACCAGCGCCGACGGCTTCCGCTTCGTGTTCTGTCAAGGACATCCCGAGTACGACACCATTTCGCTGCTCAAGGAGTACAAGCGCGAGCTGCGTCGCTACCTCGCCGGCGAACTGGAGGACTATCCGCCCTTCGTAACGGGCTATTTCGATGGTTGGTCGCAGGCCGTGCTGCGCGAATATCGCCTGCGCGTCAAGCAGGCCCGGCACGAGGGCGACGCCATGCCCGAGCTACCCGAGCATCTGCTGCTGCCGCGGCTGGACAACACCTGGCACGATACCGCCGAGGCCGTGGTCAGCAACTGGATTGGGCTCGTCTACCAGCTCACCCACACCGAGCGACGTAAACCCTTCATGGATGACATCGATCCTGACAATCCCCTTGTGGGGCTGCGCAACTAGGGCCTGTTCACGTAGCCCAGAACTTTGCCGCTCGCTCGCGATGATGACCCAATAACGCCAACAAGGTTTTGAGCAAACGAAAAATGCGGGTGAGACCGTCCTCAGTCCGTCATATCCGGTGATGCCACAACATCGAATTCGGCCGCGGTTAGGCGCCGGGTCTCTTCCGTCAGAGGACTCAGCGGATCGATCTCGGCATCCGCGGCCACCGTCTTGAGATCGCGGAACTTGCGCGCGCTGGGCAGCACGCGCCGCTCCAGCGTACCCACCGATTTGTTGTAGGCATCGACCGCCTGATCGAGTCGGCTACCGACCGCCTCCCAGTGCTTGGCCAGTGTGGCGATGCGGTCGTACAGCTCCTTGCCCAGCGCGGCAACCTCCACGGCATTGCGCGCCATGGCCTCCTGGCGCCAGCCGTAAGCGACCGCCTTGAGCAGGGCGATCAGTGTGGTCGGGCTGGCCGGAATCACACGTTGTTCGGCACCAAACTCAATGAGGTTCGGGTCCTGCGCCAATGCGGCGGAAAAGAAGGCTTCGCCGGGCACAAACATGACGACAAACTCCGGCGAAGGCTCGAACTGCTCGAAGTAGCTCTTGCGGCCTAGCTGACTGATGTGCGTACGCACCTGCTGACCGTGGCGCAGCAACGCTGCTTCGCGCGTGATCTCGTCGGGCGCCTCGACGGCGGTGAGGTAGGCATCCACCGGCGCCTTGGCGTCGACCACGATACGCCGCCCACCCGGCAGGTTGACGATCATGTCCGGACGCAACCGGCCACCCTCGGTATTCTGGCTGACCTGTTCGTCGAAGTCGCAGTGCTCAAGCATGCCAGCCATTTCCACCACCCGCTTAAGCTGCACTTCGCCCCAGCGGCCACGCGCGGCCGGCTGGCGCAGGGCCTTCACCAGATTGGCCGTCTCGGCATGCAATTGCGGCAGGTGGTGCTTGAGCAAGGACTGGAGCTGCTGGTCTAGCGCGCTATAGGCGGATACCCGTGACTTTTCCATCTCGCCCAGCGTGCCGTCGACCTTGCTGAGCGATTCGCGAATCGGCCGAGTCAATTCCTCGATGGCCTTCTGGCGTTTCGTCAGATCGGACTGCGCACCCTCCTGGAAACGACTCAGGTTCTCCTGGGCCAGGCGCAGGAAGGATTCGTTGTTGTGCTTGAGGGCCTCGGAGGAAAGCGCCTTGAAGGCATCCGCCAGATTGGTGCGCGCCTCCTCCAACAAGGCGAGCTTCTCAGTGGAGCCACGACGCTCCTGGATCAGACGTTCGCGCAGCTCGGCCAGATCTCGCTGCAGTTCGGTGGTCAGCTCGCGCTCCGAATCCAGCGCCGCCGTCCTTGCCTGCAGCTCTGCCAGCAATTCTGTCACCCGCCGACGCTCACCTTCGCTGCGGCCGGCCAGTTCGGCAAAGCCGCGCTCGCGCTCGATCAGGCGTTCGTGTAACTCAGTGCGCAGGCGCTCGGATTCGGCCAACGCCGGGCGCAATTCTTCCACACGCGTCTCGGTGGCCTCCAGACGCGACTGCAGCACACGTCTGGCGCCGATGGCAAACAAATGACGCAACAGCCAGCCGGCGGCGACGCCGGCGGCAATGACTGCCGCCAAATACCAAGATTCCAGCACGATCACTACCTCCACTACGACGGGGGATATTGATCACTCCCCCTGCCGAGTATGTACCAATATTAATTTGATGCAGCCCGTCACCAATCGGCGACGCTATCTGTCTTCGTTTGCCAGCGCGCCAGGGCATAGGCCGCCTGCCCGGCACGTTGCTGACGACTCAACGTCAGACCGGGCGGCAATGTCGGCATACCTGCGTCCGCCGGGTATTCCAGATACACCCAGGCCCCGGGGCGCAGCCAACCGCCGTCCACCAGCGCCGACAACGTCGGCGCCAGCAAATCATGCGCGAACGGCGGATCGAGAAACACGATGTCGAACGTCCGCGTCGGGTTCTGCAGATACGCCTGGGCGGTCGTGTTCACGACATCCACTCCGATGGCGCCGAAGCGCGCGGCATTCTCTCTCAAGCACGCAGCCACCTGCGGCGCGGACTCGATCATCACAACCTCGGCCGCCCCGCGCGACGCAGCCTCTAGACCCAATGCGCCACTACCCGCGAACAGATCCAGGCAAACGCTGCCGGGCAGCGCCCATTGCAACCAATTGAACAGCGTCTCACGCACCCGGTCGATGGTCGGGCGCAAGCCGGGGGCATCTGGAAAATCGATGCGCCGCCCCCGCCAGCGGCCACCGATAATGCGCAGCTGGTTGGCCGCCCCTGCGCGCGGATTACCACGGCGCTTCCGCGTCACCGCCATTACGCGCTCCGAATAATGACGCAACGGGCCTTAAATCGACCTAATACCGCGTACTGCGGATTACGCGAGCGGCGCGCTCCTGCTAGCATGTGCATGCTCTCCAATTTCGATTACACCGGCCGGGAATGCCGCCATTATGTTCGGTTTCATAAGACGCAAGAAGTCACCGGATCAGGATACCCCCGAAAACGCGCAGCCGGTCGAGAACGACGGCGGCGAAATTGCGCCCGCGCAAACGGCCTCCACACCTGAAACACCGGCACCCTCATCGCCACCGACGGCACCGTCGGTAGCCGCCCCGGATGCCCCGCGCGGTGGGTTGTTCTCCCGACTACGCAAAGGGCTGTCCAAGACAGGGCGTGGCCTGACCGGCGGCGTCGCCTCGCTGCTGCTTGGTCGCAAGGCCATCGACGATGCGCTGCTGGAGGAACTCGAAACGCGGTTGCTGATGGCGGACGTGGGCATCGAAGCCACCACGCGCATCATCGACGATCTGACCGCGCGCGTGCGGCGCAAGCAGCTCGGCGATGCCGAGGCCCTGTTCGCGGCGCTGCGCGAAAACATGACCGCAATCCTGCAGCCCGTGGCCCGACCGCTGACCATCGATGCGTCTCGACGGCCCTATGTCATCCTCATGGTCGGCATCAACGGCGCCGGCAAAACGACCACCATCGGCAAGCTCGCCAAGCATCTGCAGACCGAGGGTAAATCGGTGATACTGGCGGCGGGCGACACCTTTCGCGCCGCCGCAGTGGAGCAACTGCAAGCCTGGGGCGCGCGCAACGAGATCCAGGTGATCTCCCAGGGCAGCGGCGCGGACAGCGCCTCGGTCATCTTCGATGGCCTACAAGCAGCCCGTGCGCGCGATGTCGATGTGCTGATCGCGGACACCGCCGGGCGGCTGCACACCCAGACCAACCTCATGGACGAACTGCGCAAGGTCAAGCGCGTGATCGCCAAACTGGATCAGGACGCCCCCCACGAGATCATGCTCGTGGTGGATGCCGGCATCGGGCAGAACGCGCTGGTGCAGGCCCGCGAGTTTCACAATGCCCTGGGGCTGACCGGGATCACGGTGACCAAGCTCGACGGCACTGCCAAGGGCGGCATCCTGTTCGCTATCGCACAGCAAGTCGGCATTCCGATCCGCTTCATCGGCGTCGGCGAAGCGATCGACGATCTGCGTCCCTTCGCGGCTGATGAATTCGTCTCGGCCCTATTGGCGGAGCACGCCGCGACAGACGACTAGACACATGATCTTCCTGCAGCACGTCGGCAAACGCTATACCACCGGCCAGGAGGCCCTTGCCGACGTAAACCTGGAACTCGACGCTGGCGAAATGGCCTTCCTCACCGGGCACTCCGGCGCCGGCAAGAGCACGCTGCTCAAGCTGATCGCGATGATCGAGCGTCCCTCGCGCGGACAAATCGTGATCAACGGCCGCAACCTGCAGACCATCGGCAATCGGCAAATCCCCTATTATCGCCGTCAGATCGGCATGATCTTTCAGGACCATCACCTGCTGCACGATCGCAGCGTGGGCGACAACGTCGCCCTGCCTCTGGTCATCGCCGGCCTGCGTCACGCGGAAATCCTGCGCCGTGTGCGCGCTTCGCTCGACAAGGTCGGCCTGCTGCACAAGGAGCGCGCGCTGCCGATCACGCTATCCACCGGCGAGCAGCAGCGCGTCGGTATCGCCCGTGCGGTGGTCAATAAGCCACCCATCCTGCTCGCCGACGAGCCTACGGGTAATCTCGACCCTGAGCTGTCGCTGGAGGTGATGAGCCTGTTCGACGAGTTCAACCGGGTCGGGGTGACTGTGTTGGTCGCAAGTCATGACCATGAACTCATCCGACTCATGGACAAACGCGTGATCGGCCTTTATGCCGGACGCCTCGACGACGACCCCACCCACGCGGTGCCGCACCGATGATCGGCCGCAATCCCCGCAAGCGCCCACGCAAGGCAGCATCGCCCCCAAAACCGAAAGTCGCGCGAATCAGCCGCCGGAACGGCGATTCTCACCGCCGGCCGACTGCCTGGTTGCTCAACCATGCGCGCGCACTTTTTTTCAGCCTCGGCAAGCTGTATCGCACCCCCACGGCCAGCGCAATGACCGTTGCCGTCATCGGCATCGCACTGGCACTGCCTGCCGGACTCTACGTGGTACTGACCAATATCGAACGAGTAGCCGGCAGCTGGGATCGCGGCGTACAGATCACCCTGTACCTCAAATCCGGCACCTCCGACCCAGCGATGACCGACCTTGCCAACCAGTTGCGCAACGATCCGCGTATCGAACGCGTCAAGACGGTCACACCCGAACAGGGTCTGTCCGAACTGGCCGAATCCGCCGGCTTCGGCGATGCACTCGACGCGCTACCCAACAACCCGCTACCACCAGTCGTGATCGTCTACCCTCGCCTTCAAGGACATCAGGCCACTCAGATCCGTGCATTACGACAAAATCTGGCGACACGCCCAGAGGTCGCGGACGCGCAATTAAATCTGGCCTGGGTGGAGCGGCTGTATGCCATCGTCACCATCGCCCAACGTGCCGTCTGGGTCGTGGGTGGCATGTTGGCACTCGCGGTACTGCTGGTGGTGGGCAACACAATCCGGCTCGACATCCTCAACCGTCGCCAGGAAATCGAAGTCGCCAAGCTCATCGGCGCGACGGATGCCTTCATCCGCCGCCCGTTTCTCTACGGAGGCTTCTGGCTGGGTCTGCTCGGTGGCCTGCTTGCGTTGATCCTACTGGCCCTCTCGCTATGGCTGCTTGCAGGCCCGATCAACCGCCTGGCCGGCCTCTACGGCAGTGACTATGTCCTTACCGGGCTAAGCCTGGGAGCTACCCTGCGCCTGCTAGTACTGAGCATCGCCTTCGGTCTTGGCGGCTCTTGGTTGGCGGTCGGCAGGCACTTGCGCGATATCGAACCCAGCTGAGCCACGGGCCGGATTGACCGTAATCACGGCTATACCTCCGAATCGGATGTATAATGCCTACATGGAAAAGGGGCTGCATCAGGCCTTGAAATAAGGTCGAACCGCCCCCACTAATCCCTGTCGAACCGGTTAGGGACCCCAATTCGGACAAAGCGCCGAAGGATGAACGAATCGATGAACATGCACTTGGCCACAATCAACGGCACACTGCCCAGCCTCAACGCCGGCAGCCTGGAGAGCTATATCGCGGCTGTACATCGCCTACCCGTACTCTCCGCAGAGGACGAACGCACACTTGCGCGGCGCCTGAACCAACAGAATGACCTCGAAGCCGCCCGCAGACTGGTGCTCCACAATCTGCGCTTCGTGGTACAGGTCGCACGCGGCTACCGCGGCTACGGCCTGCCGCTTGGTGATTTGATTCAGGAAGGCAACATCGGCCTGATGAAGGCGGTGAAGCGCTTCAACCCGGAGATGGGCGTTCGCCTGGTCTCATTCGCGGTACATTGGATTCGCGCCGAAATACACGAATTCATCCTGCGCAACTGGCGCATCGTCAAGGTCGCGACGACCAAGGCCCAGCGCAAACTGTTCTTCAACCTACGCGGCGCGAAAAAACGCCTCGGTTGGCTCAACCAGGAAGAGGTCGAGACCGTTGCCCGCGACTTGGGCGTCAGCCCGCGCGAGGTGCTCGAAATGGAGTCACGCCTGTCGAATCAGGATACGGCGTTCGACCCCGAACCGAGTGACGGAGAGGACAAGAGTTTTTCCCCGTCCGCCTATCTCACCGACGACCGGCCAGATCCGGCCATGCAGATTGAAGAGGAAGACTGGCAGACACACCATCAGGAGCGCCTGCAAGCCGCGATGGCCGAACTCGATCCGCGCAGCCTGGATATCCTCCGCAAGCGCTGGCTGACCGAACCCAAGGCCACGCTGCACGAATTGGCCGATCAATACAACATTTCCGCCGAGCGAATTCGCCAGCTCGAAAACAACGCCCTACGCAAGCTCAAGGGTGCCGTGGCCGCCTGAGCCGGTAAATTTTAGCGGCCAGCGGCCATCCAAACGAAGACGCCCGCATGATGCGGGCGTCTTCGTTTGGATGCTGCGAATCGTCTAGAGCCAGTGCGTGAACAGCACGGAAAGAAAGCTCGCCCAACTCAGCACGATCAGCGCTACGATGATCATCAGCGGTATGTTCTGTCTGTTCATATCCCCCCCATCCATTCTTTTGTATCGGAGCACCCACATCTCAATTAGGGGCGCCGTTTTGCACGACGAACTCCGTTGCCCGGCAGCCGTGGATCGTCATCGTCCATCAACATGCGCTGCGGCGGGCCATCCATATCGTCGTACTGCCCACTCTTGACCGTCCAGATAAAGGCCACAATGGCAAGGATCGCCAGAAATACCGCGAGCGGAAGCAATAGGTAAAGTATTGTCATACTGCAGCCTCCCGCCCCTTGCCATCAGTCTCCGGCAGATCCCGCAAGCGCAATGCATTCATCACCACCACCAGCGAACTCGCCGACATCCCGATGGCGGCCATCCATGGCGTCAACCAGCCACTCGCGGCCAGCGGTACCGCCATTAGATTGTAGCCCACCGCCCAGGTCAGATTCTGCTTCACGATACGCAGACAGCGGCGCGACACGACCACCGCCTGTGGTAAACGCAACAGGCGATCGCTCAACAACACCATGTCCGCGCTGGCATGCGCCAACTGGGCACCGCTCGCCAGCGCAACGGAAACATCGGCACCAGCCAGCACCGGCGCATCATTGACGCCATCGCCGACCATGGCCACGGTCGCGCCGGCGGCTTGCAGATGTCGTAGGGCGGCGAGTTTGTCGGCAGGCGCCAGACCACCGATGGCCTCATTCACGCCGACACGCTGTGCCACATCCGTCACTGCCGCCTGCGTATCGCCGCTGAGCATGTGTACCCGCAGACCCAGCACGCGCAGCGCTTCAATCGCCTGACTCACGCCAGGCCGCAAGCGATCGCGCAAGCGGAATTCTGCTAGTACGCGCGTCTCGTCGGCCAGCCACACGACTCCATCTTCAGCCGCACCCACACCGAATGATCGCGGCTCGGCCATCATGTCTGTGCGTGCGACCCAATCCGGGCGGCCGATACGTAATTGGCGGCCCTCGACCTGCCCGGTGATACCCGAGCCAGGTTCGGCAAACAAGGCCGTCGCCGGCAGGGGCGTATCGATATAAACCCGAAATGCTTGTGCAACAGGATGTTCCGAATCCTGCTCAAGCGCTGCCGCCCAACACAGACAGCGCTCGATATCTTCACCCTCAGCGACGGCCACACCGACCAGCTCCGGCCGACCGTAGGTAAGGGTACCGGTCTTGTCGAAGACAATATCAGTGGTCCGGGACAAGGCCTCGAGGACATGTCCACGAGTGGCCAGCAAACCGAGACGACTCAACGTGCCGGTTGCAGCCGTCAGCGCAACCGGCATTGCCAGTGAAAGCGCGCATGGGCAGGTGACCACCAGTACGGACAGCGTCACCCAGAAGGCGCGCGCGGGGTCGTACCACGACCAGAAGGCATAGACTCCAATGGCCATCAGCAGCAGACCACCCACGAACCAACCGGCAACCCGATCAGCCACGATGGCCAGGCGAGGCTTTTCTGCCAATGCGCGATCGAGCAGCTGAATGACGGCGGACAGCACGCTGTCCGCCCCCACCGCGGCAACGCGCACCGTGAGCGGACTTTCCACATTGATCGAGCCACCGACCACGACATCGCCGACCACACGACGGCACGGTAGGTATTCACCGGTCAGCAGTGATTCGTTGACGCTGCTGGTACCCTCCGTCACGAGGCCGTCCGCCGGGATGACCTCGCCAGGGCGCACCCGCACGCTGTCGCCTACGATCAGCTCCGACGCAACCACCGCCGTCTCCCCATCGCGGTCGAGTCTGCGTGCCATGGTTGGCTTGAGATGAACGAGCGCCTCGACCGTCTGACCGGCACGATGCCGCGCCAGCATTTCCAGAAAACGCCCTACCAATAAAAAGAACACAAACATGGTGACCGAATCGAAGTACACCTCGCCTGTGCCGATCAGTGTCGCCCAGGTACTGGCGCCATAGGCGGTGGCCACCGCCAGTGCAACCGGTACGTCCATGCCCAGCGCGCGCCGCTTGAGATCGCGCCAAGCAGCACTGAAAAACGTACGTGCGGCATAAAACACCACCGGCGTTGCGAAGGCGAAGCTGATCCAACGCAGCAGGCTTCGCGTCTCCGGTGACATGCCACCGTAATCCCCAGCATACAAACCAACCGCAACCATCATGACCTGCATCATGCCAAGACCGGCCACCGCAAGCTGCTTGAGCATGCGCGCGCGTTCTTGCCGATAGACCCCTTCCTGGCGACTGGGGTCGAAGGGATGCGCGCGATAGCCGATAGCCGAAATTGCCATCAGGACATCACTGAGCTTTATCCGCGTTTCATCCCAACTCAAACGAGCGCGATGCGTGGTGTAGTTGACACTGAAATCCACCACGCCCGGCAATTCCTTGACGTGTCGTTCGCTCAACCAGGCACAGGCAGCACAGACAATGCCTTCCAGAATCAAGGCCGCTTCGCGCTGCTCGCCGGTACCGCTCACGAAGCTGCGCTGCACCTCCTCGCGGTCGTATAGCGTCAGCTCCGACAGGATGTCCGGCACCCGTTCGCGCTGCCCCGTTGGCGTGACCGTACGGTAACGGTAATAATCCTCGAGACCGCCCTCCACGATGGCCCGCGCAACGGCCGCGCAACCGGGACAGCACATGTCACGCCTCTCCCGAGCACGGCAAGGGTGTAATCCGCACCATGTGGAATCGGCAACCCACAGTGATAACAAGCTGACGCCGCGGGCGCAGCTGCGGTGAGGGAGGCGCTGTCGTGAAGCTTGGCGCTCATCGATGGACCATGACTTGGGCCCGTCGTCAGCCGTTTTGCGGGATGGCTGCGGGTTCGACGGCCGTCAAACCATGCGCTTCGTAGATCGACTGCCCGTGGCGTATATCCAGCAGCAGTTCCCAACTACCGGGATGCGGCAGAGCAACACTGACTTGATACAATCCTAGTCCCACCTCGTGCATCACGAAACGTTGATCCTCGGCCGCATTCGATGGCCTCATGAAACGACCGCTAACGCTGGCCGCGGACAGCGGCTTACCTTCACGGTCCGTCACCTCGACCTGAAAAATCGCCTTGTTCCCGACGCGCGGTGTTTCCAGAAAACCCTTGCGCACACGCCAGCCAAGACGTTTCTGGGCATCCATAGAAGAGAGGTATCTCGCGTAATCCTCGGACTTGTCCTGGTAGTCATGCGGCACCATGCCTGGAAAATCCGAGCGGACCTCAACCCCACCGCCGACCGGCGGCAGCAGCCACGCTGCCGTGCGCGGCGACACACCATTTTCCGCGAAAGTGATGATGACGGCATCGACCAGTGCGACGATTCCCAAAAAAATCACAATGGTCGCCGGCGCCCAATTGAACCAGCGCTTACCCACATGCAGTTCGCGGTGCCCTTCCCAATGTGTGGTGATGATACTCAGGCCGTATGGCGTCAGCAGATATAGCGCGAGATGGATCGCGAGCACGTCCAACCCCTGCCAATACATGATCGCAAAGGGTGTGTAGACGACCAGAACCATTACCGCGACAAGCAAGCCCACCTGCTTGCCGCGCAATCGTGTCAGGCGATAAAGCAGAACATAGGCAAGAAACGCCAGCGCTACACCGCCACCCAAAGTGCTCACCAGATCGGTCGTTACGACTTGTTCATCCATGCGTCCTACCTCGTGTAGAACTGCGTCGGCAGAATCAGCGGGGCGGGCGCATGACGCCCCTCGGGTGTCAGCTCGAAGCTGAAGGGAATGCGCTTGGGATCATTCGCGCGCGCCGGGTAGCGCAGTTTGACGTAGACGGTCCGACTGGCCTCTGGCAGCAAATCCATCACCGCGCTGGGCTGTACTTCTACATGCGCCCCGTTGAGGCCCCGCACGCCCACATGCAGAGACAGACGGTGCGTGGAGGTGTTGTTGACGACGATAGCATAGCTGTTCTGGATGCGCCCATCTGACAGTACGACCGTGAGGGGTTGACGCGTCTGCTGAACGCTCGCATCAAAGGCGGCGCGCGTAGCCACACTGCTGACCAGCAGAAAGGTCGCTGCCATCAACGCGATGCCGTAACCGACCGTCTTGAACTTGAAGAACCGGGTCCGCCCACCCGCTAGAGCCCGCTCCGAGGTATACCGGATGAGACCCTCGGCCCAACCCAGATTGCGCATGATGCCGTTGCACGCATCCACGCATAGTGCGCAATGGATACACTCCACTTGAAGCCCATTACGGATATCGATCCCCGTCGGACATACCTGGACGCAGTAACCACAGTCGATGCAGTCGCCATGCCCGGCCTGCTGACGGGCTTCTTGACCCTTCAGATCGCGCGTCACCTTGTGACGCCCCCGCTCGCCCTCGCCGCGATGACGGTCGTAACTCACGATCAAGGTGTCTCGATCGAACATGACGCTCTGAAATCGCGCATAGGGGCACATGTAGGTACACACCTGTTCGCGCGCGATGCCGGCGAAGATGTATGTGGTTGCGGTCAACATAAAGGTAGTGACGTAGGCGGCAAATGGCGCTTTTGCCTCGAAAAAGGCGCTCAGCAGATGCGGTGCGTCGGCCCAATAGAGCGTGAAGGTCAATCCCGTCCAGAAGGCCATCGCCAGCCACAAGGCGTGCGTCGATCCCAACTTGAGCACTCGCGCCACCGTCCATCCATGCTCGCGAAGGCGCATGCGCGCTGGCCGCTCCCCCTGGACTAGGCGCTCGATCAATAGGTAGATATCCGTCCAGAGCGTCTGAAAACAGAAATATCCACACCAGACACGTCCGGCCACACCCGTGACGAAAAATAGCAACAGCGCTGCAATCACCAGCAAAATAGCCAACCAGAAAATGTTCTGGGGGTATACCACCAGATCGAACAGGTAAAAATGCCGTTCCGGCAGATCAAACATCACCGCCTGATCCGGCCCAGTCGCCCGTGTCCATCGCAGCCACGGCAGGAGAAAAAAAACGCCGTATGCCACCCCGAGGATGGCGTACTTGATATTGCGAAACCGCCCCTTTACCGAACGCGGGTAGATCGTGATACGGGCCTGATAAACAGGACCGGTGTGATCGCTCATAAGCAGCTCACTTGATCCTTGGTCTGAGACCTT
The DNA here is from genome assembly GCF_001753245.1 of Acidihalobacter yilgarnensis. NCBI lineage: Bacteria > Pseudomonadati > Pseudomonadota > Gammaproteobacteria > Chromatiales > Ectothiorhodospiraceae > Acidihalobacter > Acidihalobacter yilgarnensis. The sequence goes on along the minus strand of NZ_CP017415.1, from coordinate 210,294 downwards.
GAATTCGGCTCCGAAGGCGTTGCTCGTATAACGCCATACTTGCCTTTGGCGCAGCTACGCGTCGCTACTTGCCACCCCCAGTGCGTGAACGTAGACCGCCAACAGTTTGATCTCGGTTTGACTCAAACGATGATCCCAAGCCGGCATCTGGCGCTGCACGCCCTTGTTGATCACCGCCGATACGGCCGCGATCTTAGCGGTATAGGTGGTTGCCCCAGGTACGTTCGCGATCGTCCATACCTTATCGGCAAGGTTCGCCGAACCAACGACCCGGTTTCCCGTCCCCGCCTTGGTGTGGCAATAGAAACAGCCGCTTTGATCGCTGCGAAATATCTGCGCGCCTCGCTGAATCGCCGCCGCATTGCCACCCGGCGTCCCAGACAAACTCAGAACGAATTCGGCCAGGTCCACTACCTCAGTTTGCGAAAAACTGCCCTTGAACGCGGGCATAAAGCCATGGCGTCCCTGCGCAATGGTCTGTCGTATCGTGTTCAAGCTCCCACCCCACAACCAAGCGTCGTCAGTCAGATTGGGGTAGTGTCCAAGCACGCCCTGGCCACCGGCGCCGTGGCAGGCCGCGCAGTTGTCGCCGAACAGTCGCTTGCCAATTTTCATCGTGAAATCAAGTAGCTGCGGATCCGTCTCCAGCTGCCGCATCGAGGCTTGCGACGCCTTGTCCAGCCATGCTTTCTGCTTGAGAGCCTCCGGTCCCGACTGCATGTCGTGTACGAATTCAGCGCGTGTGCTCCACGGCACTGTTTTCTGCTTGCCGTCAGCTTGCGTATAGGTAACCGTCTCGAAGCCCTTGGTAAAGGTCTTGCCGATCGGCCACGCCGGGTACAGGAACCAGTACACCACGGCAAATATTACGGAGCCATAGAAGGCCCAGACCCACCAACCCGGCAACGGATTGTTCAATTCCTGCAGGTCACCGTCCCAAACATGGCCCGTGGTCTCGACCTCGGTATCGTCGCCCTTGCCCTTAGGATCATTCATGCTTATCCCCCCTGCCATGCTGCTTGTCGTCTCCGTCTTCCCCTGAAACCCGGTCATCCTCAAAAGGCATGTACCGATAAGATTCCAGGCGCGCGGATCGGCGCTTATTGGTATAGGCGTATATCACGATGCCGATAAACAGCGGGAACAGAAGGGCAAGCAGCGTAATCTTGTGGCTCGAGAGTTCGACCAGCCATTGCCAGAATCCTGCCACTCACGCCTCCCCGGCTCACCAGCCACTCGCCATTAACGAAATTTGACGAAGTAACCTTCACCATAATGGTTGAAATTCACTTCGGTACCCAGCACCTGAAGATATGCAACCAAGGCATCCATTTCGGTAAGACGTGCTGGAACGCCATCGTAGTCGCCTTGCTGAGCCTGTTGGATCAGATTCGCCTGCGCACGATTGATATCCAACATGTCGGCCATCTTCACGCCAAAACGTTTGACGTTCGCGTCGTATTCGGCCTTGGTTTCCGAATAAGGGACGCCGGCATCCCTTAAGGCACGCATCCGCGCAGCAATGTGCGAGTAATCCAGATCATCGCTCAACAGCCAGGGGTAGTTCGGCATGATGGATTCAGGCACCACTGAGCGCGGCGCGATGAGATGCTGGACCATCCAGGCATTGGAGTATTTACCACCCACACGCGCCAGATCCGGCCCGGTGCGCTTGGAACCCCACAAGAACGGATGGTCGTATTCGGACTCGGCAGCGAGCGAGTAGTGACCATAGCGGAGCGCTTCGTTCCTGAAGGGCCTGACCATCTGCGAATGGCAGTAAAAGCACCCCTCGCGCTGATAAATGTCGCGCCCACGCAATTCCAGGGGGGTGTAGGGATGTACGCCCTGCACCGGCTCCACCGTCCCCTTGAGATAAAACAGGGGCACAATCTCCACCAAACCACCGATGGCCACTACCACCAGCGTGAGAATCACCAACAGGCCGGCGTTCGTTTCGATGCTTTCATGTCTCATATCGATCCTCCCTCACGCCTTGGCCAATCCGGCTTCGTCCGTCGGCTGCTGCGTGCCGCCGCGGCGCGCCTCGCGCCTGGCCTGGGCAATGGTCATCCCCAGGTTGAATACCATCACGATCGTACCGCTCAGGAAGAAGGCACCGCCGATCCAGCGGGTGACATAGGGTTGGTGCAGGAACTCGACAGACTGCACAAAGGTGTACGCAAGGTTGCCGTACTGATCGTATGCGCGCCACATCAGGCCCTGACCGATGCCGGCCACCCACATCGCCACGATGTACAACACGATGCCAATGGTGGCGAGGAAGAAGTGGATATACACCAGACGCTGGCTGTAGAGCCGCGTGTTCCAGAGCGTCGGCACCATATTGTAGAAGGAGCCGAAGGTGATCATTGCCACCCAACCCAAGGCCCCAGAGTGGACGTGCCCAATGGTCCAGTCGGTGTAATGGGACAGTGCATTGACGCTCTTGAGCGCCATCATCGGCCCTTCGAACGTGGACATACCGTAGAAAGACAGCCCCGTGATCAGAAACAGCATGATCGGATCGGTACGCAGTTTTTCCCAGGCACCCGACAGCGTCATGATGCCGTTGATCATGCCACCCCAGGAGGGCATCAGCAGGAGGATTGAGAAGGTTGCCGCCAGCGTCGAGGTCCAATCCGGCAACGCCGTCCAATGCAGGTGATGAGCGCCCACCCACATATACAGGAAGATCAAGGCCCAGAAGTGCACGATGGACAGACGATAAGAGTAAACCGGCCGCTCCGCCTGCTTGGGCACAAAGTAATACATCATGCCCAGGAATGCGGCAGTCAGCAGAAAACCTACCATGTTGTGCCCATACCACCACTGAGTCATCGCATCCTGTACCCCTGAAAACAGGGAATACGACTTGAAACAGGTGGGACAGATTGGGACGGCCAGATTGTTGAATATATGCAGCAGGCCAACGGTCAGGATGTAGGCCATGTAGAACCAGTTAGCCACGTAAATATGCGGTTGGGAGCGACGACGCAAGGTCTGCACAAAAACCCAACCGTAGACAACCCACACCACCGCAATTGCAATGTCAAAGGGCCATTCGAATTCGGCATACTCACGTGACTGCGTATAGCCGAACAAATAGGAAATAACCCCCAGGGCAATGGTGATGTTCCAGCCCCAAAAGGTGAAATTAGCCAACGCATCGCTATACAGGCGGGTTTGACAAGTTCGCTGTACCACGTAATAGGAAGTGGCGAAAAGCGCATTGGCGGCGAAACCGAATAGCACACTACTGGTATGCACGGGGCGTAGGCGCCCGAAGGTGATCTCGGCAAGGCTCAGATTCAGATGCGGAAAGGCCAATTCACCGGCAATCCACACACCCGCGCTCATCCCGACCAGCGCCCAGACCAAGGCCATTATGGAGAACTTCTTGACGATGTCGAAGTTGTACTGCTCGTATGCCGCGCCCCGCGCCACGACCACGGACGGATCAGCCCCTGCCACGCTGGTGACTGCCATCAGCCCTCCCCCTCGCAACTTTATGCAGTAGTTTTATGATTTTATGTCGTACAACTTTACTGCTCAGGACACAAAAAATCTATCTTGATTGGAACTAATGATGACGCACTGCTGTCTGAGGCTCCGTCGGAGCCTTCGTATCACCATCCAGTCATCGCCGACTGCGGCCAAGCAACTGCGAAACGGGGATATGCGTCTCTCCAGGAAACGATGCGCGGGACGAACGCACCTCCCCTGCCCAGGCATGCCCGTAAATCACTTCATAGGTGGCGGGTAAAAGACCGTCTTCCCGCCGATGCGTCTCGTATGCACGTATCATCCCCGCCAGCGCGCCACGCCCGCCAAGACCCGACGCTCGACCTGATGCAGCATTCGTCGCGCCCAACGCCTTGAGGTCTCGCAACAAACCGGGGACTGATTCATAGGTCAACGTGATGGTCTCCACGTCCACAACCGGGTCCTTAAACCCAGCCCGCAACATCGCATCGCCGATGTCATGCATATCCACGAACATCCCGACATGCTGGCGGTCATCCACCCGAGCCCAGCTGTCACGCAATTCGCGCAGGGTATCCGGCCCCAGGGTTGCAAACATCACCAGACCTTCCGGGGCAACGACCCGCGCGAGTTCACGCAAAACCGCATCCGGCGGCTGACACCATTGCAGCATCAGACTCGAACAAATCAGATCAAAGGCTGCATTCGAAAATGGCATGGCGACGGCATCCGCCGCGACCAAACTGGCACGTCGCCGCCAACGCCCCCGTCGCCCCGCCTGCCGCAGCATGCCCAATGCAAGATCCAAGGCAATCACGGTGGCCTTGGGATAGCGCACGAGCAAGTCGGCGGTCGCCAGCCCCGTCCCGGCCCCAAGATCGAGCACCCGGCACGGTGATAGCTTGACGATATCAAGACGCTCAAGCAGGCGGCGCGCCACCTCGGCCTGAAGCACCGCCGCGCCATCATAGGTACCTGCCGCACGCTCGAAATGCGCCCTGATCGCATGGCGGTCAAGTTCGAAGTGCGGTGTCTGTTCACTCATACTAAGGGTCCCGCCATCATGGCAGCCACCGCGGCAGCCACCTCATTCTTGTGGGTAATAAATGGCGCATGTCCAGCATCTTCGATACACGCCACCTGGACGCGCGGCACAAATTCGATCAACGCATCCGCCACGTCAACCGGAATCAACGGGTCAGAACCACCCAATATGACACCGGCTGGCAGCCCACACGACGCCAGCGCCTCGCGCAAATCCATATCGAGCAACACTCGCAGGCCCGTCACCAGGGCCGCTGTCGAAGGCTCGCAGTCACCCAACAGCTCGCGCAAACGACGCGTACCCTGCACCGCATCTGGCACCCCCCTGAACTGCAATGCGCCGAAGCGCTGCAGCATCCGGTCAGGCGCTGCTGCGAATTGTGTCGCAAAACGCTCCAATTCGGATCTGGACATGGCGCAAGGCCAATCTGGCCTTCGCGTAAAGCATGGGGTTGCGGCCAGCAGGATCAGGCGCGCCACCCGTGACGGTGCGTCACGGGCCACCTGGATTGCGGCCAAACCGCCTAGTGACCAGCCCAGCCAAGTCGCGCGCATCGGCGCCGCCGCCAACAACAATGACGCCAGCGACTTTGGATCGTCCGGCCATGGCTGCCGGACACTACCACCATGCCCCGGAAGGTCGATGCAGGTCACTCGGTATTTTCCGGATAACATCGCGGCCAAGGGCTCCAGCGCACCGGCATGCATACCCCAACCATGCAACATGACCAGATCCGGGCCCGAACCCAGCGTTCTGACCGCGAGGTTCAACGGGCCCGCTCCGACGAATCGGTTATGATCGCGCTCGAAGTATCCCGAGACGACCACCGACTACACCAGACTACACATGCCATACGACGTCCTGCTGATTATCGCCGGCTACTTGCTCGGCTCGCTATCCACCGCCATCCTGACCTGCCGGCTCATGGGACTCCCAGACCCGAGGGGAGTTGGCTCTGGCAATCCAGGCGCTACCAACGTGCTCCGGGCAGGCGGAAAGGGGGCGGCCATCATCACGCTTGCGGGCGACCTCTTCAAGGGCACCCTTCCCGTACTCGCAGCCCTAATGTTGCATCGCGGCGAAACGGCCGCCGGCCTTGTCGGCCTTGCAGCCTTTCTGGGTCATCTCTACCCCGTGTATTTCGGCTTCAAAGGCGGCAAAGGCGTTGCCACCGCACTGGGCGTGGTTTTCGGATTGAATCCATTGGCAGGTATCGCCGTGTCGGCAACCTGGCTGGGAATGGCGCTGGTCTCGCGAATATCGTCGCTCTCGGCACTCACCGCCTTCCTACTTGCACCGGCCTATCTCTATCTGCTGACCCACTCGGCCAGCATCAGCTTGACCATGATGCTCATGAGCGCCCTGATCTTCTGGAGGCACCGCCGCAACATCCGCAATCTGACGATAGGAGCCGAGCCACGCATCGGCCGCAAAGCGGGCGGCTGAACTAGCTGAGCGAGGCCAGCGGCCAGCGCGGCATCGACCGTATACCGAGGTCGTCGGCCTCTCCGGCAACCAGCCGCTGGAAACCTGCATACGCGATCATTGCTCCATTGTCGGTACAGTATTCTGGCCGCGGGAAATACACGCGTGCCGACAGATCTTCCGCCATCGCCGCCAACCGCTCCCGGAGGCGTCGGTTGGCGCTCACACCGCCAGCCACCACAAGTCGCTCGCGGCCAGTCTGGGCCAATGCGCGCCGACACTTGATCGCCAGCGTGTCGACCACCGCATCCTCAAAGGCCCGAGCCACGTCGGCTTGACCGGCCGGGTCACTCCCCACTCCGCTCAAGGTATTCAGGGCAAAGGTTTTAAGTCCACTAAAGCTGAAGTCGAGCCCCGGCCGATCGGTCATCGGACGCGGAAAGCGGAATCGCCCAGGATCACCGCGAAGGGCCAGCGCCGCGAGCGCCGCCCCTCCCGGATAAGGCAGGCCCAACAGCTTGGCGGTCTTGTCGAACGCCTCCCCCGCCGCATCATCAAGACTCTCACCCAGTAACACATAACGCCCGACGGCGATCACGTCGATCAACAGGGTATGCCCACCCGAGACCAGCAATGCGACAAAAGGAAATGCGGGCGCATCCGTCTCCAGCATCGGCGCCAGGAGATGCCCCTCCAAATGGTGCACGCCTATCGCCGGCACCCCCCAGCCGAGGGCAAGACTACGGCCAACGGAGGCCCCTACGTGGAGCGCGCCGATCAGCCCAGGTCCGGCGGTGTACGCCACGCCGTCGGGTCGCGCCACACCCGCCTCCGCCAAAACCTCGCGCACCAGCGGTACCAGACGCCGAATATGATCGCGCGAGGCCAACTCGGGCACGACCCCCCATAAAGCGCATGCACCCCAGCCTGCGTGTGCAAACGCTCAGCCAATATCCCGTCGACACCCGCATATAGGGCAACGCCGGTTTCGTCACAAGAGGTTTCGATACCCAATACGCGCCAGGCCATCATCTCCGAACTAGCATTTGCCATATGCAACCTATAAAATGTTGGGTTCCGCGGTCAGGGCGCGGCATTTGTGTATGCCCGAAGCCGTGCATTATCCCAGATTTCAAGGAGCTAGTGAGTTCATATGCCGAATGTCCGCGTGAAAGAGAATGAGCCCTTCGAGGTTGCACTGCGCCGGTTCAAGCGTACCTGCGAGAAGGCCGGTGTGCTGACCGAGGTTCGTCGCCGCGAGTTTTACGAAAAGCCCACCGCCGTGCGTAAACGCAAGGCAGCCGCAGCCGTTAAGCGCCAAGCCAAGCGCATCTCGCGCGAGACTGCGCGTCATACCCGCCTGTACTGATCCCGGCAAACATCGCGGACGGGTTCTGCCCATGAGCACAGGCGCCGACATCAAGTCGCGGATCGAGGAGGCGGTCAAATCCGCCCAGCGGCAAGGACATAAGGAACGCCGGGACGCGCTCAGGCTCATGCTTGCCGCAATTCAGCAAGTCGAGGTGGACACCCGCAAACCGGTGCATGATGCCGAAGTGCTCGCCATTCTGGACAAGCTAGGCAAGCAAAGACGCGAATCCATTGAGCAATTTGGCGCAGCCGGGCGCGCCGATCTCGAGGCACGCGAACGTCAGGAACTCGAAATCATCGCTGAGTTCCTGCCCCCGCCCTTGAGCGACGAGGCCATTGCCAACCTGATTGACGAGGCCATATCGCAGACCGGGGCGAGTGGTCTCAAGGACATGGGCAAGGTCATGAACGAGCTCCGACCGAAACTGCAAGGGCGCGCAGATATGTCGGCGGTCAGTGTTGGCGTCAAGGCCCGCCTGACCGGCTGACAGCGCTGCCCGCCACCGGCGTGGTGATTTCCGCGCCCAGCTCGGCAGCGACAGACGGACATTTCCCAATAGCCAACGGACTTAGGTAGCGCATATGGCCAACCCGATGCAGTTCCTTGAAATTCCGCGCCAGGACCCGGACAAAAAACCGGCTGAAGTGCGCATTCATGAATTCAAGGAAATTTACGGGCAATTCAAGGCCGAATCCGCGCAACGTCAGGCAGGTAGATGCCTGGCCTGTGGAAACCCGTACTGCGAATGGAAGTGCCCGGTCCACAACTACATTCCGAACTGGCTCAAGCTCCTAGCAGAAGGCAATCTATTTGCCGCGGCCGAAATGTCGCACAAAACCAATTCCCTACCCGAGGTCTGCGGGCGGGTATGCCCCCAGGACCGCCTGTGCGAGGGCGCCTGCACACTGAATGACGGTTTTGGTGCCGTCACCATCGGTTCGATAGAGCGCTATATCACTGACGAGGCACTCAAGGCCGGCTGGCGCCCCGATCTCTCACACGTGACCGCTACCGATAAAAAGGTAGCCATCGTTGGCGCCGGGCCAGCCGGGCTCGGTTGCGCGGACATACTGGCGCGCAACGGCGTCAAGGCCGTGGTTTATGACCGCTACCCCGAAATCGGTGGTCTACTCACCTTCGGCATCCCCTCGTTCAAACTCGAAAAGGAAGTCGTTCGCACGCGCCGCATGCTGCTTGAAGAAATGGGTGTCGAATTCCGCCTAAACACCGAGATCGGGCGCGATCACCCGCTGCAAAGCCTGCTGGACGAATACGATGCCGTATTTCTCGGCATGGGCACCTATACCTATATGAAGGGCGGCTTTCCCGGCGAAGCGCTGCACGGCGTGCATGAAGCCCTGCCTTTCCTCGTCGCCAACGCCAATCGCGAGCTGGGTTTTGAGAAGACCCCCGAAGAATTCATCGACCTCGCCGGACAACGAGTGGTTGTGCTCGGCGGCGGCGACACCGCCATGGACTGCAACCGAACGGCAATCCGCCAGGGCGCGACCAGCGTGACTTGCGCCTACCGCCGTGACGAGGACAACATGCCCGGCTCACGCCGCGAGGTCGCCAACGCCCGCGAAGAAGGCGTCGCCTTCTTGTTCAACCGCCAGCCGGTTGAGATCGTCGGCAACGGGCACGTAGAAGGCGTGAAGACCGTAACCACACGGCTGGGCGAACCCGACGAGCGGGGTAGACGCCGCCCGGTGCCGATCCCAGGCTCCGAGGAAATCATTCCCGCCGATCGCGTCATCGTCGCCTTCGGCTTCCGGCCCAGCCCCGCAGCATGGCTCGACGAACATCGCGTCGCACTGCACCCCGACGGGCGCGTTCAGACCACGGCAAACCGTCACTCCTTTCAGACGACAAACGACAAGCTCTTCGCAGGCGGCGACATGGTGCGAGGGTCCGACCTTGTGGTCACCGCCGTATTCGAAGGCCGTGAGGCAGCGCAGGGCATACTCGATTATCTGGACATATAACCGCGATCGACCTCCTAATGATCAGTACCGTGGCATGTACAGCGGATAGAGGGTTTGCTCCTCTTTCTTGATCCGGCGGGAGAGCACCGCCCCTATCTGGCCAAGATCCTCCAAAAACGAAGCTGCGATCTTGGGGTCATCCACCATCGTTTCATACCGATCAAGGAACTTGAGCACCACGCGCCCGATGGCGTCCATTTCCTGACGAAAGCCGCGAATCAGTTCGGCATTCGTCTGATCGTGGGCAAACTGCTGCCCAAGATAAAGGTAAAAGCGCACGTTCTCGGTGAGCAGATGATCCTGCAGGAGGTATCTAAAATCGTTGAGCCGAGCCACAGTACCTGCCAGATCACCCCGCGCAAAGTGCGTTTCGATTGCGCGGTAGATCACCAGTAGCTCCTGATGGTCAGACTTCAAACGGCCTACGAGTTCAGGGTTGTAGCGGATGCCGGCACTTGCTTCATCTTCAGGCTCAACCGGTTGCTCTCGTTTTTTCTTCTTAAAAAAACCAAACAAATTGGTGCCTCCTTATGGGAAACCTTTTGGCCAGACATACGCGATAGACGTGCGTGATGCGGTTGGATCAAGCTTGAGCAACCGCTAGAATTGCCCGACCTTTTGACCGTCTTTTTTAATGGTGTATCTGAATATATGCAAATACTTAAAAATGATCGGCTGATACGCGCACTGCTTCGACAGCCCGTCGACACGACGCCGATCTGGATCATGCGCCAAGCAGGACGATATCTACCAGAATATCGCGCCACACGCGAACGCGCCGGGGATTTTATGACTTTGTGCCGCACCCCCGAGCTCGCCTGCGAAGTCACGCTGCAACCGCTGGCCAGATTCCCGCTCGATGCCGCGATCCTGTTTTCGGACATCCTGACCGTACCTGACGCCATGGGACTCGACTTGTATTTTGTCGAAGGTGAGGGCCCTCGATTCAGACGAACGCTGCGTAGCGCCGCCGACATTGATGCGCTCGCGTGCCCAGATCCAGAGCATGAACTGCGTTATGTCATGGACGCGGTCCGCCTAATCCGTCGTGAACTGAACGGCAGCGTCCCGCTGATCGGCTTTTCGGGGAGCCCCTGGACACTGGCCACCTACATGGTTGAGGGCGGCGCCAGCCGCGAGTTCGCCCATATCAAGGGCCTACTCTATGACCAGCCCACCGTATTGCACCGACTGCTGACCCGGCTTGCCGACACCGTCACCGACTACCTCAATGCGCAGATCCGAGCCGGCGCACAGGCGGTCATGATCTTCGATACCTGGGGCGGCATCCTGACACCCACGGCTTATCGGGCCTTCTCACTCGATTACATGCATCGCATTGTCGATGGTCTCACGCGGGAAAACGAAGGGCGGCACGTACCGGTGACCCTGTTCACCAAAGGTGGCGGACAGTGGCTGGAAGCCATGGCCGACACCGGCTGCGATGCCTTGGGTTTGGACTGGACCGTCGATATCGCCGACGCGCGTCGCCGCGTCGGCGATCGTGTTGCCCTGCAAGGCAACATGGATCCAGCCGTACTCTATGCCAACCCCACACGTATCAGAGAAGAGGCCGCAAGCATCATCGGCGCCTATGGCAGCGGCAACGGACACGTCTTCAATCTGGGGCACGGCATTCATCCGCAAATCGACCCCGATCATGTCGCTACGCTGGTCGACGCCGTGCATCACGCCGGCAAACCCACCGCCAACCCAAACTAGGCCGATACAGCGCCAACCGCCAACAGACGCCTGAGCTCTGCCATATCCGCACGACGCATCGGGCGTCCGTCTACCGGGCTTGAGGGCGGGCGACGGATCCCATCCGAGGGAAAGACCACAACCTCGATTTCCTCATCGCCCAGCCGGAGCAAAAAACTTGGACGAACACTTGTGCCGCGGCCCTCGCGTAGCACCCGCTCAGTTTCACGATAGCTGATTCGCCGCTCCATCAGGGCGAAGATCACCTCTTCCACCGTCTCCGCAAAGACGTGTACCACTGCACGCGACCCCAGCCCGACCGTGCCGTTGAGGGCAGCCCCTACCAGGCGCGGCTCAAAACGATCAAGCAGCTGCATCGCACTTAGCGCGCATTCGCGCAGGTCACGCAGGGCGGCTCTATCTTCATCGTCGAAAAACAACCGCTGATGATCCTGCATGGCCATCTCGATTTCCCGATTGCTCGGCAAATGCCGCCGGCCAGCTACCCGTAAACGTTGCGCTGCTTTGTGCTTAGCCGCGGCATAGTCATGCACGCCCTCCTCCAGCATGATCCGTGCGCATTCCTGAGCCATGAGTATTCTTTGGCGCTCGATGTTGGCAGACATTCCCCACCCCCTCACTCCGTTAGACAATCAGGACATTGGGTTCACACTCGTGATGCTAAAGATCGCTCAATCTGTCCGCTCAGGCCTCCTTCTCGATTATCCGCTGCACAATTTCACCGGTATCAATAGAGTTGCTGGGTCAAGCCGCGGCTACCCTGGGGTGTCGCCTCGGAGCCTGAAACCGCTGCCGACGTATCGGGTTTCGGCAGATGCCCTTCACGGAATGTCTCAAAGATCGCATCAGCCTCTCCCGGATTGGCCAGCAAGCCGGTCTTAGGATCTATTTTAACCGTCACGATACCCTGAGGCTGCGGCATAGTCGCTTCGGGCAAACCCTTGAGCGCGGCGCCCATGAAATCCATCCACATGGGCAATGCGGCGCGTGCACCAGTCTCCGCATGCCCCAATGGCTGATTGTCGTCGAACCCCACCCAGGCGGTGGTTACCAGATCTGAATTGAAGCCACTGAACCAGGCGTCCACTTGGTCGTTCGTCGTGCCGGTTTTACCCGCCAGATCGGTGCGCTGCAGACGCAGGGCAGCGCGACCGGTTCCCATCCGAATGACATCCTTCATCATGCTGGTCATTTGATAAGCGTTACCGGCACCAATCACCCGAACCGCCGGCCTGATCGCAGGTGCCGTCTCCGTCGTATCGAGGCTCAGGGGGCGGGCGGATGCCAGCGGTGTCGCGACAGCCGGCCCCGTAGTGTTCTCAGGCAGCACTTGCGAAGGCACACTTGGAGTTGCCGTTGCCTGCGCGGCCGGACAATTGGGCTCACAAACCGTAGCCGGATGAGCCTGATACAAAACGCTGCCATCCCCACCAACGATACGGTCTATGTAGAACGGCGCGACCCGATAACCGCCATTCGCAAATACCGCGTAACCCGTTGCCATCTCCAAGGGCGTCACGCTGGCGCTGCCCAATGCCAACGTGAGGTTGTGTGGCAAGCGCGCAGGATCGAAACCAAACCGCGCGGCATATTTGAGCGCGTAGTCGATGCCGATCGCTTGCAGCACCCGTATCGAAACAAGATTCAGGGAGTGCACCAGCCCCAACCTCAAGCGGGTAGGGCCATTGAAATTGCGCTCGTAGTTCTCTGGTCGCCACACGCCTTCCAACGCAGAATCCCTGACCACGACAGGGGCGTCGTTCACCAAGGTGGCTGGCGTATAGCCATCATGCAATGCCGCGGAGTAAACAAATGGCTTGAAACTCGAACCCGGCTGCCGGAGCGCCTGTGTAACCCGATTGAACTTGCTGGCGTAATAATCGAAGCCACCGACCAGTGCAACGATCGCCCCATTGTGCGGATTGAGCGCAACCAGAGCGCCCGACACCTTGGGCACCTGAGAAAGCGACCAATGCCCACGCACGTCACGCACGCGAATCACGTCACCAGGCTTGAGCAGCGCATCCGCGCTGGTCGGGGCCGGCCCGACGCGGTTGACACTTATGTACCGCCCCGCCCATGCCATGTCATCCACCCCCAGCGCGACCACCTGCCCACCCGCCAGGTAAACCTCCGCCATCTTGGCATCGGATGCGGCCACCAGGCCGGCCTGTAACCCACCCACCGGGCCATAATGGCTCAGTAATTGGTCCCACATAGGAATAACCGCGCCCTCGGCAGACCCACCTGCAGCGGGCATGTGCGTCAGACCCGCGCGCCACTGCTTCAAGAGGTCGCCACTCAAGCGGGTTTTGACCTCCGGGCCTCGGTAGCCATGACGCTCTGTATATGCAATCAGATCCTCGTGCAGGGCGCTAGTCGCGTCCGCCTGGTCCTGCGCCTTGATAGTGGTATAGACCTTGAAGCCATCGGTATAGGCGCGGTCTCCGTAACGGCTGTACATGTCCTGACGCACCATCTCCGCCAGATAGGGCGCATGCGCCTCGATATCCGTGCCATGCAAACTCGCCGTGATCGGGGCTTGCATGGCCTGCTCGAACTGGGTTGCGGTGATGAACCCAAGATCGTGCATCCGGGTCAACACGTAACCCCGACGCTCCAATGCTCGGCTGGGATCTGCAAGCGGATTGTAGGCCGAGGGAGCCTTGGGCAATCCAGCGATCATCGCCATCTGCGCCACAGTGAGCTTTTGGACATTTTCACCGTAGTAGACGTGCGCGGCGGCCCCAACTCCGTAAGCGCGATTACCAAGATAGATTTTGTTCAGGTACAACTCGAGGATCTGGTCTTTGCTCAAGGCCTTTTCGATCTTGAGTGCCAAGAACAGTTCGCGAATCTTGCGCGAGTAGGTCTTGCGATCGGACAGGAAGAAGTTGCGCGCCAGCTGCATCGTGATGGTACTGCCGCCTTGGCGCTTCTGACCGGTCTTGATCAGCTCGAATGCCGCGCGCAACAGCCCTCGGATACTGATGCCTGGATGCTCGTAAAAGTTGGCATCCTCGGCCGCAAGGAAGGCGTGGACCAGTGTCGGCGGTATCTGATCGAAACGCAGGGGATCGCGGCGCTTCTCCCCATATTCAGCCACGAGCCGGCCATCTACGCTATATACCTTCAGCGGCACTTGGTACTGAACGTCGCGCAGCGCCGCGACATCGGGCAGATTCGGCGCGAAGTAAAGATAGGCGAAGGCGACCGCCAGTACCCCGATGGTCGCGCCGCTTGCGGCCAATACCAACAGCCAGCGCAGAATCCTGCCGATGAGTCTCATGGCTCTCATGTATCCTATCTACGGTGGTCAGTGCGATAGGGCATGCATACTATCAGACAGCAAATGCCGCCAGACAAGACACTTTGCATGTTTACCAATAACTTTTATAGACTTATACTCAATACCTCACGAGAACTATACATAAGAAGCATAACCGACGGCAAAAAAGGGGAACCACGTGTCGCTCCTTAAACCCAAGAAACAGCCATTGCTGGGGATAGACATCAGTTCGACAGCTGTGAAGCTCGTTGAACTGAGTCGGCATGGTACCGACTACCGCGTCGAGTCATACGCGGTGGAACCTTTGCCGATGAACGCCGTGACCGAAAAAAACGTGGCGGACGTCGACGCCGTCGGAGATGCCTTGCGACGCGCCGTCAAGAAGGCCGGCACCAGCAACAAGTTCTGCGCCCTCGCCGTCCCCTCCTCTGCCGTCATCAGCAAGACAATCACGCTTCCTGCTACGCTCAAGGATTCCGAGCTTGAAGGTCAGATCGAAATCGAGGCCGACCAGTACATCCCCTACTCCCTGGAAGAGATTAATCTGGATTTCGAGGTCCTCGGCCCGTCCCCCGGCAACCCCGATATGCTGGAGGTTCTCCTCGTCGCCTCGCGCAGCGAAAATGTCGATGTGCGCGTCGGAGCGGCCGACCTGGCCGGCCTAAAACCCAAAATCCTCGACGTCGAATCTTACGCGACGGAGCATGCCGTCGCGCAGACCAGTGGACAAGAATCTCAGAACGAATCCGCAAAGATCGTCGCCGTCATCGATGTCGGCGCCACCATGACCAGCATCTCGGTTCTCGAAGACGGCGTCATTACGTATACGCGGGAACAGCCTTTCGGGGGCAAGATGCTGACCGAAGACATCATGCGTCGATATGGCCTGTCGTACGAGGAAGCCGGCCTGGCAAAGAAAGAGGGTGGCTTGCCCGACAATTATGTGGCCGAGATCCTCGAACCCTTCAAGGACAACATGGCGCAGCAGGTTCACCGATTCCTTCAATTCTACTATGCCGCCAGCGAGCACCAATCGGTCGATCACATTCTCTTGGCTGGCGGCTGCGCTTCCATCGCCGGAATCGATGAAATCATCGAGTCCAAGCTCGGCACCCCCACCACCATCGCCAACCCGTTCAGCCGAATGTCGATCGCCTCGGGCGTGAATGCACAGCGCCTGGGCAGCGACGCACCGGCACTTATGATCGCGTGTGGACTGGCCCTGAGGAGCTTCGACTAACCATGGCCCGCATCAACTTACTCCCCTGGCGCGCCGAGCTACGCAAGCAGAAACAGCAAGAATTTCTGGCGCTTGCCGTGTTCACCGTCATCGTTTCGGCCTTCGTGATCTTTCTGATCCACAGCTACGTGGAAGGGCGGATCAACTACCAGAATGCTCGCAATCAGTATTTGCGCAACGAAATCACCCTGCTCGACCACAAAATCGCCAAAATCAAGACCCTTGACGCGACCAAGAAAGCCTTGCTCAACCGCATGAAGATCGTCGAGCAGCTTCAAGCCAGCCGACCAGGGGTCGTCCATCTCTTCGACCAGCTCGTCACGACCGAGCCCCCCGGACTCTACCTGATCAATTTCGTGCAGAACGGCGACAGCATAGCGCTCGCCGGGCGAGCCGATTCCAACGCCCGCGTTTCGGCCTACATGCGGTCGCTGGATGCCTCACCCTGGTTCGAAAACGCTAGGCTAGACCTCATCGTCACCAAGAACACGGAAATCGGGAAGGTCAGCGACTTCAACCTGACCGTGCAGCAAACCATGCCTGCGACCAAGGGCGCCGCTGACAACAAGGGGCAATAATCATGAACCTCAGCAGCCTGCGCGATCTCGATTTCAACGAACTGCGCCAGATCGATCTTAACAATATTGGCAGCGCGCCCACATGGGTCCGGAACCTGCTGCTGACTGTGCTGTTCGTGGCAATACTGGCGGCCGGCTATTACTTCGATACCAGCGATCAGCGCGTGGCGCTTCACCGCGCTCAGGCGCAGGAAACCACACTGCGCAACGACCTCGTGTTCAAAGCACGGCGAGCGGCCAATCTGAAGATATATGAACACCAACTGGCCGAAATGAAACGTTCATTCGGCAAGATGCTTCAACAATTACCCAACAAAACGGAGATACCCGGTCTGCTGGTCGACATTTCACAGACGGCCTTGTCCAGCGGGCTCGAAATCGACCTGTTTCGCCCTGAACCCGAACAGAAAAAGGGCTTCTACGCGATCAAACCGATACAGATCCAAGCCAAAGGTACCTACCCGGAGTTTGCGCATTTCGTGAGTGAAATCGCCGCTCTCCCCCGCATCGTGACCCTGGGCAACATCAACATGCACCCGGTCAAGAAGGGCTCCCCTATTCTTACGATGAGCGTAGTAGCCCGTACTTACCGCTATCTGCCCGACAACGGGGATCAGTGACATGAGCCACCACGTCGACACGAACCCTGGCCACGCCCTCCCCGAAAACCGGCCGGGACGACGCGCTGCAAAGCTGATCGTTACTGTGGCGATGGCTGCCGGCTTGGCCGGCTGCGGCCACAACATGTCCGATCTTCAGCACTGGGTCGCAGAACAAATCGCGCAGCCTGGCGGACATGTCCCACCCATCCCTGACGTGCCACCTTATAAAGGTTACAACTATCCCGGGCACAGCAAGGACCCTTTCGACAGCAAGATCCTGCTACAGATATACAACGCCGCGCATCGCGCCAATGTGAAATTCAACCCGAACCGGCCAAGGCAATATCTGGAGCAGTTTCCGCTGGACAGCCTGAAGATGGTCGGCACACTGGTCGACCACGGCACGACATGGGCGCTCATCCAGACACCCGACGGCACCATCGAGCGGGTCAAGATAGGCAACTACATGGGACAGCACGACGGCAAAATCACCGCCATCTCCAGCGATAGCGTCAAACTGCGGGAAATCGTTCCAGACGGCTTCGGCGGCTACAAGGAACAACCCGCCTCGATCGCGATGGGCCAGACCAAATGAGGACAACAACCATGTTTCACGCGACGGCCAAGGGGGCTTCCCCCGCCACTTCGACGACTCGATTCAATCGAAGGGCAAGGGGACTATTCGTCATAATAGCGGGACTACTGGCGATCTGGTCATGGCCCGTTATGGCAGCGACCAATACCCTACAGTCCATAGAAAGCCACCAGCTACCGAACAATCAGCTGCAGGTCATCCTGGACTTCGCCTCAACGCCCACCAAGCCCCTCGGTTTCAGCATCGAGAACCCGGCAAAAATCGCGCTGGATTTCACCCATACCCGCTTGGCGCTCAGCAAGCGGATGTATACCCTCAATTCGGGCTCGGTCAGCAGCGTCGCCGCCGCCGAAGCAGGCGACCGCACGCGTTTGGTGTTCAATCTCACCCAGCCGCTGCCGTACACGACCCGCATCGAGGGGCATCGAGTCATCGTCACCCTTGGACATAGCTCGCAAGCCGGCATGATGGCGGCGACACAGACACAGACCACGCATTTCGGTAACCAGGAAGACACATCCAGCAACGAACACTCCCAAATTACCGATGTTGAGTTCCACCGCGGCAAGGATGGCGGTGGCTTGCTCACCCTCACGCTCAGCAACCCCAATCAGGTCATCGATCTCACCCAGCAAGCCGGCAAGATCGTGATCAACGCGCACAACGCCACCATCTCCCAAGCGCTTCGGCGCCGCATGGTGGTCACCGACTTCGGCACGCCCGTGCAGCGCATCGATAGCCTGCAGAATGGCAAAAACGTCAAGCTGATCATATCCGCCACCGGCGATTACGAACAGCTCGCTTATCAGGCAGACAATAAATTTACCGTGGACATCAAGCCAGTGGCCACGAACAGCCCAGGCAGCGCCGGTACACAGCCGGTCTACAAAGGACAGCGCATCTCGCTCAACTTCCAGAACATTCAGGTTCGTTCCGTGCTCCAGTTGCTCGCCGACTTCACTGGACTGAATATCGTCGTCAGCGATGCCGTGACCGGCAGTGTCACCCTCAGGCTCAAGAACGTACCGTGGGATCAGGCGCTGGCCATCATCCTGCAGGCCAAGGGACTGGCCGAGAAACGCAGCGGCAACGTGGTCATGATCGCCCCCGCGAGCGTGATCGAAGCCCAGGATCAGCAGCAAATCAATGCACAGCGCGCCCAGGAACAGCTGGCACCGCTGCATACCGAGATATTCCAGGTTCGTTATGCCAAGGCCACCGCCCTGGCCGCCCTGCTGCAGACTATCCGCAGCACGCAGAACACCAGCAACACCGGCAACAACACACAGAGCAGCAACGGCGTGTCGGGGCTGTCCTCTCGTGGATCGGTGGTCGCGGACCCGCGGACCAATTCGCTCATCGTGCGCGACACGGATCAGGGACTCGCTAATGTCGCCAAGCTGATCCAGCACCTCGATGTACCCGTCAAGCAAGTGCTGATCGGCTCGCGCTTGGTCATCGCCAAGCAAGGCTTCAGCCGCGACCTCGGCGTGACCTTCGGTTCGGTCAATCAGCCACAATCGGTCAACACCACCACGGGCGGCATCAACCCCGGTGGCGGCGTGACCATCGGTTCGCAACCCTATGGACTCGGTGGCTACCCGAACGGCAACCAGTTCAACGTCAACCTGCCAGCAGCCAGCCCGACCAGCACCTTCGGACTGACCCTCGTCAAACTCGGGCAAAGCTTCAACCTGAGCCTGCAGTTATCTGCGGCCGAAGCGGAAAATCAAGTCCGCCAGATATCCAACCCACGCGTCATCACCGCCAACGACACACAGGCGATGATCCAACAGGGCGTACAGATCCCCTATCAGCAAGCGTCCTCCAGCGGCGCCACCAACGTGTCCTTCAAGTCCGCCGCCTTGAAACTACTGGTCACGCCGCACATCACGCCGAACAACCGGGTACTGATGGAACTCGACATCAGCAACGACAGCGTCGGCGGAATGTACAGTGGCGTGCCCAGCATCAACACTCAGGAGGTCAAGACGCAGGTCATGGTGGATAATGGTCAGACCGTGGTGCTCGGTGGCATCTATCAACACGACACCAGCAAGACCGTTAACAAGGTCCCCTTCTTCGGAGACCTGCCCGTCCTTGGAGCCCTGTTCCGCCAGAACAGCACCTCCAACACCAAGACGGAACTGTTAATCTTCATTACGCCCAAGATCATCGACAACAATCTCAGTCTGTCGCAATGATCCCGCCGCGTCCGGCGGGCAAAACCTGCCGGACGTCACAGCCTGCAGACCTATGACCGAAAGACGCAATGTTTTCCTGATAGGCCCGATGGGTGCCGGCAAGACGACCATAGGGCGCAGGCTTGCCCCGGCGCTCGGCCTCGATTTCTACGATAGTGACGAACTCATCATTTCGAGAACGGGCGTTGATATCGCCACGATCTTCGACATAGAGGGCGAATCGGGTTTCCGAGAGCGCGAAAGCCGTGTACTCGATGAGCTTACGCAACTCGATGGCGTCGTAATCGCCACCGGCGGAGGCGTGGTACTCAGCGTTGAGAACCGCAACCTCCTCAAGGCACGCGGTAGAGTGGTCTATCTCACTGTACCGCTCGAACTGCAGCTCAGGCGCACCCGCCGGGACAACCAGCGCCCTCTGTTACAGACGAGCAACCCGCGCGAACGCCTCGAAACTCTGCAACGTGAACGTGAGCCGCTCTACCAGTCTATCGCGGATATCGTAATCGACACCGCCGCCAACGACAGCCGGCGCCTTGCCCGCGAACTGATCGAACAGCTTTCGAACACCGACTGAATCTATTCACTCGCGCAACCGATGATTTAGTATGTGTCCATGATCTCTCTGACCGTCGACCTGGGTTCTCGTGCTTACCCGATTCTGATCGGCCCCGATCTGTTGGATGACCCTCGCCCGCTACGTCAGGCGATTGTCGGTAACAGCGCGATCATCGTCAGCAACGAAACCGTAGCGCCACTCTATCTCGAGCGCGTGCGCGACCACTTGCATGATCTTCGGCACGAGGCTGTCGTCCTCCCGGACGGCGAGGCCTACAAAACCATCGATATACTCGACCCGATATACAGTGCATTACTCAAGAGACACTATGATCGCCACACCACCCTGATCGCGCTCGGTGGCGGCGTCATCGGGGACATCACAGGCTTTGCCGCCGCCACCTACCAGCGTGGCGTGAATTTCATACAGATACCGACCACGCTACTCGCACAGGTCGACTCATCCGTGGGCGGGAAGACGGGCGTCAACCACGCACTGGGCAAAAACATGATCGGCGCATTCCACCAACCCCGCGCCGTCATCATCGACACACGTACCCTAGACACTCTACCCGACCGCGAACTGAGCGCCGGGCTCGCAGAGGTCATCAAATATGGCCTGATCAACGATGTCCCGTTCTTCGACTGGCTCGAACGGCACATCGATGAGCTACTGGCGAGGGACCCCGCCGCGCTGACCCACGCCATCCAACGCTCCTGCGAAAACAAGGCGCGTATCGTAGCCGCCGACGAGCGCGAGGGTGGCGCAAGGGCCTTGCTGAATCTGGGACATACCTTCGGCCACGCCATTGAGACCGGCATGGGCTACGGACAGTGGCTGCATGGTGAGGCCGTCGCCTGCGGTATGCGCATGGCTGCCGAAATGTCGGTGGAACTGGGCTGGCTGGACCGCGATGCGCTCGATCGCGTGGATGCGCTCCTACGCCGCGCCCGATTGCCGCTGACGCCACCAACTGAACTGGACCCCGAGCGCTTCCGTGCCCTCATGTCCGTCGACAAGAAAGTTATCGACGGCAATCTGCGCCTAGTGCTGCTACACGGCATCGGCCAAGCGCAGGTGACCGCCGAATTCGACCCGAGGGCGCTCGACCGCATACTGGCCAACTCTGCCGCCGCATGAATATGGCGGCGCAAACGCTCGCCCCCTACGCCGCCCACGAATCCACCTCCCGCGGCCGCCGTCATACCGAGCCACCGCCCAGCATGCGCGGGCAGTTCCAACGCGATCGAGACCGTATCATTCACAGCGCGGCCTTCAGGCGACTTGAATATAAGACGCAAGTATTCATCAACCACGAAGGCGATCTATACCGAACCCGCCTGACGCACTCCCTTGAAGTCGCGCAAATCGCGCGCACGGTCGCCCGCGCGCTCGCGCTCAACGAAGACCTCACCGAAGCCATAGCGCTGGCGCACGACCTTGGACACACACCCTTCGGCCATGCAGGACAGGACGCGCTCAATCTGGTCATGACGCCCTACGGCGGCTTCGAGCACAACCTCCAATCGTTGCGTGTAGTCGACGAACTGGAAGAAAAATATGCCGAATTCAACGGGCTCAATCTCTGCTTCGAAACGCGGGAGGGGATACTCAAGCACTGTCGTCGGGAGGCCGCCGCACGCCTAGGTGAGCTGGGACATCGATTCATCCACGGCGGACAACCCAATCTGGAGGCCCAGTTAACCAACCTTTCCGACGAAATCGCATACAACAACCACGATATTGACGACGGCCTGCGCGCAGGCCTGATACACATCGAACAACTACGTACGCTGCCATTGTTCGGCGAGGCCTACGAAGAAGTCATCCGCTCGTACCCCGCATTGGGCGAGCGCCGGATCGTACACGAGGTTATCCGACGGATGATCGGACGCCTGGTCACCGATCTTGTCGAAACCTCGCGCGCGCGAATTCAGGCCGCAGCCCCACGAGACTGTAATGCTGTACGCACCCTGAACGAGCCACTGATCGCCTTCAGCCCGGATATGCGTACCAGCAATCTCTCTCTCAAGCGATTCCTGCATGAACATCTATACCGCCATGCACGCGTACGGCAACTCACTGACGACGCAAAGCGTATCGTCGCCGAACTTTTCGAGGCCTACCGAAATTCGCCGGTGCCACTACTCCCTGCGGATACCCGCGACAAACTACAACGAGCTGGCGACGAAGCAGCCCACGCCCGCATCATCGCCGACTACGTGGCCGGCATGACCGACCGCTACGCCTATGCCGAACATGCACGCATCCACGCTATTACCCATGCCTGACAAACCTCAGTCGTCCTTCGACACGCCAAGCCTGCGCATGATGCGCAATGTGATCCAAGAACATCTGGCGGGCCATTCGCCCCCCATCATCGTGTTGGGCGAGCCGGGCGCGGGCAAAACTACTCTGCTCGAACGAATCGCACGCGATTCCGATGACATCTACGACGTCTGCCTGTTTCGAGCAGCCCGTGTGTCGTCCGACGCCACATCGTTACACGAAGCCATACTGCGCCACTGGCTGCCCGGCGACGCACAAACCGCTAGCACAAGCCATCTGCTCCACGTCCTGTGTGATGCGCCCCCCGACCACCCGCCGCTACTCATCATCGACGATGCCAATCGCCTTTCGAGGGCCGAACTCAAAGGCATCCTTGGTCTCAAACACGCCATCGATCAGGACGCAGCCGCGCGCTTTGGCCTGATTCTGTGCGACGGATCGGTGTTGGAACCGCGCATTGCCGCACTAACCCCCGAATTCGGACATCGGCAACTCCCAGTCAGCCTAGGACTCCGCCCATTGACCCGACAGGAAACCGAAACCTTTGTCCGTCATCGCGACCAGACGCTGACGTCCAACGATGTCGCGCATCTCTATCGGACGAGCCGCGGGCTCCCCGGTCTGCTGATCCGAGCGATCGCAACCGAAGACAAGTCACCGATCCAAACCACATCGCCCATCCGCAAGCAATTGCTCTTCGCTGCAGGTGCATTCGCGTTCATCGTCATCGCCGCGGCACTGCTGCTGCCCGCCTCGCCAAAGCATACGCACACACATCCTTTACCTTTACCACCAACACCCGCTGCGGTCGGTAACGCCACCTAGACCTTGGCAAACAATTGAACCCGCCCTACCTCTTCGCGATCAGCGCCCGGCACTATGTCATACAGCTGAAGATGGATATCGCACGCGATACTCCCACTACGGATACGCAAAGCTCGCGCCCGTTGCAGATGGCGGCTTCCCCGCCTGACAGGGTATGCACGCAACGGCCCGGAAAACACCGATCGACAGACTGCGGTCCACGGGGTGAATTGAACCGGGTGACAGCCCAGCACTATACTGGTCGGCCGAATCGAAAAAACTTCAGCCTCAGGAGTCGCGTAGCATGTCGGCCCAATCCACCATCGGCGGTCTCTATCGCCCAGAATTCGAGCGTGACAACTGCGGTTTCGGCCTGATCGCCCATATGGACGGCCAAGCCAGTCACTGGGTACTCGAAACGGCGATACATGCCTTGGAGCGACTGACCCACCGCGGCGCGGTCGCCGCCGACGGCAAAACCGGCGACGGTTGTGGACTGCTGCTCAAAATGCCTATTCCATTCCTGCGCGCGCTTGCGGAAGACGCCGGCATTCGCCTTGGCGAGCGTTTTGCCGCCGGCGTGACATTCCTGAACACCGACCCAGATGTCGCCGCCGTGGCCCGGCGCACGCTCGAACAGGCACTTGAGGCCGCCGGCGTCTCTCCCGCTGGCTGGCGTACCGTGCCCACCGATCCAGCCGCCTGCGGCGACGAGGCGCTACGCTCGCTGCCGGTGATCGAACAAATCTACGTCAACGCGCCCGAGGATATGGACGACGCGGCCTTCGAGCGCGCCCTGTTCGTGGCGCGGCGGCGTGCAGAGCACGCTCTGGCAGACCATGATGCGGTCTTTTACGTCTCCAGCCTCTCCGCGCGCGTGATCAGCTACAAGGGCCTGATCATGCCCGCCTATCTGACACACTTCTACCCGGACCTACGGGATCCTCGCCTGGAAACCGCCCTGTGCGTATTCCATCAACGGTTCTCGACCAATACCCTGCCGCAGTGGCGTCTGGCGCAACCATTCCGCCTGCTAGCCCACAACGGCGAGATCAACACCATCCGCGGCAACCGCAATTGGGCACGCGCTCGCGCACACACCCTCTCCAGTCCGAATCTGCCTGATCTTTCCGAGATCGGGCCACTGGTCTCAATGAAGGGATCGGATTCCAGCTCCCTAGACAACATGCTGGAAATTTTGCTCGCGGGAGACATCGACATCTTCCGCGCGATGCGCCTGCTGATGCCCCCCGCCTGGCAGAACATGCAGCACGTGGATACCGATCTGCGGGCCTTCTACGAATACCATTCCATGCACATGGAGCCTTGGGACGGGCCCGCGGGCGTCGTGCTCACCGACGGACGCCATGCCGCCTGCTGCCTGGATCGCAATGGCCTGCGCCCGGCACGCTATGTCATCACGCGTGACCGACACATTACGCTGGCCTCGGAAATCGGGGTCTACGACTATGCCCCCGAGGACGTGGTCACCAAGGGGCGGCTCAAGCCCGGCGAAATGCTCGCCGTCGACACCGAGACGGGCGAACTCCTGCTGCCGGAAACCGTCAACGAACACCTCAAGAATCGCCAGCCCTATCGCAGCTGGCTGGATCAGTATTCCAGAAACCTGCCTCGACTCGACGACGAGGCCGCAGTAGCCCCGGCCCTGGAACCAGAGCGGCTGCGCGTCTACGAAAAATTGTTCAACCTGAGTTTCGAGGAACGAGACCAAGTGCTGCGTGTCCTCGCCGAGGCCGGGCAGGAGGCCGTCGGCTCGATGGGCGACGATACGCCCTATCCCGTATTTTCAAAGCAGATCCGCTCGCTGTTCGACAATTTCCGCCAGCAATTCGCACAGGTGACGAACCCACCCATCGATCCGCTGCGCGAGCGTGTCGTGATGTCGCTGGAGACCAACCTCGGACATGAGCGCAATTTGTTCGAGGAAAGCCCGGATCATGCCGCGCGTCTCGTCATGAGCTCCCCGCTGCTGTCGGAAATGCGCCTCCAGCAGTTGTTGAATCTTCCCTATGACGACCTGCGCGCCCACCGCATCGACCTCAACGCGCCAAAAGACCACGACCTCAAGTCCATGATCCAGGACTTCTGTCGAGAGGCCGAACAGGCCATCCTGGACGGAGCCGTACTACTGGTACTCTCCGACCGCGACATCTCGCCAGACCGCATCCCGATCCCTGCCGTCCTGGTCACCGGCGCGGTGCACCATTACCTCATCAATCGGGGCTTGCGTTGCCGCGCGAACATCATCGTCGACACCGCCACCGCACGCGACCCTCACCAGATCGCCGTGCTCATCGGTTACGGCGCGACTGCCGTCTGCCCCTATCTCGCCCTGCAAGCCCTCCACGGATTACGGCAAAGCGGAGAAATCACCGACAAAACCGACGGCGAACTGGCCAGCGCCTACCGCCGAGGCATCCACAAGAGCCTCTACAAAATCATGTCCAAGATGGGCATCTCGACCATCGCCAGTTATCGTGGTGCACAGCTGTTCGAGATCGTCGGCCTGCACCGCGAGGTCGTCGACACCTGCTTCTCCGGCACGGTGAGCCGCGTACAAGGCATGAACTTCGAAGACATCACCGAAGATCTGGCCGAGCTGTCACGGCTAGCCTGGAACCCGCGTAAGCAGACTACCCAGGGCGGCCTGCTCAAATACATTCACGGTGGTGAATATCATGCCTACAACCCCGACGTGGTCCAGACCATGCACAAGGCGGTGGTCTCAGGCGACTACCGCGACTGGGAGGCCCACACCGCCCTGATCAATGACCGTCCGCCCATGGTGCTGCGCGACCTGCTGCGCCTGCGCGAAGGCATCCAGCCTATCCCGATCGACGAGGTCGAGCCGATCGAATCCATCGTCAAGCGCTTCGACTCCGCAGGCATGTCCCTCGGCGCGCTCTCACCCGAGGCGCACGAAACGCTGGCCGCGGCCATGAACCGCCTGGGCGCGCGCTCGAATTCCGGCGAAGGCGGCGAGGATGCAGAGCGCTTCGGTACCGAGCGCATGTCCAAGATCAAGCAGATTGCCTCCGGGCGCTTCGGCGTCACGCCGCATTATCTGGTCAATGCCGAAGTCCTGCAGATCAAGGTGGCGCAAGGCGCCAAACCCGGCGAAGGTGGCCAGTTGCCTGGACACAAGGTCAACGAGATGATCGCGAAGCTGCGCTTCGCGCGCCCCGGCGTCGCCCTGATTTCACCGCCGCCGCATCACGACATCTACTCGATCGAGGACTTGGCTCAGCTCATTTTCGACCTCAAGCAAGTCAACCCGCAGGCCCTCGTATCGGTCAAGCTGGTCGCCGAGGCCGGCGTCGGCACCATCGCCGCGGGCGTGGCCAAGGCCTATGCCGACCTAATCACCATCTCCGGTTACGACGGCGGCACCGGTGCCAGTCCGCTCACCTCGGTCAAATACGCCGGCGGTCCCTGGGAGCTCGGCCTGACCGAAGCCCATCAGACCCTGCGCGCCAACAACCTGCGCGACAAGGTGCGCCTGCAGACCGACGGCGGTCTCAAGACTGGGCTTGACGTCATCAAGGCTGCGATTCTCGGCGCCGAAAGCTTTGGTTTCGGCACCGGTCCGATGATCGCCATGGGCTGCAAATATCTGCGTATCTGCCACCTCAACAACTGCGCCACTGGCGTGGCGACGCAGGATAAGGTCCTGCGCATGAATCACTTTGTCGGCAAGGTCGACATGGTGGTCAACTACTTCCGCTTCATCGCCGAGGAAACCCGGCAATTGATGGCCCGGCTTGGCGTACGCCAGCTGACCGACTTGATCGGTCGCACCGACCTGTTAGAGGCCATTCCTGGCGACACGGCACGTCAGGGGCGCCTTGATCTGACCCCGATCCTGTCAGACGCAGGCGTTTCTCCACAGGTGCCGCGCTATTGCGTCGAACCGCACAACGCGCCGTTCGACCTCGGCGAGCTCGCCGAGCGCATGGTCGTCGACATGCTACCGGCCATCGAATCAAGCCAGGGCGGCGAATTCCAATACGACATCCGCAACGTCAACCGCTCCATCGGCGCACGCGTCTCCGGCGAAATCGCCCGCCGCCACGGCAATTACGGCATGTCCGACAATCCGCTTACCGTGCGCCTTAAGGGCACGGCGGGGCAGAGCTTCGGCGTCTGGAACGCCGGCGGCCTGCATCTCTATCTGGAAGGCGACGCCAACGACTATGTTGGCAAGGGCATGGCCGCAGGCAAGATCGTGATCCACCCGCCGACGGGTAGCCAATTCCGCAGCCACGAGGCGGCGATCATCGGCAACACCTGCCTCTATGGTGCCACCGGCGGTAAGCTCTTCGCCGCAGGGATCGCCGGCGAACGCTTCTGCGTGCGCAATTCCGGCGCCACCGCCGTGGTCGAGGGCGCCGGCGATCACGCCTGCGAGTACATGACCGGCGGCGTGGTGGCGATACTCGGTCAGACCGGTGTCAACTTTGGTGCCGGTATGACCGGCGGCTTCGCCCTCGTGCTCGACCTCGACAACCAGTTCGTCGACCGCTGCAATCACGAACTGATCGACCTCCACCGTCTCGACCCAGAGCACATGGAAGCGCCGCGCGCCTATTTGCGTGGACTGCTGGAGGAATATCAGGCCGAGACCAATAGCGCCTGGGCATCCGAGCTATTGGCCAACTTCAGGCGCTATTTGCCGAGATTTTGGCTGGTCAAGCCACGCGCCTCTGACCTGGCTGGCCTGATCAGCACGCTCAGCGAGGCCGCCTGATTACGATACGGCCGATCGCGGCGATCCCCCGCGATCGGCCCCGCGATCGCGTTAACAGACCCTGACGCCATGGCCCGCATACCACAGCCATTCATCGATGAACTCCTCGCCCGCGCCGATATCGTTGAGCTCATCAATGCCCGCGTACCGCTGAAGCGGTCCGGCCATGAATTCAAGGCCTGCTGTCCGTTTCATAACGAAAAAACACCCTCTTTTTATGTCAGTCCGCAAAAGCAGTTCTACCACTGCTTCGGTTGCGGCGCCCACGGCACGGCACTGGGCTTTCTAATCGAACACGACCGCCTGGATTTCATCGAGGCAGTCGAAACCCTCGCCAGCACGCTCGGGCTCGAAGTCCCCTACGAAGGCAACAATCACCAAACGGTACGCAGCGACGAGCGCGACACCTTGTTCCGGTGTCTGGAGGACGCCGCCAACTGGTTCAAACAACAACTGCGCCAGCATCCTCCCGCCATCGATTACCTCAAGCATCGCGGACTCGACGGGGAAACCGCAGCACGATTCGGCCTCGGCTATGCTCCGGCTGCCTGGGACGGTCTGCTCAAGGCACTAGGCCCGCACCATGACCTGCAGCGTCTGATAGAGGCCGATCTCATCGTCGCCCGCGAGCAACGGCAATACGATCGCTTCCGTGACCGCATCATGTTCCCGATCCACGACCCCCGAGGCAGGATCATCGGCTTTGGCGGGCGCATTATCGGGGAGGGAACGCCCAAGTACCTGAACTCAAGCGAAACCCCGCTGTTTCACAAAGGACAAGCGCTGTACGGCCTCTACGAGGCGCGCCAATCAGGTGCATCGCTCGACGAAATAGTGATCGTCGAAGGTTACATGGACGTCATAGGACTCGCACAACAGGGCATCCACAACACCGTGGCCACGCTCGGCACTGCCACCACCCACGAGCACGTCCAGCGCCTCTATCGCATCGCGAAACGGGTGGTGTTTTGCTTCGATGGGGACCGCGCGGGGCGCGGCGCCGCTTGGCGCGCCCTTGAGCAGACCCTACCCGTGCTTGAAGACGGCCGTGAAGCCGCCTTCCTCTTCTTGCCCGAAGGTCAGGACCCAGACAGCTACGTGCGCAGCGAAGGACGCGACGCATTCTTGGATGCCTGCAGCCAAGCCCTCAGCCTTTCTCGCATGTTGCTTCAGGAATTACGCCGCCGGCACCCCGGCACCGATATGGAAGCCCGCGCTGGCCTTGTCAGCGAAGGCATGACCCTCGTGCAAGGGCTCCGCGCGGAGATTCTGCGGGCACAGATTGTCGAAGCACTCGCACGCGAGGTAGGCCTGGATCCCACCCGCCTCGAAAAAAACACGACGCGCCCCACCGAGACACGCGGGACGGCACCCACTTCCGGCAGCCGCCCCATCAAACCGGATCGCAGGCAGACGGTTCGCTGGTCACCCCTACGCGCCGCCATCGCACTCCTGATCGAGCACCCGACACTCGCGACCGACGCGCCAGAGGCCGATGCCCTGGGTGTTCGGGACAATCCCGGTATCGCGCTGTACGCCAGCCTCCTTGAAACCTTACGCAACCATCCCAATATCACCACGGCAGGGATATTGGAGCGTTGGCGTGGTCGCGCCGAGGAGCCTCATCTGCTACGCCTGATCGAATCGCGCGATGTGTACCTCGACCCCGCCGCGGCACGCCGCGAGTTTCTGGACGCCGTCGCGCGGTTGCTCACGCAGCGCAGTGAAGCGCGCTTCGAAACGTTACGCCGCAAGGCACAGAGCGAAGGCCTTGATCCCGTGGAAAAAGCCGAGTTCGGCCGACTCGCATTAACCGGCGGGCGAGATACACAAAGCAAGCAACCCTAGCCGGGGCAGCTTGCTTTGTACTATCATTGCCTGTTCTATTCGATTTTTTGGGTGTTTCATTCCATGCAGCATGAAGAGCAGCAGTCCCGCCTCAAGGAGCTCATCGCCAAGGGTAAGGAACAGGGGTTCCTGACCTACGCCGAGGTCAACGACCACCTGCCCGACAGCATCGTCGATCCCGAGCAGATCGAAGACATCATTGGCATGATCAACGACATGGGCATCACCGTCCATGAGGTCGCGCCCGACTCCGACACTCTGCTGCTATCCGACTCGACCGTCACAGCCGACGAAGACGTCGCCGAAGAGGCCGCTGCGGCCTTGACCAGCGTCGACAGCGAATTCGGACGCACCACCGACCCCGTGCGCATGTACATGCGCGAAATGGGCACGGTTGAGTTGCTGACCCGCGAGGGTGAGATCAAGATCGCCAAGCGCATCGAGGATGGACTTTCCCAAGTCCTTTTCGCGCTGGCCCATTACCCCCAGGCCATCAGCGGACTACTCGCCGAATATGATCGCATCGAGGCCGGCGACGCGAAGCTCACCGATGTCGTGCAGAGCTTCCTCGACCGCGACGCCATGGAAAACGAGGTCATCCCTACCCCCGCGCAGAAGAGCCAAGCGGCGGCGGAAAGCGATGACGACGACGAAGATGCCGAACCCGCCGATACGGGCCCAGATCCCGTCGAAGCGCGCGAACGCTTCACCAAGCTACGCGAGCTCTACACCAAGGCCATGAAGGCCCAGAGCAAGAGCCAAAAGGAGAAGTACGACGAGTTCCGCAAGGAAATCGCCACCTTCTTCATGGAATTCAAGCTCACCCAGCGTGTCATCGACGACCTGACCAACCGCTTGCGCACCACCATCGAACTGATCCGCGAGCAGGAACGGCGCATCATGGAGCTGTGCATCCGCCGAGCGCATATGCCACGCCGAGCCTTCATCGACAGCTTCCCCGGCAACGAAACCCGCGTGGAATGGCTGGAGGAACGCCTGCAAGCCCCGAATGCGCAAAAGTACGCGGAGGCGCTGAGCGAGGTGGCCGACGAGGTTCGCCACGCGCAAAAGAAACTCAAGACCCTCGAAACCAACGCCTCGCTGCGCATTGGCGAGGTCAAAGACATCAACCGTCGCATGTCGATCGGCGAAGCCAAGGCCCGCCGCGCAAAGAAGGAAATGGTCGAGGCCAACCTACGCCTGGTCATCTCCATTGCCAAGAAGTACACCAACCGCGGCCTGCAGTTCCTGGACCTCATTCAGGAAGGCAACATCGGCCTGATGAAGGCCGTCGACAAATTCGAATACCGCCGCGGCTATAAATTCTCGACCTATGCCACCTGGTGGATCCGGCAGGCCATTACGCGCTCGATCGCCGACCAGGCCCGCACCATCCGCATCCCGGTGCATATGATCGAAACGATCAACAAGCTCAACCGGGTATCCCGCCAGATGCTCCAGGAAATGGGCCGAGAAGCGACCCCCGAAGAGCTGGCCGAGCGCATGGAGATGCCCGAGGACAAGGTCCGCAAGGTCCTCAAGATCGCCAAAGAACCCATCTCGATGGAGACGCCCATCGGCGACGATGAAGACTCGCATTTGGGCGACTTCATTGAGGACGGCAACGTCATGTCGCCCATCGAGACCGCCACACGCGATAGCCTCAGCGAAACCACCCGCGAGGTACTTGGCTCCCTGACCGCGCGCGAGGCCAAGGTCCTGCGCATGCGCTTCGGCATCGACATGAATACCGACCACACCCTTGAAGAGGTCGGCAAACAGTTCGACGTTACCCGCGAGCGCATCCGCCAGATAGAAGCCAAAGCTCTGCGCAAACTGCGCCACCCCAGCCGCTCCGAGCTGCTGCGCAGCTTCCTCGACGCAGAGCAATAAGCAGAGCAATAAAAAGTCGCCACGCTCTGTCGGGCAAACTATCCCGACAGAGCGCCACCCAGTGACGGGCCTGTAGCTCAGTTGGTTAGAGCAGGGGACTCATAATCCCTTGGTCCTCGGTTCGAGTCCGAGCGGGCCCACCATAAAAAAACAACCAGTTATAAACAATGCGTCATTTTGATCATTTGATAGTAGACAAGATATAGACACATCGAAGAGATGCAGGGCATGGACAAAAACGATCACGAACCCTCGTGAATGCTGCCTAACTCCCTCCCTAAAGGGTAGGTTCGCCAGCACAGCCCAATCACCGCGATTAAAGACTGGTCATTGCTAAACACGAGAACGAGTCAGGTGATCGCTGCGGAATGCCCACAAAGTATGCACGCCAGAAAAACTGGGTTTCTCCGAAAAGAGAGAAAAAGAATGAAAGAAAAAATTTTACACAAACAAAAGCAAAGGCCTTTTGTACGTGTACATTTTGTACGATACTAAGAATGCGGGTGGCGGGATTCGAACCCGCAAGGGAGCTTACTCAGCTTTTATCCGGTGGTGTCCTAGACCACTGCGTTTACCATTTCGCCACACCCGCTTAAAAGTCGGCAACTTGTCACCACGGCTCGGTAGCTCTGATACAGCTATCGAGCCTTTTTTTCGCCTCCGTGCTCGGTGACGCGGTTACCGAGCGTTTGCAGAACACGGAAGCATGTCTCTTCTCATCATTTACCCTTCCTCGTAAACTCCTCGGTTGCCAAACCTTAAACTGGAGTGACAACTATAGGATGTGCATTGTAGTCGGTCAATCACACAATATGATGTGGATCTGTCTGTGGATGGCTTGTGGATGATCTGTGCACAACTTGTGGGCGAAAGCGTGGCGAAATGGGCACAGTGACAGCGGGGTATGAACGAGCTTTGTGCGACATTGAAACAGTACTAGATGGCTAAATTCGCAGCTGATGAACCACATAGCGCGCACAGTTATTGACAGGACTCCAAGTAAGCCAAACCCTCACGCAGTTCAAACTTATTAGCGCTGACTAGATCCGCGGTGATGCCTATAGACTGGTGGGACGCATCGATCACAGCCCACACGTGGATTCACGTCTGGACCTCCACGTCGCCACAACGCAGACCAAAAACAATCTCCCCTAGCGGCTCGCCGTAAGCCCCCTCCCTGTCCATTAAGTAGCGAGCTTGATAGAGCCCGCGTGCTGCTGCTCGCATACCGCGCCGCTCACAACTTCCATATAAATTTACCAGACAACCTCATTCGCAGCCTGCCTAGCGACACCTAAAATTTCAGACTCGAACACCGTTCAAGCAAACGACGCAGTTCACGCGACACGGTGAGCGGTGGAGCCCACCACCTCTCTTCAAATCCCACCCGATTAATCGTCCATCATCCGCGCGACGGTGTCGGCATCGTCGATGATCGGATAACTCAGTTCCTCAGGCAGGTTGTAGTGCCACCATTCATGCGGCTGATGGACCCAGCCGGCAGCGGTCATGAGGCCGAGCAGCAGGGTGCGGTTGCGCTGGGCCTCGCGTGGCAGATCCAGCCGACCATGGTAGGACTGTTCGAGCATGGCATCGAAGCCGGTGCCCATGACCAGAGGCTGACCGTGTTCATCCGCCAGGGTGAGGTCCACGGCGATGCCGCGACTGTGGGTTGAACCCTCGACCGGATCGGCCACGAAGGTGGGATCGGGCAACGCCTCCCACAACCGCCACTGTGCCGCAGGCGGGCGGTAGGCGTCATAGACCGTCAGCCGATAACCCAGCGTACCCGCAAGGTCGGCGGCACGCGTAAGCGCGGCGTGTGCGTCGGGGTGCAGGAGCGCAATCGCGCGCGCGTAGATCGGCTGACCGGTGATGTTGTCTGCGCTGGCGTAGCGTAAATCGACGCAGATCGCGGGGTGGTCGATGACTAGCAAGTTCATTCCTCCATGGCTTGGTCAAGCGGGGACAGGGTGTCCGGTCGCCACTTCGGCGGAGTGTCGGCGTGGACCAGATGGCAGCGCACGGCATGGGCCGTGTCATACGCCAAGGTCGCCAGTGCCTGGGGTCGTTCGCAACCCGCAGCGGCGGATGGGCAGCGCTCGCGAAAGAAGCAACCCGATGGCAGCGTACGGTTTGAGGGCAGCTCGGTGGTCTCCGCAGGCAGGTCTGGAGCGCTGCCGCTGTCGACCCGAGGCACCGATTCGCAGAGTAGGCGCGTGTAGGGGTGTCGTGGCTCGCCAAGTACGGATCTGGCCGGGCCGATCTCGACGATCTGACCGAGATACATGACTGCGACTCGGTCTGCCATATGCCGGATGACCGAGACATCGTGCGAGATGAGCACGTAGGTCAGGTTCTGCCGTTGCTGCAGGCTCAGCAGCAGGTTGAGGATTTGCGCCTGAACGGAAACGTCGAGTGCCGAGGTCGGCTCGTCGAGCACGATGATCTCGGGTTCTGACGCCAGGGCCCGCGCGATGGCGATGCGCTGGCGCTGTCCGCCCGAAAATTCATGCGCATAGCGATCGATGTGCTCGGCGCGCAAACCAACCTGCTCCGCGAGTGCGGCGGCCATTCGACGTAGCTCTGCACGGCTATGACGACTGCGCAAAAACACTGGCTCCGTGATGATGCGCCAGACACGCATGCGCGGGTCAAGTGAGGCATTGGGGTCCTGAAAGACGATCTGTACTGGCTGTAGTCCACCCGTGGAGCTCATGCCAGCCACACGCACATGGCCGGAGGAAGGTGTAACCAGCCCGATCAACGCTTGCGCGAGCGTGCTCTTGCCGCAACCTGACTCACCGACAATACCCAAGGTCTCACCGCGCGCGACGCTCAGGTCGATGCCATTGAGCGCATGCGCATAAGCCCGCGGGCGACCCAACCAATCGCGCTTGACCGGATAACGGATCTGCAATCCGGTAACGGTCAGCGGCGCGTCGCGAAATGTCTCGTCCAACGCACTCATGCAAGTACACGCTCTTCTGCTAGCAACCAGCAGGCAGCATGCCGCTCAGCGGCGCCACTCTGCGGGAACATCGGTGGACGATCGACGCACAAGGGGCCGGCACTGGCGCAGCGAGGGGCATAGGCGCACCCCGCAGGCGGATGACGCAAATCGGGCACGCTGCCGGGTATCGCGTTCAACGATGCCTTGGCGGTTGCCCGCTCCGGCAAGGCACCGAGCAGTGCACGGGTATAGGGATGCGCGGGCGCGCAGAGGACGCCGCGGGTGTCACCGGACTCCACCACTCGGCCCGCGTACATGACGTAGACGCGATCGGTGTACTGCGAAACGATACCCATGTCGTGGGTGATCAACAGGACGGCGGTGCCGGAACGGCGCGCGCGCGCGCGCAGCAAGGTCAACACTTGGCGTTGCACGGTGACATCCAACGCGGTGGTCGGCTCGTCGGCGATGACAATGGCCGGGTCACCGGAAAAGGCCAGTGCAATGAGTACCCGCTGCCGCATGCCTCCGGACAGCTCGAAGGGGTAACGCCGCAGCACTTCGCCGGCATCGGCAACTCGCATTTCGCCCAGAAGATGAATGGCCTGCGCACGTGCCTCGATTTTACCGATTCGTCGGTGGCGGCGGATCACCTCGATCATCTGACTGCCGATCCGGCGCGTCGGATTCAATGCCGTCAGCGGCTCTTGGAAGATCATCGCGGCACGATTCCCGCGCAACGCGGCCAGCTCGCGCTCGGGCGCCGTCAGCACGTCGACGCCCAACAGCGAGATATCACCGCTGCGCACGCGGTAGGCTTGTCTTGGCAGCAATCCCATCGCCAGCAACGAGGTGACCGATTTCCCGCAACCGGACTCGCCCACTACGCCCACCGTCTCGCCACGCGCAATCGTCAGCGTCACGCCGTCTAGCGCGCGTACAGCCCCACCGTAAACGGGAAACTCCACACTCAGGTGCTGGATATCCAGCACCATGTCACGTGCATCTGGCATGTTCAGCGCCCTCTTTGCCGCGGATCTAGCAAGTCGCGCAGACCATCGCCCAATAAATTGAACGCCGCTGCGGTGCATAGGATTGCCCCCCCGGGAAAGGCCGAATACCACCACTGATCAAGGATGTAATTGCGACCGGTCGCCACCATGGCGCCCCATTCGGCCGTCGGTGGCTGCGCGCCCAAGCCGATGAAGCTCAAGGCCGACGCCATCAATATGGCGTTGCCGATATCCAAGGTGGCCTGCACGATGATCGGCGGCATGGCGTTGGCCGCGATATGCCAGCGCAGCAGCTGCCACGGGTTGGCACCAAATACCCGCGCAGCCTGTACGTATCCGCTTTCGCGCAGACTCAAAGTCTGGCCACGGGTGAGGCGCACATAGGCCGGGATACGTACCAATGCGATGGCCAGCATGGCGTTCCACAGGCTCGGTCCCAGGGCTGCGGCCAGTGCCAACGTCAGCACCAGCGAAGGTACGGACATGACCACGTCCATCAACCGCATCACCACCGTATCGACCCAGCGGCCGATCACCCCGGTCAATGCACCGATCAGAGTGCCGATACCAGCCGACACCGCCACCACGAAGAAACCGACGCCAATCGAGATGCGCCCGCCGTAGAGCACGCGGGTAAAGATATCGCGCCCGACCTCGTCGGTCCCGAACCAGTGCGCCCAGGATGGCGATGCAAGCCTCGCGGCAAGGTCGATATGGTCGGGGTTGGTCGTGATGAAGAATGGCAACAGCAGCACGGCGAACAGAATCGCCACGATCATACCCGTGCCGAGCAAGGTCAATGGGCTACGGCGCAGGCGATGCAACAGATAACCACCGCGCGCACCGGCGCCATTGACGATCGCAGGCTCTACCGCGGACATTCAGCCGATCTCCGCAATACGCGGATCGAGGGCCAGATAGGCCAGATCGACCGCCAGATTGACGAGTACATAGGCGAGTGACACCACCAAGGTAAACCCCATGACCGCAGGGAAATCGAGCGCCTGGATCGAGGCAACGACGTAATTGCCCATACCCGGCCAAGCGAAGATGGTCTCGGTCAGCACGGCACCGTAGAGCAGATCGCCGAAGGCAAGCCCAAGTACCGTCACCGAGGGGATCAGCGCATTCGGCAAGGCGTGTCCGAGGATCACGCGCGGGCGCGACAACCCACCTGCCCGTGCGGTACGCACATAGTCCTCACCCAGTTGATCGAGCATGGCCGAACGAATTTGCCGTGCGATGACGCCGACATTCACAAAACCCAGCGTGAAGGCCGGCAAGGCAATGTGCCGCAGACTGCTCCAAAAGGCGATGGCGTTACCTTCCAATAACGAATCAATCAAATAAAAACCCGTGATCGGTGTTGGCGGCACGATCATGGCGCTGATTCGCCCTCCTCCGGGAAACCAGCCGAGATGACCGTAAAACACGGCAATCAACACGAGCCCAAGCCAGAATGCCGGTGCGGAAATGCCGGTGACGGCCAGCACGCGTGCGATGTGATCGATCGGACGATCGCGCCAGACTGCGGAGGCGACGCCAAGCGGCACTCCGGCCAGCACAGCGAATAACAGGGCCACAACCACCAATTCCAGCGTGGCTGGAAAGAACGCCGCGATGTCTTGCGCAACTGGGCGTCCGGTACGGATAGACACGCCGAGATTGCCATGCGCCAGATCGTCGACATAGTGCGCATACTGCCGCCACAACGGTAGATCAAGGCCCAACTGGTGACGGATATGGGCCACGACCTCGCTAGAGGCATGTGGTCCGGCTATCAGCCGCGCGGGGTCGCCTGGAATGAGATGCGAAATGACGAAGGTGACGAGCGAGACGCCAAACACCACCAAAATCAGAAACAGCAGTCGTCGTCGGATGACATTCAAAAAAGCCATGGATGTGCTTGCTCACGCCGCATCACGTGGAGACCGGCCGCGCCGGCCGCGGGAGGGGCGGGCAGCGACTGGTCGCCACCCGCTGTACAAAATCGTCTGCTCAGTGCGTCTTCGACATGCTGGCGATGTTGTAGATCTGCTCCAGCATCGGATTAAAAACGAAGCCCTTCACCGCCTTGCGCATCGCGATCTGCGAGTTTTTCTGGAAGAGATAAACATAGGCCGCGTCTTTAACGGCGATCCGCTGAGCCTGCTGATAAAGCCGCATCCGCTCGCGCTGGGTGGTGGCCACCGCCGCCGTGCGCACCAGCTTGTCGACCTCAGGATTCGAGTAAAACGAACGATTGCCCGCCAAACCGCCGTTAGCCGAATCGAACCAGTAATTCATGAACATATAGGGATCGGCAAAATCCGGGCTCCAATTACCGATGGCAATATCGAAATCGCCCTTACCCAGGCGATCACGGTAGGTCGCGTTGGCAAAATTTTCCAGCTTCACGCTGATACCCGCGTCGGCGAGATTGGCCTGCACCGCCAACGCAATGGTCGACCAGTTAGGATCGGCGTCGGAATAATCGAAGCTGAGCTTGAGATGCTCGGCGCCCGCCTGTTTGAGCAGGGCACGTGCCTTGGCGATATCCCGCGCAACCGGCTTGAGCGTCGGATCGTAACCCCACATGCCATCCGGAATAGGCGCGCCCATCGGCTTGCCTTCGCCGTTGAGGATGCCACCGATAATGGCCCTCGCGTCCACCGCCTCGATGATCGCGCGGCGTACCGCTACCTTATCGAGCGGCGGGCGCTTGTTGTTGAGGTAGAGATAAGTGACCTTCAGGCTCGGATACTCGCGCACGATGACGCCTGGTGTACCCGCCTTTTTCATCGCATTCAGCTGGTCGGCAGGCAGATTTTCCGCGATGTCGAGATCGCCGCGCTCGAGTTGCAACCGCCTTGCGGAGGCGTCCGGCACGATCTTGACGATCACCTCGGCGAAATGCGGCTTAGGCCCGGCATAGTGTGCATTGGGGGTCATGATCAGGCTCTGTCCCTTCTGCCAACTACGCAACTGGTAAGCGCCGCTGCCAGCGGTATGCCCCGCGAGCCAGGCCTGTGCCAGATCGCCATTGACCTGATGCGTCATCACCTTGGGATTGATAATCGCGGCACCATCATTGGCGAGGGTGTACAAGAAAGGCGCAAAGGCCTCCTTGAGCCGGAATCGGATCGTGTACGGATTGATTACCATGACCGAGGCGAGATCCTGGAATGGTTCGGCCGGTCCCTTACCCAGTTTGAGCAGGCGGTCGAAGGAGAACTTCACCGCCGACGCCGTTACCGGGGTGCCATCCGCGAAGCGTTCGCCAGGCCTAAGCTTAAAGGTCCAGGTCAGCTTGTCCGGCGATACCGTCCATGATCTGGCCAACTCGCCAACCACGCTGGTAGTGCCCTTGCCAGCAACCGTTTTGTAGCGTACCAAGCGCTGGTAGGCCGGATAAGTGACCGTCCAATCGTTATTGTCCATGGTCACGTCGGGGTCCAACGTCTGCGGATCCGCCGCCTTGCCAATCACCAGTACGTTCGTTGGCGTCGCGGCAAATGCAGGCACTCCCGCCAGCGACACGACCGCCAAGCCGACGGCCGATACACTCATCCATTTGAATCCAATCATTGCCCTGCTCCTATCGCGATGATTTCGGTTACAACGGGTCCGCTTTACGAGCAGACCTCATTTCATATATTGGCCGAACAACTCCTGCGCCTCCGAAAGCAGTTCCATCTGCTTGCGCACACCCTCTCCGTACGCATCGATCACATCCTGTTCAAGCAAACCCAAACTAAAATGAATCCCCGTATCCGAGCGAAAAAAAAGCGGGGTGGCCGACGGCAGCGCAACGACATAGGGCGTGATTTCCGCCGCCCAATCGCAGAATTCGTCGCAGAACACGATCACATCCACACCACGATCGCGGGCCGCCCTTGCCAACACCGGGCCGTTGCGCGCGTACCGGAAAATATCCATCATCACCAGTACACGGCGCGGCGCAGGATCGGTGAGCAACTTGGCGTAAACGCCATCGGCGCCGTCGATCTCATGTACGTTCGAACGGACATAACCCAGGCGCATGGCAAATCCCCGGGCCAAATAAGCCATGGTCTGAAATCCGGTCACATACACGCTGTCAGCACCTGCCACCGCTTCGACGATCCGACGCCACATGTCCTGCCCGCGGACATCGCATGCTCGCCGAATCGCAGCGATACCGCCCTGCATCACCGCATCGCCCCCCACCGGCGGCTTCGATTCCCGAAACAGCTCGAAACGATTGCCGATACGATTCATCTCCGGGCCATACACCTGACGCTTGAGCTTGCGCCTTGCCGCAGCCGCGTTTTCGTATCCAAGCTTCTTGAAAAACCGGGTCACGGTCATTGGGCTGACGCCCACGCGCTCGGCGATGGCCCGGCTGGTATCGATCAGTAGGGCATCTGGGTTGGCGGTCAAATAGGCGGCGACACGCTTTTCCAGCTTGGTGAAGCTGGCATCGTGTCCAACGACCGCACCGATCCAGTCCATTCGCCTCACTCCGCATGATCACGATCATCGAAAGGCATTATGATCATAACAAATCATAATGATGTCAAATGGTATGTTAATAACATTTCATCGTAACGATGACTCACTGATAGACTCACCCTATTCCTCAAGCCGTAAAACACGGTATTGGTGGTCGGGCCAGAACCCACCATACTCACATTCTGAAACCGCGCTACGGACCGACCACCGAATGCACGCCATCAGCCAGGCACAATCCAAATAATGTCGCTTGAGGTACTCATCGGGCGACAGCCCATCTACAACACACAGCTGGGCGTGGACGCCTACGAGCTCCTGTTCCGTGGCAGCGGGCCTACGGCGGCCGACGTGGCCACCGCGCATGTTGTAATCAATGCCTTTCAGGAATTCGGTATCGACCAGCTCGCCGGTACCCGTCGAGTCGGTATCAACCTGAGTCCCCAGCTGCTCGACATCGCCCACGAGCTGCCGCTACCCGCGAAGCGGATCATCTTCGACATCCCCCCGAACTCGCCACCCTCGATAAACTCCCGCAACTACGCCGCCTCGTTACCATTGGCTACACACTGGCCCTGGATGATGGCCATTACGACGCCGCGCTGGCCGAGTTATACGATCTTGCCCATATCATCAAACTCGATATTCGCAATATTGCATTGGATCGTTTGCCGGCAGACATGGCCGCGCTCAAGCGCTTCGGGCTGCAACTGCTCGCCTTGCGCATCGAGACCCTGGCCGAGTTCGAGTGCTTCCGAGATCTTGGATTCGATTACTTCCAGGGTTATTTCCTCAGCCGGCCGCGCGTGATCAAGCATGGCGCCAGCCTACCGCCCAACAAGATCGCACTGCTCAGGCTGTTCGCGATCATCCACGACCCGCTTACCGAAACCCGTGAGATCGAGCGCGCGATCGCCGCAGACCCGATCCTCAGCTATAAACTGCTACGCCTGATCAATTCCGCATTCTTCAATCTGCCCCGCCCGGTCACCGCCCTCAAGGACACTATCCTCCTGCTGGGCAGGCAGCGCCTCGCCACCTGGTGCACATTGCTTGCGCTGACACAACTCAGCGACAAGCCCGCGGCGGTATTCGTCATCGCCCTGGCGCGGGCACGCATGTGCGAGCTACTTGGCGAAGCCACCAATAGTATCGAGTCCGGCGACGGCTTCATCGTGGGCCTGCTGTCCGCTCTCGATATCCTGCTCGACCGTCCGTTGCCACAGGTCATCTCGCCGCTACCGCTGTCCAGTGAGATCAAGCAGGCCATCCTCGGACATGAAGGGGTGCTGGGACGCTATCTCGGGGTGGTGATGGCCTATGAACTGAGCCGCTGGCGTGAAATTGCCCGGGGCGGCATTCCCGCGGCGCTGCTCACGCGCGCACGCCTTGACGCGCTCGACTGGGCAAGTTCGGTACTCCAGCTCACGGCAAACGTCGCACCGCCCCGAATAGCCTAAGCCCCCAGTCAGTCGTCCGATCCATTGAGATATTTGAGCTTGCGCTGCAGCGTTGAGCGGCTGATACCCAGCAACTTCGAGGCCTTCACCTGATTGCTCTGACACAGCTCCATCACCCGCCGGATGTGCGCCACTTCAATCTCATGCAGACTCATCCCGTGCGGCGGCTCGCCGCCACTATCGGCAGCGGTATTCTGATTGATGATGATGTCCTCGGCATCGATCACATGACCATCGGCCAATGCGAAACTACGCTCCAACACGCTGGTCAACTCACGCACGTTGCCCGGCCAGTCATACATATAAAGTTTGCGGCGCGCGCGCGGCGTGATCTCGAAGGGCTTACCCGCA
Source organism: Acidihalobacter yilgarnensis (assembly GCF_001753245.1). Lineage (NCBI taxonomy): Bacteria > Pseudomonadati > Pseudomonadota > Gammaproteobacteria > Chromatiales > Ectothiorhodospiraceae > Acidihalobacter > Acidihalobacter yilgarnensis. The sequence continues at coordinate 168,346 of NZ_CP017415.1, read as the reverse complement.
TCGATTTTCTCGTTCTGACGGGCCAGGAAGAAATCGGTCAGCGCATAGATGTCGTCCCGGCGTTGGCGTAACGGCGGAATCTTGATCTCGATGACGCCCAAGCGGAACAAGAGATCCTTACGATATTCACCCGTCTCGCTCAGGGTCCAGAGATCTCGATTCGTGGCCGCGATCACGCGGACATTGACCTTGGCGATCTTGCTACTGCCTACGGGCCTGATTTCGCCCTCCTGCAGGACGCGCAGCAGCTTGGCCTGCAGGCTTTGCGTGATGTCGCCGATTTCATCGAGAAACAGCGTGCCGCCATCGGCTTCCTGAAAGAGGCCGGGCTGACTCGTGTTCGCACCGGTGAAGGCCCCACGCACATGTCCAAACAACTCCGAATCCAGCAAATTTTCGGTCAGCGCGCAGGAATTGACCGCCACGAACCGTTTGGCGGCGCGCGTGCTCAAACGATGGACCAAACGCGCAATCACCTCCTTGCCTGCACCGGTTTCGCCGGTAATCAACACCGGCATATCCTGACGCGCGATGCGTTGCACCCGCCGCATGATCTCTCTCATCGACTCGCTCTGCGAAGCGACGTAGGGCTCGTGGCGGCGGGCGGCCTCCTCGCGTAGCTGCATCAACTCCTGGCTTTGCGCGCGCTTTTCGAGAATTTTGCCGACCCGAATCAAGAGTTCATCAGGCGCCAGAGGCTTGACGAGATAATCGTAAGCTCCGAGCTTCATCGCCCGCACGGCCTCATCCACTTCTGCATGTGCAGTGACGATCACGATTTCGGGATGCTCGCCACGCGCGCGGATTCGGGACAGGACATCCAAACCATCCTCCGTGCCCAGACGCAGATCGAGCATAACCAGATCAATATGCTGCTCGGCCACGATCGCCAGAGCCTGCGCGCTGGAGCTCGCATCGGCGACGTTGTGACCCTCCTTCTCAAGCAGCATGCGCAGCGTACGACGAATATTCGGTTCGTCATCAACGACCAGGATATTAGCCACGGCTTCTGGCCCTGGGCAGCGTGAACGAGGCTTTTGCACCCTGTCCCGGATCGCTGCTCATCTCCAGCCGACTGCCATGCTGGGCCAGGATGTGCTGGGTGATGGCCAGCCCCAGGCCGACCCCGGTAGGCCGGCTGGTGTAGAAGGGTTCCATGATCTGCTCAAGGCGCTCCGCGGGAATACCTTCTCCACTATCCGTCACACACACCGTGACGTGACGTTCGTCCGACGTCACGCGCACCGCGAGCCGCCCACCCTCTGGCATCGCCTCGATTGCGTTGAGCATCAGATTCATCAGAGCCTGGTGGATCAGATCGGCGTCGCACAACACCATCACCCCCTCGGCGCCGGATTCCAATACGAAATCCACCGACTCTGGGTTATTCGTGCTCAGGAGCGTGTACAGCTTATGTATTGCCTCGCCGATATCGGTCGCCTCCATACGCGCGATCGGAAAACGCGAAAACTGTATGAAATGCCTGAAAATGCGCTGCAACCGGGTGCATTCGTCGGAAACGATCCCCGAAAGCTCCTGCTTCTCGCGGGGACTCAGATTATTACGTACCAGCAGGGCGATTGAATTGACGATCGCCTCAAGAGGATTGCGTATCTCGTGCGCGATGCCGGCCGTCAGCTGGCTCATGCAGGTCAGACGGTCACGCTCGGACCAGGTGACGCGGCGCGTCACATCGTTGCTTACGAAGGCCTCGATCGAGTCGGCCATGGTATTGAAGGCATCGGCCAGAGGCCCCATCGTAGGGAAATCCCCGGCGTCCAGGCGTGTCTGAAAATGATAGGCACCCAAGCGTTGCAGGGCCTCCAAGAGCAAATCGTTCTCCGTGCGCGGTGCGTCCATTCAGTGCTGACCCCGGCCGACAGACAAAATTCCATTATACAGGCATTAACTGGGTCGTTAAGCACGCGCGGGTCGCGCCCTCAATCCTCGACCCGCGCAAGCGCGTCCAGGAAGGATTGCGTCGCGCGCGAGCGCAAGCGCCCGACTGGAGCCGCGATATAGAGGTTCCAGCAGATGCCACGGGCATGTTCAAGGTGTCGATAAACGAGCTCAGGCCCGGCATGCGCGAGCGCACGGAACGAGGCGAACCCGATGCCCAGACCCGCACGCACCGCCTCCTTGATCGCGTCCACGCCGGTCACCACGATCTTCACCGGCAGATGCATACCTGCCTCGGCCAGCGCCCGCTCGAAGGTCTGACGCGCACCCGAAGTCGGTTCGCGCCAGATGATCGGGTAGTCGGCCAACGCGCTCATCGGCACAACCTCAGGGTAACGCTGTGCAAGTGGATGTTCGGCACGCAATACTAAAACGACCTCGTCAGCCACCCAAGGCAGCAGTTCGTATTGCCCGGACATTGGCACATCGGGCAATGGCCCCTCGACCATCCCGATGTCGAACTCTTCCAGTCGATGCATCAGCGCCAGTGAGCTGTCGGTATCGATATACACCGAAACACCGGGGTAATCCTGCTGAAACCGCACGACACATTCCGGCAGGTAATAGCTGGCGAGCGTACTGGTCGAACCGATATGGATGCTCCCGGCCTCGACGCCCTGCAACTGGCGGATATAGTCGTCGGCCTGCGCATGCGCGCGCCGCAGGGTTTCGGCATATCGTTGCAACCCCTGCCCGGCGGCGGTCAGCTCGATACCGTAGCCGCGCCGGGTATAAAGCGGTTCGCCCACCAGATTCTGCAACTGCCGGAGCTGTCCGGAGACCGCGGGCTGGCTCAAATACAGGGCGTCGGCCGCACGGCTGATACTGCGCAGGCGCGCGACAACGGTAAAGGTAAGCAGATGTTGCGGATTGACCATGAGATGACCTTAGGCGCCAAATTATCGGAAATTTAAATAGATAAAATATACAAAAGAAATTTGCCTGATAATAGATGTTGTCATAGTCTGTGCGTCCACACTAGCCCAGGAGATCGCATCATGGATCAAGGGTCAAAATGCCGGGTCACGGTCAATGGCGAGACGCTCCTCGGCGAAGCCGATGAAGCACTGATACCGTTTCTCGAACACAACGGCCTCGCTGTCCCGCACATCTGCTACCACCCCGCGCTCGGACCGATCCAGAGCTGCGACACCTGCTGGATCACGGTTGACGGCAGTCCACGACGGGCCTGCGCGACCACGCTCGCACAGGGCATGGACATCCACCTCGATTCCGACGAGGCCGTCGAAGCCCGCGAGGAAGGCCTCAGTCGCGTCCTCAAGAATCACGATCTCTATTGCACCCTCTGCGACAACAACAACGGCAATTGTACCGTCCACAATACCGTCCGTGATATGGACGTCAGCCATCAGTCCTATCCCTTCACGACCAAGCCCTACGAGATCGACGCCAGCAATCCGTTCTACCGCTACGACCCCGATCAGTGCATCCTCTGCGGCCGCTGCGTCGAGGCCTGCCAGAACTTGCAGGTCAACGAAACGCTGAGCATTGACTGGAGCCTCGAACGCCCTCGCGTGGTCTGGGATGGCGGCAGCCCGATCAACGAGTCGAGCTGCGTCTCCTGTGGCCACTGCATCACCGTCTGCCCCTGCAACGCCCTGATGGAAAAAAGCATGCTCGGTCAGGCTGGCGTATTCACTGCAGTCCCCGAAAAGGCCCGGCAACCGATGATCAATGCCGTCAAGGCCGTCGAGCCCGCCATCGGCTTCATTCCCATCATCGCGATATCCGAACTCGACGCCACCATGCGCAAGCAGGACGTGCGCCGTACCAAGACGGTGTGCACCTATTGCGGCGTCGGCTGTAGCTTCGAGATGTGGACCCGCGGCCGCGACATTCTCAAGGTCGAGCCGCTCGAAGGCCCCGCCAATGGCGTCTCTACCTGTGTCAAGGGCAAGTTCGGCTGGGACTTCGTCAACCACGAGGACCGTCTGACCTCACCGCTGATCCGCGAAAACGGTCGCTTCCGCGAGGCCAGCTGGGACGAGGCACTCGGCCTGATCGCACGCCGTTTCGGCGAGATCAAAGACGCCCACGGCCCGGACGCACTCGGCTTCATCGCCTCCTCCAAGTGCACCAATGAGGAGGCCTATCTGATGCAGAAACTGGCGCGCGGCGTGATCGGCACCAACAACATCGACAACTGCTCGCGTTACTGTCAGAACCCAGCCACCATGGGCCTGTTCCGCACCGTCGCCTACGGTGGCGATTCGGGTGGTATCGCCTCCATCGAGCAGGCCGATCTCGTACTGATCGTCGGCTCCAACACCGCCGAGAGCCATCCCGTGCTCGCCACGCGCGTCAAGCGCGCACACAAGCTGCACGGCCAACAACTCGTCGTCGCCGATCTGCGCAAGCACGAGATGGCCGAGCGTGCCGACATATTCATCCGTCCGCGGCCCAGCACCGATCTCGTCTGGCTGTCTGCGCTGAGCCGCTATATTCTCGATCACGGTCTGGAGGACAAGGGCTTTCTCGCCGAGCGCGTCAACGGCCTGGACGAGCTGCGCGCCTCACTCGAACCCTTCACTTTGGAATACGCCGAAGCCATCTCCAGCATCCCCGCCGACACCCTGCGCGATCTGGCCGAACGCATCGCGCACAGCAGCGGCGTGTGCGCACTGTGGGCCATGGGCGTTACCCAGCACTGCGGCGGCTCGGACACCAGTACCGCCATCTCCAACCTGCTACTGATCACCGGCAACTACGGCCGCCCCGGCACCGGCGCCTACCCGTTGCGCGGACATAATAACGTGCAGGGTGCCAGCGACTTCGGTGCGCTAACCGCCTTTCTGCCCGGCTATTCGCCGGTCGACGACGAAACCGCGCGCGCGCGCTTCGGCCAAGGCTGGGGCGTCAAGCTGCCCGAGAAAACCGGCCTCGACAATCACGAAATGGTCGACGCGGTCCATGCCGGTACGCTCAAGTCGATGTACGTCATCGGCGAAGACATGGCCTTGGTCGATTCCAATGCCTTGTATGTACAGTCGGCCTTCGAGAAACTCGACTTCTTCGTGGTGCAGGACATCTTCCTCTCACGCACCGCGCAATTTGCCGACGTGGTCCTGCCGGCCTCTCCCAGCGTCGAAAAAGAGGGCACCTTCACCAATACCGAGCGCCGGATTCAGCGCCTCTACGAGGTCATGCCCCCGCTCAAGGATTCCCGCCCGGACTGGCGCATTCTCACCGATCTTGCCGACCGATTGGGACGCCCTTGGGGCTACACACATCCCAGTGAAATCATGGCCGAAGCTGCGAGCCTGACCCCCTTGTTCGCAGGCGTCGACTACAGCCGCCTGGAGGGCTTCAAGTCACTGCAATGGCCGGTAGCCCAGGATGGCACCGACACGCCTATTCTGTTCACCGACCGCTTCCCATTCCCGGACGGCCGCGCGCGTCTACATCCTCTCGACTGGATCGAACCCACAGAGATGCCGGATCAGCGCTATGACCTACACCTCAACAATGGCCGGCTGCTGGAGCATTTTCACGAAGGCAATATGACCAACCGCTCACAGGGCATCCACGACAAGGTACCGAACACCTTCGTCGAGCTATCGCCCGAACTCGCGAGCAAGCGCGGCGTCAGCGATGGTAGCTTGGTCCGCCTGACCTCACGTCGTGGCAGCATCGAGGCACGCGCCTTGGTCACCGACCGTGTGCAGGGCGATGAGCTGTACATGCCGATGAACTCGGTGGCGGAACCCATCAACATCCTCACTGGCAGCCACACCGACCGCGATACGCACACGCCGGCCTACAAGGAGTTGTCGATCACGCTGGAAGTGCTCGAAACTCAGGGCCCCAGTCCATTACCCTCAAACAACTCCCGCTACGGCAAACCCACGCCCAGAAGCGGGCCCGAGCTACGCGAGAAGTGGCGGCGAGCCGATTACCAACGCCCCCCGCACAAGCTGCCCGACAACGGAGGCCTCTAAGCCATGGCAACGCCACTTGCGTACACACCACCGCCGCGCCAGCAGGATCAGGACGCCGACGCGCGTGCCGCGCTGGATCAGCTGGTCAGACTCCTCCATGAAAAGGATATGTTGCGCCTCGTCAACAATGCGCTGGGCGCGGGACCGGAGCTGACCACGCAGATCGCGGAGCTGCTTGATCGCGAAGGCAGCCGGCGCCTCATGCTCAACTTCACCCGGCTCATTGCCCTACTTGGCGAACTCGACATGGCACGTATCGAGCGACTGATCGGCGCGCTCGACGGTGGACTGGCCGCGCTCGAACAAACAGCGCTGGATGATCAGCCCCAACAGGCAGGAATTTCAGCCGTGTTCAAGCTACTGCGCGACCGCGAGCTGTGGGAGGCTGTAACCGGTATCGCCGCCTTCCTCAAGGCCTTCAACCGCGAACTCGGTACATGAATTCGATCTTTAGCCTGCCGGACGATGCCAACGAGCGCGCCGCGGTCTGGCGTCATACCGGGAACGGGGCACTGTTCCCGGATTTCGATGCCTTGGCCGAGGAGTCCCCGTTGGAAATCCGTTACGGCGAGGAACCCTTCAACCGGCTCGTCACCATGCGTACACCCGGCGCCGACGCACTCCTCGCCGTCGGGCTCCTACACGACATGGGCATTTTGGACACTGCGGACAAACTGCTACGCATTCGTCAGCCGCACCCCAATCGCATTCAGATTCACCTGCGTCGCGGGACTGCACCGCAACCTGCCGCAGCACCACGACTGACCCCGATCACCAGTGCCTGCGGTATCTGCGGGGACAGCCATTTCGAGCTCGATGCCCTGCTCGCGTCACACCCGTTAGATGTCATACCCCCCGTTCCAGTACAACGCATCCTCGAGCTGCCCGAACGCCTGCACAAGGCACAAACGCTGTTCGCAAGCTCGGGGGACTGCATGCGGCGGCACTGTTCGATCTACAAGGCCGGCTGCTGCGACTGGAGGAGGACGTGGGACGTCATAACGCCGTCGACAAGGTCGTCGGTTGGGCGTATCTGGAAAACCGGCTGCCACTCTCACGCCACATGCTGATGGTCAGCGGGCGCACCAGCTACGAAATCGTCAAGAAGTGCATCCGTGCACGCATCCCGATCCTCGCCGCGGTTTCTGCGCCGAGCAGCCTCGCGGTCGAACTGGCGAACGCATCGGGGATGACCTTGATCGGTTTTTTGCGCCCGCCGCGCTTCAACGTCTACGCTGGCCCCGAGCGGCTGGTCGAACACGGCCGAGCGGCGTTACGCCCGGCCGGGACGATCGTTCAGGCAGGTTGAGCGCCGTCCAACAACAGGCTGCGGCCCGTCATCTCATCGGGTTGCGGCAGGCCCATCAGCTGTAACAAGGTCGGCGCGACGCCACTCAGTCCGCCACCCGTGGCCAGCCGCCACGGGTGGTTGTCGATGAGCAACAGCGGCACGGGATATGTCGTGTGCTGCGTATGCGGCTCACCCGTGACCGGGTCGACCATCTCGTCGCAATTGCCATGATCTGCGGTCAACATCACCGAATAATCCTGCGCCACCGCTGCGTCTAGCACGCGTCCCACCTCGCGATCGAGCGTCTCAACCGCGAGGATCACCGCCTCTCGCACGGCGGTATGCCCCACCATGTCGCCATTGGCGAAATTGACTACGATGAAATCGTATTGTCCGCCTTCCAGCGCCTTGATGACCTCGTCGGCAACCACGGCCGCGCTCATTTCAGGCTGCAGATCGTAGGTCGCGACCTTCGGCGAAGGCACCACCACGCGATCCTCCCCCGGAAAAGGCGCTTCGCCGCCACCGTTGAAAAAGAAGGTGACGTGCGCATATTTCTCGGTTTCGGCGCAATGGAACTGGCGATACCCCCCTCACTTAGCACCTTGGCCAAACAGGTCGTCGGGCGCTCCGGGGCAAAGGCCACAGGAAAGCCGTAGCGAGGATCGTATTCGGTCAGAGAAGTCACCACAACCGGATGGAAGTCACCGCGCGTGAAGCCATCGAAGTCGTCCAGGCCAATCGCTACCGCCAACTGGCGAGGACGATCATTGCGGAAATTGAAGAACACCACCTGGTCGCCCGCACGCAGTCGTTCACCGCCGGCAATGATGCGTGGCTGGATGAATTCATCCGTCTGTCCCTCGGCGTGCGCTGACTCGATCGCCGTCCTGGCGTCGTCGCAGGCCGTACCCTCGCCTTGCACCAGCGCGCGCCAGGCCAGCTCGGTACGATCCCAGCGATGATCGCGGTCCATCGCATAGTAGCGCCCGACAACCGTGGCGATGCGCCCCTTAGCCGACTCGAGTTTGCGTGTCAGCGCGGGCAAAAAAGCCAGCGATGACTTGGGCGGAGTATCGCGGCCATCGGTGATCATGTGTACCACCGGCACCACGTCGGCTTCCGCACACATCTCAATCAGGGCATCGAGGTGGCGCAGATGGCTGTGCACGCCGCCGTCGGACACCAGGCCGAGCAAATGCAAGGGACGCCCGGCCTGCCGCGCCGCCTCCACAGCTTGTTTCAGCGCCGGGTTGTCCCGGAATTGGCCGTTGACGATAGCGTCGTCAATACGCACCAGATCCTGACGCACGATCATGCCCGAGCCCAATGCCAAGTGCCCGACCTCGGAGTTACCCATCTGCCCGTCGGGTAGACCTACCGCTCGGCCAGAAGCCTCTAGGGCAGCATGCGGGTAATGCGAAAAATAGGCATCCAGACGGGGCGTATGCGCCTCGCAGACGGCGTTGTTCTCCTTCGCCGGATTGAGGCCGAAGCCGTCGAGAATCACCAGGAGCGCCCTTCGGCGCGGCACTGTGCGCGTTTGCGTCATGATCGTCTCTAGAAAATGGCGGTTGGGGCCGGCGATTTTATCAGTATCGGCCGGCCGCGTCCCCGCCGGGGCGGATGCCTCAAGGCTTGCGTTCGTCGTCAGGACTGGCGTCGGTCGGTCCCTTGTCGTCCGTATTCTTTTCGTTGGCGGCTTGCTGCGCACGCTCGTCGGCCTCGGCCTCATCCAGTGCGCGCGTCATCGCCTCATCGCTCATGGGTGCCGGGTAGACGGTGGTTTCGCCTGACTCCGCCTCGTATTCGTCGGCTTCGGCCGTCTCCCGCGCGGCCTTGCGGCGCACCACCATCCGCGAGACCAGCAGGCCGATCTCGAACAGCAGCAGCAGCGGAATGGCGAGCGAGACCTGCGACATCACGTCCGGGGGAGTCAGCAACATGCCGATCACGAACGCGGCCACGATGATGTAGGGCCGCGCCCCCGCCAGCTTGTCCGGCGTGACGAAACCCATGACGGTCAGCAAGACAATCGCGACCGGCACCTCAAAGGCCGCGCCGAATGCCAGGAACATATTCGATACGAAACCGAGATAGGCGCCGATGTCGGTCATCATCTTCACGTCGGTCGGCGTGGCCTTGGCGAAGAAGTGAAACATCATCGGGAAGACAATGAAGTAGGCGAAGGCCATGCCCGTGTAGAACAGCAATGTGCTGGACACCAGCAGCGGTATGGCCATGCGCTTTTCGTGACGATAGAGTCCTGGCGCCACGAAGGCCCATATCTGATACAGCAGGAAGGGTATTGCGATCACCACCGCAACCAGCAGGGTCAGCTTGAAGGGCACAATGAAGGGGGCGGCCACGTCGATCGCGATCATGCTGCTGCCCTTGGGCAACTGCGCCACCAGGGGCACCGCCAGCCAGCTGTAGATCTGATCCGAGAAGGGACTCAGCCCGATAAACAGGGCCAGTACCGCGACGATCGAGCGCAATAGTCGCGTGCGCAACTCGATCAGGTGCGACATCAGGCTGGACAGCCCGCTGCCTTCGCTCGCCTCCGGCGCCTCGCTTCCCGCCGCCGGGTCCTGTGGCGATTCCGGCGTTTCCTTATTCGGATTTTCGGCCATGCGTCGTCTTGTCTACGGGCGAGGTCTCTATGCTTACGCGATCCTGAGCTGGCTGTACGTGCTCGTGATGCCCTTCGACGTCATCCACCGGGGTGGCAGGGGCGTCATTGTCATCATGCCGCGACGCGGCGCTGACGAATTCAGATTCTTCCGCCAAGGTGTGTACTGGCGCTGGCCCAGGCATCTCATCACGTTTCACTGCCGCAGGGTCGGCGGGCGATTCACCGACCTTGCGGACCTCGCCGGCGATATCGTCAACCTCCCCAAGCATCTGCTCGCGGGTATCCTGGAGCATGTCGCGCAGCTCGCGTATCTCGTCTTCCTGACGGGTGAGCATATTACGAAGCTCGTCGGCATTGAGCTCACGCTCGATCTCGGCGCGCACGGTGGTCGCATAGCGCCGAAAGCGGCCGACCCAGTAACCGATCTTGCGAACCAGCCCAGGCAACCTCTCGGGCCCCACGACAACCAGGGCCACGATCATGATGAGCATCAGCTCGGAAAATCCCGAGTCGAACATCAAGCCTCCATGCGGCTCAAGGCCGGCATCGCAACATGATCGCGATCAGACCTTGTCCTTGTCCTTGACGTGATGCTGTTCGGTCTTGGCATCGAACACGCGACCCGCCTCATCTTCCTGCTTGATGCGCGCCGACGGCTCTTCTGGCTTGCCAGCCTCTGCCTCGCCTTCCTGCATGGATTTCTTGAAATTCTTCACTGCGGAGCCCAGATCGCCGCCGACATTGCGCAGCTTCTTGGTCCCGAACACCAGCACTACCACCAGCAGCAGCACCAGCCACTCATAACCACCCGGAATCAACATATCGGTTCTCCCGCTCATTGAGCCCGCGTTGCATTCGCGGTGCCCTTGTCCGTTTCCGGCCGGATCGGCAAAGAGGCCGGTCCGGCAGACTAACATGAACCGCTGCGCAGACGTTCAGTTCCCGCGCCGCGCCTTTTCCACCAGCCCGGAGGTTCCCATCCGGCGCGCCAGTTCCGCCAGCACATGGTCCGGGCCGAGGCCCTGATGCGCTAGCAATACCAGGGTGTGAAACCAGAGATCCGCCACCTCGTACACGATCTTGTCGGGCACGCCATCCTTGGCTGCCATCACGGTCTCGGTGGCTTCCTCGCCGATCTTCTTGAGAATCGCGTCAAGCCCCTTGGCGTATAGGCCGGCAACATAGGAACCATCTGGCTCCGCCTGCTTGCGTGCCTCCAGCATGCGCGCAAGCTCGTCCAGGATCGGATCGCTCATCCGTAGATGTCCTCCGGGTCCTTGAGCACCGGATCGACCGGCACCCACTGGCCCTCACGCAGGACGCTGTAGAAACAACTCTCGCGCCCTGTATGGCAGGCAATGCCGCCGAGCTGTTCGATCTGCAGCAACAGCACGTCGCCGTCGCAGTCCAGGCGCAGCTCGCGCACACGCTGCACGTGCCCGGAAGACTCGCCCTTGCGCCACAGGCGGCGGCGCGAACGTGACCAGTACACGGCCTCGCCGGATGCCGCTGTCTGCGCCAGCGCCTCTCGATTCATCCACGCGAACATCAGCACCCGCCCGCTGGTTGCATCCTGGGCAATGACGGGCACCAAGCCCTCGCTATTCCACTGAATGTCGCCCAACCACGGAGACGACGACACGACTGATGTATTCATGAACGAGATTGTACCCGCTTAGGCATTGCGTGGGCGCCTAGCGTTGTCCGCATGACGGCTGGCGCTCACAACCGAATCTCGATGCCTTCGGCGGCAAGATGCGCCTTGGCCTCCCCTACCGTATGTTCTCCAAAGTGGAAGATACTCGCCGCCAACACCGCGTCGGCACGGCCCTGGGTAATGCCCTCGGCCAGATGCTCGAGATTGCCTACCCCGCCGGAGGCAATCAGTGGCACCGGCACCGCCTCGCTAACCGCCCGCATCAATTCCAGATCAAAGCCCTCGCGAGTGCCGTCGCGATCCATGCTGGTCACTAGCAGCTCGCCGGCACCGTATTCGGCCATGCGGATAGCCCACGCAATCGCGTCGATGCCGGTCGCACGGCGTCCACCGTGGGTGAATATCTCCCACTTGAGCGGTTCGCCCGGCACGCTGACGCGTTTGGCATCGATCGCCACCACGATGCACTGGTTGCCGAAGCGCTCAGCGGCTTCACGCACAAACTCTGGCCGCGCCACCGCAGCCGAATTGATCGCCACCTTGTCTGCCCCGGCATTCAGGATGCGGCGAATGTCCTCCAGCGCGCGGATACCGCCGCCGACGGTCAGCGGGATAAAGACCTCGGCGGCCACCGCCTCGACCACGTGCGCCATGGTCTCGCGCTCGTCGCTGCTGGCGGTGATATCGAGAAAGGTAATCTCGTCAGCCCCCTGCTCGCCATAGCGCCGGGCGATCTCGACTGGATCACCGGCATCGCGGATATCGATGAAGCGCACGCCCTTGACCACGCGCCCGTTGTCAACGTCGAGGCAAGGGATGATGCGCCTAGCCAATGGCATTGCGTCAGCCCGCCCCGTTGAGGGTGTCGGCACGCCGCTGCGCCTCGGCAAAGTCCAGTGTGCCCTCATAGAGGGCGCGTCCGATAATCACCCCTGTGACGCCTTCATCCTCGACCGCGCACAGGGCCTCGATGTCGGCCATGTTGGTGACGCCACCGGAGGCGATTACCGGCACATGCACCGACTGCGCCAGGCGGGTAGTCGCTTCGACATTGACGCCGCTGAGCATGCCGTCACGGTTGATGTCCGTGTAGACAATGGCCGCCACGCCATCCTGCTCGAAGTGCTGGGCCAGATCGAGCACGTCGTGATTGGAGAGTTTGGACCAGCCATCCACCGCCACACGACCGTCCTTGGCATCGAGTCCGACGATGATGTGCTGCGGGAATTCCAGACACAGATCGTTGACGAAGTGGGGTGCGCTCACCGCTTTGGTACCGATGATGACGTAGGCCACACCTGCGTCCAGATAAGCCTGGACCGTGTCCGCATCGCGCACGCCACCGCCGACCTGTACCGGGATGTCTGGATAGGCCCGGGCGATCTGCTCAACGATGGCGGCGTTGCGCCGACTACCGGCAAAGGCTCCATCCAGATCGACCAGATGCAGGCGTCGGGCGCCCGCGGCCACCCAACGCTCGGCAACCGCCAGTGGATCCTCGGAAAAAACCGTGGCATCGTCCATGCGGCCCTGTCGCAGACGCACGCACTGGCCGTCCTTGAGATCGATCGCCGGTATCAACAACATGAACCCGTACCTCCCATTGTCATTGCAATATATCGGCCCGGTGCCCGCTTAAGCGGGCTTGCCGTTCCAGCGCGCAAAATTGTGCAGCAACTGCAGACCCGCCTCCGCACTTTTCTCCGGGTGGCACTGGATGGCGAAGACATTGTCGCGTGCCAGCGCAGCACAAAAGTCCACGCCATAGCTGGCCGTAGCAGCCACCAGCCCAGTCTCTGCCGGGGCTACGTAATAGCTGTGTACGAAGTAAAACCGCGACAAATCCAGGATGCCGGACCACAACGGATGCGGGCGGGATTGCTGCAGTTGGTTCCAGCCCATGTGCGGAACCTTCAAACGTTCGCCGCTCAGCGGATCGCGCGGCGAGCGTCCGAAGTAACGCACCGTACCGGGATAGACCCCGAGGCAGTCGATTCCTCCGTTTTCCTCGCTGTGTGCGAGCAGTACCTGCATACCCATGCAAATGCCCAGAAACGGCCGACTTGCAGCCGCATCGAGCACCGCGTCCACCAAGCCATGTCCCACGATTTCACGCATGCAATCGCGCGCCGCGCCTTGGCCGGGGAAGACCACCCGATCGGCGGCGCGGACAACCTCCGGTGACGACGTGAGAACCACGCGGTCTCCTGCCGGCGCCACGCGCAGTAATGCATTGGAAACCGAGCGCAGGTTGCCCATGCCGTAATCGATAATTGCCAGGACGGCCATAGCTGTGAGGACCAGTCTTGAGTGCGTATGAGGGTTAGAGCGCGCCCTTGGTCGAAGGCAGTGTGCCGGCGGCGCGGGGATCGGGCTCCACGGCCATGCGCAAGGCTCGTCCAAGGGCCTTGAACACGGTCTCGGCGATGTGGTGCGCGTTGCGACCGCGCAGGTTGTCGACCTGCAGCGTGATCGCCGCATGGTTGACGAAACCTTGAAGAAATTCGTGGATCAAATCCACATCGAAGTCACCGATGGCGGCCCGGCGATAATCGACCTCATGAGTCAGGCCCGGTCTGCCTGAACAGTCGACGACGACTCGGGATAGCGCTTCGTCCAGGGGAACATAGGCATGTCCGTAGCGGCGGATACCGCGCTTGTCGCCGAGCGCGCGTGCAAAGGCCTGTCCCAGCGTAATGCCGACATCCTCGATCGTATGATGTGCATCGATATTGAGGTCGCCCTGCGCATGTACGTCGAGATCGATCAGACCATGTCGGCCAACCTGGTCAAGCATGTGATCGAAGAAGGGCACCCCTGTTTCCAGACGGGTTTCACCCGAACCGTCCAGGTCGATGCGGACGCTGATCCTGGTCTCCAGGGTCTCGCGCTGAACCTCTGCTATGCGTCGTTCCATGATCGTGCCGGCAAGGCGATAAATCGGGGTTGAAAGCATACCATATCGCATCCAAAGCAGAACTGATTGCCCGCAACGGGACGCCCATACGCGGCCCCGCCATTTTTTGTTAAGCTAGGTCGCGCATTCGCAATCCTTGGGGGGACGCACCGCGTGGACACGTCGACTTACATCAACATCCACAATCTGTCCCGCGCCTGCAACGAATGCCAGCTACAGGATTTATGTCTGCCGCTCGGCCTTTCCCGCGGCGACATCGAGCGTCTCGACCAGATCGTCAACCGCCGCAAACCCCTGCAGCGCGGTGCGAGCCTGTTCCGCCAGGGTGATCGATTCCAGGCGCTGTATGCCGTGCGCTCCGGCTCGATCAAGAGCTACGCCACCACGAACAGTGGCGAGGAGCAGATCAACGCCTTCCACCTCCCCGGCGAAATCCTCGGGCTCGATGCCATCGGCAGCGGCATCCACCCCGAATCCTCGGTCGCCATGGAAACCACCAGCATCTGCGAACTACCGTTCGACCGCCTGCACACCCTCGCCCATGAAGTCGACGGCCTGCAACGACAATTGCTGCGCATCATGAGCCGCGAACTCAATTCCGACGAGCAGTTCATGCGCCTGCTCGCCAACCGCAGCGCCGAGGAACGGCTCGCCAGCTTCCTGCTCAACCTGGCTTCACGTTTCGAACTGCGCGGTTATTCCGGCCAGGCCTTCAATCTGAGCATGTCGCGCAGCGACATCGGAAACTATCTGGGCCTGGCGGTGGAAACCGTCAGCCGTCTGTTCACCCGCTTCCAGCAGGAAGGCCTCATCGAAGTAGACCGCAAGGCCATCACCCTCGTCGATCGCAGCCGCATGAGCGGGCTGTGCAACCTCAGTGCGACCGCTTCCGCTGGCGAGCCGCGCCACGGTTAGAAACCACCGGACTTCTCACTTCACCCCCCAGGCGCCACTCGAACTCGAAAAGTCACTGGCCCTTCATTCACCAGGGCCACCGACATCTCCGCACCGAAGCGGCCGGACGCCACAACCGCATGGCTGTCCTGCGCGCAAGCCAGCAGGTAATCGAAACACGTGCGCGCCAACACAGGCTCCGCGGCCGGCGCAAAACTCGGGCGCAGCCCCTTATCGGTATCGGCCACCAAGGTAAACTGCGGCACCAACAGCAATCCGCCGCCTACCGCTCCGAGACCCAGATTCATTCTGCCGCTGGCATCGGGGAACACGCGATAACCGAGTAGCCGCTCCAGCAGGCGATCCGCCTGCGGCAACCCATCACCGCGCTCGACGCCCACAAGCACCAGCAAACCCCAACCGATTTCTCCGATCACCGCGCCATCGACACGCACGCTGGCCTGGCTGACGCGCTGCAACAGACCGATCATGCCAACTCGGCTCCCCAAGCGTTCGTTGCGCGTACCAGTGCATCGATGATCCCCGGCTCTGCCGCGGAATGGCCCGCATCGGGCACGACCTCAAGCCGCGCATCCGGCCAGGCACGCTGTAGCGCCCAAGCTTGGTCCAGTGGGCAGATCACGTCGTAACGACCATGCACGATCACGCCCGGGATGTCGGCCAGACGATCCGCCTCTTTCAGCAGCTGCCCAGAATCCAGAAAACCGTGATGCACGAAATAGTGATTCTCGATCCGCGCGAGTGCGAGCGCGACGTAGGGATCGGAAAAGTGCTCCTCCACCGCAGGGCTCTGATACAAGGTCGCCGTACGCCCCTCCCAGACTGACCAGGCACGCGCCGCGGCCATCCGCGCCACCTCATCATCACCTACGAGACGTCGCTGGTACGCGGCGACCATATTGCCGCGCTCCGCAGGCGGGATCGGCGCAAGGAAGTCCTCCCAGTAATCTGGAAAAAGACGCCCGGCCCCGAACTGATAGAACCAATCGATATCTTCTTGCCGACACAGAAAGATACCTCGCAGAATTGCACCTCGCACGCGCGAGGGATGCGCCTCGGCATATGCCAGTCCCAGCGTCGCGCCCCAGGACCCGCCGAACACCACCCAACGGTCGATCTCCAGATATTCGCGGATGCGCTCGATGTCTTCAATCAAATGCATCGTGGTGTTGTCACGCAATTCGGCATGCGGGGTCGAACGACCGCTACCACGTTGATCGAAGAGCACGATGCGATAGATCGCCGGATCGAAAAAACGTCGATGCCAGGGCTCGCAGCCGGAACCAGGGCCTCCGTGCAGAAACACCACCGGCAAACCGTCCGGGCGCCCACACTCCTCGACGTACAGGGTATGCCGCTCATCCATCGCCAGGGCATGGGTCCGGTAGGGCAAAATACTGGGAAACAGGGGTAGGCGATTCATCGGGTCCTCATCCAGAACGCGCGGGCAACGGCGCGGGAGGTGTACGCCGAGGGACGTACAGGCTGGCATCAGGATACCTCGCATCTGCCGCGCTTGCCTTCACGCGTCAGCCTCCCTATCTTGCGCGCATGAACACACAACAACCGATTCCGGCTCCCCCTCCGAAAACGCTCGCCCGCCTGGCGGGCCGGGCCATCGCCGATTTCCGCATGATCCGCGAGGGAGATCGCATATTACTAGGACTCTCCGGTGGCAAGGATTCGCTCAGTCTGCTGATGCTGCTTCTGCACTTCCGGCGGCGCGCGCCCATCCGCTTCGAGCTCGGCGCCATCACCGTAGACCCGCAATCCCCGGATTTCGATCCAAGTCCGATGATCCCGTATCTCGCCGCACTCGGCGTGCCCTATCACTACGAGCGTGAACGCATCATCGAACTGGCCGACGCGCATATGGACAACGACTCGTTCTGCTCGTTCTGCGCGCGCATGAAGCGCGGCGTGATGTACAGCACCGCACGCCGCGAAGGCTACAATGTCATCGCCTTGGCCCAACACCTGGACGATCTCGCCGAAAGCTTCCTGATGTCCGCTTTTCACGGCGGCCAGCTGCGCACAATGAAAGCGCATTACCGCATCGATGCCGGCGATCTGAGGGTCATACGCCCACTGGTCTATGCCCGCGAACGCCAGACTCGCGCCTTTGCAGAAACTGCTCGGCTACCCGTGATTCCGGAAAACTGTCCAGCCTGCTTCGCCATGCCCACCCAGCGCGAACACATGAAGCAACTGCTGGCACGACAGGAGGCGGAACAGCCGCGACTGTTCCGCAATCTACTCTCTACCCTGAGGCCATTGATGTCCGCAGGGCTGCCAGACGACGCTTGAGACGCGTGCGTACTGTCCTCATTCGCCTCCTCTTGGGTGTATTCGCCCGACTGCCCCTGCGCGTCAACCAAGCGCTCGGCGGCGCGCTGGGGACACTCAGCTGGCTTGTTTCCCCCAAGCTGCGCCGAAACACCCTGAACAATCTCGCGCGTTGCTTTCCGGAGCAGGATGCGGCTTGGCATCGCCGCATCGGGCGGCGCAGCCTGATCGAAACGACCCGCTCGCTCACCGAGGCACCCTGGCTTTGGCGACAAAGCGCCGAAACCCTGCGCACGTTGCTGATACCCGGCGAACAGGCCGCGTTGCTAGAGGCTGCCGGCTCCCATGGCGAGGCCATTATCGCGACACCACATCTGGGCAGTTGGGAATTCGCCGGGCTGTGTCTGGCCACGCTGCGCCCCACCACCGCGCTGTATCGGCCACCGCGGATCAAGGCCCTCGACGGATTCATCCGTGCCTCGCGCAGCCGTACAGGCTCCCGTCTCGTACCGACCACGCCGACGGGTTTGCGCGCGCTGCGACAAGCGCTCGATGTCGGCGAAGTGGTCGGCATGCTGCCAGACCAAACGCCCAAAGGCAGCGGTGGTGTCTTCGCGCCGTTTTTCGGACAACCCGCCTACACCATGCGCCTACTGACCCAACTGGCCAGGCGCACACGTGCTCCTGTCATCCTGGCCTTCTGCGAACGCCTGCCCAGAGGAGCCGGTTTTCGCGTGCACTGCGTCGCGGCCTCGCAGACGATTTATGACAACGACCCGTTAACCGCCGCCAGCGAACTCAATCGCTGCGTAGAATTGCTGATCCGCCGCTGCCCGACACAGTACCTGTGGAGCTATCGCCGCTTCGCTCGCCAGCCACCGCCAGACACCACAACGCAAGCCTAAACTCTAGGACAACACTCGCAACCACCCCGGCGCCGCACTCGCCCCCGTTGTCTACACTCTCTCTGTCCGGTCGATCACTCCGGCATTAAAACAACACGACAAGAAGGGGGTTTACATGCTGCGCAACATGCTGTTTCTTTCCGCCATCGCCCTACTGCCAGCGGTAGCACTGGCGGCTAACACCGACGCCAAGCCCGCCAAGAAAGACGCCGCCGGGCTTCACCACGACTACCGTACCTTCGAAGGCGGCGACAAGGTTGTCTACGGGCGTATTGGCGATTCCTACAAGGCCAGCCTCGTCATGTACTTGGCCGGCAACCAGTTCATGGTGATGGACGATTTGATCAAGGACTTCCAGAAACGCAATCCCGACATCAAATCGGTCTACGTCGAAACCATACCACCCGGCCAGATCCTCAAGAGCCAGATCCTGCGACAAGGCCGCATCAACAAGCAGAAGACTGCCAAGAATCCTGATCTTTACGCCAGCGTCAATCTCAACCACCTGCGCACGCTGGCCAGCAGGGGGCTGATGAAGGAATACATGATCTACACCCACAACAAGCTGGAAATCATGGTCGCCAAGGGCAACCCCAAGCACATCAAGGGCGTGGAGGATCTCGCGCGCGACGACGTCGTGCTCTCGCTGCCCAACCCGATCACCGAGGGCATCGCCAAGTTCTACGTCATGCCCATGCTCAAACAGAACGGTCTGTACCAGAAGCTCACCGCCGATTTCAGCTGCAAGCACTGCTGGGCAGTGCCCAAAAAAACCTGGTTCACCGCACGTCATCATCGCGAGACGCCCTACCGTATCGAACACGGCAAGGCAGACGCCGGTATCGTCTGGGCCACCGAAGTCGTCTACGCGCAGTCCGAAGGCCGACCGGTCGAGGGCGTAGCCCTGCCACCCAAGGACAACATGGCCGACAAAGTCGCTTATGCCATCGGCGACCTGACTACCGGCCGCAATCCAGCGAATGCCAAGCGCTTCCTGGAATATCTGAGCACCGATGCAGCGCAAGCGATCTACGAGAAGCATGGGTTCATTCGTGCCACGCCCAAAGAGCTTGAACTCAAGGCGCTTTAAGCACCTGGCGCACCGGCGACGTGCGGCACGCACCTCGCCGGTGAAGCCTCAGACCTTCGTATTCCCACCCGCACCGGTACGCGTCAAGCGCCGCTTGAACACCATCATTTCCTTCGCAGCCTGCTTATCGCCGCGCGCCTCGGCCACCTCAATGCCATGATCGAAGGCGGCGGCCGCCGCTATCGTCTCGCCGCAATCCGCCAGCGCGCGCCCAAGGAACTTCCAGGCTGCCGAGTACTGCGCATCCTGCGTTACCGCCGCGCGCAAATGCGTCACCGCTTCGGACGAGCGACCAGCCTTGAGATAAGCGCCACCCAACGTAAAGCGCAGCAGCGCATTATCCTGCCCCGCAGCGAGCATCGCCTCAAAGCGTTCAATCATGTCCATGCCCCAACACTATCCCCTCGCGTACTCACGGACAAGTAGTGTCGCCCTCTACCGTTGGAAAATGCCGTAGACCTCGTCGCGCAGACCGTCACGGGTGTCTCCGGCCCCACCCTCCTCGCGATAAACCCGCAACCGCAAGGATGCAAATAGACGTAGCAGTTCTCCCTCTGCGAGCCGGAAGTCGCGGTGGCGCGGGCCACGCGTGGGGTCGACCAGCGCCGGGCCGAAGGTCTGGTAGAACAACAAACCGCCAGGACGTAGAGCCACGATCAATGCCGGCGCGAGCCCACGGTCCAGAAATCGGCTGACCACGATGACGTCGAAACCCGCCGGTATCGGCGGCTGCGCAACCACATCGCGTACCTCGGCCACTAGCCGCAGACCCTCGGCGATCGCCACCCGCCTCAGCGCCGCGATGGGCGTCGACGCGCGGTCCCAAGCCACGGTTTCAAGCCCGTTCCGTGCCAACAATAATGCATTCGCGCCCAGGCCACAGGCCAGGTCCAGCGCGCAGCCCCGCTTCGGCAACAGATGCATATGGTCGCGCAACACTTGGGACGCGACCGCCTCACGCGGATCGCGTCCAGTATAGCGTGCCTCCCAGTCAGGTTCGGCGGACACCTCAATGCCGCCAATACATCGGTGTCAGCAGCACCAAGAGGGTAAAGACCTCAAGGCGGCCGATCAGCATCGCCAATGAGCAGATCCATTTGGCCGGCTCGCTGATATTCGCGAAGTTAGCAAATACAGAACCCAGCCCAGGCCCCATGTTGTTGATGCAGGCGGAGACTGCCGAGAACGCAGTCACCCAGTCCAATCCCGCCCCCATCAGCGCCAGCATCAACACGAGATAAACCAGTACGTAGGCGGCGAGAAAGCTCCAGATGGCACTGATCACACGCTCGGGAGCACTGTCTTCCCGAGTTTGACTGGGATTACGGCACGCGGGTGGTTGAGTCGATGCAACTCGCGGAAGCTCTGCTTGACGACCAACAGGACGCGCACCACCTTCATACCGCCTGCCGTCGAGCCGGCACAGCCGCCGACGATGGGAATCAGCATCAGCAATACTGGCAAGTAGAGCGGCCAGTGATTGAAGGGCGCGCTGGTGAAGCCGCAGCACGTAAGCACGGTCAATACCTGGAAGGCGCCATAGCGCAAATCGGTCATGAGCGTGGGATAGGTCTGCGTGTACCACAGCGTCAATGTCACGACGAGTATGCTCATGGCCACAAAGCCCATGTAGGCCTTGACCTCGGGGTCTACGGCATAAGGACGGGCCGAACCGCGCATGAGCGCCAGATAATGCACCGCGAAATTCATCCCCGAGAGGAACATGAAGACATCGGCCACACCATCGATCCAGGGACTATTCCAATACGCGAAGCTGGCATCATGCGTGGAGAATCCGCCAGTGGCGATGGTTGCGAAGCCCTGGCACAGCGCATCGAAAAAGCTCATGCCCGCCACCCAGTAGGCGATGATGCAGGCCACGGTCAAGCCCACGTAAATACCCCACAGCGCACGCGCGGTATGCTCCAGACGCGGGGTCAGTTTTTCGTCCTTCATCGGCCCCGGCGTTTCGGCACGAAACAGCTGCATGCCACCGACACGCAGCATGGGCAGTACCGCGATCGCGAGCACGATGATGCCCATACCACCCAGCCAGTTGAGCTGGGCACGGTAGTAGAGAATGGATTTTGGTAGGTGATCGAGTCCCACGATGACCGTCGCGCCCGTTGTGGTGAAACCCGAAACAGATTCAAAAAAGGCGTCGGTAAAATCCAAATGCGGACTAAAATGAAACGGTAGCGTGCTGACCGCGGACAAAATCACCCAGTACAACGCTACGATGAGAAACCCCTCGCGCCGCCGCAGCTCCTGCCTGGAGTTGCGCACCGGCAACCAAGCGAGAAACCCCAACGCGAAGGTCACCAAAAAAGAGTCCAGGAAGTAGCCGGCCTGCCCGTCCTCGTAGATCAAGGAGACCACTGCCGGCACCAGCATGGTCACGCTATAGGCGGCGATCAGGGCGCCGAGCACCCTTTGTACGGCAGCGATTTGCATGGGCCGTCAGCGCCGCCAGAAACCCGGTGTAAACAATACCAGCGGCGTGAATATTTCGAGGCGACCGAACAACATGGCCATGCTCAACACCCACTTCGCATATGGGTTGAGCTGCGCATAGTTGTCGCCGACCGCGCCCAATCCTGGCCCCAGGTTGTTCATGCAGGCGGCCACGGCGGAGAAGGCCGTGACCTGATCGAGGCCTGTGGCCATCAGCAACAACATGAAGACACTGAAGGTTGCGACATAGGCCGCGAAGAAACCCCAGACCGCATCGATCACTCGGTCATCGACCGGGCGGCGGCCGATCTTCACCGCGAACTGGCCACTGGGATGCACCAAGCGCATGAGCTCTCGTACGCCCTGCTTGAACAGCAGCAGGAAACGCACCACCTTGATTCCGCCGCCTGCCGATCCGGCGCAACCGCCGATGAAGCTTGCAAATATGAGCAGGGCGGGTAGAAAACCCGGCCAATGGTGATAGGCGGCCGTGGTGAATCCCGTCGTCGTGCCGATGGAGACTGCCTGAAACAGGCCCTGCCGAAAATCGGTGCCAAAATGCGTGTAGTGACCCATGATGTACAGATAGCCGATGGTGATCGCGGCCAACGCGGCGAGAATACCGAAATAGGTCCGAAACTCGGCGTCCTGCCAGTAGGGGCGCAGGCTCATGCGCCGTAGGGCCACGAAGTGCAAACCGAAATTGGCGCCAGCCAGGAGCATGAAGACGATGGCAACGCCCTCGATCTCCGGGCTACGGAAATAGCCGAGACTCGCGTCATGGGTTGAAAACCCGCCGATCGATACCGTCGAAAAACTCTGCGCAATGGCATCGAACACGTCCATGCCGGCAAGCCAGTAAGCCACGGCGCAGGA
Source organism: Acidihalobacter yilgarnensis (assembly GCF_001753245.1). Classification (NCBI taxonomy): domain Bacteria; kingdom Pseudomonadati; phylum Pseudomonadota; class Gammaproteobacteria; order Chromatiales; family Ectothiorhodospiraceae; genus Acidihalobacter; species Acidihalobacter yilgarnensis. The sequence continues at coordinate 145,402 of NZ_CP017415.1, read as the reverse complement.
CACGGTTAAGCCCAGATAGATGTACCACAACGCCTTGGCCGTTTCGGCGATGCGCGGGGTCAGCTTGGCGTCCTTGATCGGCCCGGGGGTTTCGGCGCGATAGAGCTGCATGCCGCCGACTCCGAGCATCGGCAGAACTGCGACCGCCAGCACGATGATACCCATGCCACCCAGCCACTGTAGCTCCTGACGGTAGAACAGAATGGACTTGGGTAGCTCGTCCAGACCGACGATCACGGTTGCGCCGGTCGTCGTCAGGCCAGACATGGACTCGAACACCGCATCGGTAATCGACAAGTGCGGCGCCGACGCGAGCGCCAGCGGTATCGCACCGAACAGACCCAGCACCAGCCAGAAGGATACGGCCACCAGGAATCCGTCGCGCAGCCGCAGGTCGCGCCGCTCGCGACGTACCGGCCACCACAACGCGAACCCCGTGGCCGCAGTGATCAGGAAGGCCTCGATAAACGGGCGGATAGCTACGTCGCCGTAGATCAATCCCACACCGGCCGGCGGCAACAGCGTGAAGCTGAACACCAGCAACAGCAGGCCAAGAATGCGTTGAATGACGCGTGGTTGCATGCAGCTTCCCGTTTCCGTTTGACGCGACGAAGGATCGCCGCAGGCAGATCAGAGGAAGGTCACGTCGACCTGGAACAACCGCTCGACATCGGTGATCCGCGAACGATCGACCAGGAACAGGATGACATGGTCCTCCGCCTCGATGATCGTCTCGCCGTGGGCCACCAGCACCTCGTCGCCGCGCACCACGGCGCCAATGGTCGTACCCCTGGGCAGCTTGATCTCGTCGACACGACGCCCCACCACCCGCGAGGTGCGTCGATCCCCATGCGCCACGGCCTCGATGGCCTCGGCCGCACCGCGGCGCAGCGAGTGAACGGCCACCACATCGCCCCGCCGCACGTGCGCGAGCAATGCGCCCAGCGTGACCTGCTGTGGCGAGATGGCCACGTCGATGATGCCGCTCTCGACCAGATCGACATACGCCGGGCGGTTAATCAGCGCCATCACCTTGCGCGCGCCCAAGCGCTTGGCCAGCATCGCGGACAGGATATTCGCCTCATCGTCGTTGGTCAGGGCGCAGAATACATCGGTGGCCTCGATATTCTCTTCGAGCAGCAGCTCTTCGTCGGCGGCATCGCCGCGCAGCACCATCGCCTTGTCCAAGGTCTCGGAAAGATAACGGGCACGGCCCGCGTTATGCTCGATGATCTTCACCTGATAGCGCGCCTCTAGACGCTCGGCTACGCGCTTGCCGATGTTGCCGCCGCCGGCGAGCACGATGCGCTTATAGGACTTGTCCAGCTTGCGCAGTTCGCTGGTGATGGCACGGATGTTTTTCTTGGCGGCAATGAAAAAAACCTCGTCGTCGGCCTCGATGATCGTATCGCCCTGCGGCAGAATCGGTTTGTCACGGCGGAAAATCGCGGCTACGCGTGTCTGAATACCGGGCATATGCTCAGCCAGCGTACGCAGCTCGTTGCCGACCAGTGGGCCACCGTAGTAGGCGCGCACTGCGACCAGCGATACCTTACCGTCGGCAAAATCCAGGACCTGTAGCGCGCCGGGGTGTTCGATCAATCGCTGTACATAATTGGTCACCAGCTCCTCTGGGCTGATCAGCACATCGATCGGCAGTGCCTCCTGCGCGAACAGGCTGGTATAGGCGAGATACTCGTTGGCGCGTACGCGTGCGATCTTGGTCGGCGTACGGAACAAGGTATAGGCAATCTGGCAGGCGACCATGTTGGTCTCGTCGCTGTTGGTCACCGCCACGATCATGTCGGCGTCGCGCGCGCCCGCCTGCTCAAGCACGTCGGGATGTGAACCATGGCCCACCACGGTGCGTAAATCGAGACGATCCTGCAACTCATGCAGTATGTCGGCCCGAGTATCGACCAGCGTGATGTCGTTGGCCTCCTTGGCCAAGTGGTGCGACAGCGAACCGCCGACCTGTCCGGCGCCGAGCACGATGATTTTCATGATTGCTTCTTATCCCTCATGGGCGTTTTCGCCGTTCTTTGCGCGGCTCGATGCCCAACGCCCTCAGCTTGCGGTACAGGTGCGTGCGCTCGACGCCCGCGTGCTCGGCCAGACGCGAAATGTTACCGCCCATTTCCGCCAGCCAGTGGACCAGATAAGCGCGCTCAAAACGTTCGCGCGCATCCTTGAGCGACAATTCGAACAACTCGCCGTAACCGGGCGGCACATCGCTCAGGGCTCGATCCGCCTGCAAGCGCAGGCTCCGCAGGGCATCCTCCGCCTCGCTCGGCTCGACCTCCGTAGTCTGCCCCGTCGCCAGCACCAGTCGTACCAGAGCCCTCAACTCTGCCACATTGCCAGGCCAGTGGTGATAGCGTAGGAAATTCTGCGAGGCAACGGTGAAATGCCGGTAACTCAATCCCTCGTCCTGATGCAGGCGGTCGGTATGATACTGCAGCAACTCCGGGACGTCCTCGACATGTTCGCGCAGGGGCGGCACTCGGACCTGTCCAACGCGAAAATGTGCTGCGAGATCTCCAAGCATCCGACCACGCGCCACAACATCGTCAAGACCCTCCGGCCCCAACAGGCTCGCCAACAAGCGCACGCCCTGCGCCTGGACTGCCGGCTGATCGAGCAGCTCACACATGCGCTCCTGTTGATCCAGCGTCAGGCGCGACAGTTCGCCAAGATAAAGGCTCCCACCCTCGGCGGCCTGCAGGAGATCGAGAAAATCGCTCGGCCCGTCCGTCTCCAGGCTGGCCTCAAAACGTTCGGCCCAGACCGGCTCGGTCAGGTCCGCCAACGGCCCGCCGGGCCTTGGCCCTGAACCATGTAGGACGCGCAGCAACGTCGTCCTCCCCGCACCCGGCTCACCCACGGCGAGTACTGGCTCATGGCGAGGCGCAAGCAGCTCGACCCGTGCCCTCAGTGCCCGCATGGCTGCACTTGACCCAACGAGCTGCGGGGCCCGCTCGCGCGAGGCGCCGGCGGGTGGCATCTGGCGACCAGCACGCCCCATATCCAGGCCTCGACGTACAGTCATCAGCAACCGGGTCAGCGAAATGGGTTTTTCAATGTAATCGAGCGCCCCCTGACGGGTAGCCTCCACAGCGGTCTCCACGGTACCGTGGCCGGACATCATGATGACCACGAAGGGCGCATGTTTTTCCGCATTCCAAGACTTAAGAAGCGTGACGCCGTCCTCTTCCGGCATCCAGATGTCGAGCAACACCAAGTCAGGTACCTGACGGCGGATCGATGCACGCGCCTGCGCAGCATTGGCTGCCACCACCACCGCGTAACCTTCATCCTCGAGAATTTCCTGTAACAAACGCCGGATGTCCGGTTCGTCGTCGACCACCAGAATACGTTCGCCGCTCATACCACCCCCGTCGCCGCGCGCCAGCGCGGCAATCGTACGACCAGACAGGTTCCATTGCCGTCGCGCGGTTCGGCCCAGACCAGCCCGTTATGCTCTTCGACGATCTTCTTGACCACCGCAAGACCCAAGCCACTGCCGCCCGCCTTGCCGCTAACGTACGGCTCGAAAATCTGGCCGCGAAGTGGCTCGGGTATGCCATCCCCGTTATCGCTGATCCTCAGCTCCACGAAGGGCTGATCCGCCCGCTCCGTCACGCTGGTTTCCACATGAACCTCGCCGTGCACCCTGTCCTTGACCGCTTCCACCGCATTCTTGATCAAATTGTGCAGTAATTGTCGCAAACGCCCCGGATCGGCATATAACAGACCGACGCTATCCGCCGGAGAAAACACTAGCGAAATCCCTGGATGAGCCCCGTATAACTCAATGACTTCGGCCACTGCTGCGTTGAAATCGACCTCGCTGAGCTGCATCACCGGCGCCCGCGCATAGTCACTGAAGGCATTGACCAATTGCTTCATGCTTTCCACCTGCTGCACGATCGTGTCGGTGGAGCGCTCCAGCATACGCGCATCGCTGGCATTCACGTGCGGCAGCAATTTACGCCGCAGTCGTTCAGCCGAGAGCTGTATCGGCGTCAGCGGATTGCGTACTTCATGCGCTAAGCGCCGAGCCACCTCACCCCATGCCGCATCGCGCTGGGCACGGATCAACGCGGTGATATCATCGAACACGATGACGCTACCGCCGCCGATACTCCCCTCGCCAGGCTGCTCCGGCAGGCGCGCACCCCGACAAATCAATATCTTGCGCCCATTCTCGCCGAACAACTCAACTTCCTGCTCCCAGGAATCAGCCGACTCGATGAGCCGCTCCGCGATGGCCTGATACAAGCGATAAATCAAGTGGGTATTGCTACCGAGATCTGCGAGGCGCCGGCCGTGAAAGGGGTCCAGCGAGGTTTCCAAGATGTGGTCGGCGGCGGCATTGGCGGTGCGTAGCACACCGTTACGATCGATGGTCAGCACACCGGATGACAAATGCTCCAGCACCGTTTGCAAATACCGCCGCTGACGCTCCAACTGGCGGCGTCCCCGCTCCGTCTCTTCATGACCGCTCAACAATCGTGCCGTCATTTCATTGAAGGAGCGAGCGACCAGGCCTAACTCATCGCCCCGCGTCAGCGGTAATTTGGCCTGAAGGTCGCCACCCGCCACACGGCGAATGGCATCGATCAAGCGGCGAATGGGCTGTACTACGCGGCGTGCGGAGTAAAGCGCGGCCCACACCGCCGCCAGGACCGAGAGCATCAGGACCAGGGACAAGGTCAGCACAAAGCTCTGCTTGAGCGGCGTACGCAGGAAGGTCAGTTCCTGATAATGATCGTAGGTATCCTGCACCTGGGAGGCCAATTCACTAATACGTCCCGGCACCTGAAACACGGCCTGGAGCATACGTGGTGGCTGCAACGCCTCGACCGATCCCGGCGGCGCCGGGATCGCTACCAGGACGCGTATCTGCAGGCGGTGCCCCCCCTCGGGCTCCAGCCCCACATAGCGATGATCCCGCCGATAATGTCGCAGGGCATCTGCCGGTGGCAGATCGGGTACCACGCGACCAGGCGGGTCGGTACTCGCCGCGATGATATGGTCATCCGCACCGAACACCGCTACTTCGCTGGCCTGCAACTGAGCACGCAAACTCACCAAGGCTACCGGGAGCTTCAAATCTGAAGCGCCGGACAATCCCACAGCGGCATTTCGTGTCTGGCGTTGCAGGTCATGCATGCGATCATTGAGCGCGCCACGTCCGAGGTCGAGGGCATCGCCCAATGCGCGCTCGATGCGCACGTCAAACCAACTGTCGATCCCCTGATCGAGAAATCTTATTGAGAAAAAATACACGACCGAAACCGGCACCAGTGCGATCAGAATGAACAACAGCACCAGGTGCAGTGTCAGTCGTGCCCCAGGCTCTTGGTGCCTCGCTTGGCGTACCGCCCAATATAGGTTAGCGGCAATCAGCGTCGCCAACGCCAGCATCACAACGGTGTTGAATACCAGCAACCAGATGTAGTGACGGCTGAATCTTGCGGAATTCTCCACCGCGCCAGACATCGCCAGCACCGAAAGCAAGGTCAAAGTGATCAGCAGCACCGCAGGCCAGGCGCGGTTGGTCAGCCGCCTCACGTCAAGGGGCATCGGTACCAAGCGCTCGACGGGCGCCAAGCGCCCTCTAGAAACGCGCGTACGCGCAGGGGCAACGGATAGTCGCCAGTATCCACCCGCACCTTGAGGTCGACCTCGTAGCGCTGGCCCTTACCCAGCAAGGTCTGATCGAGCAAGGGCAGACGCTGGAGCCTTGCAATGTCGGCCTGCGCCTCGCCAAGCCTGGAAAAGCTGCGCGAAATCCCGGTATTGAGGTTGTCCACCAGGTAACGTCGAGATAGGGCGTGATAACGCAAACGGTAACGCTGGGTCAGGGTGGCCACGGTATCGTCGAACCACCAACCTCGGCTACGGACCACTCGGACGTCGTAGGCAATCACTACACTAACGCCGTTGGTCAGGGCATTTCGCAGCGTGGCATCTAGCGGGATATCGGCGATGGCATCGAGGTAGTACACCGAGTAGACCTGATAGGTACGCGCGCTCGTGATCGCAAAGTCGGCGGAATCCGCGTGCGCCACGGGTAGGATCAGGGTGCAAGCCATCAGCCCCAGGGTCATGCCTACGCCACGCAGGCAGGCACGAAGGGACGTGAGCCTCACGTCCCTGCCTTGTGCAGACAGGCATAATAAAAGCCATCCATGCCGCCTTCCCCCGGAAGGATCTGCCGGCCCCGTGCCATAGCTCTACCCCAGTCGGCATCGATCGGCCACTCAATCGCATCCGCATGTGTCTGGATGAAACGATCCACGACATGCGTATTTTCATCCAACACGATAGAACACGTGGCGTAGACAAGCCTACCGCCACGCGCCAGCAGTGGCCAGAGGGCATCGAGCAAAGCCTGCTGACGCAGCACGGTCGCTTCAATATCCGAGGCTCGGCGCAGCAGCTTGATATCAGGATGGCGGCGAATCACGCCCGTCGCCGAGCAGGGCGCATCCAGCAAGATACAGTCGTAGGATTTGCCGTCCCACCATGTTTCCGGCAAACAGGCATCCGCAGCCAGGGTCTGCGCTTGTAAGCCCAGCCGCTCCAGCGTCTCGCTCACGCGCACAAGCCGGTCCGGATCGATTTCGACAGCGGTCACATCTAATTTGCCGCCCGCGCGCTCGATGAGGTGGGCGGTCTTACCGCCGGGTGCGGCGCACGCGTCGAGGACGCGCTGCCCCGGCAATGCATTCACTAGTCCGGCCGCCAGCTGGGCGGCCTCATCCTGCACCGAAACCCACCCCTCCCGGAACCCCGGTAGCGCTTCGACATCTACCGACTGAGCCAACACCAAGCTGTCGGGCGCATAAAGACCTGGGCTCGCGGCAATTCCAGCACCATGCAAAAGATCGGCATAGGCTGAAACGTCCGTCATTGCCAGATTCACACGCAGCGTCATCGGCGCACGCGCATTATTGGCCGCAAACACCGCCTCGGCATCCTCGGGCCAGTCCGCACGAACACGATCGATCAGCCATTCGGGGTGAGCGAAGCGCGCCGTGTCAACACGCTCGGCGATCGCGACCAATTCCGCTTCGCGTCGCTGCGCGTTACGCAACGCGCCATTGACCAACCTCGCCGCCCACGGCCGACCCAGCAGCCCGGCAAGACGTACCGCCTCGTTGACCGCGGCATAATCTGGCGTACGCAGAAAGAAGAGTTCGTAAAGCCCGAGTTGGATGAGGCGTGCAACCGGTGCATCGCGCGCGCGCAATGGTTGCGTGACCAGCGCATCCAACCAAGCATCCAATCTGGGAGCGTAGCGCAGCAGACCATAAACCCGTTCGCGCAGCAACGCGCGGGCCGGCCCAGGTTCCAATTGCCGCTCGGCACGAGGCAAGGCCTGACTCAGCGAGCGCCCTTGTCGACGAACCGCATCGACCACCTCTACCGCCAGTACGCGGGGATCGACTGGCCTAACTGGCGAGCGTTTGGCCAATCAGGCTTCTTCCGTTGATGAATTCTGCGGCCGTCTGAATGCGCCGTCCCGGTAATTGCAAGCTCAACAACCTCACCAAACCATCTCCTGCGGCCACATCGATCCCCCGCGCGATTCGGCCAGTACCGTGCCCGGTGGCACGTCACCCGAATATTCAACGACGCGCGCCTCAAACAGCTTGAGCGGCTGCCCACCCCAGCCGGTTTCGGCAACCGGCCAAGGGTTGAAGGCCTGCACCTTGCGCACGAGTTCCACGGCGGGGCGACGCCAGTCGATTCGTGCCTCTTCCTTGGACAATTTGCGGGCATAACAGGCCTGCATGGCGGCTTGTGGCTCAGCCTCCACACGGCCGGCTACCAGCGGCGCCAACACCTTCACCAAAGCTTGGGCACCCAGATCTGCCAAACGCTCGTGAAGGCTGCCTGCGGTGTCCTCCGGTAGGATGGGGGTCGCCAATCGCGCCAACATGGGCCCCGTATCCAGACCGGCCTCCATCTGCATGATTGTAACGCCCGTCTCGCCATCACCTGCTTCGATAGCTCGCTGTATCGGCGCCGCCCCACGCCAGCGCGGCAATAGGGAGGCGTGAATATTGAGACAACCATAGCGGGGCAGATCCAAAACCGCCTGGGGCAGGATCAAACCGTAAGCGGCCACGACCATGATGTCCGGCGCATAGGCGGATAGGGTACTCAGCGCTTCGGTATCGCGGAGCGAGAGCGGTTGCTGCACGGGTATACCCAGCGCCTGTGCCGCCGCCTTGACGGCGCTCGGGCGCAACTGGCGACCCCGCCCAGAGGGCCGATCCGGTTGAGTGTAGACGGCTGCCACTCGATGTCCTGCCGACACCAGCGCCTGCAATGCAGGCACGGCAAATGCCGGCGTCCCGGCATAGACGATCTTGAGCGGATTCATCGTCTATCGGACCCAGCGACAGAATGCGCCACCGCATGCATGGCGTACTCCAGACGACATGTCCGCAGTGCCCCAGACCCGTAACAGGAATTCAGGTAAGTCATGATTCTCGCAATATGTGCCGGTTGCGGCACGCGGTTCCGGCGGGGAAGGCGGCTCAGATCGCCGGCGAGGTCTCGCGGGCAGTTTGCGCCTCCTGGCGGGACTGTTTCTCCAGTTTGGTACGAATGCGGTTACGTTTGAGCGGAGAGAGGTAATCAACAAACAGCTTGCCATCAAGGTGATCGATTTCATGCTGAATGCACACAGCGAGCAGTCCGTCTGCCTCCAGCGTAAAGGATTCGCCCGCCTCGTTGAGCGCGCATACGCGGATACGCTCGGCGCGACGCACCGTCTCGTAATAACCCGGAACCGACAGGCAGCCCTCTTCCATCTCCTCTTCACCATCCCGCGCGACCAATTCCGGATTGATCAGGCACAAAGGCTCGTTCTGATCGGATGACACATCAATCACGATGATACGATGGTGGATATTGACCTGGGTAGCGGCGAGACCGATACCGGGAGCCGCATACATTGTTTCGAACATATTCTTTACCGTTTGCCGAATCGCATCATCCACCTTCGCGACCGATTTTGCCTTCGTCCGCAAGCGCGTATCCGGGAAATGGAGTATGTCGAGAATAGCCATGAAACGGTACCAAAGTTAATTCGTGCAGGCTTGCATGAATCTCTGCTAAAGTAATGATCAGCTTACGGTATAGGCTGACCGCACGCTATGGCAAGTCACATTGCTTACGCGTTAAGCGCCGCGCCCTGACATAAACAGAATGCCATAAGGGGGACCCGAATGCCGGCCCTGCGATTCCGCCTGACAGCCAAAACATCGGCATCGGCTCTGATTCTAACGCTTATCACGGCGGGTTGCGCCAGTACGCCGCACCAACCGCCCGCACCAATCGTTTCGCCGACGCCCCCTGCGTCCTCGGCGAAACCTCTGCCGCCCGAAAAGCCGCCGGTGGCTACGCCAATCCAGATCAAACCCACGGCGCCCACGCGCTATGTGGTCAAGAAAGGCGACACCCTTTGGGACATTGCCAAACACTACCTGAATTCGCCCTGGAACTGGCCCGAAATCTGGTACGACAACCCGCACATCAAGAACCCGCACTGGATTTACCCGGGTGACGTACTGACCCTTTATTACGTCAACGGCAAACCCAGAGTCATGATTACCGGCGGGCCGCGCACCAGCGGACTCCCGACCGTCGTGCTCAAACCCACGGTCGAGTACCAGTCCCTGCCGAAGACCGAGCACCCGATACCGATCCAGACGATCACCCCGTTCCTGGTGCACCCCCGTGTCGTACCGGTCGAGGTCTTCGACAAGGCGCCTCATATCATCGCCGCGGCCGACCGACGCATTCTCTATGACACCGGCAACCACGTCTATGTACGCGGCCTGCCGTCGGACGCCAAGGAGTCCTGGTACAGCGTCTACCGCCCAGGCGGGGCACTCAAGGACCCGAAGACCGGCGAAATCATCGGCCACCAGGTTATCTATCTGGGTGACATCCACATCACCCACCGTGGCAAGGTATCCACCGGGGTGCTTGAGCACACCCGCGAGGAGATAGCCGCTGGCGACCGCCTGCTCCCGATGGTGCGTAAGCATTACGACTACACCTTCATGCCGCATGCGCCGAAGTCCGGCATACACGCGCAGGTCATCGCGCTATTCAACTCGATCAGCATGGTGGGGCAATATCAGGTCGTGGTGATCGATAGCGGCACACGTGACGGCTTGACCCGAGGCGACGTGCTTGCGGTGGACCAACATGGGCGCGTCATCACCGACCACTTCGCCACACGTCAGGAATCGCGAACGGTCGAATTGCCGAATCAGCACATTGGCCTCGTGATGGTCTTCAAGACATTCGAGCGCATCAGCTATGCGCTGGTCATGTCGGCCACCAAGCCCATCATGGTCGGCAGCCTGGTCCACAACCCCTGACCGAAATGACGGGCACCGGGCCCACCGCCTGGTTGCGGCTACACCGCACGGTGGGTCTCGGCGCCCGCGGCGCGGCGCAGTTGCTCGCCGTTGCCGGCAATCCCGAAGCGGCACTGGCCGCCTCCAGCGCAACGCTGGCACAGGCCGGTTTACCGGCCGAACGGCGCCAGGCCCTTGATGCCGCCTGCCAGCTCAATGTTGACGAAGACCTCGCGTGGGCGGATGAACATAACCACCACCTGATCCCCATCATCGACGCTCGTTACCCAGCGGCGCTGCGCGAGATTCACGACCCACCCCTTCTGCTCTATGCAATCGGCGACTGCGAACTGCTGCGCTACCCACAACTCGCCATCGTGGGCACGCGCCACCCCAGTCCCAACGGACGCGAAGCGGCCTTCGAATTTGCTCGCCATCTGGCAACAACCGGCCTTGGCATCGCCTCCGGGTTAGCGCTGGGCATCGATGGCGCCGCCCATGAGGGTGCATTGGCCGCCGATGGGGTTACGGTAGCGGTGGCGGCCACCGGCCTAGACCGCGTCTACCCTTCCGTGCACCGCGATCTTGCCCGCCGCATAGCTCACGCCGGCATTCTCATCTCCGAGGCCCCACTAGGCACCCGTGTGACCCGAGGCTCTTTCCCGCGACGAAACCGCATCATCAGCGGTATCAGCCAAGGCGTGCTCGTGGTCGAGGCCGCGCGCCAGAGCGGATCCTTGATAACCGCCCGCCTGGCAGGCGAGCAAGGGCGCGAAGTATTCGCCATCCCCGGATCGATCCACAATCCCATGGCGCGAGGCTGCCATCAATTGATCCGCGAAGGTGCCAAACTGGTCGAAACCGCCGACGACATATTGGAAGAACTCGGGCTGCAATTGAGTGCGCCACGCCCAAATACACGGCACCCGGTCACGGCACAACCCACCAATGGCCCGCACGTCGAGCTGCTTGATGCCATGGGCTACGACCCCGTCAGCGTGGACCACCTAGTCGGGCGCTGCGGATTGACCCCGGAAGCCGTTTCCTCCATGCTCCTCATACTTGAACTGCAGGGCCGAGTGGCCGCCATTGACGGCGGGCGCTATGTCCGTACACCGCAAGGCGACCGAGACAACGAATGAAAGAATCCGTGTTGGATGTCCTCATGTATCTCTTCGAGCAGTATGTCGACGAGGATATGGAAGACCACGAAGCGGATCGTGAACAGCTCGAATCGCGCCTGATCGATGCCGGTTTCCCGGCAAGCGAGATTGACCGCGCGTTCGAGTGGCTCGATGGTCTAGCCGAGCAGCGAGATGCGCCGCTGGCTCATACCGTGCGTCCGTCGTTACGGCTGTACACCGATGCCGAGCAAGCCCGTCTCGACAGCGAGATGCGAGGTTTTCTGCTATTTCTCGAGCAGAGCGAGGTACTCACGCCCTCCACTCGCGAACTCGTCCTGGATCGAGTCATGGCGCTGGACGAGGACGAGATCGACCTAGAACAGCTCAAGTGGATCGTTCTCATGGTCCTGTTCAACCAGCCAGACCGTGAACTGGCATATAACGAACTCGAGGATTTGGTGTTCGAAGAAACGCCCTCCTACCTGCACTGAGCATAAACGCGCGCAAGGACGTTATGGGCAAACACCTGGTCATCGTCGAATCCCCCGCCAAGGCCAAGACCATCAAGAAATATCTGGGCAAGGACTTTGAAGTCCTGGCCTCGTATGGTCATGTCCGCGATCTGGTACCCAAGGAAGGCGCAGTCGACCCTGAGCGGGACTTCGCCATGCAATACGAGATCATCCCTCGCAACCTCAAGCATGTTGAGGCCATCAGCAAGGCGCTCAAACAGGCCGACGACCTGTTCCTCGCGACCGATCCGGACCGCGAGGGTGAAGCGATCTCCTGGCATCTGTACGAGATACTGCGCGAACGCGGTCAGCTCAAGGACAAACCGGTGCATCGGGTGGCCTTCTATGAGATCACTCGACAGGCGGTCAACGAGGCCATCAGCAACCCTCGCACCTTGTCCAATGACCTGATCGACGCCCAACAGGCAAGACGCGCGCTGGACTATCTGGTCGGCTTCAACCTGTCTCCATTACTCTGGCGAAAAATCCGCCGAGGACTATCTGCCGGACGCGTACAAAGCCCCGCTCTACGCATGATCGTCGAGCGCGAGGAGGAAATCGAACGCTTCGTTCGCCAGGAATATTGGACCGCGGATGCCAAGGTGGCCTGTGCCGACACGCCGTTCAACGCGCGACTGACGCATCTCCAGGGACGCAAGCTCAGTCAGTTCGACATCGGCGACGCCGAGAATGCCGCACAAACCCGCACGGCGCTACTGGCCGCAGCCGAAGGTCGACTGACCGTCGCCAAGCTGGAAAAAAAGCAGCGCAAGCGCAACCCCGCACCGCCATTCACGACCTCGACGCTACAGCAGGAAGCCGCGCGCAAACTCGGCTTCACCACGCGCAGGACCATGCAGGTCGCGCAAAATCTTTACGAGGGTATCGACCTCGGTGCCGGTCCTGTCGGCCTGATCACCTACATGCGTACCGACTCCGTGAACCTGGCCGATGAGGCCATCGGCGAAATACGCGCGCTGATAAGCGAACGCTACGGCAAGGATGCTGTGCCTGCCACACCCAATCGCTACCGCACCAAGTCGAAAAATGCCCAGGAGGCGCACGAAGCTGTGCGACCCACATCAGCAGCGCGGCTCCCCGATGAATTGAAATCGCGACTCTCTCAAGATCAGTTCCGGCTCTACGAATTGATCTGGAAACGCACCGTCGCCAGCCAGATGATCCACGCCACGCTGGATACTGTCAGTGCCGATCTTGAGGGTGGCGAAGGTAATTTGTACCGCGCCACCGGATCGGCCTTGCGCGATCCCGGTTTCATGGCCGTCTACCGTGAAGGTCTCGATGACGCGGAGCAAGAAAGCGACAATCGCCTACTCCCTCCGATGACCGAAGGCGAGGCGCTCCCGCTGAACGACATTGTCACCGAGCAACACTTTACCGAGCCACCGCCACGTTACAGCGAGGCCAGTCTGGTCAAGGCCTTGGAAGAGCACGGTATCGGGCGCCCATCCACATACGCCGCCATCATTTCCACCCTGCTCGGCCGTGAATATGTAGAACTCGAAAGCCGTCGATTTACACCGACCGACGTCGGTCGCGTGGTTAACCGATTCCTGACTCAGCACTTTACCCAGTACGTCGACTACGACTTCACCGCCCGCATGGAAGACTCACTCGACGAAATCTCACGTGGCGAGAAGCACTGGATACCCGTGCTGCACGAGTTCTGGAAAGACTTCCACGCGCTGGTCGAGGATCGCGCGCAGACCGTGACGCGCGACGAAGCCTTGCAGGCCCGCGAGATCGGCATCGACCCTACCAGTGGCAAACCGGTCAGTGTACGCATGGGCCGTTACGGGCCTTTCGCCCAGATCGGCAGCCGGGACGACGAAGACAAGCCTCGCTTCGCTGGACTCAAGCCCGGTCAAAAAATGGACACGGTCACCCTCGAAGAGGCCCTCAAGCTGTTTGACCTGCCTCGTCAGCTTGGCGAAAACCCGGACGGTCTCGCGGTCAGTGCCAACATCGGCCGCTTTGGCCCATACGTGAAATATGGCCCGAAGTACTGCTCGCTTAAGGGCGAGGACGACCCCTACACCGTCACCCTCGAACGCGCGCTGGAGCTGATCGCCGAGAAAGAGCGCCTAGAGGCGGAACGCGTCATCCTTCGCTTCGAGCGAGACGGTGCCGCCACCATCGAGGTACTACGCGGGCGTTACGGCCCCTATATCACGGACGGCGAGCGCAACGCCCGCATGCCCAAGGACGCGGAGCCGGAAAAGTTGGACATCGCAACCTGCGAAAGTCTGCTCGCCGCCGCCCCACCGAAAAAATCGCGGCGCACAGCGGCCAAGGCCAAAACCAAAGCCGCTACGCCCAAGGCTGCAGCCAAACCTAAAACTTCACCGAAGAAGAAAACCGCCACCCGTAAAAAAGCCTCACCCAAGACCGCTGCGGCTACCAAGAAGGATGGCGGCAAAACGGCGACTAAGCGTAAATCTCCAACGACAGCGGAAAAGGCCAAAACCGGGACCGCAGCCCGCCAACGTTAAGCCATGGCAAAACATCTCACACCCGAGCGTGAGGGACTGGCAGAGGCCGCACATGCTCTAGAGCACGGCGGCCTGATCGCCTACCCCACCGAAGCGGTCTTCGGCATCGGCTGCGACCCGAGCAACACTGACGCCATTGAGCGCCTACTCGCGCTCAAACAGCGCCCCGCCGCCAAAGGGTTGATCCTGATCGCCGCCAGTGTGGAGCAACTCGATGGCTGGATCGGCGAACTGCCCGCCCCCTGCCTCTCCCACATGCTGGACAGCTGGCCCGGCCCAGTGACCTGGATCGTCCCCCCCGGCGCGGCCGTCACCCCCTTGCTGCGGGGCGACCATGCCGGCGTCGCGGTTCGCGTGACCAGCCATCCACTGGCCGCTGCCTTATGTCGCGCCTTTGACGGACCCGTGGTATCCACCAGCGCGAATCTCAGCGGCGAGTCTCCCGCGCGCGATCTGGACACCCTGCGCGCCCATTTCGGGCCGCGTATCGATTACTATCTGGACGGCCCACTTGGTGGGCGTGATCGCCCGAGCGAGATCCGCGACGCACTGACCGGCGCGGTACTTCGTCCCTGAGGAACAGTTACATGCCGCCATCCCCCAACATCGACGCCATTCGCGAATACCTGCTCGCGCTGCAAGACCGCATCTGCGCTGCACTCGAACAAGAGGATGGATCGTCGCACTTTCTCACCGATGCCTGGACGCGCCCAGCGGGCGGCGGCGGGCGTACCCGCGTGCTCACGGGCGCCGGCCTGTTGGAGCAGGCTGGTGTGAATTTCTCGCACGTCCACGGCGACCAGCTGCCGCCTTCAGCCAGCGCGCACCGCCCTGAACTGGCCGGCCGCCATTTTCAGGCACTCGGCCTCTCGCTGGTCATCCACCCGCGCAACCCGTATGTCCCCACCTCGCACGCCAATGTCCGCTGTTTCATCGCCGAGCGTGAGGGTGAAGAACCGATCTGGTGGTTCGGCGGTGGCTTCGACCTGACGCCCTACTACGGCTTCGACGAGGACTGCGTTCACTGGCACCGTGCCGCCCAAGAAGCTTGTGCACCCTTCGGCGAGGACATCTATCCGCGCTACAAGGCCTGGTGCGACGAGTATTTTTACCTGCGCCACCGCGAGGAGCCACGCGGGATAGGCGGACTGTTCTACGACGACCTCAACAGCGGAAACGCGACACGCGACTTCGCCTTCATGCGCAGCGTCGGCGACCACTACCTCCAAGCCTATCTGCCAATCATGCAACGACGTAAAAACATGCGCTATGGTGAGCGTGAACGCGACTTCCAGCTCTACCGTCGCGGGCGCTACGTCGAATTCAACCTTGTCTACGACCGAGGCACCTTGTTCGGACTGCAGTCCGGCGGACGGACCGAATCGATCCTCATGTCCCTGCCCCCGGAGGTACGTTGGCGTTATGCCTGGGCGCCCGAACCGGGCAGCCCGGAAGCCGGTCTATACGAACGCTATCTCAAGCCCAGGGACTGGCTCGCCGAGGCATCGCCGGCCCCCACCACCCGGAATCGAACATGAGCGACAATATCCGTTATCCCCTGACCCGCCCTCGCCGTATGCGCCGGGACGCCTTCTCGCGCCGCATGATGCGCGAAAACACCCTCACCGCTGACGACCTGATATACCCCGTTTTTGTGCTTGAGGGTCGTAATCGTCGAGAATCGGTAGACTCCATGCCCGGCGTCGAGCGCTTATCCGTCGACCTGCTGCTCGAACGCGCTGCGGAGGCCTTCGAACTGGGCATCCCCGCCCTCGCCTTGTTCCCGGTCACGCCACCGGAGCAAAAAGACGCCACCGCCAGCGAAGCCTCCAATCCGGAGGGACTGGTACAACGCTGCGTGCGCGCCCTCAAGCAGGCTCTGCCGGAACTCGGGGTGATCACCGATGTAGCGCTGGACCCCTTCACCAGCCATGGGCAGGACGGCCTGCTCGACAAACACGGCTACGTCCTCAACGATGAAACCGTCGACGTACTGGTGCGCCAGGCCTTGTCGCACGCCAAGGCCGGTGCCGACGTGGTCGCTCCGTCCGACATGATGGACGGGCGGGTTGGCAAAATCCGCGATGCGCTGGAAGCCGCGGGCCACATCCATACGCGCATTCTCGCCTACTCGGCCAAGTACGCCTCCGCCTTCTATGGCCCCTTCCGCGACGCGGTCGGCTCGGCCGCCAACCTCGGCAAGAGCAACAAGTCGACCTACCAGATGGACCCTGGCAACGGCGACGAGGCGCTACGCGAGACCGCGCTCGACATCGCCGAAGGCGCCGACATGGTCATGGTCAAGCCAGGGCTACCCTATCTAGACATCGTGCATCGCGTCAAACAAGCCTTCAGCGTACCGACCTTCGTCTATCACGTCAGTGGCGAATACGCGATGCTCAAGGCCGCTGCGCTCAACGGCTGGCTGGACGAGCGCGCCTGCGTGCTCGAAACCCTGTTGTCGATGAAGCGCGCGGGCGCCGACGGCATCCTCACCTACTACGCCATCGACGCGGCACGCTGGCTACGCGAGGCGCGTTGATACCGGCAATGACGCAAACGACATGAGCACACCGATCGACCGCTATGCCGTGATGGGCCATCCGGTGTCGCACAGCCTGTCGCCCAGAATTCACCAACAGTTCGCCGCCGAAACCGGTCAGAAACTCGAGTACGAAGCCATTCTGGTGCCTAGGGAGGGGTTTTCCGGGGCCGTCGCCCGCTTCCGATCAGCTGGTGGTCGCGGCCTCAATATCACCGTACCCTTCAAGGAAGAAGCTTGGCGCCTCGCGGGCAAGCTAAGCGCACGCGCGCGCGCGGCGGGCGCGGTGAATACGCTAAGCTTCGGCGCAACGAACGACATTCTCGGCGACAACACCGACGGCGTCGGCCTACTCACCGATCTCACGTGCAACCTTGGCCTCATACTGGCTGGCCGGCGTATCCTGCTGCTCGGCGCGGGTGGCGCGGCCCGCGGCGTCATCGGGCCACTACTGGCCGAGCGACCCACCACCCTGATCATCGCCAATCGTAATCGCGTACGTGCCGAACAGCTCGCCGCCGACTTCTCGTTACAAGGCCCCATCTCCGGTTGCGGCCTCGATACACTGTCAGACGAAGCACCCTTCGACCTGATCGTGAATGCCACCTCCGCAAGTCTGGCGGGCGAGGCCCTCGCCCTGCCGACGAACCTCACCGCCTCGCAAACCTTCGCCTACGACATGGTCTATGCCGCCGCGCCCACACCCTTCATGCGCTGGTCGGTGGCGCACGGCGCAGCCTGTGCGGCGGACGGGCTTGGCATGCTCGTCGAACAAGCTGCCGAGGCCTTCTTCGTCTGGCGCGGCATCCGGCCACGGACGCCGTCAGTCATTACCGACTTGCGCGACTTTCTGAGCGGCGCCTATGCTTGAGTGAGTGGGTGCAGGCCCACTCGATATTGACCCGATTCCTTCTGGAGTACGACCCATGATGCTGCGCAGACTGATTCCCGCTTCGGCCGTGATCTTCACCCTTGGCCTGGCAGGCTGCACCACCAACCCCTACACCGGACAGCAAGAAGTGAGCCGCACAGGCATCGGTGCGGGCATCGGCGCTGTGGCCGGCGCCATCCTCGGCAACAATCTCGGCAATCCCGGCCGCAACACCGCGCTGGCCGCCAGCTTGGGCGCACTCGCCGGCGGCTCGGTTGGCTACTACATGGATCGCCAGCAATCGGAGCTGCGCCAGCAACTGCAAGGCACCGGCGTTAGCGTGACCCGCAGTGGCAACAACATCATCCTCAACATGCCCGGCGACATCACCTTCGCCACCAACCAGTACCAGATCGCCGCGCACTTCTACCCGGTACTCAACTCGGTCACCAAGGTGCTCACCCACTATCCGAAGACCGCCGTCGACGTTGCCGGCTACACCGACAGCACCGGGACCGCCGCCTACAACCAGCAGCTCTCGGTCAGACGCGCACAATCGGTGGCCGACTATCTCGTCGCGCAGGGCGTGCTGCCGGCGCGCCTGCAGGCCGTGGGTTACGGAGAAGCCAATCCCATCGCGTCGAACGCCACCGCGCAAGGCCGTGCGATGAATCGCCGCGTCACCATCACCCTCGTGCCCATCACCCAGCCACCTCAGGGCTAAGTCCCACCCTGAATGCTCCCGTCGGCATTTCTCTCGCCGACGGGAGCAGCTGGATTTAGCGTAACGTGACCAGCTCCTCGGCACTGGTCGGATGAATCGCCACCGTATCGTCGAGATCGTGTTTGGTCGCCCCCATGCGAATCGCGACGGCGAACCCCTGCAACATTTCGTCTGCACCCGGTCCAATGATGTGGCAACCCACAACCTTCTCTTGGGCACCGACGGTAATCAGTTTCATTGCCGTCTTCACCGGATGGTCCGTCATCGCGTAGTACATCGACGTAAAGGTGGTCTGATAGATTTTCACGGACGAGCCATGCAACTCGCGGGCTTCGTCTTCGGTCAACCCGACGGTGCCGATCGGCGGGTGGGTAAAAACCACCGTGGGAATGTTTTCATAATCGAGCCGTCGCTCTGCTTGTCCGCCAAATAGCCGGTCGGCCAACCGGCGTCCCGCAGCAATGGCTACCGGCGTCAATTCAGCGCGTCCAGTGATATCGCCGATCGCATAGATGCCGGAGAGGTTAGTGTTCTGGTAAGCGTCCGTCACCACATGTCCGCTGTCATCTTGAATCACGCCAATCCCCGCCAGCCCCAGCGCATCCACTGCCGGTCGGCGGCCGATGGCCCAGAGCACCGTGTCAAAGCCGTGGGTTTCGCGCCCACCCTCACAAATCAAATCCAGGCTACCATCCGCCGCGCGCCGCACCGCCTGCAGGCGTGTTCGCGGGAAGATCGAGATCCCCGCATCCAGCATCCCTTCGGTGAGTTGTTCGCGCAGCAGGCCATCGAAGCGTCGCAGCAGATGCTCACCGCGCAAGTATAGCGACACCTCGGAACCCAGCGCGTTGAGCAACCCGGCCAGCTCAACGGCGATGTAACCCGAGCCGATCACCGCAACCTGTTCGGGCAGATGTTCCAGTTCGAAAAAACCATCGGAAGTGATCGAATACTCGGCCCCCGGAATCTTCGGCACTATCGGCTCACCGCCGGTGGCCAGCACGATATGATCGGCGGTGTAACGCACGCCATCGACCTCAACCGTGCGAGCGTCTATCAAGCGTGCCTCCCCCTGGATCAGGGTCACGTCCGAATCCGCCAAATAGGTGTGATACCAACCGTTGATCCCACTGATATAGGCATCGCGCTTGGCCTTGAGGGCGGCCCAGTCGAAACCGGTTTCGCCCACCGTAAAGCCATAGCCGCGTGCATCTTCAAGGGCGTGTGCGAGACTCGCGCCGTACCACATGATCTTCTTGGGTACGCAGCCGACATTGACGCAAGTACCGCCCAATCGCCGCGACTCAATGACCGCGCAACGCGCGCCGTAACGGGCTGCGCGCTCGGTGACCGACAAACCACCGCTACCACCGCCGATCGCGATCAAGTCGAAGTGCCGCTGCTCCATACTCATGTCTGCCTCCGTCCGGGAATGAATGCGCGCACTTTACGCCGATCCACTGCGTGATGAGCCGCCGCGCTTGATTTTGGGGGTTTGAGGGTGCGAAAGTCATCCGCCATGACTGACTACAATCGCCTACTGACCGCTCTCCGGCCCGGACATCCTCTGCGCGAACGCCTGTGGCAATACGCGTTGCTGATTCGCGCCAATCGTCCCATCGGCGCGCTACTGCTGGTCTGGCCCATGCTGTGGGCACTGTGGATCGCCGCCGACGGCCGGCCCAACCCCTGGGTGCTGGTCGTGTTCCTTGCCGGCACCTGGCTTATGCGCTCCGCCGGCTGCGCGATCAACGACTTCGCCGACCGCGACTTCGACGGCCATGTCGCGCGTACTCGTAACCGCCCGCTAGCCAGTGGCCGCATACGTCCCATCGAGGCCATCGGCGTCTTCCTCGCATTCGCCCTGCTCGCATTTCTGCTGGTCCTGAGCATGAACCAGCTAACCGTGCTGCTATCCCTGGGGGGGTTGCGCTGGCGGCGAGCTACCCTTTCATGAAGCGTTTCCACCACCTGCCCCAGATCCACCTCGGCGCGGCCTTCGGCTGGGCTGTGCCCATGGTTTGGGCCGCGCAGACCGGGCAGGCACCCTCGACGCTCGCCTGGCTCATCTTCATCGCGGCGGTGCTCTGGTCGACCATATACGACACCATGTACGCCATGGCCGACCGCGAGGATGACCTGAAGATCGGCCTCAAATCCACGGCCATCCTGTTTGGCGAAGCCGACCGTCTGATCATCGGTATCCTGCAGACCCTGATGATGCTCGCGCTCTATCTTATCGGTCGCGATGCACAGCTCGGCTGGCCCTACACCGTCGCCCTCGTGATCGCGGCCGGAACATTCGTCTACCAGCAACTGCTCATTGCCTACCGTGTGCCGGAATTCTGCTTCCGTGCCTTCATGAACAATAATTGGTTCGGTCTGATCGTTTTTCTGGGTGTGGCGTTCAGCTACGGCTTGCGCGCCTGACCAGCCCGCGCGAAGCTCCACACCTCCACCGACGAGGCGCCTGCGCGGCGTAGCACTCTGGCCAGCTCCTCCACCGTCGCCCCCGTGGTCATCACGTCGTCGATGATCGCCACCGACCCCGTCAGCCGGCGGCCGGCACGCATCGCAAACACACCGCGCACGTTGGCCCGACGTCGGGCCGCGGGCAATGACATCTGCGGTAGCGTCGCCCGCAAACGGCGTACGCAATCGACATCCAGATGGGCGCCGAAGGTACGTGCCAGCGGCCGGGCAAGCTCCACCGCCTGGTTGTAGCCGCGCGTACGCAGGCGTTGCGGGTGCAGCGGCACTGGGATCAACAACGGCGGCGGCACACGTCCATCTTCGAGCGCCGCCCGACGAAGCAATTCCCCCAGCAGGCGCGCGTTGGCCAATCGTCCACGGAACTTGAATTCCGCAATCAAGCGGTCGACCGGCGCCGCATAGCGATAAGGCGCGTACACCGCCGCATAGACCGGCGGCCGGCGCAAACAACGGCCACAGGGCCGGCCGCCGGCCGCCTCGGGCAATGGACGACCGCAACAGGGGCAGGGAAACCGAAGACGAGGTAACTCAGCGAGACATCCCACACACAAATCCAGGCCCCTCATCCCAGCATCGCCGCACAAGGCGCACACCGGCGGATACACCGCCTCCAGCCAGCGCCCAAGGTGTCCGAGCAGCGTCGAAGCCATGATTCCCTCCAAGTTGACATGCATCCGGCGCCCGGTAGACTGGCCGATCAGCACAGTCCGCCACAGGTCCCCGCCGACATGACCGAGGCTCACGCCACGCCCAAACCGATCACGGCCCGCTCGGCGCGTAACGCCGCGACGCTCTTCAACTATGGCAATATCGTCGCCTTTCTGCTGCCCTTTCCGCTCGTTTTCTTCTGGTTCGGGGCGTCCATGTTCATCTACGCCATGAACCGCCAGCACCCCAATCCACGGGTGGGTTATTACACCCAGATTGCCGCTTATCGCTTCTATGCCCTGACCGGTTTTCTGGTGGTTGCCGGCACCTACTTTCCACCCAAACTGACGCATTTTCTGATCTACTGGGGCGTATCTGCCGCTATCATGATCCCCTGGTCGATCATCGACCTTATCCGTATCCACCGGGAACGCTGGGAGGACACCCCAGGCACCCCCGCCACACCCAGGCCAGAATGATATGACCTCAATACGCCACGACTGGGCGATCGAAGAGATCGAAGCCCTGTTTGATCGGCCCTTCAACGACCTGCTGTTCGCCGCCCAGCAGACGCACCGCGCGCACTTCGACCCGAACGCGGTGCAGATCAGCAGCCTGTTGTCGATCAAGACCGGCGCCTGCCCGGAAGACTGCGCCTACTGCCCGCAGAGCGCGCATCACCACACCGAGCTGGAACGCGAACGCTTACTGCCCCTCGACGAAGTGATCGCCGAGGCACGCGCGGCGCGCGACAATGGGGCCACCCGCTTCTGCATGGGCGCGGCCTGGCGCAACCCTACCGACCGCAACCTGGAGCGCGTCGCCGAAATGGTCGAGGCCGTACGCGCCGAGGGTCTGGAGACCTGCGTGACCCTCGGCATGCTGGAGGATCGCCAGGCGCGCCGTCTCAAGGACGCCGGGCTCGACTACTACAATCACAACCTCGACACCTCGCCCGAGTTCTACGGCCGGATCATCACCACCCGCGTCTACGAGGACCGCCTGCGCACCCTCGCGCACGTGCGCGAAGCGGGTATCAATGTTTGCACCGGCGGCATCGTAGGTATGGGCGAGTCGCGTCGCGACCGTGCCCGCTTGCTGCAGCAACTCGTCAACCTGCCGCAACACCCAGAATCAGTGCCCATCAACAACCTCGTACAGGTCGAAGGCACGCCACTGCACGGGACCGCCGCGCTCGATCCGCTCGAGTTCGTGCGCATGATCGCCGTTGCCCGCCTGACGATGCCCCACAGCCATGTGCGCCTGTCCGCCGGGCGTTTGGCGATGAGCGATGAACTGCAGGCCCTGTGCTTCTTCGCCGGCGCCAACTCAATCTTTTACGGCGAGAAACTGCTGACCACGGACAACCCGGAATCGCACCGAGACCGCGAACTGTTCCGCCGTCTCGGCATCCATGCCGCAACCGCTCGGCCCGATACCGAGAGCACCGACACCGCCCGCAGCGCCTGAACCCGTGTTCGATCTCCGGCAACGCCTGGAGGCCCGCCGCGCTGCCGGCCGGCAGCGCTTCAGACGGCTGACCGATGGCCCCGTCGGCCCACTGCAACGGGTCGACGGGCGCGAAATCCTGACCTTTTGCAGCAACGATTATCTCGGGCTTGCCAGCCACCCGGAGATCGCCGAATCCCTGCGCCGTGCCACCCGGATCTACGGCACGGGCAGC
The DNA here is from genome assembly GCF_001753245.1 of Acidihalobacter yilgarnensis. Taxonomy (NCBI): domain Bacteria; kingdom Pseudomonadati; phylum Pseudomonadota; class Gammaproteobacteria; order Chromatiales; family Ectothiorhodospiraceae; genus Acidihalobacter; species Acidihalobacter yilgarnensis. Next base: position 121,897 of record NZ_CP017415.1, on the reverse strand, counting down.
GGCTCGGCACACCTGATCAACGGTCACACTCGCGCTCACCATGCACTTGAGGAAGCCCTCGCCGAATTCACCGGGCGCCCGCGCGCGCTGCTGTTCTCAACCGGCTACATGGCCAACCTCGGCACCGTCGGCGCACTGCTCAGCCGTGGCGACAGCTTGATCGAGGACCGCCTCAACCACGCATCGTTGATCGACGCCGGCACGCTGTCCGGGGCCAAACGCCTGCGCTACGCGCACGGCGATGCCGAGGCAGCGGACCTTCAGCTCGCTCGCGCGGCCGGTAACTGCCTGCTGGTCACGGACGGCGTGTTCAGCATGGACGGCGATCTCGCGCCGCTGCCCGCACTCGCTGAAGCGGCGCAAGCGCATGGCGCATGGCTGATGGTCGACGACGCTCACGGTATCGGCGTGCTCGGTCCGGGCGGGCGCGGCAGCTTGAGCCACTTCGGGCTCGGGTTGACCGAGGCGCCGGTGCTGATGGGCACGCTGGGCAAGGCGATCGGCACCGCGGGCGCCTTCGTTGCCGGCGACGAGGATCTCATCGAATATCTGATCGGCGCGGCACGTACCTATCTGTTCACCACCGCAATGCCTGCCGCCATCGCCGAGGCCACACGCACGGCACTGGGATTGGTCGTGCGCGAAGACTGGCGGCGCGAGCGGCTACAGCAACTAATTGCACAACTGCGCGCCGGCGCTAGCGCACTGGATCTGGAACTGATGCCCTCGGCCACACCGATCCAGCCGCTGCGGATCGGCGACAGCGCACGGGCGCTGGCTGCTGCCGAAACCCTGTGGGCACAAGGCATTCTCGTACCCGCCATACGCCCGCCGACCGTCGCCGAGGGGCAGGCACGTTTGCGTATCACATTGAGCGCGGCCCACGAACCCGCGCACATCGACCGCCTGCTGGATGCGCTGGCGACCATCCGAACGCCGCAATAACGTGCGCAGACCTTAAAGCAGCCCTCGCTGGGCCAGCGACACCACCGATTCGCCGACCACCAGGTGATCCAGTATGCGCACGTCGATGAGCCCCAATGCATCGCGCAGACGTTGGGTGATGGCCTCGTCGGCGGCGCTGGGCTCAGCCACCCCGGAGGGGTGATTGTGCGCAAGAATCAATGCGGCCGCGTTGTGGTGCAAAGCCCGCCGCACAACCTCGCGCGGATGTACGCTGGCGCCATCGATCGTGCCGTGAAAAAGTTCTTCGTAGGCAATGACGCGATGACGCCCGTCGAGGAAAACACAGGCAAAGACCTCACTGGGACGGTCACGTAGGCGCGCGGCCAGATATCGCCCCGCCGCCTCAGGGCTGGCAATCGCGTCGCCACGCGCCAGTTCCTCCCACAAATAGCGGCGCCCCATTTCCAGGACTGCCTGCAACTGCACGTATTTCGCCTCGCCCAAGCCCTTGCCACGGCAGAACGCTTCACTCGACGCGGCCAGCAAGGGCCGCAGCCCGCCAAACTCGGTCAGCAGCTCGCGCGCCAGATCGACCGCGCTCTTACCCGGCACCCCAGTACGCAAAAAAATCGCCAACAGATCAGCGTCGCTCAATGCCTCGGCCCCACGCGTCAGCAATTTTTCCCGCGGACGCTCACCCGCCGGCCAGTCTTTGATGCCCATACATCCCCCCAGCCCATTTCGGGTCTCAGGAAGGAGTCTAGACCTAGAGCGCGCCGGCAATAGTCACCATCGGTTATACGGTGAGTGGCACATGGGTTTCCCCGAGCCTTAGGCTCCAGCGGACAGTGCTTAGTAACGCCCGCGCGTCTGCGTGATGTAGTTGTTCATTTCGAGATGATGTTGATTCATGCGCTTGAGCACGGCATGCCCCAGGCGGATGATTGCGCGCATCACGTGATACACCACATGCGGATGGGTCTCGATCAGCGACTCGAAGGACGCGCGTTCCAGCGACAGCAACACACTGTCGTGCTCGGCGATCAGCGTGGCCGAGTGTGGCGCGCCGTCTACGAAGCCCATCTCACCACACAAACCGCCCGGCCCGAGGACATGTAGCAGCAGCGGCTCACCCACCGCGGCTTCCTGTACCACTCTCACCCGTCCCTGGGCGACCAGATACACCGTCTGGTCGGTCTCGCCTTCGCGAATCACGACCTCTCCCGCATCCAGGTGGCGCAGACCCATGATGTTCTCGAGCACCTCGCAATCCGTAGCGGTGAGATCCTGCGAAAGTGGCGAGTCCTTGATGAATTCGAGCAAATGCATATTTTCGGGGACCACGGTTACCATTCTCCTTATCGTTGGCTGGGGATACCGATGGGCACCCCGCTGTAAAGACCGTATTGACCATACAATTAGTGTAGGCGCCCGCCACGCTTGCTCGCCATCTTGATCTCATGATCGCCACAGAAATATTGCACACGGGCCTGCTCGCCGGCCATGTGCACCGGGAAAACCGCCTCATTCCCTCATGCCTGCGACGAAGTCGCCCACCCCACCTCAGCACATCTGCATCCCGCATCCCGACCCCGTTCCACTGGGTTCCGAGGTATTGGCTTGATCGAGCGGCTGTACAGGCTGGAGGCCTCGATGCCTGGACAAGACCACAGCAACCGTAGCCACTCCGTGTCAAAGATTTCAAAAAACGGCGCTGTACCGGGTGCCATCGGTGGCGGCGCCTGATACGCCTGCGATGCTACACTGCGCATGTATCAGGCCGGCCAAACACGCATGTCGACACCACTCGCGCATCTCCGAATCCTGCTAGGCGTCACCGGCGGCATCGCCGCCTACAAGGCCTGCGAACTCACCCGCCTGCTGCACAAGGCTGGCGCGCAGGTACGCGTCGTGATGACCCCTGCCGCCGGACACTTCGTCACCCCCCTGAGCCTGCAGGCCCTATCGGGTCATCCGGTGCGCAGTGAACTGTTCGATGCAGCGGCCGAAGCCGGCATGGATCATATCGAGCTTGCCCGTTGGGCCGACGCGGTACTGGTCGCCCCGGCCACCGCCGACTTCATGGCGCGCCTCGCCCACGGCCGGGCCGACGACCTGTTGACCACCTTATGCCTAGCCACCGAAGCACCGCTGTTCCTCGCACCCTCGATGAATCGGGTGATGTGGGCCAACCCGGTTACGCAAGCCAATCGGATGTTGCTCGAATCCCGAGATATCGCCTTGCTCGGTCCTGCCGAAGGCGAGCAAGCCTGCGGCGAAACCGGCGAGGGACGTATGCGCGAACCAGCCGAGCTGGCCAGCGAGCTGGGTGAACGCCTTGCAGCCGGTCCACTCGCCGGTTGCCGCGTCACGATTACCGCCGGCCCCACCCGCGAACCCATCGACCCGGTACGGGTACTGAGTAATCGCAGCTCGGGACGCATGGGTTTCGCAGTAGCCGAAGCTGCCCGCGCCGCAGGCGCCCGCGTGACCCTCATCACGGGACCCGTGGCATTGCCGACGCCCGCCGGCGTCGAACGCGTCGATGTGGAAACCGCCGCCGAAATGCACGCGGCCGTGTTGGCACGACTGGCATCGACCGACCTATTCATCGGCGTGGCCGCCGTGGCCGATTACCGCCCCGCAGAAGTCATGGTCCACAAGCTCAAGAAGGGGGCGGAAACCCTCGAACTGCGCCTCACGCGTACGCCGGATATCCTGGCCGAAGTCTCCGCGCATCGGCCGCGTCCGTTCTGCGTCGGCTTCGCGGCCGAAACCGAGTCAGTGGTCGAACACGCACGCGCCAAGCTGGTAGCCAAACAACTCGATCTGATCGCCGCCAATCGGGTCGGCGATGGTCTCGGGCTGGAGGTCGAGGACAACGCCCTGGACGTCCTCTGGGACGGCGGCCAATGTCGGCTCGAACGAGGACCCAAAACCGAGCTGGCACGTCATCTCATCCAGCTCATTGCCAAACGCTACGCCCTCGCACGGGGCGCTCACTCACCCAGCACAAAGGCTTGATGTACACGATGCACAAGATCGCGCTTAAAATACTCAATCCCCGCATCGGCACCGATTTCCCGCTACCTGCCTATGCCACGGCGGGCTCAGCCGGACTCGACCTGCGCGCCTGCCTCGATGAACCGGTGACGCTCACGCCCGGCCAGACGGTGCTGATTCCGACCGGCATCGCGATCCACATCGGCGACACCGGGCTAGCCGCAACCCTGCTGCCGCGTTCCGGTCTCGGCCATAAACACGGCATCGTACTCGGCAATCTGGTCGGGTTGATCGACTCGGACTACCAGGGCGAGATCATGGTTTCGTGCTGGAACCGGGGCACCGTCCCTTTCACCGTCGAGCCCGGCGAACGTATCGCGCAGATGGTCTTCGTGCCGGTCGTGCAGGCCAGCTTCGAGCTCGTCGAGTCCTTCGACGACAGCACGCGCGGCGCGGGTGGCTTCGGTCACTCCGGACGACACTGACTCCATCACACCCAAGACAAGAGATGAGCCCGCCATGACTGCCATTGCCTCCAGCCTGTTCCGTGCCTACGACATCCGAGGCGTAGTCGACGACACCTTGACCGAGGATGCCGTGCACCATATCGGCCGTGCCTTTGGCAGCGAAGCCTTGGCCCAAGGGCAGCATGCCGTGGTGATCGGCCGCGACGGGCGACTCAGTGGCCCGACACTGATCGCCGTACTGGCTGATGGTCTGCGCAGTACCGGCATTGACGTGATCGACGTCGGCGCAGTGCCAACCCCCGTGGTCTACTTTGCCGCCGAAGACCTGGGCACACGCACCTGTATCGCGCTCACCGGCAGTCACAACCCCCCGCAATACAATGGCCTCAAACTGGTCATCGATGGGCGCACCCTGCACAGCGAAGGCATACAAACGCTACGCGAACGGATCGAGCGAGACGACTATGCGCGGGGTCAGGGTTCGCTGCGCAGCCTCGACATCGGTCAGCGATACCTCGATCGCATCACCTCCGACGTGCATCTGGCGCGTCCGCTGAAGGTCGGCGTCGACTGTGGCAACGGCGTGGCCGGCGAACTCGCGCCGCGCCTCATCGAGGCGCTCGGCTGCACCGTAACGCCCTTGTTCTGCGAAATCGACGGCCGCTTTCCCAACCACCACCCCAATCCCTCGGAACCGGAAAATCTGGCCGACCTGATCGCCTGCGTGCGCACACAGGGGCTGGACCTCGGCCTGGCCTTCGACGGCGACGGCGACCGCCTTGGCGTGGTCGACGGCGAGGGCCGCGTCGTCTGGGCCGACCGTCAAATGATCCTCTATGCCGCCGACGTACTCGCGCGCAACCCGAGCGCGACCATCATCTTCGACATCAAGTGCTCGCGTCACCTCGCCGAGGCCATCCGTGCGCACGGCGGCGAGGCGCTGATGTGGAAGACCGGACACTCGCTGATCAAGGCCAAGATGCAGGAAACCGGCGCCCTGCTCGCCGGCGAAATGAGCGGTCACGTGTTCTTCAAGGAACGCTGGTACGGCTTCGACGACGGCCTGTACACGGCCGCGCGCCTACTGGAAATCCTCAGCCAGGACGCACGCACGCCGACGGCTGTATTCGCCGAACTGCCCGACAGCATCAACACGCCGGAACTCAACGTACACTTCGCGGAAGAAGGCGCGCACTTCGCCTTCATGCAACACCTCAAGGCACAAGCCGATTTCGGCGATGCGCGGCTGACCCTCATCGACGGCCTGCGCGCGGACTACCCGGACGGCTGGGGTCTGGTACGCCCCTCCAATACCACACCGAGCCTGGTAATCCGCTTTGAGGCGGAAGACGTTGCCGGCCTCGAACGCATACAGGGCATCTTCCGTCGGCAAATGCTCGCCGTCGAGCCGACACTCACGCTGCCATTCTGAACCGCATACCACCCGCACACGGACCCCAAACACACCATGGACCAGACCGCCGCCATACACGCCGCCGATGTCCTCATCGAGGCCTTGCCCTATATCCAGCGTTTCGCCGGCAAGACCATCGTCATCAAGTACGGCGGCAACGCCATGGTCGACGACCGCCTCAAGCGCAGCTTCGCGCGCGACATCGTGCTGATGAAGCACGTCGGCATCAATCCCGTGGTGGTACATGGCGGCGGCCCGCAAATCGGTCGCCTGCTGGAACGGCTGGGTAAGGAATCGCGCTTCATTGGCGGCATGCGGGTCACCGACACCGAGACCATGGACGTGGTCGAGATGGTGCTCGGCGGGTTGGTCAACAAGGAGATCGTCAGCCTGATCAACCAGCAGGGTGGGCGCGCCGTCGGCCTCACCGGCAAGGACGGCGGCCTGATCCGCGCGCGTAAGCTGCAGCGCACGGCCCTCGACTCGCTGACCGACGAAGACATCATCGATCTGGGTCAGGTCGGCGAAGTTTCGTCCATCGATCCCGCCGTGGTACACATGCTCGACAGCGGCGACTTCATCCCCGTGATCGCACCCATCGGCGTGGGCGAGGACGGGGACGCCTACAACATCAACGCCGACCTCGTCGCCGGCAAGATCGCCGCCATCCTCGGCGCGGACAAGCTCATTCTGCTGACCAATACCCGTGGCGTGCTCGATACCGAAGGCACTCTGCTGACCGCCGTTAGCGCACGCGAGGTCGCCGCGCTGATCGCGGACGGGACCATCCATGGCGGCATGCTACCCAAGGTCGAATGCGCCCTTGACGCGGTCAATTCCGGCGTGAAAACGGCCACCATCGTGGATGGCCGCGTCGAGCATGCGGTACTGATGGAGCTGTTCACCGACCAAGGTGTCGGCACGCAGATTCGTAGCTAGGGGCCTGACGCACCGTCTTTTTTCAACTGGCGAAAGCGCTCGATATCGGCCCGGAATTCCTGGCGGATATCACTGCGCCGGCGCAGCAAACCCTCTAGCGCCGCTTGCGCCGCAGCGCGTTCCGATGCCGCAGCATCCTGGCCCAGCTGACGGACCCGGTCATGGGCAAGCTGTATCTGAACACCAAGGGCACGCAGCCGCTCGTCACGCATGTGCTTGATATCGCCTACGCTGCCGAAGGTCTGCAACAGCATCCGGTCGTGCCGTTCACGAGCTTCTTCGCGAGCTTCTTCGCGGCCCGCAGCCTCTGCTTTGAGCTTGGCGGCAGCCTGTTCCGCCGGCGTTAACGGCGGCGGCACGCGTCGAGTCACCTCTCCGTTGCTGCCCAACACCTCGTAACCACGCGAGACAGCCGCTTCCGGCAGTGACTGATCGTAATGGACCACGCCCTTGGCATCCCGCCAGCGATAGATGCCCGCTTGGGCCTGCAGTATCGATGAGGCGCCCCAGACCGAAATCAGCAGCAAAACCGCCAAGACCACCCATCGCCGACCATGAGCGGCGCGGCGATCGACCGCATGCAAGGCGCTCATGCGGCTAGACGCCGTACTGCGCGCGGTAGGCCTCCAGACGCGACAGTGTGTCGCCCCTGGACGAATCGTCCCGCAGATGTGTCACCAGGTCCGACAGACGAGCGATACTGATCACGGGAACGCCCAGCGACTCCTCCACCTCCTGAATCGCCGAGCGCGTGCCGCTGCCGCGCTCCTCCCGATTGAGCGAAATCGCGACGCCGGCAAGGGTCGCACCCGCACCGTGTATGATCTCTACCGACTCTCGAATCGCCGTGCCGGCGGTAATGACGTCGTCGACCACCAGCACCCGCCCTACCAGGGGAGCGCCGACCAGCTGGCCACCTTCGCCATGATCCTTAGCTTCCTTGCGGTTGAAACACCAGGGCAAGTCGAGGCCATGATGCTCGGCCAAGGCCACTGCGGTGGTCGCCACCAATGGAATGCCCTTGTAGGCTGGCCCGAACAGCATGTCGAAGCCCACGCCCGAGTCGATAATTGCCTGCGCGTAGTAACGCCCTAACCGGGCAAGCGCATCACCCGTATTGAACAGGCCGGCATTGAAGAAATACGGGCTTAGTCGCCCTGATTTTAGGGTGAACTCGCCAAAACGCAGGACACCACGCTCGATGGCGAAGTCGAGAAAATGCTTTTGATCGCTGCTGCTCATTTCGTTTCCAGATGGGGACACAATGACATGCTAGAGTAGCCTCAGCTCTCCTGACAACCATTGCCCGCGCCCATGAACGAATCCGCCCTGTTCGCCATCGCCGCCATCGGAGTACTGGGCGTCCTCTGCCAGTGGATCGCTTGGCGAGTCAAACTGCCGGCAATTCTCTTTCTACTGGTCGTCGGCATCCTGCTCGGCCCGATTACCGGCTGGCTCAACCCCGACCGCCTGTTCGGCAACCTGCTCTTCCCGCTGGTATCCCTCGCGGTCGCGGTCATCCTGTTCGAAGGCAGCCTGACCCTGCGCCTAGGCGAAATCCGCGGACTCGAACGGGTGGTGCGCAATCTGGTGAGCTTCGGCCTGCTGGTCAGCGGCACCGTAACGGCCGTCGCCGCGCACTGGCTGGTCGGTCTGGACTGGCCGCTTGCAGCCCTGTTCGGCGCGATGATGACCGTCACCGGGCCCACCGTAATCATCCCCATGCTGCGCACCGTGCGCCCGAATGCGGCGGTGTCCAAGGCCTTACGCTGGGAAGGCATCGTCATCGACCCGATCGGCGCCCTGCTCGCCGTGGTGATCTACGAGTTCATCATCTCCAGCCAGGGCGCCAATGCCGTCGGCCACCTGATCGAGACCTTTGCACTGATCCTGTTCGTCGGCGGCACACTGGGCGTCCTTGCAGGCTATCTACTGGGTCTGTTGCTGCGTCACTATCTGATCCCCGAATACCTGCATAACGTCGCCACGCTCTCGACCGTGTTCGCGGTCTTCGCCGGTGCCGACATGTTGGCGCCGGAATCGGGCCTGCTCGCGGTCACCGTGATGGGCATGTGGCTCGCCAACATGAAACGCATCCCGGTCGAGGCCATCCTCGACTTCAAGGAAAGTCTGAGCATGTTCTTCATCTCCGGCCTGTTCATCATCCTCGCCGCCCGCCTCAACCTCGGGCAAATGATGCAGATCGGCTGGGGCGCACTGGGTGTGCTCGTGGTACTGCAATTGGTTTCGCGCCCGCTCAAGGTGTGGCTATCGACCCTCGGCTCGCCGCTAACCGGGCGCGAGCGGGTCCTGCTGGCCTGGATCGGCCCTCGCGGCATCATCGCCGCGGCGGTCTCGGCATTGTTCGCACTGCGGCTGTCCGAACTCGGCTACCAAGACGCCAACCGACTGGTGCCGTTGACCTTCCTCGTTATCATCGGCACCGTGGTGCTGCAGAGTCTGACCGCGCGCCCCTTCGCGCGCTTCCTCGGCATTGCCGAACCCGAGCCGCGTGGACTGCTAATCGTCGGCGCCAACCCGGTCGCCCGCGCGATCGGGCGAGCCCTGCAAAAACGCGGATTTCACGTAATCCTCGCCGACAGCTACTGGGAACACGTCAAATCCGCGCGCATGGACGGGCTGAGTACCTACTACGGCAACCCCGTATCCGAGCATGCCGACCGCCACCTCGACCTGATCGGCATCGGCCGCCTGCTCGGGCTATCCCCGCAAGGCGATCTCAACGTACTCGCCGCGCAGTACTACCGCCGCGAGCTGGGTCAACAAAGTGTATACACCCTGCCCACCAGCTCCGAGAACGAGCAGCGCCGGCACAAACACACCGTAGCTGCGGAATTCCGCGGCCGACCGCTCTTCGGTGACGACGCCTCCTACCGCAAACTGCAAAGCTTGGTGAGCCAGGGTGCCGAGATCCGCGCTACCACACTCACCGAAAACTTCGCTCACGAAGACTGGCTCAAAAAGCACGGCGGACGCGCCCTGCCGCTGTTCGCGATCACACCCAAGGGCGAGCTACGCGTATTCACCGCCGACAGCGAAACCCGACCCGGCGCCGACTGGACGATTCTCGCGCTGACCCTGCCACCGGAAGTGGAGGGCGAGACAGCTGCGGACGATGCCGCAAGCGCTTGAGGCGATGCTAGACTGCCCCCTTTTCGCCGACACTAACGCCCCATGCGCATCATCACCTTCAACGCCAACGGCATCCGTTCCGCCGCCCGCAAGGGCTTCTTCGACTGGCTGCCGCAGCAGCACGCAGATGTAGTGTGCATCCAGGAAACCAAGGCCCAGGCAGAGCAGCTCACCGACCCGGTGTTCTGGCCAGAAGGCTGGGACTGCTACTACTCGGACGCGGAAAAGAAGGGCTACAGTGGCGTGGCGATCTACTCGCGCCGCAAGCCCGACGCCATCGAGGCCTCACTCGGATGCCCCGAGTGCCCAGAGTTCGAGACCGAGGGACGCTGGCTGGAGGCGCGGTACGGAAATCTGAGCGTGATCTCCCTCTACATGCCATCCGGTTCTTCCGGCGACGAGCGACAGCAGGTCAAATATCGCCTGATGGCTTGCCTCTATGCCCACCTCGATGCCGTACGCAGTAACGGCATCGAGTACGTGATCTGCGCCGACTGGAACATCGTGCACACCGCCGCCGACATCAAGAACTGGCGCAGCAACCAGAAGAACTCCGGCTGCCTGCCCGAGGAACGCGCCTGGCTGGACCGCCTGTTCGGCGAGTTGGGCTACGTCGATGTCTTCCGTCAGCTTGAACAACCGCCAGAGCAGTACACCTGGTGGTCGAACCGTGGTCAGGCCTGGGCCAAGAACGTCGGCTGGCGCATCGACTACCAGGTCGTCAGTCCGTCGCTCGCCGGCAAGGTCCGCGCCACGAGTATCTACCGCGACGAGCGCTTCTCGGATCATGCGCCGTTGACCATCGACTACGATAATCCACTGACCTGATCTACCTCCCTCCTCGCCATCCACGGCACTCAAGTATGACGTTCATTTGACGTTATACCTGTACGAACTACACTGAATCGGACGCACCATAAGTGCAGCTTACAACCTAAATATACCAAGCACGTTGAGCACCGCTCACCGGCAACTTCCTTCTGGAGTGCAGGCCCGAATGGATACACTGCGGTTGGTTGCACCGGTCATACCTGACGCCATCATCGCAGCCGACATGCTGGGCGAGATCCTGTACGCCAACCCCGCCGCCTCGCGGCTGTTCGGCTACGATCAGACCGACTGGACAGGGCTCAATGTGCGCGAACTAGCCCCAGCCCCCCATCACGCCGCACACGATGGCTACCTGAGCCACTACCTGACCACCGGCGAGGCCCGATTGATCGGGACCGGCCGCGAGGTTGAGGCCAAACGGCGCGACGGCAGCGTCTTCCCGATACGTCTGGCGCTAGGCGACATGGGCGCCGACAAACCAGACGGCTGGCGTTTCATCGCACTCATCCAAGACCTCACCACGGAATACCAAAACCGTCAGCAACTCCGGACCCAGCACGACATGCTGCGTCTGGTCATCGACCGCGTGCCCGCCCTGGTCGCCTACGTCACCCCAGACAAACGCTATCGCCTGGCCAGCGCCACCTATTCGATTTTTTCCTCGATACCCATCGAGCAACTGCCGGGTCACCACGTCCGCGAAATCATCGGCGAGGCGCGTTACGCGACTGTCCTGCCTTATCTGGAAAAAGCGTTGCGCGGCGAGGAACAAGCCTTCGAGGCCGATCTTCCGGAACCGGGCGGCGATACCCGGCGCTTCGAGATCCGCTACACACCCGACCAGGCGCCCGACGGTCATGTCCGTGGAGTATTGATCCTCGCCTTGGACGTCACCGTGCAACGCATGATGGAAATCCAGGCCAGCGAACGGCTGACCGCGCTAAGCGGACTGGTCGCCGGCGTCGCGCACGAGGTCAACAACCCCATCGGCATTGCCAACACCTCGGCGAGCTACCTGCAGGACGCCACGCGCCGCACGCGCGAGGCCTGGGCGGCCGGCACGTTGACACGCACCGAACTCGAAAATTACTTCAACGAAGCCGCAGATGCCGCGAACCTGATCACCAATAACCTCAAGCGCTCGGCCCGCCTCGTGCGCGAATTCAAGCAGGTTGCCGCCGACCAACGGGCAGCCGAGCCTCGACGCATCGAGCTTTGCGCCTACCTCGACGAAGTACTCGACACACTCCGCCCTCTCACGCGGCATCGTCCGATCGAAATGAGCCTGACCTGTGCCGAATCCATCACGCTGACGGACCACCCGGATGCCTGGGCGCAAATCCTGATCAACCTGGTGCAGAATTCCCTGGCCCATGGCTTCACGGAAACTCAGTCGGGGCACATCCAACTACAGGTGCATCGCGAAGCCGAATCGGCCGTCCTCGTCTATCGCGACGACGGCTGCGGTATGCCCGAATCCGTGCGGATACACGCACTGGAACCCTTTTTCACCACGCGCCGGGGGCAGGGTGGCAACGGGCTAGGCCTGTCCATCGTGCACAACCTCGTGACCGGGCTGTTTCGCGGCACCCTGAAGCTGGAAAGCCGACCAGGTCACGGCGTCTGCTTCACCATCCGCCGCCCACTGACCGACTTGCGGAACGAAGAGCCTCTTGCGGTAGCAGCAACAACCCTTAATGAAGCACAGCGGTAACCGTCACGACACATTGGTCTATCCATAAACAGGTGCCCCATGAGCAATAATAATCTAGGTCTCGCTCCTGAAAGCGCCGCCCCCCAAGTCAGCGGGCGACCCTGGCGCGTGCTGGTGGTCGACGACGAAAAAGATATTCACTCGGCGGTGCGCCTAGCCATTTCAGGCATTCGCTTCCATGACCGCCCGCTGGAAATCGTCAGCTGCTACTCAGCCGCCGAGGCCGAGACGGATCTCGCCGAGCACCCCGAGACCGCCCTCGCACTGGTCGATGTGGTGATGGAAAACGAACACGCGGGGCTAGACCTCGTCCGCACCATTCGCGAGCGGCAGGACAACAGCCAGCTGCGTATCGTGATCGTCACCGGGCACCCCGGCCAAGCGCCCGAGCGCGAGGTGGTACGCGACTACGACATCAACGATTACCACGAAAAGACGGAAATGGACGTCAACCGCCTGTACGCGGTCGTCATCAACGCCCTACGCGGCTTCAGCGCGCTGGCCACGCTGGAACGCTCCCGCCGCGGTCTAGAACGCGTTGCCGAGGCGAGCGGAGGCCTGTTCTCGCACGAATCCATCGACCAACTGCTGCACGCGGTACTCGACGAAATGGCCTCGCTGCTCGGGGTGCTCGATGGCGGCCTGCTGCTGGAAACGCCATCGGCCGCCATCGTCGAAGCGGAATCGATCAGCGAGCCGGACCTGCACATCGTTGCCGCGCTCGGGCATTACCTGCACGGCGCCGGGCAGAACCCGGCCAGTCTGTTACCGAGCAACGGCTTGCAGTTGGTATTGCGTGCCTTGCAAAACGGCAGCACGCAGATCGAGGGCAGGCTCTTCGCCGGCTACATCCCCAGTCGATGCCAGCCGCGTCAGGTGATCTATCTCGAAGGCATGCCGCCACTGTCTAACGCCGACACAAAATTCATCGAACTGTTGCTGGCGAACACCGGCCGGGCGCGCGACCAGCTGACCCTGAGCTGCGATATGGAACGCATGCAGCGCGAGACTCTGCTGCTACTCTGCGAGGCCATCGAGCTGCGCTCGGGCGAGACGGGCAACCACGTACGCCGCGTCGGCGAAAGCGCAGCGCTCCTGGCCAAGCTGGCGGGCCTTGATACGACCGAATGCGAACTGCTGCGCGCCGCCGCGCCGCTGCACGACGTCGGCAAGATCGCGATCCCCGACGCCGTGCTCAACAAACCGGGCGCGCTCACGGACGAAGAGTGGGTAGTGATGCGCACCCATGCGAACGCCGGCCATGCACTGCTGATCACCCACGACTCCCGCTGGCTTGCGGCGGCGGCCGAAATCGCCCTGAGCCACCACGAACGCTGGGACGGCCAGGGTTACCCGCGTGGGCTCGACGGTCAGGACATCCCGATCTACGGGCGTATCACCAAACTCGTCGACGTCTTCGACGCCCTGCTCTCGCGACGTTGCTATAAGGACGCCTGGCCGCTGGAACAGGTACTCGACGTCCTGCGCGACGGACGCGGTAGCGAATTCGACCCCAGGCTGACCGACTTGATGCTGGACCGCATTCAGGAGTTCCTGGCGATTCACGAGCGTTTGCCGGACACCGCATAACAAACCCATCGGGGCACCATCCCCGTCGCGTCGCTGACCTGTATCATGTCGGCGATGCTACCCGGACGCCGACATTGAAGCCCAGCTACGTCGATCTCCTGCGCGAATTCTTCACCGGCCGCATGATCGTAGCGGCGCTCATGGGCTTCGCCTCAGGCCTGCCGCTGCTGCTCACGCTGACCCTACTGCAGGCCTGGCTGACCCAGGCCGGCGTGTCCCTCGGCGAGATCGGCCTGTTCGCCCTTGTCGGCATCCCATACACGATCAAATTCCTGTGGGCGCCGCTGATGGATCGCTACGCCCCGCCGCTGCTCGGCCGGCGGCGCGGCTGGCTCTTCGCCCTGCAGCTACTCCTCGCCCTCGCAATCCTCCTGCTGGGTCAAACCGACCCGCACCGCAACCTCACCGAAGTCGCCGTGTTCGCGCTACTGGTGGCACTGTTTTCGGCCATGCAGGATACCGTCATCGATGCCTACCGGCGCGAATCCCTCGCCGACGATGAGCAGGGCCTCGGCGCCTCGCTGTATGTCTGGGGCTACCGCGTCGGCATGCTGGTGGCGTCTGGCGGTGGCCTGATCATGGCGCAGTACGCCGGCTTCGCGCTGACCTTCGCCGCCATGGCGGCGCTCATGCTGCCTGGCCTCGTCACCACGCTGCTCGCCCCCGAACCGGTCACCCACCGCCCCCTGCCGCCCAGCCTGCGCGTGGCCGTGGTCGGGCCCTTCGTGGAATTCTTCACGCAGCGGCGCAACGCAGTGCTGATCTTATTGTTCGTCCTGCTCTACAAGCTTGGCGATACCCTCGCCACCACCATGACCACGCCGTTCTATCTGGAGCTTGGCTATTCCAAGGCGGACATCGGCACGGTGGTCAAGCTCTTCGGCTTCTGGGCCACGGTGCTCGGCGGCTTCGCCGGCGGTATTGGCATTCTGCGCATCGGTCAGTACCGTGCGCTGTGGCTGTTCGGGCTGCTGCAGGCACTTTCCACCGCGGGCTTCGCCTGGTTGGTGTACACCGGACCGGTGATCGGTTGGCTGGCGGTGATCATCGCCTTTGAAAACTTCACCGGCGGCATGGGCACCGCAGCCTTCATCGGTTTCATGGCCAATCTCACCAACCGCGAATTCACCGCCACCCAGTATGCGTTGCTCACCAGCCTCATGGGCGTGCCGCGAACCCTGCTTGCTGCTAGCACCGGCTACATGGCCGCCAGCCTCGGTTGGGCCGATTTCTTCATCGTCTGCGCCCTGCTGGCCATCCCCGGACTACTCCTGCTGCGGCGCTTTCGCGACTGGCTGCAGCCGGCATCTGACGCACCAGCTGACGCGACGCAGGCAAACCGCGAATGAACGCGATCACCGCCACATTCACCCCGGATCGCCTCTGGCAACTCGCGGTCGTCGCCCTGGCCTTGACCTCGGGTTGGCTGGCCCATCGCCTGGCCACCCAGCGCGTCGCGCAGGCCATGGGTAACGCCTCGCAGCGTAGCCTGAGACGCATTCTGCTGCGTGGCTCGGAACGCCTGGCCTTCCCCCTCGCGGCACTGGTCGTCACCCTGAGTGGTAGCCTCGCGCTGCAGGCGGCACACCGGCCCGGCGAAATACTCGAACTGATGACGCCCCTGCTACTGTCGCTGGCCGCCATCCGGCTGTTTGTGTATTTCCTGCGCCAGGGGTTGCGACCAGGCCCTGCCCTACGCGCCTGGGAACAGATCGCCGGGCTGTCGATCTGGGCAGTGGTTGCGCTGCACCTGCTCGGCTGGCTTGGGCCGCTCGGGGATACGCTGGCGCGCGTGCATCTGACGCCCGGCGAACACCCCATCACCCTGCTGACGCTGTTCAAAGCCACCGCCCTGATCGGCGTCGTCTTCCTGTTGACCTGGTGGATCGGTAGCGCCATCGAGCGCCAGATCATGGCCGCCGGTGGGCTGAGCGCCAGCCTGCGTGTCGGCATCGCCAAGGTCATCAAGTTCGCGATGCTGACCTTCGGGTTGCTGCTGGGCCTGAACCTCGTGGGCATCGACCTGACCGCCTTCACCGTCTTCGGCGGCGCACTCGGCGTTGGCCTCGGACTCGGGCTGCAACGCATCGCCAGCAATCTCGTCAGCGGTTTCATCTTGTTGTTTGATCGCTCGATCCGCCCCGGCGACGTGATCAGCATCGGCGACCGCTTCGGCTGGGTGCAGGAGCTGCGCGCGCGCTACATCGTCGTCCGCGACCGCGACGGCGTAGAGACGCTGATACCCAACGAGAACCTCATCACTTCCCAGGTCATCAACTGGAGTTACAGCGACCGCAAGGTTCGCCTCAAGAGCCCGGTCACGATCAGCTATGACGACGACCCCGAACTGGCCATGCGCCTGCTGGAGGAGATCGCCCGCACGCATCCGCGCATACTTGACGATCCACCGCCGGGCGCGCGTCTGCTCTCCTTCGAGGACAACGGCATGCGCCTGGAGCTACGAGCCTGGATCGCCGACCCGGAGGCCGGGGTGAACAACATCCGCTCGGCGCTCAATCTCGATATCTGGCGCGCCTTCAAGGCGCATGGCATCACCATTCCCTACCCGCAGCGCGTGGTGTATCTACACGACACCCGCCGTGGCGAGCAGGATGCGGATTAATTCCGTCATGACAGAGACTTGGCTATCGGCAGTCATGCGGCGCTCTGCTAACATCCGGCCCAGACCGCCACGAGCCGCTAGACTCATAGGCAAGAGAATTGGCCATAACGACACCACGACACGCCAAGGCACGCCATGACCGACCGGATCGGCCACGCACGATTTACCAGCCTTGCCTTGGGCCTGGGCACGCTGCTGCTATGTTTCGCGGCCCAGGCACTGGCCAGCAATCCGCCACGCTGCCTGATCGTCTCCTCCTACCATTCAGGCTACGCGTGGAGCGACGGCGAGCTGGCCGCGCTGCGCGCCGGACTTGCATCGCACTGCCGGATACGCGTCAGCGAGCTGGACAGCAAGCGCCGCCCCGCACCCGCACAGCTCACTGCAGCGGCGCGCGAAATCGACTCTCTGATTCGCAGCTGGCGTCCTGACGTGGTCATCACCCTCGACGACAACGCCATGCGCTATGTCGCCCTGCCCTATCTGCGCGGCACCAACATCCCCGTAGTGTTCGCGGGAATCAACGCATCGGTCGCGCCCTACGGACTGCCCTGGCCGAACGCTACGGGCATGATCGAACGTGCGCCCTTCCACCCCTTGTTGGAAGCAGCGCAAACCATCGTGCGCCATGGCGACGTACTGGCCTATTTGGCAGCGGACACCGTCACCGAACGGCGCGATCTGACGGCTCTGACACAAACAGCGGCTCCGCTGGGTATTCGCGTCGTGCCCATGCTGGTGGAAACCGGCACCCAGTGGATCGAGGCCCTGAGACAGGCGCAGCACGCGGCCAATTTCATCCTGCTCGGTTCTCCTGCCGGCATCCGCGACTGGGACCCGACCCGCGCACGGGTTGCCGTCAGGCATGACAACCATCGCCTGACCCTGACCACCTACACGTGGATGATGCCCTACGCCATGCTCGGCTTTACCCGCAGCGCGGAAGAAGAAGGGCACTGGGCGGCAGCCGTCGCCGAAGCCATCCTCAAGGGCAGTCGGCCGTCCAGCATTCCGATCATTCCCAGCCAGGACTGGGACGAATGGCAGAATACCGCGCTTCTCAAGGCTGCTGACATTCGCCTGCCCAGCTGGATCGCCAGCGTAGCCAAGCGGGCAGATCCTCAATGAACACACCTCCCGAAGGCGAACTGGAAGCGAGAAACGCCCGCCTGTTCTCCTGGGCGGAAATCAGCGCAGGCCTGATCACCGCAGTGACATTGAGCCTGCTACTCGCCGCCGCGATCGGCTGGCTCAATCTAAGCGAATCGCGTCGCGTCTACGATACCCAAGCCACCAGTATCGTCCAGCTGATCTCACAGCGCCTCGCCGCCGATCGCGCCGTACTGACGCCGCTATCCGGCCTCTATCAGGCAAGTGCCCTGCACAATGCACATCAACTCCTCTCCGTAGGCAGCGCTCTCCTGCGCAGCTACCCGTATTTTTCGAACTTCGCCTATCTGCGCTGGCTATCCGCGAGCGAACGCGGAGCCTACGTCGCACAAATGCATTCGCGCGGCTATCCGCAATTCCGTATCCATCCACTCGGCGAGCCCAGCGGCGACATTCCGCTCGATGCTTCAACCTTGGTCGTCAGTTTTCTCGCCCCATTGACGCCTCACAACGCCGCCTATCTCGGCGCAGACCTGTTGAGCAACCCGCGTATCGCGGGGGCCGTCAAATACGCAGTCCAAAGCGGCCGAATGGCGGTCGTCAGCGTGCCGCGTTTCAATGGCAGCCACCCCGGCTATCTGGCGCTAATGGCCACCTATTACGGCTATCGGACGCCCGCGAGCGTCAACGCCAGCTCAGCGGGATGTTCATGGTCTCGGTGGACTTCCCCCGCATGCTCGGTGACATCGAAGCCAGTCACCCGCAATGGGGCTTGAATATCCGCAACCTGGGCAATCACGGAAACGGCACTCAAATCGCCTTCCACACCGCCGCGAACGCAGGTGACTTCCTCTCGCACTGGCTACCCAGCTACCGTATCCAACGCGAACTGATGGTCGACCACCACCATCTCCTGATCCGCCTGAGCCGCCACACGAATCTATCCGATCTCCGACTCGGCACGATCCTGCCCGCCGCCCTCCTACCCTGGATATTGATCGGTGCCTTGGGCTGGGTCACCGGACTGCGCCGCCATGCACAACGTGCCCAGTGGGCGATAGAAGGGGAACTGGCGCACAGTCGGGAACAAGCCGAGATCGCCCTGAGCTCGATTACCGATGCTGTGATTACCACCGATACGGAAATGCGCGTGCAATTCATGAACCCAGTGGCCTCGCGGCTAACCGGGTGGCCGATGGCAGCAGCCATCGGCCACCCACTCAGCGAAATCGCGCCACTACTGGACGAACGCACGCAAAAACCGCTACCCACCGAGGCCAAGCGCCCCACAACGCAGATGGCCAATGCCATGGTGGGACTTCTGTTGGCGCGTGACGGCCGCAATCACGCCGTGGAAATACGACTCTCCGCGCTGACCCGCCGTAACGCCATACCGGGCGGGCTCGCCTTGGTGTTACGCGATCTCAGCCGTGAGCGCGAGCTGGAAACCGCGCTCGACTACCAGTCCACCCGAGACCCCCTGACCGGCCTGTTCAACCGTCGCAGCTTCGAGACCTATCTGCGCCAATGGCTGAGCCTGTGCCAACCCGGCAGCCCAAACGGGGCGCTCTGCCAGGTCGATCTCAACCACTTCAAACTGGTCAACGACACCGCCGGGCATCGCGCGGGAGACGAATTGCTACGCCAGTTTGCCTGGCTGCTCGGCACTGCCCTGCCCTCCGGCACGGTGCTCGCACGCCTGGGCGCGGATGAATTCGGTATCTTGTTGCTGCCCAACGCCGAAATGGCGCCTCAGCAGGTCGCCGAACACCTGATCGAAGCCGCCCGCGCCTTCGAATTCGCCTGGGAGCAGCAGCACTTCAACATCGGCGCCAGTATCGGCCTGGTGATGGTCACGGATGCCCGGCAAGATGCCGGCGACCTGCTGATCAAGGCCGACCTCGCCTGCCTCGCCGCCAAGGACAAGGGACGCAACAACCTCCATGTCTACGAGGCCGGCGATGTGGCGATCGCGCAACGCTCGGGGCAGATGCTCTGGCTAACACGTCTGCAAGAAGCGCTGCACGACGATCGCTTCGTGCTCTATACCCAGCCCATGCTGCCGCTGGATGACACTGCGCGCCCGCGCGAGATGCATGAATTCCTGCTGCGCATGCACTTGGACGACGGCAGCCTTGCCTCGCCCGATCTGTTCATACCCGCCGCCGAGCGGTATCAGCTCATGGCCGAGCTGGATCGGCGCGTCATCGACCTAGCACTCGCCCTGGTCGCACGCAGCGCCGGCAACCTCCATGACACCCTCTACTCGATCAACCTGTCTGGACAATCCGTCGGCGACCCTCACCTGGCGAACTACATCTTCGATCGATTACGTCGCCATGGCGTCAGTCCCGGGCAAATCTGCTTCGAAATCACCGAGACGGCCGCGATCACCAATATGCATGGCGCGCAGACGCTGATCCGTCAGCTGCGCGCACGCGGCGTACGCTTCGCGCTGGATGATTTCGGCGCCGGACTGAGTTCGTTCACCTACCTTAAGCGCCTGCCCGTGGACTTCCTCAAGATCGAAGGTGAATTCGTGCGCGGAATGCTGCAGGATCAGACCGACCGCAGCCTGGTCGAGTCCTTCTGCGAGATCGGACGCGCCTTCGGGCTACTCATCATCGCCGAATCCGTCGAGGACGAGGCCACCTTGTCATTACTGCGCGAAATCGGCGTCGACTACGTTCAGGGTTACCACATCGGGCGCCCGCGTCCCTCTCCCTTCGCGCCCCCTGCCCGCGCGCTCAGTGCAGACCCTGGGACACCCGCGGTATAGGTATAACCGATGCGGCCTGTGGAGTGGCCAGATGCGCCACCATGCGCCAACCCTCGGGGAAACGTCGATAGGTATTGCAGTAATGCAGCAGTCCGCTCGGGGCAAGTTCGCCGGCACGCACGATGCGCTCCTCGCCCACATGCACGGCTAGATTGGCGTCGCCCTCCCGCCAGAGGCATACCGGCAATATGCGTACATCCAAGGCACGTGAGAATACGCCCAGCCAACCCTCCAGCACGGCGCGAAAACCGATCTGTGGCCGCGCATTCGGCCCTGGGTGCATACACACCACCTCCGGCATATCCGCCCAGACCACGATCATCGCCTCCGCGTCGGCGGCCTGCAGCGCGGCGTAATACGCGGCCTCGCAGGCCTCTGCCGTGGCGAACCCGCTCAATGCAATGCCTCCCGTGTCACCGACGCCTCGGTCCAGCCGGGCGAGGCGTGATGCGATACGAGGTGCCAACCCTCCCCATCCAACCTGAAGGCGTTGATCGCGAACACCAAGCCCGTCTCGCGTTCAGCCGTGAAGCGCTCCATGACCGCATGTACCGCCACGACCTCTGACCGGGTACGCGACAAGAGTTGAATCTGGAGCTTTGCCGGTACTGCCTGCGCGACATCGAACAATTCGGCCCAGCTCGCACGGATCGCCTCCACACCTTCCAGGCGCGGCATCCCCGGATGGATACAGACGATCGCGTCGCTGCGCGCCCACACCCGCATCATCGCATCCAGGTCATGTATCACGAAGGCCTCATAAAACGCGCGCTCGGCATCCTCGGGCTTGTTCAAAGCGGGACCTCCACAATCTCGGGGTATGGCGGCAACTATGGTAGGTTATGCCGCCCAACAACGACAGAGTCACCCGCATGAGCCTGTTCCTGCTGACCGGCATCGCCACGCTGGACATCGTCAACACGGTCGATCACTACCCCGCCGAAGACGAGGAACTGCGCGCCAGCGCGAGCCGACACAGCCCCGGCGGCAACGCCCTCAACGCTGCCCGCATACTTGCCGGCCTGGGGCACCGCACCGAACTCCTCGCCCATCTTGCCGACGACCCCGGCGGCAAACATATTCTCGCGACACTGGATGCCGACGGCATCGACCACGCACACTGCCCATGCGCAAGTGGGACCACGCCGACTTCCTACATCACGCTCAATGCCATCAATGGCTCTCGCACCATCGTGCACTACCGCGAGCTGCCCGAGCTGAGCAGTCATCATTTCAAGGCTCTGCCCATCGAACGCTTCGACTGGTTGCACTTCGAAGGCCGCAACGTTCCCGAAACGAACAACATGCTGCGTCACGCACGCGGGCGCCTACTCGATCAACCCATCTCCATCGAGATCGAGAAACCCAGACCCGGACTCGATCAGCTTTTCCCGCAGGCTGATGTCCTAATCTTCAGCCGCGCCTACGCGCTTGCGCTCGGACACACGTGCGCAAGCGAGCTGCTAACTGCGCTGCGTCCTCTCGCCCCGCGCGCAGCACTGGTCTGCGCCTGGGGTGAGGATGGCGCCTGGGCGCTGGCCGCGGACCGACGCGCGCCCGCCGAGGCGATCCATGCATCGGCCGTCCGCTCTGGGCCAGTGGTTGATACATTGGGCGCCGGGGATGCCTTCAATGCGGGTCTGATCGAGGCACTGGCCACCGGTTCGACGCTCGATGAAGCACTGCGGCGCGCGGTAACCCTGGCCGGGCGCAAGGTCACAGGACAAGGTTTCTCGCACCTGGCCGACGGCGCGCGGGCGTGAACGGCGAGACGGCGCTGCTCGACCTACACACGTTGCCCGAACCGGGCAGCGCCACGCTTGAAACCGATTACGACGGTCGACGGGTATCGATCATGATCATACGTCACCATGGCGCCGTGCATGGCTATCTCAACGACTGCCCTCATCTGGGCACCCCGCTGGATTGGCTGCCTGGCGAGGTGCTCGACCGAGACCACAGGCATATCATCTGCGCCACACACGGTGCCCGCTTCCGCATTCGCGACGGCCTGTGCATATCCGGTCCCTGCCTCGGCGACCGGCTCGCCGCCGTACCGCTGAGCGTGCGTGGCGGCGTCATCTATCTCAAACCGCCGTCCGATTCCTGCGCCGAGGCCTGAAGCGGATCCATCTCCCCACCATGTGGAACCTTCTGAATAGCAGCCATACGTTGACGCAACAGCGTATGCCCTTCGCCGGCGAACCACGCGTTGAGACCGACGCGTAAAACCGCCAGATGAGCACTCAACCGGGTGGCAAGGTAGACCAGACCAGGTAAACCCTCATGCTCCTGCAAAATTGCAAAACCGCGCACATCCTCGCGCAGGGCGGCGACGAGCATCTCGCGGGCGTGGGCCCCGCACGACGCCGCTGCCGCATCGGTCAGCCAAGCACCAAAAAATTGCGAGTCGCGCCACTCCCCGAGTAGCGATTGCAGTGGCTTGAGGGCCTCTATTACGCCGTCAATACTCGCCCGCGTATAGACCGTCTCATCGGATTCGAGCAGGTATCGCAGGCGCTTGGCCAACAATCTCGCATGATGCGATGGCTCATCCTCCATATCGGGCCAGAGCGGCGACAAGGCCGTCTCCAGGCGCCGCCACACGTCGGCGGTCCGCATCTGGAACAACGCCGCCATACCGACGTCCGGTCCGGCATGGCGGGCAACGATCTCAGCCCATTCGTACAAGGCATCGCGCAGCGGTGGGTAACGTGCCCGTATCGCCACTTGCGTCTGATCCGCCGCCTCGCGCAGGTGTAGCACCAAGCGCCCGCGAATCTGTGCAACGCCCTCGGATTCCTGCCGTGTACTGCCTTCCGCCAACACATCCAGCAGCGACAGCCAGGCCTGGGCGTTACGCGTCGTGTCGCTGTCGCGCATCAGCTTGTGCAAATCACGCAGCATGTGTCGGGTACCCTTGATATCGTCCCGATGTAATCTCAATCGGCTGCGTATCCGTCGAACCGCCACCCTGAAATCGTGCAGAGCCTCGCCGGTATCGCCTGAACCCAGGCGAGTCAAAGCCTGATCTGCGGCCTTTAATTGCCGCCTGAGCAAATGCGCCGTACTTATCCCTATCGGTGTATTTCCCGTGGCCATGACGCCTCGCCATGTGATCAAAATCGCCCCTGATCGCACCTTAGCGTCAACCGTGGTGGTGTTTCCTGCGCCAGATCAACTATGCCGGATTCAACGCCCCGACATTCTGGCAGCAGCGCGGGCAATGGCCGGAGCGGAGGCCAGGCGGTGCGCAGCCCGGATCGGCTCAGGCAGACGAAAGCGCGTGAGCGCCTGCATGACCAAGCGTGGCGCGGTTTCCTGGGAGACGCGATGCCCAGGCGAAATGAACAACGGACGCACACCCTTGCGACTACGCAATACACAGCCGATCCGCGCATCACCCAGATACAGCGGCGTGGAAGCACCACGCTCGTTCGCCACCTCGGCATGCGTACCGACGAGACGCGACTTGCCCACGCCGATACACGGCAAGCCAGTCAAGACACCGAGGTGCGCGGCGATGCCCAGCCCACGCGGATGCGCCACGCCCTGACCGTCGCAGAACACCAGATCCGGGTACCGAGACAGGCGCTCGAACGCATCCAGTACAGCCGGAAGTTCACGAAACGAGAGCAGACCCGGCACATAGGGAAACTGCGTTGGACGCCGAGCCAGAATCTGCTCCACCAGCACCAGCGACGGCCATTGCAACACCACCACCGCAGCCCGCGTAATCGCGCCGCCCTCTTCGAAACCGACATCGACACCCGCCACTTGCCGCAACACGCCGAAATCATCCATCAGCGATACCGCTGTGCAAAGCCGGACCTGAATACGACGCGCCTCCGCCGGATCGACCATCCACGGATGGATTAAAATTTCGTGTTTTTGCGTCATAGTGTGTTGAATCCGTATTTTCAGCGGGCACTCAAACCGTCCGGCGGGGGCCGCTCGTCGCGGATT
The DNA here is from genome assembly GCF_001753245.1 of Acidihalobacter yilgarnensis. Lineage (NCBI taxonomy): Bacteria > Pseudomonadati > Pseudomonadota > Gammaproteobacteria > Chromatiales > Ectothiorhodospiraceae > Acidihalobacter > Acidihalobacter yilgarnensis. The sequence continues at coordinate 97,402 of NZ_CP017415.1, read as the reverse complement.
GAACACAAGGCGCCAACAGAGCGTCTAGGCCACAGGCCGAACAAACCAAGGGCATCCCAGCCCAACAAAGCCACCACCAGCCAGGAGCACAGTCGTGAATTATCGCCTTAAAGTCGCTTCACTCGTACTCGGTCTATGCGCCATGGGCAGCACAGCGGTCATGGCCGCCACCCACAAGACCCCACCCTGGGGTCCGGGTCCATTCAAGGTATTGCTCGAGGTCAATCAGAACAATCATGCCGAGTGGGCCATCACCATCAATAATCTGAGCACCATGGAAAAAGTAGTCGGTATGGACCATGCCCATGCCGAAGTCATCGCCTGGGGGCCTGGTATCAAATTTCTGCTGAAGAATTCACCCTACGCCAAAGATATTCAGAGTCTGTCGATGTACGGCGTTCAATTTTCCGCCTGCCATCAGACCATGAAGGCCATGCACATCACCAAGGCTCAACTCGCCAGCGGCGTAACCGTCGTGCCCGGCGCGATTGCCGAAATCGTCAAACGGCACAATGAGGGATGGACCGAAATCAAGGAATAGGTATCGATTTGGCGTGGCCCGGCGGTACCATCAGAAACTGCCGGGCTCTCCTCTCCCTCATCCCCGGTCCGGTCCGCTTCTAATCTAGGTCTACCAACATAGCAGCAGCACAAAAACTGTACGATCTCGCAAAGCCTTGGTCGCGCTACAGGCACGGACCCAGTTCTAGGCGCATGCCTGCAACTTGCGCCCTTCTTGCGGGAACCTAGAACCCCCGCCCATCCAGGTCATCTCGGCGACACCTCCCTCTGTGGCATCGACGACGCCAGATAGCGTCCACAACCCCACATTGCCCTATCTCAAATGAAGAGCTGCACAACTCATTGAGAATGCTGCCTCAATGAGCGAAACACGCAGCAACCTGACTATCGGCAGATGCAACGGGCGCCGCACATACCTCGATCTGGCACCGTGCAAAACCGTGCGAGGGGAAGTTGAGAAGTGGGAGTGGCGCGAACGTTAGACGGGGCATTCAGCCCCGTCTAACGACGGCATACATGGCCTAACTTAGTTGCGATAACCTGGACCGGTAATGGGAACGCCGTTGCTCATATAGGAAATAAAATACTCCAGATCACGGTATTCGACGCTCTGGGGCTTGAAGGGCTTGGCTCGGACCTGTTTGTTACAGCCGATGAAGCGACGATCGACCGTGCCGAGATTGCTCCACTTGGCGCGATATACCGGGAAGCCGTTGAGCATGCCCAAGGCCGGGCTGAGGGTTTGCGTGCGTAACTTCTGGCCAGCATGGGCCATGTGACAGGCAGCGCAGGAGAAATTGAGCTGCCCACGCTTGGCATAGAAGAAATCCTTGCCGCGCGCATAGGCGGCAAGAGCTGCCGGTTCATTGGGTACACTGACATGCATCAGCTTGCCGTCGGAGGTGCTCGCCATATAGGCTGATAACTCGGCCAGCTTACCCTTCTGCCAAGGCAGCGCCTTCTCGCCGTTCTTGACTCGGCACTCGTTGATCGCGCCTTCCAGCGTCACCACCTGAGCGGTTTGTTTGTCGAAGTAAGGGTAGTATTGACGGATATCCTTGCCGCCGTTACGGAAGCAGCTCGCGTAGGTCTTGCCGTTGGCGAAGGGCTTGTCGAACAAGCGCTTGCCGGCCGCAATGCCTTCGTCCTGCGGCGGGAATTGCATGATGCTCTTGTACTGGCTGATCGCATCCTCGGTATTGATGCCCGGTATCCACTCGCCCTGGGCATAGGCCTTGAGCGGCACGCCTGGGAAACGCTGCTCGAAGAACTGGCGAAATGCCTTGAGGTCCTGCTCCGGGCTGGCCTGTGCCACCATCGGCGCGCCCAACATCGCCGCAACCACCCCCATGACCCCGATAACTCCTGCTCCCTTGAACATTGTTCTCATTGCGCCTCCTTCAGATCGATAACATTTTATGGATACTTTGGGCACGCCCAATGGGTTGATTATAGCCAGCCCTGCCGCGTGTGCTGCAAGCAGTTAAAGCTCTGGTCAAACCTGGGCATAGCGAATCCCACCGGACACCCAACGTCGAATCAGCGCATCGGTCGCCGCCGGTGCCTCGGCTGCGAGCACGTGCGCGGTATCAAGTGCGGCTGGAATCAAATCGCCGTCCCGCACCATATCCGCCACCCGCAGGTGCGCAAGTCCGGTTTGCCGGGTGCCCAGCAGCTCACCAGGGCCACGAATTTCCAGATCATGGCGGGCCACCTCAAAACCGTCCTGGGTCTTGCGCATCACCTGCAATCGTCGACGTGCAGTCTCCCCCAGGGGCGGATGATAAAGCAGGACGCAGCTCGAAGCCGTGGCGCCCCGACCGACCCGGCCGCGCAACTGATGCAACTGTGCCAAACCCAGTCGTTCAGCGTTCTCGACAACCATCAATGACGCGTTCGGCACGTCGACGCCGACCTCGATCACGGTGGTCGCCACCAACAGATCCAGCGCACCCTCCTTGAAGGCCCGCATCACTGCCTCCTTTTCTGCGGCACGCAGCCGGCCATGCACCAATCCCACGGCGATGCCTGGCAATGCCTCGGTGAGCAGCGCATGGGTTGCCTCGGCGGTTTCGCACTGCAGCACCTCGGATTCTTCGATCAGGGTACAGACCCAGTAGACCTGTTGGCCGCGCTCCACCGCTGCGTGAATACGCTCGACCACCTCGGGACGACGTGTATCCGGAATGGCTACCGTCACGACCGGCTTGCGGCCTGGCGGTAATTCATCGATTACCGAATAGTCCAAATCCGCATACGCGGTCATCGCCAGCGTGCGCGGGATCGGGGTCGCGGTCATCACCAGCTGGTGCGGGTACAACCCGCCCGCAATCGCTTTTTCGCGCAACGCCAGTCGCTGGTGTACGCCGAAACGGTGTTGTTCGTCGATCACGACCAACCCCAAACGGGCAAAACGCACCGTGTCCTGAAATAACGCGTGGGTGCCCACCACCATCGATGCCCGTCCATCCTCCAGTTCGGCCAACACCTCGCTACGCTGCGCCTCGCGCAGCCGCCCAGACAACCACACCACGCGCACGTCCAGAGGTGCCAACCATCCCTCGGCATTGCGATAATGCTGCTCAGCCAGCAGTTCGGTCGGCGCCATCAGCGCAGCCTGGAAGCCCCCCGCCACCGCCTGCAGGCAGGCCGCCATCGCAACCACCGTCTTGCCAGAACCCACGTCGCCCTGTACCAGCCGCAGCATCGGGTGCGGGCAGGCAAGGTCCGTCGCGATCTCATCGATGACACGACACTGCGCATCGGTCAGCACAAAGGGCAGGTTCGACACGAAGCGACGGCTCAAGTCTTCCGCCGTGGGTACGGGCAGTGGCGGTGCCGGCTCCGCGCGCGCCTGTGCCCGCAGACGTGCCATACCGAGTTGGTGTGCCACCAGTTCCTCGAAGGCCAAGCGCCGCTGGGCGGGGTGGCGACCGTCCATGAGCGCGACGGTATCGACATCGACCGGTGGCGTGTGTAGCAGTGACAAGGCCTCACCCAGACCGTAGCGCAGCGCTTCCGGCAGTTGCGACTCGGACAACCACTCGTGTAGCCCGCCATAGGCGCGTGCCAGCCCGATGAGACGTCGCAAGGTCGCTTGTCCGACGCCTTCGGTGGTCGGATAGACCGGCGTCAGGGTTCGCTCCAGGGGTTCGTCGTCGGCTTCAACCAGCACCCGATATTCCGGATGGACCATTTCGAGGCCGGCGAGCCCAGGCCGTACCTCGCCGAACGCTCGCACCCACTGGCCGGGTACCAGGTGCTGCCGCTGAGTGGACCCGAAGTGGAAAAAACGCAGTGTGATTTGGCCGCTGGTATCCGCGATGCGGACCAACAGCGCACGTCGACGACGCACCACAATTTCGGCATGCGTCACGCGTCCCTGTACCAATACTTCCTGCTGGGGACGCAACCCACCGAGCGCACTCAAGCGGCTGCGGTCCTGATAGCGCAGCGGCAGATGGAACAACAGATCCTCAACACGCTCGATACCAAGCCGCGCGAGGCGTTCGGCAAGCCGCTCACCCACCCCCTTCATGGCGGCGACCGGCGATTGCAGGCTCAAGGCGGTCATTATGCTGTGAAGATCGGTGTCCCGTCGCCGGGTGCGGCGCCGAGTCCCCGACCTCCTGGCTCAGCCGAGCACCATGACCGCTTCCATTTCCACGCCCACCCCGCGCGGTAGGGCAGCGACGCCGACGGCGGCGCGCGCCGGGTAGGGTTCGGTGAAATATTCGGCCATCTGCTGGTTCACCATGGGGAAGTGAGCCAGGTCGGTCAGAAAAATGTTCAGCTTGACCACGTTGGCCAGGCTGCCACCGGCGGCACGTGCAACCGCCGACAGGTTATCGAAGACCTGCTTGATCTGGGTCTCCATATCGTCGCCAGCCAGTTCCATGGTCGCGGGATCGAGCGGAATTTGGCCGGACAGATAAACCGTATCGCCGGCTCGAATCGCCTGTGAATAGGTGCCGATGGCCTTGGGGGCTTTGTCTGTGAAAATGACTTCGGTTTTCATGGCGCTGCGCTCTTGTTTGTCGGAGCGGCACAGGTTACCGGGAATCCGCCGGTCGGTCATCCCATCCCATCAGCCGCGCACGCGCGTGATCTTGTTGACCGCGGGTACGGCACGCAGACGGCGCATGACACGCGCCAGGTGCCGACGGTCGCGCACGCTCAACACGAAAGTCATCGTGGTCAGCATGCTGTCTCGCTCTTCGAAGGAGACGTTTTCGATGTTCGAATCGGTTTCTGCGATACGTGCCGCGATCTGTGCCAGCATCCCGCGCTGATTCGAGACCATCACACGAATGGCCGCGGCAAATTCACCACTCGGCTCATCCGACCATTGCAGGGGCATCCAGCGGTCGGGTTTGGCACGGAATTCGAGCACATTGCGGCAAGTTTCGCGGTGTACCACCAGCCCTCGGCCCGCACTGAGCACGCCGGCGATGGGGTCGCCGGGCAAAGGGTAGCAGCACTTGGCGAAGGTCAACACCAGGCCTTCGCTACCGCGGATCACCAGCGGTTTACCGCCATGAGTTTGCGGAGTATCGCCTTCTTCGCCTTCGCCCAGCAGACGCCGCGTGACCAGTGGCGCCAGACGGTTGCCCAGGCCGACATCGTTGAGCAATGCATTCAGATCCGTCAGCCCCCAGGTCGTCAACAGATCGGCGAGCCGCCCCGTATCGACCGATTCGAGGGTTTGGCCGGCAGCGCTTAGCGCCTTGTCCAGCAACCGCCGCCCCAGCGCGATGGCTTCATCACCCTGCAGGCTCTTGAGACGGTGGCGCAAACCCGTACGCGCCTTCGCGGTAACCACGAAATTGAGCCATGCGGGATTGGGGCGCGCGGTCGGCGAGGTGATAATTTCCACGGTCTGTCCGCTTTCGAGCGGTGAGGACAGCGGCGCCAAGTGGCGGTCGATCTTGGCGGCGACGCAGGTATTGCCGACATCGGAGTGCACCGCATAAGCGAAATCAACGGCCGTCGCGCCACGCGGCAGTTCCATGATGGCGCCTTTGGGCGTGAAGATGTAGACCTCGTCAGGAAACAGGTCGACCTTGACGTTTTCCAGGAATTCGAGCGAACTGCCCGCGCGCTGCTGCATCTCAAGGATTCCCTTGAGCCATTCGCGCGCACGCGCCTGTGTGCCCGCACCGGCGTTCCCCCCCTCGCCCGCCTTGTAAAGCCAATGTGCGGCGATGCCGCTTTCCGCTACCCGGTCCATCTCGTCGGAGCGTATCTGTACCTCGATGGGGATACCGTGCGGGCCGAACAGAATGGTATGCAGCGACTGGTAACCGTTCGCCTTGGGGATGGCGATGTAGTCCTTGAAGTGTCCGGCCACCGGCTTGTAGAGATTGTGCGTGATGCCAAGCGCGCGGTAGCAGGTATCGATGTCGGCCACTGCGATGCGGATGGCGAAGACGTCGAACACCTCGGAAAAAGGCATCCGTTTGCCCCGCATCTTGCGGTAGAGCGAGTAGAGGTTCTTCTCCCGCCCCACGACCCGCGCCTCGATACCGGTCTCTTCCAGGCGCCTGACGATAGCGGCCTCGACGTTCTGCATCAACTCCTTACGCCTACCGCGCGCACGCTCGACGGAGTTCGACAAAACGCGGTAACGCATCGGGTAAAGCGCTGCGAAGCCAAGGGTTTCCAGCTCTCGACGCAGGGCATTCATACCCAGGCGCTGAGCGATGGGCGCATAGATTTCGAGGGTTTCGCGGGCGATGCGTCGACGTTTGTCCGGGCGCAACGCGGAGAGAGTCCGCATGTTGTGTAGACGGTCGGCCAGCTTGACCAGGATGACGCGCAGATCGCGCACCATGGCCATCATCATTTTACGGATGTTCTCGGCCTGGGCCTCGGCGTGCGATTCGAACTTGAGATGCGTCAGTTTGCTCACGCCATCGACCAGCTCGGCGACTTCCTCGCCGAAGGTCTCGCGCAGCTGATCCTTGGTGACCGGGGTATCCTCCATCACGTCGTGAAGGATGGCCGCCATGATGCTGTGATGGTCCATCCGCATCCCGGCCATAACGCGCGCTACGGCCAGCGGATGGAAGATATAAGGCTCGCCGGACTGCCGGTTCTGCCCGATATGGGCCTCGGCCGCAAATAAGTAGGTGCGATAGACATCGCGCACCTGCTCAGGCGGCAGGTAGACCTCCAGTATCTTGCAAAGATCGCTGACCAGAAAGCGCGTGGAATCCCCCCGGTTTACACCAGGCGCGGCATTCGGCTGCGGCGGGGTGACGAGGTCAACCATGATCGGCTATCGGCAGGCGCGTAGGGCGCCGGACGCGAGCCACTGGGGAGATCGGCTAGATCTCCTCCCGGACTTCCTGCTCGCTGATCGGCGATGAGAGGCCGTGTTCGCGGGCGACGACTTCGTCCAACACTGAGACGGTGGTCAGACCTTCGGCAATCTCGCGCAACGCGACTACCGTGGGTTTGTCGTTCTCAAGCGACACACGCGGCTCGGCACCCAGGGAAATCTGACGGGCACGCTTGGACGCGATCAATACCAGCTGGAAGCGGTTATCGACGTTCGCAAGGCAGTCTTCTACGGTAATTCTGGCCATGACTCACTCCAAATCTGGCTGCCCGGGCGGCGGGGCGCCGGCCGGTGCATTTTAATAGGACATAACAATGCCCTCATCTTAATGGATGGCGAACGCTCAAACCAGCAGATCGGAAATCAGCGAGCGCAAGCGCTGGCCGCGCGCGGGCAAACGCAGGCGATTGGCGCTGACGATAACCGACAATTCCGCAAGCGCATCCTCGAAGTCATCGTTGACGACGAGGTAGTCATATTCGCCATAGTGCGAAATCTCCCGCACCGCGTCGCGCATCCGCCGCTCGATCACCTCGTCGCTGTCCTGCGCACGCGCGCGCAACCTGGTTTCCAGCTCGGTCCGCGAGGGTGGAAGAATAAAAATCGACTGGCAACCTGGCAGTTGACGGCGTACCTGCTGCGCGCCCTGCCAATCGATTTCGAGGATCACGTCCTGACCCTCGGCCAGCTGCGCCTGCACGCTGGCTAGCGCCGTGCCGTAGTAATGATCGAACACCCGCGCGTGTTCCAGAAAGGCGACATCCTCGATCATGCCCAGGAAGGCGCGCTCGTCGATGAAGTGATAATCACGCCCATCCTGCTCGCCGGGACGAGATTTGCGGGTGGTATGCGAGACCGAGATGCTGATCGTGTCCACGCGCGCTACCAGCGCCTTGACCAAACTGGTCTTCCCGGCGCCGGAGGGGGCGGAAATGATATACAGGGTGCCAAGGCTCAAGGCGACGCTCCTGGTTTCTTAGGGCTCCAGAGCGTGCAGAGTCTAGCCTATATTGCGTCGCGGTGCCCTGGGTCGTGGGCCCGAAACAGGCGGTGGTAAAGATATAGATAGACACCTTGCAGACCTGCCGCGAGCACGAAGGGCGGCAGCAGCCAACCGGCCTGAAAGAAGGCGCCCGCGACCACTGGGCCGACGGCGAGCGGTAGCATCATCGATACGGTATTGAGGCTGGCGGCCAGCCCACTGCGATCCGCACCGACCAGGCTCACACCGAGTGCCTGACGGGCACCTACGGTGCCCCGATTGAGGCCGGAGCGCAGCACGTAGAAAAAACCGGCCCAATAGAAGCTTGGGGAAAGCGCCATCGGAATCAGCAGCAACAAACCCACCAGGCGCGGCCAGACCACCGCGTCGACCACCCCGAAGCGGCGGCTTAGCCGGCCGGCCAGTAACGAGGCCAGCCCCGTCACCACGAAGGCAAGACTCATCATCGGCGCGATCGCTGAAGGTCCGACGGAGAAGCGCAGCTCGAACCAATAGGCCATCAATGGCCCGATCAAGCCGATGCCGAGACCATTGATAGCGTTCACGCCAACCAGTCGCAGCAGCAAACCATTCTCGCGGACCCGCCGCGCCTTCTTTTCCAGGGACGCACCATCGCCGACGATCTCTGGCGCGATACGAGACCTATCCTTTACACCCCACAACAAACCGAAACAGGCGAGCGAACCCAGCAATACGATCAGGAACAATACCCGGTATTCGGCGGCAGGCGGGTGGCCGTCGTCCGTCAAACCCGGCAACATCGCGCCGAGCGCGCCCAGGGCCATACCGAAAAATCCCAAGGCCGTATTGAGGCTGAAAACGCTACCGCGCATATCCGGGGCAATTTCGCCGGCAAGCCAGGATTGCTCCACGGGCGCAAACGGACCCGCGCTACCGTTGGCGCCTCGACCAAAGCCTCCGATGATGGCGGCAGCGGCAATCAGTGCGGGGTGACTGCTGAGCAAGGCAACCAGGGCGGCCAGCATCTGGCTGACCTCATAGGCCAGCAGGAAGCGTCGTCGCCCCCAGCGATCGGACAACGGCCCGAGCAGCAGCGTCAGCACGCCTCCGAGCACCAAGCCCCCCATGAACACCGCGCCAATGGCGACTGGCGTCCAGCGCAAGGCATGCAGATAGAGCGCGAAATCCACCACCAGCGCCCCTTGTCCGAGGCTGCGTAGCGCGCGCGCGCCGATTAGGCGACGCGCGGTGGTACTCAGTGCTTGCGCGCCAGACAACTATTCAGCCGCAACCGGCGGTGCGCCACGGGCCGGCGCGAAGGGTGGGCGGGCGAACCAAACCAGCCCCATGAGCATCACGAAAATCCAACCGGACAGCCAGAAAAAATCGTTCGTCGAGAGCATAAAGGCCTGCTGCTCGACCAGACGCTCCATCACGCCATAACTAGCTTCTGGCGAAAGCCCGTGCGATTGCAGCTGCCCCAGGGCCTGGTGCAAGGCCGGATTGGCGTTGGTGAGATGATCCATCAGACGCTGATCATGCAGCGTCGCGCGCCGGTCCCAAAGCGTGATACTCAGCGAGGTACCGAAGCTTGCACCTAGTGTACGCAGGAAATTCAGCAAACCGGACGCGCTGGCGACGCGCGACTGCGGCAACCCTGCCAGCGACATCGCGGTCAGCGGGATAAAAAAAGTAGCGATGCCGATACCCAGATAAATACGCGGGTCGACCAACTGCCAAAGATCGACCTGCGTGGTCAGGCTCCCCAGCCAGAAGGAGCACAAGGCAAAGACCAGAAAGGCGATGGTCACGAAGATGCGCAGATCGACACGATGCAGATTGCGCCCAACGATTGGCGACAATACGATCGCCAACAGCCCTACCGGGGCCGATGCGATACCGGCCCAGGTGGCAGTGTAGTTGAGCTGAGTTTGCAGCCACAGCGGGAAGATCACGATGCCACCGAAATACACGCCGAAGCCCAGCGTGATGGCCACCGCTGCGACGTTGAAATTACGGCTCTTGAATAATGTCAGATCGACCACCGGATGCGGGTCGTACCATTCCCAAATAATGAATAACACGATCGCAATCAGTGCGGTGATACCCAAGGTAAGAATGAAGGTGGAACCGAACCAATCGTCCTGATTGCCCTTGTCGAGCATGATCTGCAACGCACCGACACCGACGACCAGCAAGGCAAGACCGATGGCGTCGATGGGTAGACGACGACGTGGCGTCTCCCGGTTCTTGAGCAAAGACCACGTCACCATGATCGAAAAAATACCGATCGGTATATTGATGTAGAAAATCCACGGCCAACTGTAGTTGTCGGTGAGCCAGCCACCGAAGATCGGGCCCAGCACGGGTGCCACCACGGTGGTCATCCCCCAAATCGCAAGTGCTAGCCCGCGCTTGTCCGGCGGGTAATTGTTCATCAGCAAGCTCTGCGACAAGGGGATCATCGGCCCGGCTACCGCGCCTTGCAGCACGCGCAGAAACAGAAGCACGGGAAAACTGTCAGCCAAACCGCAGAGTGTGGAAAACAGCGTGAACAGCCCGGTACAAACCACGAACAGCCGCACTTCGCCGAAACGCTGCGCCAACCAGCCGGTCAAAGGCACGGCGATGGCCGTTGCCACCACGAAGGCGGTGATGACCCAGGTACCCTGGTCCGGGCTCACGCCCAGATCGCCGGAGATCGTCGGCACCGCCACGTTGGTGATCGTTGTATCCAGCACGTTCATGAAGGTCGCGAGCGCGAGCGCGATGGTCAGCACACCCAGCGTTGCGCCCTTGACGGGCTGAAGTGGCGCCTCAGCCATGCGCCGTGGAGGCCTTGCCGCTGTTCGCGTCGATGATGCGCTTGATCAACGCATCCGCGCCCTGAAGCTGCTGCGCGTAGACATCGGTGCTCGCGCCCTGCTGCGCGCGCGGCACCGTCGCCAGACTCGTGCCCGAATGATCACGAATATCGATGGTGGCGCTGATGGAAAGCCCGAGGCGCAACGGGTGTTGCGTGAGCTCGTCCGCCGGGAGAGAAATCCTCACGGGCACCCGCTGTACCACCTTGATCCAATTGCCCGTCGCGTTCTGCGCGGGCAGTAACGCAAACACCGAACCCGTACCAGGCAACAGACCAATGACATGACCGTGATAAACCACGCCGCTGCCGTAGAAACTCGAGGTCAGACTCACGGGCTGTCCGATACGGACGTCGCGCAAATTCGATTCTTTAAAGTTGGCGTCCACCCAGACATCCGACAGCGGCACGACATCCATCAGTGTCGAGCCCGGCTTGACCTGCTGGCCGACCTCGACCCCGCTGTCAGCGATATAACCGGTCACCGGCGAGACGATTCGCGTGCGCGCCACGTTGAGGTAATCCGTACGCACCATCGCGGCAGCCTGGCGCACCACTGGATTACCGGCGAGCGTGGCGTCCGCGACTGCGGCATGCGCGCCCTCGAGTTGGGCCTGGTCTATCGAAAGCCTGTGTGCGGCGACTTCCATCTGCGTGTGCATCTGTTGAGCGGTTTCGGTCGAAGTCATACCCTTGCGTAACAGACGCGTCTGACGTTGCGCATTGTCGGTTGCCAGTCGCAGCTCGGCACGGTCCAAGGCCACCGTCGCCTGCAAGGCATGCACTCGGGCAAAGGCCTCCCGCACCTGACGCACGGCAGATGCAAGCTGTGCCTCCGCTTGAGCCAGTGCAACATCGGCATTGGCTGTGTCGAGCCGCACCAATACGTCACCGCGCTTGACGAAATCCGTGTCACGGGCCTTGACCGCCACCACGGTTCCAGACACCTGAGGCGAGACCATCACGCGGTCGCCATGGACATATGCGTCATCAGTGCTCACCTGATAACGTCCAACGAACAGGTAATAGGCGCCCCAGACCAAGCCCGCGAGTACAAACCCTATTACCGCAAGGCTCAGTGCGCGCGCACGGCGTCCGGCGCGCGGTTTATCGGTCTGTTGAGCATCATCCTGGGTCGGCACCGGGATTCTCCTTGAAATGACATACGTGGCACCGCCGCCACAGCGGGGTCGGCGAGAACAATCCATGCGCCTGCATGGTCGGACAGGGCCAGGCACTCCTGTCAGAGTGCCGGCACCCCCATCAGGTTCCGGAGGATCGGAACCCGGGCGCCTAGCTGGCGCCCGCCTGTGCGGCTGCCGCCGAGGGTGCCGTCAGATAACCGTTGATGTGTTCGATATCGACCATCGACAACGTGCCGGCGGCCTGCTTGAGCAGCAACGTGTTCACCAGATAGTTGTAACGGGCTTGGGCATACTCGCTCTGTGCCTTGTACAGATCGGAAAGCGCCGACAGTACATCCAGCGAAGTCCGCGTACCCACCTTGAAGCCGGCTTCCATTGATGCAACCGACGCTTCGTTCGAGGCGACCGCCTGGCGCAAGGCCTCGACCTGACTGATCGAGGACATCACGTTGAGATACGCCGAGCGGGTCTGCCGTACCGCCTCGCGCTGCTGGCCCTTGAGCAGCTCATTGGCCTGTAGGTACTTGTATTGGGCCTGATCGGTAAGCGAGCTGACGCGCAGGCCCGAAAACAGCGGCACATTGAGCTGTAGGGCGATACTGTCGTTGGTAGTCCGTCCTGCTTCGAGTCCGGCGTTGGAATCATTGTAGGCACGACTGGCAACCAGGTTCACCGTCGGATAGTGACCGGCACGCTGCACGCCCACCTCCCGACGCGCGGCGGCGGTCGCATATCGCGCGGCGACCACGCTCAGATTCTGCTGCATCGCGGCCTGTACCCAGTCGTGCAAATTGTCCGGCTTGGGGGTCAGCAGCGGCAGCTCACGAGCCAGTGGATCGAGAGGTTCGCCCTCCTGACCGGTCAGCACAGCGAGGGCCTCGCGGGCATTGTCCACCTTGCTTTGCGCCTGGATCACCGCGGCCCGAGCAAGGTCGTAGCTGGCCTGCGCCTGTTGAACGTCGGTGACGGCCACCAGGCCGACGTCATAGCGTTTCTTGGCCTGCTCAAGTTGTCGACCGATGGCGCGCAGCTGGGCTCTGCTGTAGCGTAGCTGGTCCTCTGCCGCGAGCACCGAGAAATAGGCCTGCGCGGTATTCAGGATCAAGGCCTGACTAGCCGCATCGAGGCGTGCCTGCGCGGCGGCAACGGTCTGGTCCGCCTGCTTGAGTGCCAGCCAGTCGCTATAGTTGAACAGGGTTTGGCTCAGGCTTAGTGAATAGCCGTTGCTGCCGTAGTCGTAGGTACTATTGGGCACCCGCTGCCCCGCGATGCTGAAATTCTCGAAGCGGGAATAGTTCTGCGCCACGTTAGCCGACAGGTTGACCTGCGGCAGCAGGCTCGACCGTGCCAGTGGACGCGCCTCGCGCAGGGCCTTGTATTCCTGCTGAGCAGCGGCGAACTGCGCGTCGTTCGCCCGCGCCTGCTGGTACACCTGCATGAGATCTGCCGCCTGCGCTCCCGCGCTCGTGCCGAGTACCGCGACACCGAATACGATTTTTGCAATCTTCATCGCCAATTCCTTCAGAGGTGGGCCGCGGTTGGGCCGCGGACTGATGATCGCTCACTGGCCACCCTGCATCTCCAGCAGCTGTTGTTGCAGCGGCGTCAGTGCAGGCTTCTTCTTGGCCGGACTGGGGTTGTTCTGTTCGAGGACGTAATGCCGGTGTTGCAGATAGGCATCGCGCATGAAGGTATAGGGGTCGTAGGCCTGATCGAGACTGGAGTCCAACGGCAGCAATTGCGCCCGCTCCTCGGTGACCTTCAGCGCCGTGGCCGACCACTGTACGGTCGGATAGGGGTAATAGTAGAGCGGGTTCAGATACACGCCGTCGATCAGCGGGGAAAGGCTGTTGCGCAGGGTGCTGGGGCCGAAGAAGGGAATAATGATGTACGGTCCCTGCGGCACCCCCCAGCGCGCCAAGGTCATGCCGAGGTCGTCTTCGTGCTGGGGCAAACCCCAGTCACTGGCCACATCGAACAACCCGAACAGCCCGAAGGTGGTGTTGAATACCAGCCGAGTAAGATCCTGTGCGGCCTGACCAAGCTTGAATTGCAACAGAGCATTCACGGTTACCGGCACATCGCCAAGGTTCGAGAAGAAATCCGAAACCCGGTGGCGTATCGGACGCGGCGTCACGGCCACATAGCCCTTGGCCACGGGTCGCAACACGGCCTTGTCCACGGTCATGTTGAAACTAAACATCGCATGGTTGTAGCTACTCAGCGCGCCCGTATTCTGACCACCTGCCTGAGGTGTAGTGGCACAACCACCCAACACGGGTAACAGTAACATGACTACCCAGTGGGTCAGGCGCTTCGAATCACGCACGATCAAACATCCTCCGAATTTACATAGACCAAGAATCATGCGGGGCTCGCTTGGCGCATGGCCGTGCCAACGTCCGCCTGATGTGAACGCGCCAGCAGCATATACAGTGCCGGCACCACGAACAGGGTGAACAGGGTACCGATCAGCATCCCCGTGAAGATGACCAGCCCGAGGTCAAAGCGGCTGACCGCGCCAGGCCCGCCGGCCAACATCAGCGGCACTACGCCTACCACCATTGCCGCCGTGGTCATCAGGATCGGGCGCAGCCGGATCGCTGCGGCACGTTCCACCGCCGCACGTTTGTCCAGCCCCTCGGACTGTTGCAGCTCGTTGGCGAAACGCACGATCAGAATGCCATGCTTGCTGATCAGACCGATCAGGGTGATCAGGCCGATCTGGGTATAAATATTCACTGAGGCCAGCCCCAGGTAAATGAAGATAAGCGCACCGCAGATCGACATCGGCACCGTGATCAGAATGGTCACCGGGTCACGGAAACTCTCGAACAGTGCCGCCAACACCAGATAGATCAGCACGATCGAAAAGAAGAACGTGTACAGCAGCGCATTGCCCTCCTCGACGTACTGGCGCGACTCGCCCGCATAGTTCACGCCGTAGTCCGCGGGCATCAGTTGCTTGGCCTCCGTCCGCAGATAATCGAGTCCTGCCGAGATCGGTTGCCCTGGGCGCATGACCGCGCCGATCGTGGCCGCATTGAGTTGCTGGAACTGGTTCAGCGATGAAGGTTCCACCTCACCCTTGAGGCTGACCACGGCGGACAACGGCACCATCGTGCCGTCAGCGCTGCGCACGTAGTAACCCTTGAGCAAGCCAGGATCGGCACGCAGCCGGTCGGCAACCTGCGGGATGACCTCGTAACTGCGGCCCTCGATGCTGAAGCGCTGCACGTAGTTGCCGCCCAACAAACTGGTCAGTGCGCCACCGATATCCTGCATGCTCAAACCCAGCGACGCCGCCTTGGCGCGATCGACGACCACGTCCACACGCGGGCGCTGGATCTTCAAATCATTGTCCACATAGGCAAACAGCCCGGATGCCTGCGCCTTTTGTTCCAAGGCATTGGCTACCTGGTCCAGCATGCGGTAATCGGCCGTGGTCGTGATCACGAATTGCACCGGCAAGCCCTGTCCAGCACCAGGCAGCGCCGGTTGCGGAAAAACCACCGTACGCAGGCCCGCCACACTCGCCACTTCACCTTGCAGACGCGGCATGTACGACATGGTGGTTCTGCTCCGCTCGCTCCAGGGCTTGAAGGCCAAACCCGCAATGGTGTTGTTCACCCCCCCATGCCATTGACCACGAAATAGCGATCTGCGTCCGGGAATTTCGCGAAGATTTTGTAGAACTGACGGGCATAGGCGTCCATGTATTGTGGCGTCGCATCCTGCGGCCCATTCGCGCTCATGAACAGGATGCCCTGGTCCTCGGTCGGCGCCAACTCGTGCTTCGCGCCCGCGTACAGAAAGCCGATACTGCCCAGCGCGACCAGTGCCATCAGATAGGTCACCGGCCGGTAGTCGAGCGTGCGCCCCAGGCGCCGCTGATACGCCCCCTGCAACCAGGTGAACATCCGGTCCAGACGCGCGGCGAAGCCACGCTTGTCCTGCGCACCGGCGAACAGATACGCGCTCATTACCGGCGACAACGTCAGTGCCACGATACCGGAAATGAAGACCGCCGCGGCGAGCGTGAAGGCGAACTCCGAGAACAGACTGCCTGTCAGTCCGCCAACCAGCCCGATGGGCGCAAAGACCGCGATCAGGGTAAAGCTCATCGCCATGATCGGCCCGGCCAGCTCGCGCGCGCCACGGATCGCGGCATCGGTCGCGCGCATGCCGGATTCCATATGTCGATGGATATTCTCAACCACGATGATGGCGTCATCCACCACCAGGCCGATGGCGAGCACCATGGCTAACAGGGTAAGTAGGTTGAGCGAGTAACCCAGCCACAGCATGATCGCCGCCGCCCCGATCATCGACAGCGGAATCGTGACCGCCGGCACCAGTACGGCGCGCAGGCTGCCAAGGAACAGGAAAATGACCACCACCACGATGAGCAGCGCTTCGCCGATGGTCTTGATCACCTCGTGGATGGCATCGCTGATGTAAGTCGACGAGTCGTAGACGATTCGTGCCTTGAGGGCCGAGGGCAGCTGCGCCTGGATCGCCGGCATCGCCTTGCGCACACCCAGCGCCACATCCAACGGATTAGCCGAGGGCGTCGGCTCGATGCCGATGAAGGTTGCCTGCAGCCCGTTAAACGACACATTGGAGTTGTAGGACTGTGCACCCAGCTCGACGTGCGCCACCTGACCCAAGCGGATCAACGCGCCGTCCGCGCGCTTGACCACCAGCTCTCGGAATTGTGCAGCGGTATGCAGATCCGTCTTCGCATTAAGGTCGACCTGCACGAAGTCGCCCCGCGTACTGCCCACCGCAGCCAGGTAATTGTTGGCCTGCAGGGCCGCCACCACATCCTGCGGCGTCAGCCCGTAGGCCGCCAGCTTGTCGGGTTCGAGCCAGATGCGCATGGCGTAGGTCTTACCCCCAAGGACCTGTGCCTGCGCGACGCCCTCAATACCTTGCAGCTTGGGTTGAACCACGCGGGTGAGATAATCGGTTACCTGCTGTGGCGTCATCTCGGTGCTGTAGAAGGCCAGATACATCAGCGCGGTGCCGCGCCCCGTACCCTTCTGGATCACCGGCTGCTGACTGCCGGCGGGCAGCTGATTGCTGACCTGCGCCACCTTGGACATGATCTCCGTCAGCGCCGTGTTCGGGTCGTAACCCAGACGCATGTTCACCGAGATCACGCTCAGGCCCGGCGTGCTCTTCGAACTAACGTAGTCGATGCCCTCCGCGCTGGCGACCACCTGCTGGATGGGTGTGGTGATGAAACCCTTGACCAGATCGGCGCTAGCACCGGGGTAGGCCGTGGTGATGGTGATGACGGTGGTTTCGATCCGCGGATATTCGCGCAGCGGCAGATCGAACAACGCGCGCAGACCAACCACCAAAATCAGCAGACTGACCACCGACGCCAGTACCGGACGCTTGATGAAGATGTCGGTGAGCTTCATGGCGCTGCTCCCAAGATCGGCTCGACGCTGTTGTCGATCAACACGCGGCTGCCGTTGCGCAGCTTCATCTGCCCCGCGCTCACCACCTGCTCGCCTGCCTTGAGGCCGGTAGTCACGGCCACCCAACCGTCACGCACCTCGCCTGTGCGCACATAGGTGCGGGTCACCGTGAGCTGCGGCTTACCCTTGTCGTCCTTGCCCTTTTAACGGATCACAAACACCGAATCGCCATAGGGGTTGTAGTCGATCGCGCTGGCCGGCACCGTCAACTGGCGCGCCTCACCCGACAACTCGAAGCGCGCCTGCACGAACAGTCCGGGGCGCAGCAATCGGCCGGGGTTGGGTACCTCGACCCTCACCCGAACACTGCGCGACTGCGCACTGATCGCCGGATCGATGGCCTTGATCCGGCCGGTGAACACACGCTCAGGGTAGGCGTCCACCGAAACGCGCACCGTTTGCCCAACGGATAGCTTCGGCAACTCTTGCTGCGGCAACGTGAAGTCGGCATAGATCGGGTCCAGTGACTGCAGGCTGACCACCGATGCGCCCTTCGCCAGATAGCGCCCGACATCCACGTCGCGAATACCCAGCACGCCATCGAACGGCGCCCGTATCTGCTTCCTATCGATCATCGTCCGGGTCAGTTCCACCTGTGCTTGCGCCTGCCGGTACTGGGCCTGAGCGGTATCGAAGGCTGTTTGCGAGGCCACATGCTGGGCCAACAGACGGCGCTCCCGCTCGAAGTTGAGACGAGTCAATTCCAAGGCCGCCAAATTACCCTTGAGCGTTGCCCGGTCCAGCGCGTCATCGAGCTGCACCAGCACCTGGCCATGCTTCACCGCCTGGCCGGATGCAAAATCGACTGCGGTGACCAACCCATCGGTGTCCGTCGCCACCGCCACCTGACGCACCGCCACCAGCCCGCCGACGGCCGACACCTCCGGGCGCCACGACACCTCGCGCACGTCGGCGCTCGCCACCGTCTGTGGCGGTGGCTGGAAGTTCGCGAAATACTGGTTGATGAAATGCTGACGAACCGCACCCCAACCGAACACCCCGCCGAACACCAGTACGAGCGCTATCACCATCAACAGCATGCGCTTCTTCATGACCATCCTCCCTTGTGGAGTCCGCCGGCACACCGGCGCCCCGAGCCCTTATCCGCGATCCTGTGGCGAACGCATCGACACGTCGCCTTTTCCATGCACCCATCATGGCGCGCCCGGCGCCACCTCCTTGCCCGCATCCGACGCGCCCATTTCCTCGACCAAACGCTGCAGATGGGCGATAGCCACCCGGTAGAAGCTCGCCATTTCTTCAAGCCGCTGGCGACGTGCTGGGTCGTCATCAGAGGATAGCGCCCGCAGAGCATCCTGAACGATGACGTACATCTGACGCTTACGCTCGAGATACCCGCTGATCAACCGCGCATAGGGCGACTCCGCCAATTGATAGTAATCCTGGCGATCACCGGGGCGGCTGACGCGCTCAATCACGCCCAACGACGAGAGAATGCGCGCATTGGTACAAACGCTGGCGCGGCTCACCTGCAGTTGCTCCGCCAGCTCGGAAAAACTCAGCGGGCCACCGTTAAGCACCATGAAGCCGAGCATACGACCAGCGATGCGCGGCAGACCGTCGGATTCGATGGACAGGCCGACCCGCTCGATGAAGGATTCGGTAGTGGAAATTTCTGGATATGAGCTCATACGGGGGATTCTAAATGTTTCGTTCGTTTTGTAAACACTGAACAACACAAACGAACACAATATTCACATTACCGAGCGGGCTCTTAAGCGATACGCTCGAGCCAGCCCGCGAGCATGCGCAGCCGAGCAATGAGATCGTCCAGCGAGAAGGCGGCGTTTGCGGGGCTCGGGTTGGGCGTCACCCAGACCGGCACCCCATCAAGCGTCTGTGGCTGCAGACCCCAACCCGCGGCCGGGGCCGCGCCCTCGGCATGGCGTAGGTACTGCGTCCAGGGCGTCCGCCCCTGAAACCAGATCGCGCGCGGCGCAAGTCCCTGAAGACGCATGCGCAGCGCGGCAGCGCCCTCCCGATAATCAGCCGCCCTGAGCTGCGCAACACCGGGTGTGGGACGTTTGACTAGGTCGGTGAAGCCGATGCGATGCACCTCGAAGAGCCGCCGCATCGATTCGACGCTCGGTGCAAGTGCCTCATTGGTCAGCCCGGAGGCGTTGAGCATCGGCCAGAAGCGGTTACGCGGGTGGGCGAAATAAACTTGCGACGCCACCGATGCGGGGGAGGGATTGAGTCCAACCGAAATCAGCCGCAGGCCAGGACCGAGCAGATCGGGCAGAGTCGACAGAGGGTTTATCCGCCCACGCGAATCCACAACACCTCGCCGTCGCGCACGATGGGGCGTTTAGGTATCAGATAGTCGGCGCGGTAAACCACGCCCAGAAAGAAGCGGTTGAGGGTGAATGCCCAGCGGGCATCCAGCGCGGTGGTCGCGCTGGCGACCTGCCCTCGAAAACCGATGCGGCGTGCGTGGCGCAACACCTTGAGCCCAGCCAACTCGGTTTCCATGGAAATATCGGTGACTACCGCATCGAAGCGCTCGCCACCGGCATCGAGCATGGCCATGCCCTCGGCGGCGGTATGCGCTCGCTCACAGGTCGCGCCGCGCGCGACGAGGTCCGCCGTCAATCGCTCAGCGTAAAAATCATTGTCGTCGACGACCAGAACGTGCCGAAAGGCAGGCGACTCGCCCACCGCCCGCCCGTGCCAGCGTCGGATGGACGTTGGGGACATGCTTACCTCTGCGCCAGCCCGGCGCGCTTGAAAGCAGCGGGCTTTGTACCCGCCCCCGCTAACGCTGTCAAACCGACGTGGCGGAAGCAAGCTGATAGTCTATATTATCCGATCGCACACGCCGGACAGGTGAACCAATGAGCCAAGGCAGTCACGAAGAAGGCCGCATATTGATGCCTTGGGAGCGCGTGCTGGACCGCGTCCTCACCCCCTTTGAGGAGTTCATCCACCACCAGACTACCGGTGGCATCCTGCTGCTGAGTGCTGCGCTACTGGCCCTGCTGGTTGCCAACTCCCCTCTCGGACCCGCCTATCAACACCTGCTGCACGCCAAAATTGCCTTTCAACTGGGTGACTGGAAGCTGTCGCTGAGCCTGCATCACTGGATCAACGACGGCCTGATGACCTTTTTCTTCTTCCTCGTCGGGCTCGAAATCAAACGCGAGCTGCTGGTCGGCGAGCTATCAGACCTGCGCCAGGCCGCGATTCCGGCGATCGCCGCGCTCGGCGGCATGCTGGTGCCGGCGGCCATCTATGCACTCACCGTGCACGATCCGCTCGGCGCGCGCGGCTGGGGCATCCCCATGGCCACCGACATCGCCTTCGCGGTCAGCGCCCTGGTCATCCTGGGCCGTCGCATACCTTCTGGCCTGATTACCTTCCTGGTTGCACTCGCCATCGTCGACGACCTCGGCGCAGTGATCGTCATCGCCGTCTTCTATACCGAACACCTAGCCCTGCTGCCATTGGCCGTCGCCGCTGGACTGCTGCTCCTGCTGATCGGTTTCAACCTCGGCGGCATCCGTCACCCGTTGCCATATTTCGTGGTCGGTGCACTGATGTGGTTGGCCATGCTGCAATCCGGCATCCACGCCACCATTGCCGGCGTACTGCTCGCGCTCACCATCCCTTCACGCCCCAAATACGACCCGCAAAGCTTCTCGCGCGGCATCGACGAATTGATGAAGCACTTCCGTTCGCACGACCGCGGCGACGGCAACATTCTCGGCAACCAGCGCCAATTTTCCATTTTGCAGGCCGTCGAACAGCGCGCGCAAAGCGCCGCCACACCGCTGCAACGCATGGAACACAACCTGCACCATCCCGTCGGATTACTCGTGATGCCGCTGTTCGCGCTCGCCAACGCAGGCATTCCACTTGGCCTCAGCGAGCTGCACCAAGCTCTGGGTTCATCCATCCTGCTCGGTGTGGCCGCAGGCCTCGTACTCGGCAAACTGGCCGGCGTCGTACTGTTCACCTGGGTTGCCGTGCGCCTCGGCATCGGACGCCTACCAGCCGGCACGGATTTTCGCCACATCGTTGGCGTCGGCCTGCTCGCCGGAATCGGCTTCACCATGTCCATTTTCATCACCGAACTCGCCTTCTCCGGGCACGCACAGGCCTTGACCTTCGCCAAGTCGGGCATTCTCCTCGCCTCGCTTGCCGCAGGTATCGGTGGCTATCTCTGGCTGCGCTTCGCCGTACCCGTGCCCCCAGATCGCACCATCTCCTGAATTCGAACCGTCTCCCTGAGGACCCACCCATGGCACGCACCCCCTCCACCATGCTCGAACTCGGCACGCCCGCCCCGCGCTTCAACCTCCCGGAGCCCAAGACCGGCCGCGACATTACCATTGACGACTTCGCCGACGCCCGTGGCCTGCTTGTCGTCTTCCTGAGCAATCACTGCCCCTACGTCCACCGCATCCGCGAAGCCTTCGCCGTCTTCGCCCGCGAATACGTCGCGCGCGGCATCGCTGTAGTCGGCATCAACGCCAACGACGCTACCCGCTACCCCGACGACTCACCAGACAAAATGATCGATGAAGTCGAACAGCACGGCTACGACTTCCCCTATCTTTTCGACGAGCGCCAGTCCGTGGCCAAGGCCTATCAGGCCGCCTGCACCCCGGATTTCTTCTTGTTCGACGGCGAACGCAAGCTCTACTACCGCGGCCAGTTCGACGACGCCCGCCCAGGCAACGACGTCCCCACCACCGGCCACGACCTGCGCGCCGCCTGCGACGCCCTACTTGCCGGCGAACCCGCCTCCGAAGAGCAAGTGCCCAGCCTCGGCTGCAACATCAAGTGGAAACCCGGAAACGAACCGGATTACTACGGATGAACCCACGCATACCATCTGTCACGCGAACAACAGCGCACTGTATTCCACAAAGAATTAATTTCTTGAAGAGCCGCCCTACAATCCGCCCGGCGCAATCATATGAATAATTATTTTTTCGGGGTATCCGGATTTGGGTGTGTTTTGACCGGATGTTGGAGGTAATTGTCTGCCGATAGTAAAACCGGATTAGGCTGTTGCGTTGATCTGTTCAGTTCACTACGATGGGTCCGGAGCCTAATCAGGAAAACCTCATGAAGCCTTCCGTGGCACTGGCTACCCATCGAAAAGACATTGTGCGCGTGGTAGAAGCCCATCGCGCCCATAATGCCCGCATCTTCGGTTCCGTGATCCGTGGCGAGGATGCGGAGGGCAGCGACCTCGACATCCTGGTCGATCCGACGCCTGAAACGACCCTGTTCGACATCGGGGCGATTCGTTATGAGTTGCTTCAGCTCCTGGGCGTGCCGGTGGATGTACTGACCCCCAAGGCCTTGCCGGAGAAGTTTCGCGCCGCGGTGCTCTCGGAAGCCCGTCCGATATGAGTCATGACCAGCAGCGCCTGGTCGATTATCTGGGCCATATCCTCGAAGCCATCGAGCGCATCGAACGCTATGTCGAGGACATGAACGAAGTAGTCTTTCTGGCTAATGAACTGACCCAGGATGCGGTGATTCGCAACTTCGAGATCATCGGCGAGGCCAGCCATAATATCGAGAGCCGTTACCCGGCGTTTTCCGCCGAGCATCCGGAACTCCCACTGGCGTTTGCCTACCAGATGCGCAATGCCGTGGCTCATGGCTACTTCAAGGTGGATCTGGAGATCGTCTGGCAGACAATCCATGCGGATTTGCCAGATCTCTATCGCCACGTCAAAGCGGCCGCAGAAAGCCTTCAACGGAACAGTCATGCAGATCACCCGAAACCCTGACTGCGTAGGACGTCAGACAGACCAAGGCTGATCGATTGGAACATCTGACGCGAGCCTGTGCAGGCCGGGCACCGGAAAATCAGGGATAGATTGCTGCATCATGCCCGCAAACCTACTGAATCTCGCCGAATACCATGTGCTGGACGTTGAGGAAACCACTCACGACTACCACATCGCCGCCGAGCCCACGCAATCACCCAAGGCATGCCCAAACTGCCATTCGGAGGCCCTGCGAGGCCATGGTCGTAATGAACAGGTGATCCGTGATCTACCCATGCACGGCAAGCGGGTGGGCATCTATGTGGATACCCGACGCTGGCGCTGTACCTCATGCGGCAAAACCTTCATGCAACCGCTGCCCGCCGTTGACGGCAAGCGGGAGATGACTCGGCGGTTGGTGCGCTGGATTGGCCAACAGAGCTTGCGCCGCACCTTCGCCAGCCTCGCCGAGGATATTGGTATCGACGAGAAGACGGTGCGCAATATCTTCCGCGATCATGTCAATGATCTGGAGCGCAAGGTTCGCTTCGAGGTGCCGACGTGGATGGGCATCGATGAGATCCACATCATCAAGAAGCCACGCTGCATCATCTCCAACATCGAGCACAATACCGCCGTCGAAGTACTGCGCGATCGCACCAAGAAAACCGTAATGGGCTACTTCCAATCGCTAAAGGGGCGCGAAGCGATCCGGTACGTGGCCATGGACATGTGGACACCCTACCGGGATGCGGTGGAAGCACTGATGCCGCAGGCCACCATCGTCATCGACAAGTTTCACGTCGTGCGCATGGCCAACGAGGCGCTGGAGACCGTGCGTAAGACCCTGCGCGCAGAACTTGAACCGAAGCAACGCCGGGGTTTGATGCATGATCGTTTCGTGCTGCTCAAACGCCGCCATGACCTGAGCGATGAGGAATACCTCAAGCTCTCGGGCTGGACGGCCAACTATCCGCGCCTCGGGAGCGCTTATGAAGCCAAAGAAGCGTTCTACGGCATCTGGGAACTGGGCAGCAGAGGTGAAGCCGAGCAAGCCTATGCCATTTGGAAAGAGACGCTGACACCAGAGGCGCGTGAAGCGTTTTATCCCTTGATCAGAGCCGTCGACAACTGGCACCCACACATCTTTGCCTACTTCGATCACGCGATCACCAACGCCTACACGGAGAGCCTGAACAGTCTGATCCGCGTGATGAACCGCCTGGGCCGTGGCTACAGCTTCGAGGCCCTGCGGGCGAAGATTCTATTCTCCGAGGGTATCCACAAGGTCAAGCGGCAGACTTTCAAACGCAGGCCCCGGCATGCACCTAGCATGGAGGATGCCATGATGCATCGCGCTTACTATTTCGGCAAAAGCATGGATGTTGAGGACGATCGGGAACGTAACTACGGGGCGGACATCAACGTGCTGGTTGAGCGACTGGAAGCAGGAGAGTGGTGATCTCCACGACATGCACGTGGCCGTCTCCGTCTAGAATATGGCGGTAGTGTCAGGTGTCAGCCTATCCTGGAATGCCCGCTTCGCAGTAAGGTTAGCTGCTCGATCGTTGTCTCAGATCGGCCAGGAGCGGGCACTAAAACTTCGTCAGACGACGTCATTGGACCGTCTGCTTCTGATGTGGAGCTGCCGTTTCTGAAGGAAACCAAGGACGTTTCGAAAGTTTCTATAGAAACGGTGGCGATTCAATCTGTAGGTTGACTGAATGAATATCAAGTTTGACACGTACAGTTTTAGAGCCAGGGTTCTTCCGGTCTATCTCACGCTCGTTCCCGCCGTTTTGCTGGTCGCCGCCCTCGCGCCCGATGGACTTAAATTGCCACTTGGCGGGGCAGCCGGGATCGTCTTCGTGCCTATCTCGTACTTTTTTAGTCAAATTGGCGCCGACTTCGGCAAGCGCCTTGAGAAGGATCTCTGGCTGAAGTGGGGCGGTCCTCCCACGACGCGGTTTCTGCGCCATGGGAACGACGAGCTGAACGTGGTCACGCGAGGTCGAATCCATAATAAGCTCCGCGAGATCGGACTCCATGTCCCAACGCGCCAGGAGCAGGAACGGGACAAGTACGCTGCCGACATGTACTACGAGTCGTGCACGGAGGATCTCATCAGAAGGACCCGAGACGCTAAGAAGTTCCCTCTGGTGTTCAAAGGACTCACCGAGTATGGTTTCCGGAGGAATCTCTTTGGACTAAAGATTCTCGGTCTCCTTCTTGCCGTTGTTGGAGTCGCCGGTTCGGTTTGGTCCGCGTACAGCGGGTGGGCCGCAACCAATAAAGTTCCCGCCGTCGCTATCGTGGGCGGATTAATCGCAGCAGGCCTGCTGCTGGCGTGGTTTGTCTGGGTTACCGAGCGCACGGTAAAGCTTGCAGCAAATCGATACGCGCGTTTCCTTCTCGAGGCTGCGCAGGAACTGGAATAAACTGTGGCAACGATTCACTTCCTAAATGTCAAGGATGGTGACTGCTCTATCATTGAGCATAATTCCGGCAATAAGACCGTAATCGATGTGTGCAATGCACGTCTGCTAGAGCCTGCCGTGGAAGCAATCATGGCCGCCACAGCAAAGTCTACGCGTGGCATTAACGGGAACTTTCAGCAGAAGCAATACCCGGTGAACCCTATCAACTATTTGCGCGACCGAGGTATAAGAAGCATATTTCGGTACATCCAGACGCACCCGGATATGGACCACATGGACGGAATTGAATCGCTGTTCAATGCGTTCAGTCCTACCAACTTCTGGGATACTGCCAATACTAAAGAGATGCTGGCCTCAAGCTGGCAGAGTTCGCCATACCGAGAGGCGGACTGGAAATTCTACAAGGGCTTGCGAGACAACGACCCAGATGACGAGCCCAATCGCCTCACGCTCTACTCCGGTGCGCGCGGGAAGTATTACAACCAAGAAAGCGATGGAGGAGGTGGGGGAGACGGTCTCCGAATTCTTGCGCCAACGAAGGAGCACGTAACTAAGGCCAACGAAATTGACGAGGACTATAATCGCTGCTCCTACGTGGTTCTCTATCAAACCAATGGACACCGAATAGTCTTCGGCGGAGATTCGCACGACGAAACTTGGGATCACATCCTCGCTCATCACAAGGCCGACGTCACTAACATCGATCTTCTTGTTGCGCCTCATCACGGTCGGAAATCAGGGCGTTCGTACGAGTTTCTCGATACGCTCACGCCAACTCTGACCTTCTTCGGCAACGCCCGATCCGAGCACCTCGCGTACGGCGCCTGGCGCAGCAGAGGGCTCTCAATTGTTACAAATAACCAAGCAAACTGCATGGTCGTCGATGCAAGCACCAACCCGATGACCCTATATGTCACTCACGAACACTTCGCACGTAGTGTCAATTCGAACACGTTCTACAGTAATTTCTTCAAAGGGTGGCATGTCGGACCCATAACTGAGAGTCTCATCCCGTGAGATTCGAGATTCTAAACGTCGATCATGGCTTCTGCGCCTACGCTGTGGGCAGCGATGGGGGCGTTCTCCTCTTCGACTGTGGCCATGGTCCAGCGAACCGACCATCGTTCTTTCTACCTGCTCGCGGCATCACGAACATCCGTAGATTTTTCGTCACGAACTACGACGAGGACCACATTAGTGACCTACTTGCTGTTCGTCGAAACTTGAATCTTGAGGTCCTAACGCGAAACTTCAGTCTCACATCTGCACAGATTCGCTCCTTGAAGGATCCGCCAATCAGCCCTTCTATGAACGAGCTGCTAGCCATGGTCGACTCCTACACCGGGAGCGTTGCGCCGCACCAACTGGAGCTGGCCGGCCTGAATGTCAGGATTTACCATAATGACTACCCCGCCTTCACCGACACAAACAATCTGAGTTTGCTCACGTTCCTCGACGTTGGCAACGTCTCGTTCGTACTTGGTGGTGACCTTGAGCGTCCGGGGTGGTTGCGACTACTCATCAATCCGGAAATCCGCGCACTACTCAGCCGTGTCGATGTGTTCGTTGCATCGCATCACGGACGCGAAAGCGGCTACTGTGCCGAAGTCTTCAACTACTGCAAGCCTCGCCTTGTCGTGATGTCTGATGGTCCGATTCAGTACGATACTCAGCGAATGTCGACTACATACGCCAACCATGCTTCTGGTGAATTATTTACGACGGCATCTGGCCAAGAAGTGCGCAAAGTTGTGACCACGAGAAGTGATGGGAACATCTTTTGGGACCTGTAGCAGGGCGTGCGGTAATGAACATATGGTCGCGCAACAACAGCATGCAGATGCCAGCGCATAGTTGATGTCCCCGACCGTTAACAGTTTGACTGCTTTTCAGCCTGGAGCCGACGGATCATGATTAACACGGCGAACGGCCGGAGAGGGTCGACAGCGGAAATCAACCTGATCGGAAAGCGGACATTACTTCGGAACCCACTAGGTCGCCACCAGAAACACATTATTCAAGATCCTGCAGGTAGCTGAATCGGGGCGAACAAAGCACACCCAAATCCGGATACCCTTTAGAATAACTGCCGAACGAACGAATAATGACTTAACGTCTGAGTGCGATGCATTGCACGCAATGCCAAGCGCGCTTCTAGCATCTGCTTTCAAGGACGAGCGCTAGCCAGACAACAAAAGGCAAGCCAACGCTTTGCTTGGGCGCCCAACAACATAGAACGCTAAGTTCTGCACTTTTGTCTCGCAGATGCGGCTGATCCGGCTAACGCTCGAACAGTGCAAGCAAGGCAATCACAAAACGCACACCCCCCGGATGAAGCACCACCGCACCTCTGTCAATGCGATCGTCGCTATCGTTGCCAACAGATGTCGCCCTAGGTCCGTCTCTCAAATGGGCAGCGTAATGCAACTGCTCACGTGATCTGAGACGAGACGCCGCGAGCCAGATTGCTAGCGAGGATGACCTAAGCGGCCGAGTTCTTGGCGATAGGGCGTGGACATCCGGGCGATTCGAAGGAGCGCATCAATGACGCGTTTTTCGCGTGACGCGCCGAGATCTCACTCAAGCTGCCGGATAAGCCCTTGATTTAATGGTGGCCAGGGACAGAATCGAACTGCCGACACGGGGATTTTCAATCCCCTGCTCTACCAACTGAGCTACCTGGCCAGAATGCGGTGCCGCGGAGTGCCGCGCACCAGAAGCGCGGCGAGGGCGAATTAAACCGGCTCCGGGCACCTGGCGTCAAGTCCTTCAAGCGGGAGGCACGTAGCCTTCTGGCTTGCTCACCTCACCGCCGAAGAGAAATTTGTCCATTTCTTCCTCAAGAAACTTGCGTGCCTTGGGGTCGACCGGGCTCAGACGATATTCGTTGATGAGCATGGTCTGGTGGCGCAGCCAAAGCTGCCAGGCCTCCTTGGAAATCTGTTCGTAGACCCGTTTGCCGAGTTCTCCCGGATAGGTGGGGCGGTCAAGGCCTTCGCCTTCCTTGCCCAGGTAGGCACACTGCACCATGCGTGTCATATGTTTGTGTCCTCGTGGTTTATCGCTATGGCCCGCTCGGGCTGCTCCAGCAGGGATACCACCGGGGCGGGCATGCCTCCGGGTGGCGGTTGTCCCGGTTTATACCAGACCTGGGCCGCGTCTTTCACCCCCAAGGCAGCAGGGCCATGCAATCGCCCGGTCAGCGGGTGGATGTTCAAGCGGAAGTGGGTGAATGTGTGGCGTATGGGATCGAGTGCCCGCCAGCACGCCGGTCGGCCGCCGGCGAGGGCGTATGCGCGCGCATCGGCTTCGGCGCGCGTGGCGACCTCGGGCAAGCTCCAAAGCCCGCCCCAGATGCCGCTGGGCGGCCGTCGCTCCAGGAACACGGCACCCTCATGATCACGCAGCAGCAGCATCCAGATCTGACGCTCGGGTAGTGTCTTGCGTGGTTTGGGCGTCGGCCAATCGGCTTGCCTACCTTCGCGCATGGCAATGCAATCGGCATTGACGGGGCAAACCTCGCAATTCGGTCGGCTGCGCGTGCAAAGCGTCGCACCCAGATCCATCATGGCCTGCGCATAGGGGCCGGCTTGCCGGGATGGGGTCAACGCCTCGGCAAGTGACCACAATCCGCGCATCACGGCTGGCTCGCCAGGCCAACCGTCAACGCCGCCGTGACGCGCGAGGACACGCTTGACGTTGCCGTCGAGAATGGTCGCGTGCGCACCATGGGCCAGCGCCAGTACCGCGCCAGCCGTGGAGCGGCCGATGCCCGGCAGGGCGACCAATGCCTCAAGGCTCTGCGGCAGACCGGCATGGCGCGCGATGGCGTTTTGCGCGGCGCGATGCAGATTACGTGCCCGGGCGTAGTAACCAAGCCCGGTCCACAACTCAAGCACTTCGTCGAGAGGTGCGGCGGCGAGGTCTTCGAGCGTGGGGAAACGCGTCATAAAGCGATCGAAATAACCGATCACGGTATTCACCTGGGTCTGCTGCAGCATAATCTCGGAGACCCACACGCGATAGGGGGTCGGGTCGCGCTGCCAGGGCAGGTCTTTGCGCCCGTGCAGGCGCCACCATCCGAGTACGCGTTGACTGAATGTTTTGCGCATCGATTCAAAAATTGAAGCCGGGAATATTGATCGGCTCCGGCCGGTGCGGGACGCGCAGCGGCCCGCCCTTTGCGGCACGTTCCAGACGTCTGACGGTCGTTTTCATTTGATTCTCAACCTTGGTTTCGATCAGATAGGGACCGATCAGCGGCGGCACCCATATCCTCGGCACCAGGTGCGCATGCAGATAGAGCAGCGTGCGATCCCCCGGCTCGGCCAGATAACGCCAGCTCATTTGCCCGGCGCTGAAGTCACTGAGGGCTGGCACGGTGTCCCCGACGAAGCCGCTGCGCTCGCGGCGTAGATCCATCACATCGGTCAGACTCGGGCAGAAAAACAGCAGACAGCCTTGCAGTTGGACACTCAGCCGTTGGCTACCCGATGGAGCACCGGGCAGGATGCGAACCGAGGTCGCACCGGGCAGCAGATGAGCCAAGTCATCGGGGTCGTTGAGAATTGAGGCCACACGGGCGACCGGGGCATCGATCAATACCCGCAGTTGTAAATCCAACGCCCCCGAATAGTGTACTGATAGACGTTGAATTTCGGCGGCGCACGCGCCAGCTGACGCCGCGCCGCCGAGCAGCGTCGCGGCGAGGATACCAGCACAACTCCGCGCCGCCAGACCCACCTACTTAAACAGACCCTTCAAGCCGGGCACGGCCTTTTCCAGCCGCTGCTTGAGCTGGTCACCGGCCTTCTGCTTTTCCTGATCCAAACGCTGCCGTAGTACGTCTTTGGCCATCGATTTGAGATCAATCTCATAGCCCGGATGATGCAGGGGGCCGCGTATCAGCAATGGAATCGGCGTGCCCTTGCCGTTGGCCTGTGTGAAGCGTAGCGCGTAGTCGATTTCTCGTTTGGGCAGGCTAACCGTACCGCTACCGTTGGCCGCAAAACGAATCGCATTGAGCGCCATGTCACGATTGTCGATCACGCCGGCCTTGACCTGCCCCGTCGCGGTCAGTGAGGCGAACTTGGTTTCGCTTCCGGGCGCGCCGACTGGGCTGCCCTGACGCAACTCGCGCACCTTGATCAGCACCGACTGGATCTGATCGGCCAAGCGTGAGCGCTGGATCGAACCGTCGTGCACTGCCAGCGACAGCTTGCCATCCAGGGCATTGACCAGCGCGCGCTCCGAATCACCCCGAGTCTGCAGATCTGCCTGCAGATCGGTCTTGCCGGTGAGGTAGCTGTCGCCCGCATAATCCTTGAGAAAATCGCCGATCCGTATCCCACTCAGCGCGGCCTTTACCGCTATCGTCGGCGTCGCCCGGCGCGCATCGAGGTTGGCCTCGCCCTTGAACGTGCCACCGTACAGACCTGCGCTCATGTCGGTTACGCGCAAGAGGCCGTTACGCGCGCTCAGTGCGAGCCTGACCTGGCTTAGCTTGAGCTTGCGCGCGGTGAGTTGGCCGATGCTCAAGCTACCGTCCGCGTTTACCCGTCTCAGCTCGCCAAGCGGAATCTGCAGCGGTTTATCCGACCAGGGCACAGGGGCTGCGGTCGAGCTGCCGACACCGCTTTTGGCCGCAGTGGGTGGTGGCGGCAGATATTGATCGACGTCGAGCTGATCCAGCGCCAGGGCAAAGCCGATGTGCGGATGTGCAAGATCGGTAATGTCGATATTCCCGGTCAAATGGCTACCGTTCACGGTGACCTTGAGGGGCTTGAGCGCGATCCGCCCATCCTTGGCCAGATCGACATCCAGGCTACCCTGGACCACCGTGTCGAGCGCGCCCTTCGGCATCGCAGCGCCCTTGGCGGATAACTTGAGATTCATGTCGTTCAACTGATAGCGGGCCGCCGCAAGATCGGCGCTCAGATTGGCGCTCAGACGCCCATCCAATCCCAATGCGGGCTTGCTGTCCTCGATGTGGAAATCCAGCGACAGAGGTGCGCTGCGACCCGGTGCCAGATGACCCACGCTCAGATTCAGCGGCGCCACCACGAGATGTCGGCCAACCAGTTTGTCGTCCAGGGTGATCCGCGCGCGCTGGATGTCGACACCGGCCACTGCCAGCGCAAAGGGTGCGCCCGCAACCATGCCGGCGGCTCCGGGTTCGGCAGGTTTCGCGGCACCTGCCGGCGCGGACGCGGAGGCGGCGCCCGCCAGTCCCTGCCAATTGGTACGACCGTCGGCTTGGCGAACCAGGTTGACGTCCAATCCACTCAGCACCACCTTGTCGACCACCAGCTTATGACTCAGCAAAGGCATCAGCTCAACGTCGAGGTCGAGGCGGTCGATACTGGCGAAAGGTGCCTGCGTATTGAAACCGGCCGGATTGCTGAGGCTCACCTTGGCAAGGCGCAGACCCAGACGCGGGTAGATCGTCAAGTGCATCTGACCGTCGATACTCAACGTACGCCCGGTCTTTTCCTTGACCAACTGCTCGATGCGAGGCTTGTAATCGTTGGGATTGAAGGTCATCACGAACGCGGCGAGACCGACCACGGCCAGCAACAGGATGACGACTGCCAGCAGGAACAGGCGCTTGATCCATTTCATGTGGAGAACTCCAAGGCAGGGTGGCGATACGACGATCAGTTCCATCTTAGTCGCTTGGACCGCGCACGTGTATGACTGACGCGTTACTCTCCAGGGGTTAAACTCCATCGGCAGCACCCTGCAGCATGACGCGAGGACATGACTATAAAACTTCTCAGCGCCCGCCTGCGCGGGCACCCCGAGGCGCAGACACCTGCGATCGGTCCGGACGGAGGTTCACATGCGCGGTGATGGCTCCCCAAATTTCCGCCGTCAGCCGCATATCCTGATCATTGACGCGCACAACAGTGATCGTTCGCAAATGGCCGAGGCCTTCATGCGACAGGAAGCCAATGGCCTCGTCGAGGTTTGCTCCGCCGGCATGCAGAGCAAACCGTTGAGCCGGCAGACTGTCCAGGTGATGGAAGAGGTCGGTCTCGATATTCGCCGGCAGCAGGAAAAACTCATCTCCCGCGACCGCCTGCTCTGGGCCGATGTGATCATCATCATCAGCGACCCGGACGAAACGCTGCACGCCGCGGTGCCCTCAAGCGCGACCGAGAAACGCTGGCTCATCGCCGCGCCCAGAATCGAGGGCGACGACGATGGGGACGATGGGCTCGACGCCTACCGAACGACCCGCGATCAGATACGACAGCGCGTCGACGCATTGGTCAAGTCGATGCGGCTATTTTACGGGCGCAGCCGTCCGCAGTAGGGCTAGGCGGGCTCGCTGGGAGTGTCATCACCCCAATCGCCGCTCTTGCCACCGGACTTACGTATCAGGCGTACGCCGTCGATGCTCATGCCCCGGTCCACTGCCTTGCACATGTCATAGATGGTAAGCAGGGCGATCTGCACCGCAGTCAGTGCCTCCATCTCGACACCGGTGCGCCCGCGCGTCTCGGCGCGACAACGGCAGCGCACGCTGAATTCCTCGCCGTCGATGCGAAAATCCAGCTCCACGTGGGTCAAGGCCAATGGATGGCACAAGGGTATGAGGTCGGCTGTGCGCTTGGCACCCATGATGCCCGCGATGCGAGCAATGCCTAGCACGTCACCCTTCTTATGCCCGCCTTGGCGGATCAGGTCGAGCGTCTGAGAGCGCATGAGGATGCGCCCCTCGGCAACAGCCACGCGGTGCGTCTCGGCCTTGCCGCCGACGTCGACCATATGTGCCTGGCCCTTGCGGTCGAAGTGGGTCAATTCGTTCATCGTCTTCCTGGGTTAGAATTACGATACCGTCACAAGACTAGCAGAAGCATGAGCATCACTGTCCGCTATTTCGCCAGCCTGCGCGAACGCGTGGGGCGCGGCGAGGATCGTATCGAATTCGCCGGCATCACGACCGTGGCTGACGTATGGGCCAAGGTCGCACCGGGTGCCGACGCCGATGCGCGCGTTCTGGCCGCACTCAACCAGGAGTATGTCGCCTCCAGCCACCCGGTGGCCGACGGCGACGAGGTCGCCTTCTTCCCACCGGTCACGGGCGGCTGAATGTCCTGCGTCCGACTTGAAAAAACGGGCTTCGACCCATGGATGTCGCTGGCGGCATACACCGCCGAGCACCGGCTCGATGACGGACGCGTCGGCGCCACGTCCGCGTTCGTCGGTACCATGCGCGACTTCAATGTCGGCGACAACGTCTGCGAGCTGTTTCTCGAACACTATCCTGGCATGACGGAGCGCGAACTCGGCGTGATCGTCGGCGAGGCGGAAGCGCGCTGGCCGCTGACCGACTGCCTGGTGATTCACCGTGTCGGACGGCTACTGCCCGGCGAGCCGATCGTACTCACCGCAGCCTGGTCGGCGCACCGTGCCGCAGCCTTCGAGGCCTGCCGCCACCTGATGGAGGCGCTCAAGCACCGCGCGCCCTTCTGGAAGCGGGAAACCCTCGACGACGGCACCCAACGCTGGGTGGAGCAGAACACCCCGGGTTAAGCCGGGGTGTTCGCAGTCCGCTCAACCGCCGAGGGAGATAAACAAGGCACCATTACCGCGCCGTACGTTGAACAACAGCGACTTCGGGTGACGCTTGATCTCACGCACGAAGGTCGACATATCGCCCACCGGCACCTGATTCACCGACTGAATCACGTCGCCCTTCAGCAGCCCCCCGTGTTCCGCCGGGGAGCCGGCCTGAACCGCCATCACGGCCACGCCATGCAGCTTGGCTTGCCGCGCCAGCTCCGCCGGCACCTCGCCCAGGGTCGCGCCAGCAAGCAGCGGATTGATGCGCGCACCGGCAACGGTAGTTTGCGTCGGCTTGGCAATGACCACCGAGAACGTCATGGGCCGGTCGTGACGAAGTACCTGCATCTTGACCTCGGTGCCAATACGCAGCAGGCCAAAGATATTGCGCATCTGTGCGGCATCGTGAACCTTGCGGCCATTGACCTCGATCACGATATCACCGGCCTTCAGCCCGGCCTTGGTCGCGGGCGAATCGGGCTGGACCTGGGCAATAATCGCGCCTTGCGTTTGCTTGACACCAAACGCCTTGGCCAGTGCCGGCGTGAGATTCTGCGCGGCGATACCGATGCGCCCGCGCTCGACGCGCCCATATTTGACCAGCTGGTCCATGACGTCGATGGCCATGTTCACGGGAATGGCGAAACCGATACCGATATTGGCGCCGTCGGGGCCGAGGATTGCGGTATTGATACCCACCAGATGGCCATGCAGATCCACCAGTGCGCCGCCGGAATTACCCGGATTGATCGGTGCATCGGTCTGGATGAAGTCTTCGTACGACTCGATACCCAGGCCGCTACGACCCAGTGCAGAGACAATACCGGATGTCACCGTCTGGCCAAGCCCGAAGGGATTGCCGATGGCGACGACATAATCGCCGACGCGCAGGCGCGTGGAATCGCCCAGCGGTAGCTGCGTCAAGTGCCCGGCCGGAATCTGCAGGATGGCGATGTCGGTCGCCTTGTCACGACCGATCAGACGGGCATCGAACTGTCGGCCGTCGCGCAAGGTAACGGTGATCTTCTGGGCATCCTTGACCACGTGGTTGTTGGTCAACACATAACCCTTGGCGGCATTGATGATGACGCCGGAACCGAGTTCCTCGACCCGCTGCTCCTCAGGTACGTCCGGTAGCCCGAAATACCGCCGGAACTGAGGGTTGTCGAGCAGCGGATTGTGTACCTTCACCTCGCCGCGCGCCGAGATGTTCACCACGGCCGGGAGAATCTTGCTCAACATGGGTGCCAGCGAGGGCACCTGATGCCCGTCGACCACCGGCGGTAGTTCGGCGAAGGCCGGGAGCGACAAGGACATGCCACCCGTGAACAGGGCAACGAACAGCAATGCGGGCAGTACGCGGAGCGGACGCTTCATGGGCTCGGAGTCTCCTGATCGATGAATGCTTCAATCGTAACGCTTGGCGGGCCCGCGAGCGATGGCATCACCCGCATTATCGGCAAACCCTAGGCAAGATGTGCGCGTGGGTCGAAGGGTAGCTCCTGACGCATGCGCTCATAAAAATCCCGATGCGCATCCGTCTCGACCGGCGGGGTTTCGATATGCAGCTCGACATACTGATCTCCGACTGGCTGCCCCGGCAGTCCACGCCCCTTGAGACGCAGCTTGCGCCCGGAACCGGAACCGGCGGGCACGCGTAACTCGACCTTGCCGGCGAGCGTCGGCACCGTGACTTGCGCGCCGAGGGCCGCTTCCCACGGCGTAACCGGCAAAGGCAGGATCACGTCGCGTCCATCCAGCCGGTACAGAGCATGTGGGCGTATATGCACCACAAGGTACAAATCTCCAGCGGGCCCACCACCGTGGCCGGGCTGGCCTTGACCGGACAGGCGAATACGTTGCCCCTCGGCCACGCCGGCCGGAATATTTACGTTCAACGCTCTGCCAGCGAGCTGGAGGGTCTGGCGAGCGCCGTGATAGACGGTTTCCAGATCCAGATCCAGGCGTGCCTCCTGATCCTGGCCGCGCGCGCGGAAACTGCCCCGTGCGCCCGCGCCCTGGTGCATCCCGGCCCCGAACATAGACTCGAAAAAATCGCTGAAGCCGCTAGCGCCATCGCCAAA
Organism: Acidihalobacter yilgarnensis; assembly: GCF_001753245.1. Taxonomy (NCBI): domain Bacteria; kingdom Pseudomonadati; phylum Pseudomonadota; class Gammaproteobacteria; order Chromatiales; family Ectothiorhodospiraceae; genus Acidihalobacter; species Acidihalobacter yilgarnensis. Next base: position 61,230 of record NZ_CP017415.1, on the reverse strand, counting down.
GCCGGCGCCACCAAATCCGCCCTGACCGAAACCGCCGGTATGTCCTCCACCCGGCGGTGGACGGAAATCCTGACCGGACTGCCAACTGGGTCCAAGCCGGTCATAGGCGCGTCGTTTCTCGACATCGCCGAGTACCTCATTGGCCTCGTTGACCTCCTTGAAGCGTGTCTCAGCCTCTGGCTCCTTGCTCACGTCCGGGTGGTATTTACGGGCTAGGCGCCGATAAGCCTTCTTGATCTCGGCCTGATCGGCATCCCGCGCGACCCCGAGAATCTTGTAATAATCCTTGAATTCCATGGTGTTGTCTTGACCTGACTGTGAGTGGCGAAGGCCGGGCGCCCGCCTTCATGGCATGGCGCCCGGCTTCGCCGGAGGGGTCTAGCCCTCGATCTGAATCTTGCGAGGCAACACGCGAGCCTGCTTGGGAATCCGCACCTCAAGCACGCCCTGGTCCATGCGCGCGGTGATCTGGTCCTGGTCCGCGGTATCGGGCAGGGTGAAGCGTCGGTAAAACTGCCCCCGTACCCGCTCGACGCGACGATACTGCTTGCGCGCCTCCTCATTGATCGTTTCGCGCTCGCCCTTGACGGTCAGCACGCCGTCCTCCATGTGGATGTCGATATTCTTCGGATTGACCCCAGGCACGTCAGCGTGGATCACGAAGGCATTCTCCTCTTCCTTGATGTCCACCGAAGGCAGCCAGTCGCTGGTCGCCGCTTCGTCGCCCGTGCCATTCGTGCCGGGCAGGCCGAAGGCATGGTCCATTTCACGATAAAGCTGATTGAGCACCCCAAAGGGTTGATAACGCACCATAGACATAGTCCGATCTCCTGCAAACTGTGGGTTCACTCGGATCGCCGACGATCCGCTTGACATACAAATGCAGGCGTGCGGATAGATTATCAAGGGGTCTGCGGCGCCTCCGAGCGAGGCGCACCGCAGCGCCAGCACTCGCTGAACTGACCTTCGTTGGGTTCGCCGCAGCGGGCGCAGTGCCAGAGCGGGCCAGGGGGCGCTGCGAGTGCCGACTGCAGCTCGCGAATCAGCTGTTCGGCACGCGAGGCATCGCCATCGTCCACCCAGATTTCCGGCCAGCATTCGTTCACTGGCAAATCACCCACACCGCCGCCGAGATAATAGTTACGTAAATCGCTCCCGATGCCGCTTTGTTCAAGCAGGTTACGCACATGCCCGGCGCTAAGCAGATCCGGTGCCGCATAGACCTTTTTCATCGCCCCTCCGGCGGCAGTTCGCGGATTTACTCGATGTTCTGTACCTGTTCGCGCATCTGTTCGATCAGCACCTTGAGCTCCACCGCTGCCTGCGTGGTTTCGATGTCGGCTGACTTCGAGCCCAGGGTATTGGCCTCGCGGTTGAATTCCTGCATCAGGAAGTCCAGTCGACGACCGATCGGCTCCTTGCGTGCCAACACGGATTCGAGCTCCGTCAGGTGGCTGTCCAGACGATCCAGCTCCTCATCCACATCCAGACGCTGCGCCACCATGGCCAATTCCTGCTCCAATCGGCCGGGTTCGGCCTCCACGCCCAGCTCCGAGAGCCGCGCGCGGTACTTGTCGCGCAACGCAGCCATCATATCCTTGCGCCGCCCACGCACGCGCACGACCAAAGCACCGATCGCCTCGGCGCGCTGGCGCAGTAAGGCGGCCATACGTTCGCCCTCGCCACGCCGCGCCTGAATAAACTCCTCCACCGCTTCGTCCGCCAGACGCAGCGCGGCCGCGTGCAACGGGCCGAGGTCACGCGCGGGTTCGCGCACCACACCCGGCCAGCGCAGCACGTCAAGGGCATTGAACTGGGTCGAAGCGCCCATCAGCCCCTCGACCTGCTCGCAGGCCTCAAGCAGGCCCTGCACCAAGGCGTGATCGATGTTCAACGCCGTGGCGCCGCCTGCGGGCGGCGTGTAGCGCAGACCGCAATCGACCTTGCCGCGGCCCAGCTTGCCCTGCAAGCGCTCACGCAGCGGGCCCTCCACCGCACGCAAGTCCTCGGGCAGTCTCAGACTCATATCCAGATACCGGTGGTTCACCCCGCGCAGTTCGCAGGCAAGCGTACCCCAGTCGCCCAGCGACTCGCGGCGGGCAAATGCCGTCATGCTCTGTACCACGTTTCTCTCCTCCAACGGACACCGCTGCGCATTCTACGCGTCTGCATGGTTCGCCGCGCGCCCAGCCCCTATAATGCCCACCCTGCCAACTTAAGGAGTCTTGCATGCGACCAAGCGGCCGTGCCCCGAACGATCTGAGACCGATCAGCTTCACCCGCCATTACACGATGCATGCGGAGGGATCGGTCCTGGTCTGCTTCGGCAACACCCGCGTGCTCTGCACGGCCACCATCGACGACCGTCAACCGCCCTGGCTCAAGGGCACGAAGCAAGGTTGGGTTACCGCCGAATACGGCATGCTGCCGCGTTCGACCGGTTCGCGCATGCCGCGCGAGGCCAGCCGTGGCAAGCAGGGTGGCCGCACACTCGAAATCCAGCGTCTGATCGGCCGTTCGCTACGCGCAGCGGTCGACCTTGAGGCCCTGGGCGAGCGCCAGATCACCATCGACTGCGACGTAATCCAGGCCGACGGCGGCACCCGCACCGCCTCGATCAGCGGCGGCTTCGTCGCGCTGTGCGACGCCATCGCCGTGTTGCGCAAGCGCGGGCAGCTCAAGCGTGATCCGCTGCATGGTATGGTTGCCTCGGTCTCCGTCGGCATCCACAACGGCCAACCGGTGCTGGATCTCGATTACGCCGAAGATTCCAATGCCGAAACCGACATGAACGTGGTGATGAACGACGCCGGCCACTTCATCGAAGTCCAGGGCACGGCCGAGGGTCACGCTTACCGCCGCGACGAACTCGACGCGATGCTCGATCTTGCCGGCGGCGGCATCGAGCAAATCATCGCGATGCAGCGCACGGCCCTGGAAGGCTGAACGTGGCAACCGTATCCCCGTTGCAGGGCATCGAGCGCATCGTGCTAGCCACCGGCAATCCCGGCAAGGTCCGCGAACTCGATGCCCTGCTCGCGGGCTGCGGGGTGCGCGTACTGGCGCAGGCCGACTTCGACGTCCCCGAGGCCGACGAAACCGGACTGAGTTTCGTCGAGAATGCACTGATCAAGGCACGCAATGCGGCGCTGCACACCGGCCTGCCCGCGATCGCCGACGACTCCGGGCTGGAAGTCGATGTGCTAGGCGGCGCACCCGGCATCCATTCGGCCCGTTACGCCGGGCCGACCGCCGACGATGCGACCAATAACCACAAGCTGCTCGCCGCCCTCCATGACCACCCCGCAGCGGCGCGCGCTGCGCGCTTCCGCTGCGCCATGGTGTTTCTGCGCCATGCCAGCGACGCCTCCCCGCTGATCGCCCAGGCTGCCTGGGAAGGCCACATACTCACCGCGCCTGCCGGTGCGGGCGGCTTCGGCTACGACCCGCTGTTTTTCGTGCCCACCGCCGGCTGCAGCGCCGCCGAGCTGGACCCTGTCGAAAAAAACCGGATCAGCCACCGCGGCCAAGCCGTACGCGCCTTGCTGTCCGCCCTGACCGGCGCCTGAGAATCGATCCCATGAGCGGCTTCGCCGAGCCGATCCCCCTGTCGCTTTACGTGCATCTTCCCTGGTGCGTGCGCAAGTGCCCTTATTGCGATTTCAATTCGCATACCGCCGGCGAAATACTGCCAGAGGCCGAGTATGTCGAAGCCCTGATCGCCGATCTCGAATCCGAACTGCCGCGCGTCTGGGGTAGGCGCATCGAGAGCGTATTCATCGGCGGAGGAACACCCAGCCTGTTCTCTGCAGCTGCGCTGGAAAACCTGCTCGACGGCCTGCGCGCCCGACTGCCGCTGCGTCCAGATATCGAAATCACCCTGGAGGCCAACCCTGGGACCTTCGAGCAGGCACGCTTTGCCGATTACCGCCAACTCGGCATCAACCGTCTGTCCATCGGCGTGCAAAGCTTCGACGACGCTGCCCTGCGCCGCCTAGGGCGCATCCACGGAGGGGCAGAGGCCTTGCGGGCAGCCGATATCGCGCGAGCCTCCGGCTTCGAGGACTTCAATCTCGACCTGATGTTTGGACTACCCGGCCAAGATCTGGCCGCTGCACGGCACGACATCGAAACCGCGCTCGCGCTCGCGCCGACTCATCTTTCCTATTATCAGCTCACGCTGGAACCCAACACGCTGTTTCATCACGATCCGCCCACACTGCCCGACGAGGATCTGATCGCCGAGATGCAGGCCGCAGCCCAAACGCAGCTCGCCGAAGGTGGGTTCGCACAGTACGAAGTCTCCGCCTACGCCCGCGCCGGCCGGCGCTGTCGGCACAACCTGAATTACTGGACCTTCGGCGACTACCTCGGCATCGGGGCCGGGGCGCACGGCAAACTCACCGACCCGGCCAGCGGTGCCATCAACCGTCGCTGGAAGATGCGCCAACCCGCACAATATATGAAGACCGCGCGCGCGGGCGACGCCACTGGCGGCAGCAACGAGATCACGTCCACCGAGCGGGCCTTCGAATTTATGCTCAACGCCCTGCGTCTGCGCGAAGGGTTCGACCTCTCCCTGTTCGAGGCACGCACCGACCTGCCACGCGCACACATCGAGGACACCCTGAACGGCGCGCGCCAGCGTAAACTCATCGAACGTGACGGCGAACGGGTCCGCCCCAGCCCGCTGGGCTGGAATTTCCTGAACGATCTGACGGCCCTGTTCCTGCCCTGAAGCGCCGTGGCCGACCACGGCACACCGCCAAGGATCGATTGCATTGAACAGGGAAGACTCACCCAACGCCTGCGTACGATGCCGCGCATTGGAGCTGTCCATCCTGCGACGCCAGCGCTTGCGACTGACGCTTCGCGGCAGCCGCCGCATCGAAACCCCTCACGCCGCTGAACCTGCGCACGCACCGGCACACCCAATACCTGATCGCGCGCAGCCCAAAGGGATTGGCGCCTGCCGACCGCATCACCGAGGCTCAGCCACTCAGATACCCTTGAATCAAGCGCCCGCAGTGGCGCAATCCCCGGCCACAAGGCCACCACCACCGAAGGAGTTGATTGCCATGAAGCTGACCATGCCGCATCGCATTGTCGCCCTGTTTCTAAGCCTTTTCGCCTGTGCCTGGCTGGGCACGGCGCAGGCCGCCGAACAGGGCCCAGGCTCAAAACTCAACGACCATGCCGCCCTCGCCGGTCTGCACGAAGCCAAGGGACTGTTTCTGATCGACATCAATGACCCCAACCGCGTCGCTCACGTCCTCAAGGTCGTGGGTATGACCCGCAAAGGCCTCAGCGAACAAGGCGTCAAGCCACATTTGATCGTGGTCTTCGTCGGTCCGGCCGTCGCCTTCCTCACCAAGGACCGCCGCGGCATCGGCTACATGCAGGAACGTGCCGTATCGCAGGTCCAGCACGAGATCGACGGATTAGCGCATGAGGGCGTGCCGGTCGAGGCCTGCGGTATCGCCATGAAGGGCATGGACGTCTCCCCCAAAGACCTCATCCCGGCGGTCAAACCGGTCGGCAACGGCTTCATCTCCGTGATCGCCTATCAAGCCAAGGGCTATTCGCTCGTACCCGTATACTGACCGATAACACCTACTGCATGGCTTACGCCCGAGGCGTGTAGGCCATGCAGTAGCCACGGGGGCTGATGCTACCCTCGACCACGGTGCAGGCACCCATCGCCGACGGCGAAGAGCCCGGCTCGAAGTGCACGCAATTGGCGCATGCCGCACCGTCGCGTGGATGGGTCTGATAGAGCATGGCGGCCTTGGAAACCTTGGCTGCACGCGCCGGCGGGCTGAGCAGCCCGGCCGAAATCACCGCCACCACCAGCGTACCGGCGCCACGCAATATGTGTCGGCGACTCGGGTTGAAATCAACGGATTTACGTCTCATGCCGGCTACCTCACGTGTAAGCGTCGCCTGCGCGGCGCCGGATATCGCCACGGCTTAACGCACGCGACCCCATAGATCGTGTTCGTCGGCGTCGGTCACTTCGACCCTCAGGCGGTCGCCTGGCGCCACGCCGGCTTGCGATTCGACGTATACGCATCCGTCGATTTCCGGTGCGTCCGCCGTGCTGCGCGCCACGATGCCTTCCGCATCCACCTCATCCACCAATACATCGATCTCACGTCCAATACGCGCTCGCAGACGGGCTGCGCTGATCTGCGCCTGCCGCGCCATGAAGCGCTCCAGACGCTCCTGCTTGAGCGCCTCAGGCACCGCATCGGGCAAGGCATTCGCGGCTGCGCCATCGACGGGCGAATAGGCGAAGGCTCCTACGCGATCCAACTGCGCCTCTTCGATGAAATCCAGCAAGGCCTCGAATTCGGCGTCCGTCTCACCGGGAAATCCCACGATGAAGGTGCTGCGCAGGGTCAGCTCAGCGCATTGTTCACGCCAGCTGTGGATGCGCTCAAGCATGCGCTCGCTCGCAGCAGGCCGGCGCATGGCCTTGAGAATGCGCGGGCTGCCGTGTTGCAGGGGCATGTCGAGATAGGGGAGCAAGCGTCCATCGGCCATCAGCGGTATCAGCGCGTCGACATGCGGGTAGGGATAGATATAGTGCAACCTGACCCAAACGCCCAACTCGCCCAAAGCCTCGGCCAGGGTCTGCACATGCGACTTGAGCGGTCGCCCGCGCCAGAATCCGGTGCGGTAACGCACATCAACGCCGTAGGCCGAGGTATCCTGCGAGATCACCAGCAGCTCCCGTACCCCCGCGTTGACCAGGTTCTCGGCCTCGACCATGACCTCGCCGATTGGGCGACTGACCAGATCACCGCGCAGGCTAGGGATGATGCAGAAGCTGCAGCGGTGATTGCAGCCCTCCGAAATCTTCAGGTAGGCATAGTGGCGCGGCGTGAGCTTGACGCCCTGCGGCGGCACCAAGCTGCTGTAGGGATCGTGTGGCGCCGGCAGATACCGATGCACCTCGGACATCACCGCCTCGTAGGCATGCGGCCCGGTCACTGCCAACACCGAAGGATGCACCGCACGCACCTTGGCTTCGTCCCCTCCCAAGCAACCGGTCACGATGACCCGCCCATTCTCATCCAACGCCTCGCCGATGGCTTCCAATGATTCGGCGACGGCTGCATCGATGAAGCCACAGGTGTTGACCACCACCAGATCGGCCGCTTCATAGCTCGGCGAAATGGCGTAACCCTCTGCCCGCAATTGGGTGAGGATGCGCTCGGAGTCGACCAGGGCCTTCGGGCAGCCTAGGCTGACGAAACCCACGGTAGGGGCTGTTGAGGGGGTGTTAGGCATGCGGATAGGGTCTGCTTCCCATTCGGCTGTCACCTTATACACACACCGCTGCCATCGCGCAACGCCTCTTTACGGCCCGTCACATAACCATGACCATAAGCACTTGAATTATTTAATATCATTTGAAATCAACATGTTATCTATTGTGCTCAATTCTTCGACAAGTTAACGGAATCGTAACAGTGGCGGGCATTTGGGCGCTTTGTCACCGTTTCGTCCACAGACTTATCCACAGCTTCTGTGGACAACTCAATAAATCCCGCAGGGACGGGGGGTTGGCGAAACATGTACGGGATTTTCTACGCATGACCTAGCGTCTGACTCGGATTTTCGACCCATTGCCCTGAGGCTGGCAAGCCTGTAGAATTCGCGTCCCTTTAAGGTGCACTGAGAGCTTGACCGAGGCCGCCGCGATGAAAGCGAACATCCATCCCAATTACCATGACACCAAGGTCACCTGCAGCTGCGGCAGCAGCTTCGTGACCCGCTCCACCTACGGCAAGACCGAGCTTCAGGTCGAAGTCTGCTCGCAGTGCCATCCTTTTTACACCGGCAAGCAGAAGATTCTCGATACCGCCGGTCAGGTCGACAAGTTCCGCCGCCGCTACGGCATGTAAGCCGGTGCAGGGCAGGACACGAATACAAAGGGCGCTCCTCGCGGGCGCCCTTTTTTGTTGCCTCGCCAGCGCAGCGCCTCCGTTGCGCGCCGACTGCGGCGCGCAACATGCCGATACCGTCGCCCACGTTTCCCGCGTCTTCGACGGCGACACGGTCCTGCTGAACTCCGGCGTACACGTTCGCCTGATCGGCCTCGATACGCCCGAATTGGCCCATCGACAGCGGCCCGCCGATCCGCTGGCCGACGATGCGCGGCGCCGCCTTGAAGGCCTGCTCGCCCGCAGCGGCTGGACGCTTCGCCTACGCTTCGACGTGGAGCGCAGGGATCATTATGGCCGCACGCTGGCGCACGCCTATCTCCCCGACGGAACCAGCGTGTCTGCGGCGTTGCTCCGGTACGGTCTCGCCACCGCCTTGGTCGTACCGCCCAACCTCGCGGAGGCCGCGTGCTACCAACGGGCCGAGGCCCAAGCGCGTGCGCAGCGCGCGGGCCTCTGGGCATTAGCCCGCTATCAACCGGTCGCCAGCACCGCACTACCCAAGCGCGCGCACGGCTTTCACATCGTGCATGGACGCGTCGTACACGTCGGCTTCGCTCGCCGTGCGGTCTGGATAAACTTGGAAGGGCACGTCGCCCTGCGTATCGACCGGCGCGACCTAGCTTACTTCCGCGAGATTGATCTCCGCCGACTCGAAGGCACCCAGATCAGCGCCCGCGGATGGGTCCACGCGAGCAAGGGCGAACGACGCATCTCGATTCGCCACCCTCTAGCGCTAGGCTGGGATCAAGCCGCACGCCGACACGTCGAAGGCGCGTCGCGCATGCTTCAATCCGACTGAATGCCCCGTCTCGTCGAAGATTGGCGCCCCTTCCGAGCATCCCCTATCATTCATGGACCTAGAAACCCGCTCCGACGGCACTAGGCCCACTCACCACCCCGCACACACCACGAACCGCGAGCCAAAGCAGACCCATGTCGACCGACCTGAAGCAAGCCGCGCTGGATTATCACGCCCAGCCGAAACCCGGCAAGATCGCCATCGAGATCACCAAGCCCACCGAGACGCAGCGCGACCTCGCACTGGCATATACCCCTGGTGTTGCGGAACCCGTGCGCGCGATTCACCAAGACCCCGAGGCCGCCTACCGCTATACGGCCAAGGGTAATCTCGTCGCCGTGATCACCAATGGCACCGCCGTACTCGGCTTGGGTGATGTCGGCGCACTTGCGGGCAAACCCGTCATGGAGGGCAAGGTCGTGCTGTTCAAGGCCTTCGCCGGCATCGACGCCTTCGACATCGAAGTGGACACGCACGACCCCGATGCCTTCATCGATACCGTCGCCCTCATCGCGGGTGGCTTCGGCGGCATCAATCTCGAAGACATCGCCGCACCGCATTGCTTCCGCATCGAAAAAACCCTGCGTGAACGCCTGGACATACCGGTCTTCCACGACGATCAACACGGTACCGCCGTGATCATCTCGGCGGGACTGATCAACGCCGTGAAGCTCGCCGGCAAGCACTTGGAAGACGCGCGCATCGTGTGCCTGGGTGCTGGCGCCGCCGGGCTCGCCGCGATGCGTCTGTTGGTCACGCTCGGCGCCCGTCGCGAACATATTCTGATGGTGGATCGTCAGGGCGTAATCCGCGCCGGCGACGAAAGCGTCAACGAATATCAGCGCGCCTTCGCGGCAAACACGGATCGACGGACCCTCGCCGATGCCTGCGTCGATGCAGACGTCTTCGTCGGCGTCTCTGGCCCCAACTTATTGACCGCCGAGATGTTGGCCTCGATGGCCGAAAATCCGGTGGTATTCGCCCTCGCCAATCCCGACCCTGAAATCGCTCCGGAGCTCGCGCAGCAAACCCGCCAGGATGTCATCATGGCCACCGGCCGTACCGACTACCCGAACCAGATCAACAACGTCCTGGGCTTCCCTTACATCTTCCGTGGCGCTCTGGACGTCCGCGCCCGCACCATCAACGACGCCATGCTCACCGCCGCCGTACATGCACTCGCGGCGCTCGCGCATGAACCCGTGCCCGCTGCCGTACTCAAGGCCTACGACCTAGCCTCGCTGAGCTTCGGCCGGGACTATTTCATTCCCAAGCCCTTCGACCCGCGCTTGATCGATGTCGTACCGGCCGCGATCAGCCAGGCCGCAATCGACTCCGGCGTGGCGCGCATCACGCAGGTCATTCGACCCTGAAGCCGATGCCACACTGGCGCCGGCGTGCACCGCCGCAAGGCGCGGCACGCCGAGTCCACAGGTGCCTGCCGTGACGCCACTGGAACCCGGCTATACCCTGCTCGTCGACAGTAGCATCTATATCTTCCGTGCCTGGTTCACCTGGCCGGAAGCGCTATGCGATGCCGAGGGCAGGCCCGCGAACGCGGTGCATGGTTTTGCCGAATTCATCTACGAGCTGCTCGACACGCATCGTCCAGAACGCATCGCCTTCGCCTTCGACGAAACCCAGGCGGGCTCGCAGCGGCGGACGCTGTTTCCGGAATACAAAGCCAATCGCCCGCCGACACCCCCCGACCTCAAGCACCAGTTCGAGCACTGCCGCCGCTTCGTCGGCGCACTCGGCTTGAGCGCACTGGCTCGTCCAGGCTATGAGGCCGACGACCTCATCGGTACCTTGGCGGGTGAGGAACGCAGACGCGGCTTGCACGTGGCCATGCTCACCGGCGACAAGGACCTTGCGCAGTTGGTGCATGAAGGGGACGTCTGGTGGGACTACGCGCGTGGCCGACGTCTCGGGCCTCGCGGAGTAGAACGGACATTCGGCGTACGGCCGGGACTGATCGCCGACCAGCTCGCCCTCGCCGGAGACAAGGTGGACAACATTCCGGGCATTCCCGGCGTCGGCATGGCCACAGCCGCACGCCTGTTGAAACCCTTCGACGGACTAGAGGCCCTGCTTGCCGACATTCCCCGTATCGGCACGCTCAAACTGCGGGGTGCCAGCCGCCTCATGCGCCTGGTGGACGAACATCAGGAGACGGTGCGTTTCGCCCGACAGCTCACCGGCATCGACTGTCGCGTCCCACTCGACGTCGAACGCCCGGCCGAACCACGCCCGGTCGACTTCACCGCGCTGGAGGCCTGCTTCGATAGCCTCGATTTCAGCCAGGCGCAGCGCACGCGCTGGCACGCCTTGTTGGCCAACTGGCCATCCACTGCGAGCTACATTTCATCGCGAGTCTAGGGGCTTCTTGTAACGGCTTTGGCGGGCGACCGGAATCGCGGATTTCAGCCCGAGGTTACAGGCCGGTACCCGCCCCGCGCCCGCACGCGAGACTCCGAGTACGCCTATTGATCCGCGTAACCCACTGCGCGTAGAAACAGGTCGACGAGGCCGTCAACCAACGCTTCCAGCGGCTGCTCGGCAAAGCGGTCGTGTGCCGGCAGACATTTGACGATCAGCACCTCGCGCACCATGCCTTGGAACATCAGCGCGCTGAGCCGGGCATCCAGCGGACCCACGCGTTCCTCGCGCTGTAGTTCGGTCAAGGAAAACTCGATGTAATCGGTAAGGGTCTTCCAGCGATGCTCGAAAAAGACCTCGGCCGCCGAGTGCCCATCCAACAGGCTGTGTAGCTCCATTTTGAGCAGATCCGGTTGCTCGGCCATACCGCGCGCGAACACACGGACAAGGCTGCGCAACACCGCGGCAAAGTCGGATTCACCCGCCAACACGGTATCGATGTAATCCTCCCGAGTGCAGGCGAGTGCATCGAGAACCGCCTCGTAAAGCGCTTCCTTGGAAGGGAAATAGCGATATAGCGCGGCCGGGCTGACCCCGACCGCGCTGGCGATGTCGTCGATTGAAATACCGTGGAAACCCTTATCGGCGAACAATCCCGCCGCCTCGTGCAAAATCGAGGCACGACGTTCCGGCCCGCGCAGGCGCTTGTGCATAGCGGTCATTCCTGTGACTCGGCCGCCGAGTATACAAGCCCGCCCAGCGTTTCCGCCGATGACACGCAGCCTACTGCTTGCGAATGAAGAACACGAAACGATCCGATTCCTGCGCATGCTCCAGCAATGCGTTGCCCGTTTGCTTGCAAAAGGCCTCGAAATCCTTGACCGCCCCCGGATCGGTGGCCATCACCTTCATGACCTGTCCGCTGGACAGCTCGTTGATCGCCTTTTTGGTGCGCAGGATCGGCAATGGGCAGTTCAGGCCGCTGGCATCCAGTTCCCTGTCGAAGTTCATAACGGTTCACCTCGAATGATGTTTGGCGTTAAAATCGCCCCGAACACATAAGTTAGTGTTCGTTTACTAACATAGACGCACATCATGCGGCCGTCAATCAAGTACCAGCCAACTGGGCTCGCGTGGGTTAGTATTGAAAGTAATGTGACGAGTTACGCCGATCCCCAGACGACAAGCCGCCTTTATGGATGACGCACAAGACCCCCCGCCCGATTCGCCCTCGATGCAGGACGAGTGGGCCAGCTCCCTGCTTTACGGCAGCAACGCCGATTACCTCGAAGCGCTGTTCGAAACCTATCTGAAGTCCCCCGACACCATTCCGCCCGCCTGGCGGCAGTATTTCGATGCACTACCTCGCGTCAACGGACATCAAACCGATATCGCGCATGCCCCCATTCGCGCGCAGTTCACGCATGGCGATCGACGGCCGGGATGGGCGCATACACGACCCGGTCCATCCAGCGTCGCCAAGCAACTGCGGGTGCTCCAGCTGATCAATGCCTATCGCTTCCTTGGCCATCGCGCTGCCGCTCTCGACCCTCTGGCACTGGGCTTGGGTCCACGCACAGACGAATTGAAGCTGAGCCACTATCAGCTCGGCGAAGCCGATCTCGACACGCCCTTCCAAGCCGGCTCGCTGGTAGGTGTCGAGCGCGCACCACTGCGCGAGATCCTCGCACGGTTGGAAACGACCTACTGCGGCGCCATCGGCGCCGAATACATGCACATCAGCGCCACCGCCGAAAAGCGCTGGCTGCAGCAACGCCTGGAAGGCGCCTACGGTAGACCCGAACCAGCAGCGGAACAGCGCCTCTACCTGCTGCAACGGCTCACCGCCGCCGAAGCCCTGGAGCAACACCTGCACAGCCGCTACGTGGGGCAGAAGCGATTTTCACTGGAGGGCGGCGAAGGGCTGATACCCTTGCTCGATATCCTGATCGAGCGCGCCGGCGGCAACGGGGTGCGCGAGATCGTCCTCGGCATGGCTCATCGCGGGCGCCTCAACGTACTCATCAACATCATGGGCAAGGCGCCGAGCGAACTATTCCAAGAGTTCGAGGGCAAACATCACGGACGCGCGCTGGCCGGCGACGTCAAGTATCACCTCGGCTTTTCAACCGACCGCATCACCTCGGGCGGCCCGGTGCATCTCGCGCTGGCCTTCAATCCCTCGCACCTGGAAATCGTCGGCCCGGTCGTCGAGGGTTCGGTACGCGCACGTCAGGACCGCCGCGGCGACGCCGAGGGGCGGCAGGTATTGCCGGTCATTATCCACGGTGATGCGGCCTTCGCCGGCCAGGGTGTCGTCATGGAAACGTTGAACATGTCGCAAACGCGCGGTTTCTCGACCAAGGGCACCGTGCATATCGTCGTGAACAACCAGATCGGCTTCACCACCAGCACCCACGCCGACGCACGCTCGAGCTACTACTGCACCGACGTCGCCAAGATGGTCAATGCGCCGATTCTGCACGTCAATGGCGACGACCCCGAGGCGATTGCCTTCGTGACCGAACTGGCGCTCGACTACCGTCTGCACTTTCACAAGGACGTGGTCATCGACCTGGTGTGTTACCGTCGGCACGGGCACAACGAAGCCGATGCGCCGGACGTCACCCAGCCGATGATGTATCAGCGGATCCACGCGTTACCCACGACGCGCGCTCGCTATGCCGAGCGACTGATCGGTTTGGGCCTGCTCGACGAGGCGCAAGCCCGCACGCTGACAAGCGACTATCGCGGTCAACTGGAAGCCGGCCCGGTCGTGGTGCCCAACCGCATCGACAGTCAGGCGCTCGAATATCCCTACGCCGTGGATTGGCGTCGTTACCTTGAAGCCGACCCAAACGAGGATGCGCCCACCAACGTCCCGTTGGACCATCTGCAAGCGCTGACCGAAGCCCTGCAACAGCTGCCCGAAGGCTTCGCGCTACATCCCCGCGTCGCCAAGATCATGGACGACCGACGCAAGATGGCGGCTGGTGCTCTGGCCATCGACTGGGGCTTCGCCGAGACGCTGGCCTATGCAACCTTGGTCGACGCCGACTACCGCGTGCGCTTATGCGGACAAGACGCGGCACGCGGCACCTTCTTCCATCGCCACGCCGTACTGCACAACCAGCTCAAGCGCGGCGTGCATGTGCCGCTGCGCCACGTACGTCCCGGCCAGGGCGATTTCCTGGTCATCGACTCGCTACTCTCCGAGGAGGCGGTGCTTGCCTTCGAGTACGGCTACGCCACTGCATCGCCGGACGCCCTGGTCATCTGGGAGGCCCAATTCGGCGATTTCGCCAACGGCGCGCAAGTCGTCATCGACCAGTTCATCAGCGCCGGCGAAGAAAAATGGGCACGTCTCACCGGTCTCGTTCTGCTGCTGCCACATGGTTACGAGGGGCAGGGCGCAGAACACTCTTCCGCCCGCCTGGAACGATTCCTCCAGCTTTGCGCCAACGACAATATGCAGGTGTGCATGCCAACCACACCTGCGCAAATGTTCCATTTACTGCGACGCCAGATGCTCCGCGCACTGCGCAAACCGCTCATCGTGATGTCTCCCAAGAGCTTGTTGCGCCACAAACTCGCCGTCAGCAGCCTCGACGAACTTGCCGAAGGCCGTTTTCAGGAGGTCATCGGAGAAATCGACGAGCTGCCCGGCCGTGGCGTCGAAACCGTCGTTTTTTGCACCGGCAAGATCTACTACGACTTGTTACAGCGCCGCCGTACCGAGGCCCGCGAAGATATCGCGTTGATCCGCATCGAACAGCTCTACCCCTTCCCAGAGGCCGAGGTCAAACGCGTACTCCGCCATTACCCACAGGCAAAACGCTTCGTCTGGTGCCAGGATGAACCCCGCAACCAGGGTGCATGGCCTTCGCTGTCCTGGACGCTGAACCAAACCATCGGCATGAAGCGTCCCCTGATGGAATGCGTGGCGCGCCCTGCATCGGCCGCACCCGCAGTCGGACAGTTCGAGCTTCATACACGCCAGCAGCATGAGCTGCTGGAAGCCGTATTCAACCCCTGAGAACCGGCTCGACGCTGGCCCAAGGAGTCAACACAGGATGAGCATAGAGGTCAAAATCCCGCCGCTCCCGGAGTCTATTGCGGACGCTACGCTGGCCGCCTGGCACAAACAGCCGGGCGAAACCGTCAACGCAGACGACAACCTGGCCGATCTGGAAACTGACAAGGTCGTACTCGAATTGCCCGCCCCGAACAGCGGCGTGCTCGAAGAAATCCTGGTGCCGGCCGGGGCCACGGTGATCGCAGGACAGGTGATAGCACGGCTCCGGAGCGATGCCACAACCGCTGCCGTCTCTACCCCTGCGCGGCCCCCGGAAGAAACGGCGGCGGTCGCCTCCGTGGACAACGCCCCAGCCGGCCCGGCCGCTCGGCAGCTCTTGGCCGAGCACAATCTGAAGCCCCAACAGATCGCGGGTAGCGGTCGCAATGGCCGCATACTCAAAGAGGATGTACTCGCCCACCTTGCGACGGCCGGGCAAACGTCCGCAGCGAACGCGCCAGCCCCAACAATGCATGCAACACCCGCAGCGCCGCCGACCGCGCGCGACGAAACTCCCGAGACGGCCTCCGTCGACGGCGAACGTATGGAACGACGCGTGCCCATGACGCGCTTACGCGCGCGCATCGCCGAACGTCTGCTCGCCGCCCAGCGCAACACCGCCATGCTCACTACCTTCAACGAGGTGGACATGAAGCCGGTAATGGACTTGCGCCAGCGTTACCGCGAGGCCTTCGAAAAGACCCACGAAACGCGCCTTGGCTTCATGTCCTTCTTCGTCATCGCCACCGTGGCCGCCCTGCAACGTTACCCCGCCGTGAACGCCTCCATTGATGGCAATGACGTGGTCTACCATGGCTTTTACGACATCGGTATCGCAGTCTCCTCGCCACGCGGACTGGTCGTCCCCGTCCTACGGGACGCCGATCAGCTTTCTGCCGCCGACATTGAGCGACGCATCGCCGAATTCGGCGCCCGCGCCCGCGACAACGCCCTCGGACTCGACGAAATTACCGGCGGCACGTTCACCATCACCAACGGCGGCGTGTTCGGCTCATTGCTGTCGACGCCAATCCTCAATCCACCACAGAGCGCAATCCTCGGTATGCACAAGATCCAGGAACGCGCCATCGTAATGGATGGCCAGATCGTCGCGCGGCCGATGATGTACCTCGCGCTGTCATACGACCACCGTATGATCGACGGTCGCGAGGCCGTTCAATTTCTCGCCGCAATCAAGGCCGCGCTTGAGGACCCGGCCCGCTTGTTGCTTGGCCTGTGAATCGGGGAATGTCATGAGCGAATACGATTACGACCTTATCGTTATCGGCGGCGGCCCTGCCGGTTACGTGGCCGCATTGCGCGCGACGCAGCTCGGCCTGCGGACCGCGTGCATAGACCGCTGGCGCGACCCCGATCGCGGCCCCAGCCTCGGGGGTACCTGTCTCAACGCCGGCTGTATACCGTCCAAGGCACTGCTTGAAACCTCGCACCACTACGCCCGCCTGCGCGACGATTTCGCCGGGCACGGCATCCTCGTCAACGGCATCACCCTGGATCTGGCGCAGGCGCAGGCGCGTAAGCAGGCGGTGGTCAAACGCCTGACGCAGGGTATCGCCACGCTATTCTCCGCACAGGGCGTGGAGTGGCTCAAGGGGCACGGCCTGCTACTCGGTCCACGCCGGGTCGGCTACACGCCACACGGGCGCAGGAACCCCAAGGAATTGAGCGCCGAGCACATCATCCTCGCACCTGGCTCGCATCCGTCGACCATCGAGACCGCCCCCGTCGACGGCGAATACATCGTCGACTCGGACGGCGCGCTCAATTTCACCGAAGTACCCAAGCGACTCGCCATCGTCGGTGCCGGCGTGATCGGGCTGGAACTCGGCAGCGTCTGGCGCCGCTTCGGCGCTGAGGTACTCCTGTTGGAGGCGCAGAACACCTTCCTGCCGATCGCCGACGCCGGCATCGCGCGCATGGCGCTCAAGTCCTACACCGCTCAGGGTCTGAGGATTCGCCTGGGCGCACGGGTCAAGGAGGCTCGTGTCAGCGGGCACGGCGTCAAGGTGCAGTATCTAGACGCCGACGGCGAACAGCAGGAACGCTTCGACCGCCTGATCGTGGCCGTCGGCCGACGGCCCAACACCAGCGATCTCTACAGCGACGACAGCGGGCTGCAACTGGACGAACGGCGCTTCATCGGCGTCGATGCCCACTGCCGGACCAATTTACCGGGTGTCTGGGCCATCGGCGATGCCGTGCGTGGTCCGATGCTGGCCCACAAAGGCTCGGAGGAAGGCGTCATGGTGGTCGAGCGTATTGCCGGAGGGCAAACCACTATCGTCTACGACCACATTCCATCGGTGATCTACACCCAGCCCGAGTTCGCCTGGGTCGGCCCCAGCGAAGAGCAGCTCAAACAGACCGGCGTTCCCTACCGCTGCGGTCGCTTTCCGATGGCCGCCAATGGTCGCGCGCTTGCCCAGGGCGACGCCGTCGGCGAGGTCAAACTACTCGCGCATGCCGAAACCGACCGCCTGCTGGCCGCACACCTGTTCACGCCGGATGCCTCCGAGCTGATCGCGCAGGCGATGATTACGCTGTCGCTGGAAGGATCGGCCGAGGATCTGGCGCGCACATTGTTCGCGCATCCATCACTATCCGAAGCGGTGCATGAAGCGGCGCTGGACATGGCAGGGCGCGCCCTGCATCTGGCCAAGCCCAAGCGTTGACGCCTTAGCGGCAGCGCAGCCAGGCCGCGAACAGCGCGGCCACGCCCAGACCTGCGAGCACCCAGCTCATCGCCGGCACATCGAGCCAGCGCTCCAGCCCCACCGGCTGGAGCGCATAGATCACCGCCGAAGCGATCAGCAGTGCGCCGCCCCCCGTACGCAACACCCCCTGGCGGTTGCCGTCACGCACGGCCTCGCGCAATGCGGCCAGTTCCTCGACCTGCGCCTGTACCTGCAGGCGCCCGGTCGCACCTCGCTCCAGGAACTGATGCAGCAATTGCGGCATCTCCGGCAGTTGTTCCAGCACGCGCGGCAGTCGTAGCTTGGCTTCCTTGACGAAGGCGCGTAGACCGATCTGCTCGCTCATCCAGCGCTCGATGAAGGGTTTTGCCGTCTTCCACAGATCGAGGTCGGGATATAGCTGACGGCCCAAACCCTCAATATTGAGCAGGGTCTTCTGCAGCAGTACCAGTTGCGGCTGTACCTCCATGTCGTAGCGCCGCGCGGTCTGAAAAAGACGCAGCAGTACCTGCCCGAATGAAATCTCCTTGAGCGGACGCTCGAAAATCGGCTCACAAACGGTACGAATGGCCGATTCGAACTCGTTGATACGCGTGGTCGCCGGCACCCAGCCGGATTCGACGTGCAGTTCGGCCACCCGGCGGTAATCGCGATTGAAAAAGGCGTAGAAATTCTCCGCCAGATAACGCTGATCCTCGGTGTCGAGACTGCCCACGATGCCGAAGTCGACCGCCAAATATTGCGCAGACAGCGGATTGTCAGCATTGACGAAGATATTGCCGGGGTGCATGTCGGCATGGAAGAAATTGTGCCGAAAGACCTGGGTGAAGAAGATCTCGACACCGCGCTCGGCCAGTACCTTGAAGTCCACCCCTGCGGCACGCAGCCGGTCCACATCCGAGATCGGGATACCGTGGATGCGCTCCATCACAATCACGCGACGGCGCACATAATCCCAATAGATTTCGGGGATATAGAGCTGATCGGAGCCCTCAAAGTTGCGCCGCAATTGGCTACCGTTAGCTGCCTCGCGGAACAGATCGAGTTCATCCAATACGGTCTTTTCGTACTCATCCACGACTTCGCGTGGACGCAGTCTGCGCGCCTCCGGCCAGTAACGCTGGGCCAGATCGGCCACGGCGTGCAGCAGGGATAGATCGCGCCGGATCACGCGGTCGATTTCCGGGCGCACCACCTTGACCACCACCTCGCGGCCGTCGTGCAGGGTCGCGCCATGTACCTGCGCGATCGAGGCCGAGGCCATCGGCTCGTCTTCGAACGTGCGAAAAATCTCGGAGATCGGCCGCCCATACGCCTGCTCGATCAACTGGCGTGCCTGCGCGCCGGGGAACGGCGGCACGTGGTCCTGCAAGCGCGCCAGTTCCAGGGCAATGTCGTCCGGCAGCAGGTCGCGCCGCGTCGACAACATCTGACCGAATTTGATGAAGATCGGCCCCAGATCCTCCAGCGCGCGACGGATGCGAACGCCACGGCTAAGGTCACGCCGACGCAGCCAGTGCCAGGGCATGAGATACAGAATAAAACGCAACGGCCGGAATAGATGGATCGCAAACACCACCTCTTCGAGGCCATGCCGCACCAGTACGAAGTTGATATGGATCAGCCGCAGTACTTGCTGCGGCAACCCGAGCGCGCCGGCATTGGAGCGCCGGCTCATGCGCCCTCGTCTGTGCTGCGCGATTCCAGTCGGGCCAGTCGTGCTTCGAGCCGGTCCAATCCCTCGCGTAGCTGATCGACGGCATCCATGAAGTCGTCCAACTCGGCCCGCGCGGGGGTGACCCGCGCCTCTTCCGTCATGTACTCGCCCAGGTCGCCGGCAAGGTGGTCGCGGGTTCGGCGTCCCCAGCTACCCAGGCCACGCAAGCGTTCGGCCACGATATGCGCAAGCGCGTCGCCCATCGGCCCGCTCAACCATTCCTCCCAATCCAGCTCGACGCCGCGCAATACCGACCAGAGGCGGTGTGCGATTTCCGCGTCGCCCTCGATGACCAGGTCGCCGCTGGCCGCCGCGGCCTGCTCCGAAAGCACCGTGCGCAGCAAGGCCAGTGGTGTCGCGCGGATGACCGCATCCGGGGGGTCGCCCAGCATGGCATACACGCCAACCTTGCCGCCTTGCTCGGGCACGAGGGTCAGCTGCAAACCCGTACCCACCAACTCGAAGACCACGTGCCGACCGGCGATACGATCGAGCCCAGCTGCGATCTCGGGGTCAGCTTCCAGGTAGAGATTCAGCGCTTTTTCCAGGCCGGCTGCCAGACTGGTGGCGAGCCTCACGACCGAAAGCCTCTCTGTGTCCTGATCGGAGAAGTGCGGCGATACGCTTGTGCCATCAAAACTTGTAACCCCGGTGCACAGCGACGATGCCGCCGGTCAGGTTGTAATACTCGGTACGCTCGAAACCGGCGGACGTCATCAGCTCGCGTAGACCCTGTTGGTCGGGGTGCATACGGATCGATTCGGCCAGATAGCGGTAGCTGGCTGCATCGCCCGTGACCAGACGGCCCATCAGCGGCAGGGCGGTGAACGAGTAGGCGTCGTAGACCTTGCCCAGGCCCGGCAAGACCGGCTTGGAGAACTCCAGCACCAGCAGGCGCCCACCCGGTTTGAGCACGCGGTACATGGAACGCAGTGCGGCCGCCTTGTCGGTGACATTGCGTAGGCCGAATGCAATGGTGATGAGATTGAAGTAATTATCGGGAAAGGGCAGCGCTTCGGCATTGACCTGCGCGAAACGCAGGTTGCCGACCACGCCGGCATCGACCAGGCGCTCGCGCCCGTGGCGTAGCATGGAGGCGTTGATATCGGCCAGCACAACTTCGCCCTCAGGCCCGACCAGCCGAGCGAAGCGCTCAGCCAGGTCGCCCGTGCCGCCAGCCAGATCGAGCACGCGCTCGCCCCGGCGCACTGCGGCGAGGTTCACCGTATAGCGCTTCCACAGACGGTGCACGCCCAGCGACATGAGGTCGTTCATCACATCGTAGCGTTCCGCCACCGAGTGAAAGACCTCGGCCACGCGCCGCGCCTTCTCACCCACCGGCACCTGCTGGTAGCCGAAATGAGTCGTGTCCTTGCCGTCGCCTTCGTTCATACGCTATTCCTCCGCGCCCGCGCGGCGCTGATGGCCCGCCTCGGCCAGCCGATCGAGGTAATCCTGCCAACTGGCCGCTTGATTCTCGCCCATGCGGTAAAGATAGTGCCAGTCGTAGATCCCCGTATCGTGCCCATCCGAGAAGACCAGCTTCACCGCGTAGTTGCCGACCGGCTCGATGCCAACGATGTTGACGTCTTCCTTACCGGTCTGTAGTACCTCTTGCCCAGGCCCGTGCCCCCGCACCTCGGCCGAGGGCGAAAATACCCGCAGATATTCGCAGGGCAGGCGAAACCGTTCGCCATTCTCATAGGCCAGCTCAAGCACGCGCGATTGCTGGTGCAGGCGGATTTCGGTCGGTCGCTCGCTACTCATCGGTCCGGCTATGCCTCTTGGTCGGTCGGCCGCGAACGCTCATCTGGCGCAGCGGTATTGCGGCCTTGTATGGCGCGACATTCCTAGAGAATGTAACGGCTCAGATCCTCGTCCACGGCCAGTTCGCCCAGCGCGGCGTCAACGTCCTTGGCGTCGATCACCAGATGCTCGCCCTGACGATCAGGCGCCTCGTAGGACAAATCCTCCAGCAGGCGCTCCATCACGGTATGCAGCCGGCGCGCGCCAATGTTCTCGGTGCGCTCATTGACCTCAAAGGC
Source organism: Acidihalobacter yilgarnensis (assembly GCF_001753245.1). NCBI lineage: Bacteria > Pseudomonadati > Pseudomonadota > Gammaproteobacteria > Chromatiales > Ectothiorhodospiraceae > Acidihalobacter > Acidihalobacter yilgarnensis. The sequence goes on along the minus strand of NZ_CP017415.1, from coordinate 39,546 downwards.
GATCGCACCGATCCGGCGCACCGCCTCGGGCGTGAATTCGATGCTCAAACCCTCGGTTCCGAGGAGCGCGATGTACTGCTCCACCAGCGATGCGTCCGGTTCGGTGAGGATACGCACGAAGTCGTCGGCGGTCAGAGCCTCGAGTTCGACGCGAATCGGCAGGCGCCCCTGCAACTCTGGAATCAGATCCGAGGGTTTGGACAGATGGAATGCGCCCGAGGCGATGAACAGGATGTGATCGGTGCGCACACTGCCGTACTTGGTGCTCACCGTGCAGCCCTCAACCAGCGGCAGCAAATCTCGTTGCACACCCTCGCGGGAGACGTCGCTACCACCGTGTTCGCCGCGGCGCGCGATCTTGTCCAGCTCGTCGAGAAAGACGATGCCGTTCTGCTCGACCTCGCGGACCGCCTGCAGCTTGAGCTCCTCGTCGTTGATCAGGCGTTGCGCCTCTTCCTCGACCAACAACTTGCGGGCCTCGCTGATGTGCAGCTTGCGGCGCTGGCTACGCCCGCCGGAGAGATTCTGGAACAGCCCCTGCAACTGGCTGGCCATTTCCTCCATCCCGGGCGGGGTCATGATCTCGACTCCGGCGCCCATAGCGGACACCTCGATCTCGATTTCACGGTCGTCCAGCTCACCATCGCGCAGCCGCTGCCGGAACTTCTGGCGGGTCGCCCCCTCGCCCGGTGAGGACACTGCCGGCTCGGAGAGAAAGTCGCCATGCGCGCGGGGCAGCAGCGCGTCCAGGATACGTTCCTCGGCGGCCTCCTCTGCACGATGGCGCACCTTGGTCTTTTCCGATTCGCGCGCCAGCTTGATCGCCGCGTCGACCAGATCGCGCACGATCGACTCGACATCACGCCCCACATAGCCCACTTCGGTGAACTTGGTTGCCTCGATCTTGATGAAGGGCGCGTTGGCCAATCTGGCCAGGCGACGAGCGATCTCGGTCTTGCCCACACCGGTCGGACCGATCATCAAGATATTCTTGGGCGTCACTTCCTGGCGCAGGCTCTCAGGGAGTTGCTGACGGCGCCAGCGGTTACGCAGGGCGATGGCCACGGCGCGCTTGGCATTGGCCTGACCGATAATGTGTTTGTCGAGTTCCTCGACAATCTCGCGCGGGGTCATGGGAATCATGGTGCGGTCCTGGGCATCGTCGGGCGGGTCATCACTCGCCCAGCGTTTCGATGGTCAAATTGCGATTGGTATAAATGCAGATATCTGCAGCGATATTCAAGGCGCGTTCGGTGATTTCGCGGGCGTCGTGCCCACTGCCATCGAGTAGGGCGCGGGCCGCCGCCTGTGCGAAGGCACCGCCGGAGCCGATGGCGATCAACCCACCCTCGGGTTCGATCACGTCACCATTGCCGGAGATAATCAGCGAGACTTCGCCATCGGCAACCGCAAGCAGCGCCTCCAGACGCCTGAGCGCCCGATCGCTGCGCCAATCCTTGGCCAACTCCACCGCTGCGCGCGTCATGTTGCCGCCGTGGCGTTCCAGCTGCGACTCGAAGCGCTCGAACAGGGTAAAGGCATCGGCGGTACCGCCGGCAAAGCCTGCAAGAATCCGATCATGATAAAGCCGTCGCACCTTGCGCGCATTGCCCTTCATGATCGTATTGCCCAGCGTCACTTGGCCGTCGCCGCCCATGGTGACCTGACCGTCGCGCCGAACCGACAGAATCGTCGTACCGCGGTATTGCTCCATTCACCGACCTCCACCAGCACAGGCCGGGCATTCTAACACCGTTACCCATGGCCACGTGGCCTCTGGCCGAGCTACTCCGATGCCTTGCCGCGACGCCGCGCGCGCGGGTGCGCCTGATCGTAGACCGACGCCAAATGCTGGAAATCGAGATGGGTATAGATTTGGGTGGTGGCGATATTCGCGTGGCCGAGCAATTCCTGAACCGCGCGCAGGTCGCCCGAGGATTCCAGCATGTGGCTCGCGAAGGCATGGCGCAGCAGGTGTGGATGGATCGGGATCTCCAGGCCGTTCACACGTGCCAGCCGCCCCAGCCGCAACTGCACGGAACGCGCGCCCAAGCGGCCTCCGCCGCGACCAACGAATACCGCCGTCACGCCCGGCGACACCAGGGTTACGCGAGCGCGCAACCACAGACCCAGCGCATCGCGTGCCCGACGTCCGACCGGCACATCCCGTGTCTTGCGACCCTTGCCGGTGACCCGCACCATGCCCGCGGCAAGATCCAGATCGACGAGGTCCAAGGCGACCGTCTCGGCCAGACGCAGCCCGGAGGAATACATCAGCTCGAACAGTGCACGGTCGCGCCGCGCCAGCGCATCCTCGCCGGAACCCGCAAGCAGGCGGTCGAGCTGCTCGGGCGCAAGCACCTCCGGCAGGCGCCGCTCGCCCTTGGGCGCACGCAGCTCCAGCGCGGGATGCTGGTGGACTTGTCCCTCGCCGATCAGGAAGTGGTATAGCCCGCGGATCGCAGACAACCGTCGACGCAACGTGGGGGCGCTACGCCCCCGGCGATGCTCGCCGGCAATGAAATCGCGCACGTCGTGGCTGGCCGCCTCGATCACCGTGCGCGATCGCGCACTGAGAAACGCCAGATACAAGGCGAGATCGCGACGATAGGCCGCAACGCTTTGCGGCGAGTAATGGCGCTGCCCGGATAACGAGTCGAGATAGGCCTCGACCGCGGGGTCAGTCATGTGCGTCCGAGCCGATTGCTCACGGCGGCGCCAACCAACTCGCCCAGATACCCCAGAAACAGGGTGCCCATGCTCGGATGAAAACGAACGGCATCCCGGCTGCCGAGAGCCAACACGCCCAAGGGCTCGGTATCGAATAGCGGGATCAACACGGCCGAGCCCAAGCCCTCCGCCACCTCGGCCCCAAACAACCAGTCGAGTTGCTGTGGGTCCGCCCGACCACAAACCGGGCGGCGGTGTTCGAACAATCCGGCAAAGTGCGCCAGACCCGGATCATCGGGCGTGCAAAAGTAGGGCGCCCCCGATGCATCCGGACCGATCAGGCGCACCATGACCTCGTCCGCCTTGAATTCGTCGCAGAGCTGCTCGCGGGTCAACGCCAACACGCTGTCCAGGCTGTCTGCCTGCAACAGGCCCAGCCCGAGCCGATGCAGGTTGGCGCCGAGCTGCTCGTTCTCGCGGGCAAGCTGGATCAGCTCCTTGAGCTTGTGTTCAAGCTGCCGGTTACGCTCGCGCAACACGGAGGTCTGCCGCTCGACCAGCGACACCGCCCCATGAGTCGGATGGGGTACGCGCAAAATCTCCAGCAGTGAAAGGTTGCGCACGAAAAAATCGGGATGCGCGCGCAGATACGCCGCCACATCCACTTCCGTCAGGGGTTCCTGATACGGCTCGCTGGTCGTCTGTCGGGTCATTAGGCCACACGCCCTTCGTAAACGGTGGAGGCGGGGCCGGTCATTCTCAGAGATTTACCCTCGCCCTCCCACCTAATCATAAGCCCACCGCCGGTCAGGTCAACCGCCACGCATTCCTCAAGCCAGCCGTTGTCGCGTCCGACTGCGACCGCGGCGCAGGCACCGCTGCCGCAGGCCTGGGTTTCGCCCACGCCCCGCTCGAAGACGCGCAGGCGGATATGCCGGGGGGTGATGATCTGCATGAAACCAACGTTGACCCGTTGCGGGAAGCGCGGATGCGCCTCGATCAGCGGTCCGAGCCTCGCGACCGGCGCGGCGTCGAGGTCATCAACGCGCAAAATCGCATGCGGGTTGCCCATCGATACCGCAGCGATTTCATGGTGCTCGCCTCCAACCTCCAGCGGATAGCGTCGCGCACGCTCGGGTGCGTCGAACGGAACGTCCGCGGGATCGAACCTCGGCACGCCCATATCGACGCACACCTGACCATCGGGTTCGAGCCGCAGGCGCATCGGACCGCCCAGGGTCTCGACCCGAATCTCCGGCCCGGCGGCCAGACCATGATCGACCACGAAGCGGGCAAAACAGCGCGCACCATTGCCGCACTGGCCTACCTCGCCGCCATCGGCATTGAATATCCGGTAACGAAAATCCGCTTCCTCGCCCTCAGCCGGCTCGACCAGCAGGAGTTGATCGCAACCGATGCCCCGGTGCCGATCGGCCAGCCTACGCACGTTTTCCGGCGTGGGTTCGAAGCGCTGGTTAATGGCGTCGATCACGACGAAGTCGTTACCGAGGCCGTGCATCTTGGCAAATCGCAAACCCTTGTATTCCATGCCGCCCACCCTCTTGTCCGCCGACCTAATTCTTGAAACGCTAATAAAGGTCAGCCATACTGCCGCGGTTCCCCTGCGGCCACTTCGCGCGCTCGGAGCACCAGCCCGCACGGGTATGGGATCGGGTCGGCAGCTCGGTTAGGCCATAGTATCACCCGCCCCACTCGCCGTCGTGACGGCTATGCTGAGTTCGACAGAGAGTTTGGGCGCCGGACGGCGCCTGACCGCCACAACCTCGAAGTAAGGAGTGATTTAGATGACGACTGCTAACAAGGAACTGGATGCCCGCGGCCTGAACTGCCCGCTGCCGATTTTGCGCACCAAGAAGGCCATCAACGAGCTGAGTTCCGGCGAAACCCTGAAAGTGATCGCCACCGATCCAGGTGCGGTCAAGGATTTCGAAGCGTTCTGCAAGCAGACCGGTAACGAGCTGGTCGAGCACAGCGAGGCGGGTGGCGAGTTCACCTTCATTCTGCGCAAGGCCTAAGCCCCACAGGCCGTAGTTGCGGAGGCGGGCAGCACGTCCGCCTCCGCACGCCAAATCCGGTCAACTCCGGCGCAGGCGTCCCCGAATCATGCAGTGCCGATCACTCACCGCACTCGCTTCCAGATAGTCCAATCCTGCCGACCGCAACTGCGCATGCAGCTCTTCCAGCGTGAAGGCCGCGCAGAGTGAATGGAAGAAATCCTGCCGCAACACCTCTGGTTCGCCATCCGCATAACGATCGCACAGCATCCGCGCCTCGGTGAGGCTATCCGGCCTGAGCAGGTCGATGATGAACACCGGCGCACCGTCCGCCGCGTAGCGATTGACCGCCGACCACAGCACCTGCGGTTCGTGCAAGTGATGCAGCAAGCTGTTGGATATCACCGCATCGTAGAGCGGACGCGGCGCCGCATCCGTCGGCAGCAGGGCCTTGTGCAGCCGAACCCGCGTATCCAGGCCCGAGGCCTGGATACGCCCACGACCGGCCGCCATCATCGCCTCCGAGCCATCCACGCCATCCACCTGGCAGTACGGATAGGCAACGGCGAAACGCAGGCTGATGTCGCCCGGCCCGCAGCCCAGGTCCAGTACCGCGCCGCGCCCCGACCAGTCCGGGAACGACTCACGGAACAGCTCGACCACGCGCGCATGCGGCGCCTCGAAATCGGCCTCTGCGTAAGCCCGCGCCTGGGCCTCGTCCAGCATTAGCTCGGGTTCGGGTATGCGCTCCATCGGTTCAGATTCCACCGGGCAAGCAAGTCTCACCCGCCATCAAATGTTCGATCGACTCGCGCGCACGCACCTCGTACACCTGCTCGCCATCGACCATTACCTCCGGCGGACGTGGGCGGGCATTGTAATTGGAGCTCATCGAGAAACCGTAGGCACCGGCGCTGCGCACTGCCAGCAGATCGCCCGGCACGATGCTCAATGTCCGTTCCTTGCCGAGAAAGTCGCCGGTCTCACAGACCGGGCCGACCACGTCGTACAGCCGTGCTTCACCGCTACCACCGGCACGCACCGGCACGATCTCGTGCCAACCCTGGTAAAGCGCGGGTCGGAGCAGGTCGTTCATGGCCGCATCAACGATGGCAAAGTGTTTGTGCGCGGTCGACTTGACGTATTCGACGCGCGTCAGCAATACGCCGGCATTGCCGACGATGGCCCGCCCGGGCTCCAGTAGGATTTCCAAAGACCGCCCGCTGAGACGCGCCTTGAGCGCGGCGGCATATTCGGCCGGTGACGGCGGCGTCTCATCGCGGTAGCGAATGCCAAGCCCACCGCCAAGATCCAAATGATGGATGGAAAGGCCCTCTTCCTGCAGCGCATCGACCAGCGCCAACACGCGGTCCAGCGCATCTTGAAAAGGCGCCAGACGCGTCAACTGAGAACCGATGTGACAGTCCACGCCAACCACGTCGAGGTGAGGCAGCGCGGCAGCACGTCGGTAAACGGCTCTGGCGTCCCCGATATCGATACCGAACTTGCTTTCCTTGAGTCCGGTGGCGATATAGGGGTGTGTGCCAGGGTCCACATCCGGATTGACGCGCAGCGAAACCGGCGCACGCAGGCCCATCTCACCGGCCACCGCGTTGAGCCGTTCCAGTTCAGGCTCGGATTCCACGTTGAAGCAGCGGATACCGACCTCCAGTGCACGGCGCATCTCGTGCGCCTGCTTGCCAATACCCGAAAAAACCACGCGCGCAGGATCGCCCCCCGCCCGCATTACACGCTCCAGCTCGCCCACGGAAACGATATCGAAGCCCGAACCCAGCCGAGCCAGCAGATTAAGTACCGCGAGGTTGGCATTCGCCTTCACTGCATAACAAATCAGGTGCGGATGTTCGCCAAGCGCATCGTCGAAGGCGCGCCAGTGACGCTCCAAAGTCGCCCTTGAGTAGACGTAGCAAGGCGTGCCGAAGCGCGCTGCGATGTCCTCCAGAGACGCCGCCTCCGCGCACAGCGCATCCTCGCGATAGACGAAGTGGTCCATACTCAGCTCCCGGCGGATGGGCTCGACGTGCCCGGATTTGAAGGTAGATATAATGGACCCTTCTGTCCGCAACCGGATACGGCCACGGCCAACAGGATCGCACAGGTAAGCGGCACTAGCCGCCGCAACCAGAGAAGCAACATGGGGACGGCCTTGAATGTGGTGACGCCGAAACGGGCACGAGTATAACAGCACAGACCCACGACCATGACCGCCGCACTCAACCTCGGGATCATCATCCTGCTCGCCGGGCTGCTCACGCTGACCGGCCTCGTCCTTGCTAGCCGATTTCGTAATCGGCCACTATTCCTGGCCGGCGGATTATGTCTTGCCGTACTCACCGGCGGCCTTTGCGCAAGCGCCGTGCTCAGCGCGCTCGGCTTGGTCGACTATCTACCGCTGACACCCTCCGATAGCGCCGTCGTTCGTATCGACATGCACCTGAGTGGGCCGAGTCGCTATCGCATCCGAGTCGCACGGCCGGGGCGCGCAGATTGGTGGCATGATCTCAACGGTTCACGCCTGTGTTTGACGATACATGAGATCGATTGGCGACCCTCTGCCGCTCGAATTGGCCTTAAACCGATGTATCGTCTATCGGGCATCCGCAGCGACATCGATACCGAGATACGCCCGCCAAGCCGTGCGCGCATCCCGATCTGGCAAATAGCCGGGCGGGTTCCTGGACTATCCTGGGTACGGGCAGAAGCACCGCTGCACGCGTGTCTGCCGATGAGCGCGGGCGCCCGCTATCGTCTGCTGATAGGGCGTCGAGAGCTCACCATTCGACCGCTCAATGCCGAAGCCGCCAACACCCTGCAACCACCGGAACCCATCACCCATAGGAACCTCCATGCCACCTGAAACCCTGGAATACGTCGAAACCGGCGCAACCGAGCATCGACATACACTCGTCTGGTTGCATGGGCTCGGTGCCGACGGGCACGATCTGCGTCCCTTTGCCGACGCACTCGAACTACCCTCGATGGAGGGTGTTAGACAGGTCTTTCCGCACGCCCCTTTCCGCCGCATCGACCTCTTGGGCGACATTCCGCTGCGCGCCTGGTATCGCTTCGACAAGATGACATTCGGCCAAGGCGAGAACGACGCCGACATTCGTACCTCGGTAGATCAGGTCGAAGCCCTGCTGAAACGCGAACGGCGCGCGCTTCCAGCCGATGGACGCCTCATCCTCGGAGGATTTTCCCAGGGCGGGCTCATCGCCCTTGCCGCCGGCCTGGCAGGCGACACGCCCGTGGACGGCATCGTCGCACTGTCGACGTATCTGTGGACGGCCACCGTGGCAGCGAGACCCGCCACCCCGGTATTCATGGCCCACGGCCGAGCCGACCCGGTCATCCCGATAGACATCGGCCGCACCTCCGCCGAACGACTGCGTGCGCAGGGCATCGCCCTAGAGTGGCGGGAATACGCCATGGAACACACCATTTGCGCGGCGGAAATCTTGGACATTTCCAAAAGCCTGCACACCATGCTGACGGCCTAGACCCGGCGACAACCGCGTCATGGCTGACACGCGCCCCTGCATGGGACTATGCTCAGCCCATGGACCGTGACACACCCTCTTCGGGTCCGCTCGCATCGAGCATTGGACTCGAACCCGCGGAGCCGCTATGGCGGCGTGTCCCCACGCGCATGCCCGATGGCCGGCCGGTCAGCGACTTCATGATGCTCATCCCGCGCCTGCGGCAACAACCGCCACACATCATCCAGCGCACCCTGCGCGAGATCGACGGCGTACTCATGCGCTACCGCAGCGTCGTGCTCTTCGCCGACCTCAACCTCAAGATCAACACCCTCTGGGTCAGCGTACGCCCCGTGCCTGGGATCTGCCTGGAATTGCCCACGGCGGTCAAACTCTGCGTGCCCGAGGCCGTGCTGATCGGCCAACCCAGACCCCAGCGGACATGGCGCGGACGCTGATCGTTATCGGGTGGGCGCTGGTTGCGCTGGGACTCGTCTGGCCAATCCTCCCCCGGCTTGGGCTCGGGCGGCTACCCGGTGACTTCCTCTTCAGCCGCGAAGGCTTCGCCTTCTACTTCCCGCTGACCACTTCGATTGTGATCAGCCTCGTGATTTCGCTGCTGATCTGGTGGTTTCGGAAATAGCCAACGCGCGAATGCGCGGGCCATTGGACGCCACTTCGACGAGTCAGCAGGTACGTCGTCAAAACATATTCCGCCACATGTTTGCGCATCGCGCCACACGCATGCGTCGATGCATCATGACCCCTGCAGCTGAGCCATCCAGGCCTCCACGCTGATCGGCAGATAGCCGATGACTTCGAGCCGGCGATCCTCCAGAACGTCGCACTCCGGCAAGGCCCGCTGCCACAACCCAATGCACGCGTCGCGATGCGCCAGCAGGGCCTCAATCTGCGGGTGAAAGAGACGCAGCATCGCGGTAATCCAGCGGTTGGTCGGCCAAGAGGGGTTGGCGTGATCGATCACGAAACCCGGTAGCAACCCGGCAACCGTTTCCGCCGCATACCAAGTTTCCCCGGTTACCCAGCGGTTGGTAGTGAAAAGCCCGATGGGATAGCCCCAGTCGTCCATCGCAATGGCAATCAGATGGGCAATAGCCGCTTGCTCGCGAGGCCACGGCTCGGAGACCTGAAAGGTCGCCTCCGGGAGCGGTGGGCTTGCCAGAAGGCCCGTGCGGATAAAGGTATGGAAGTGTCCGTGCGCCTCGCCGACACCGCGATGCGCGTGATAGTAATACTGCGAGTAGTGCCCGATGTCCTCGACATCATCACGCGGATAATGCTCCAGCTCGACAAAATCCCCCTGCTCGCGAAGCACCTCGCCGACGACATTCAGCCCACCCCGTTCGAGCACTCGATAGCACTCGCGTATCTCATTCCCTGCCGCCAGCAGGACCTCGCGCGCACGCGCATCGAAACCAAGGGCCGAGGGCGGGATCGGCTCGGGAAGCGATGGCAGTACATCCGTGGGCGCAAGCCCATCAGGCGGTGACTCGGGCCGCATCACACGCACGCCGCGGTACGACAACAGGCCATGCCGGCAGTGCGCCCTACATGCCCGAAGAGGACGAACCCTTGCCGTTCATGCTCTTGGCCGCGCAAGGGTGCTTCATCGCATCCGGTTTTTTCTTATCCATGTGTTTTGCGGCGCAGGGATTTTTCATCGCACCGGGATTGGCCTTTTTCATGGCATGGGGCGCACAAGGCTTGCACGGCGTAGCCGCTTGGGCAGGCAACGCCCCCGCCGCAAGACCGATCAACCCGCCACTGGCGAGCGCGATGACAACCTTACGGGCCTTCGGATTTTTCTTCATGATCTCACTCCCTCCTTAGAATCGACGGCCATGCATCGACGCCATCAACACGCATGGCGACATGCGTATATGCCATCGTAATCCGGGCCGCATGGCATACCCGGCATAAAACCTTTGTATCCGTGTGACTCGGCAAGCCATCCAATAGTTCTCTTTAAATCGCCCGCAGCCATGAACCTGAATGCGTCTACGCAGCATTCGCCGTGCAAGACACCCCGATGGCAACCCCGCAAAACGCTCATGCCAGAGCCCGTGCCGTCGCCACCGAGCGACAGGTCCATCACGGAACGGTTGCGTGCTACCGTCGCGCAACGCGCTTTGCCTTGCTCGCATCCCGCTACGCGTTGCGGGCAACCGGGGATAGCAACCAAATATGGGTATCGATCTGACGCGTCGTCGGCTATTGCAGGCCATGCAGGCACTAGGCCTGATCGCCGCCACATCCAGATCGGGCATCGTCAACGCCATGCCGTTGAGCGAGGAAACCCTTCGCTTCGGACCCGCGCAGCCCTTCGACTTCGACCGCCTCCGCCATCAGGCCCGCGCACTGGCGAAACACCCCTATCAGTCCACACCGACACGCCATCCCGCGTTGCTCGACCGCATCAACTACGACACCTATCAGCAGATCCGTTACCGCAGCGCCGATGCGTTGTGGCGTACCGGTCGTCGGCCATATCCGATCGAGTTCTTCCATCTCGGACGCTATGCCCGCAAACCGGTGGCGATCCATGCGCTCGTCGACGGCAAGGCGCGGCGCGTCATCTATAGCCCCGATCTCTTCGATTACGGCAAGAGCGGTCTGCGCACCGCAGCACCGGGCGACCTCGGCTTCGCCGGCTTTCGCGTCATGAATACCGGCAAGGAGCCCGGCGATTGGCTCGCTTACATGGGCGCAAGCTACTTCCGCAGCGCCGGGCCGGAGGATCAATACGGCCTGTCCGCGCGCGGCATCGCCATCGACACCACTGTGCCGGGCCGGCAGGAGGAGTTCCCCAACTTCACCGCCTTCTGGCTAGAGGAGCCGCCCGGCAGCGACGACATCGTGGTCTACGCGCTGCTCGACGGCCCCAGCCTGACCGGCGCCTACCGCATGACCTGGCGCCGGAGCCGAGAGGCATTCACCACCGACATCGAGGCCGAGCTGTTCCAGCGCAGTGACATCGCCCAGCTCGGCATCGCGCCGCTGACCAGCATGTACTGGTACAGCGAAACCAACCGGCGCACCGCTCCCGACTGGCACCCCGAAATTCACGACAGCGACGGCCTCGCTCTGTGGACGGGGCAGGGCGAGCGCATCTGGGTGCCACTCAACAATCCCCCGCACGTGCAGACCAACAGCTACCAGGACCACAACCCCAAGGGCTTCGGGCTGCTTCAGCGCGACCGCGACTTCCGCCACTACCTGGACGACAGCGCCTATTACGACCGCCGGCCCAGCGTCTGGGTCGAGCCCAAAGGGGCCTGGGGGGCAGGCGCCGTCGTGCTGGTGGAAATCCCCACCGACGACGAAACCAGCGACAACATCGTCGCCTTCTGGCAACCCGCACGCGCAGCCAGCGTCGGCGATACCTGGAAGCTCGACTACCGCCTCTACTGGGCCGCACACGAACCCTTCATCCCCGACGTCGCCCGCGTCGCCGCCACACGCCTGGGCCAACCCGGCATCCCCGGCCAGCACACCCCGCGTGATCCCCACGGCCGCAAATTCGTCATCGAATTCACAGGCGGCCCACTCGCCGGCATGCCGCAACGATTCGACATCGTCCCCGTGATAACCGCCTCGCGCGGCCACCTGAGCCATCAATTCGTGCTCAAAATCCTCGGAACGAATCGGTGGCGTGCGCAGTTCGACCTGCATTCGGAAGGCAGCGAGCCGGTAGAGCTGCGCTGCTACCTGAAGCTCGGCGACAAAACACTGAGCGAGACGTGGCTGTATCAATATTGGCCGGAGAATTACGGCTTCACGAGATGATGCTCCGTGAAAATGGCCCGCGTATCATGCGGGTGACGCATCACACGCCACGGGCGTGCTCAGGTCACGCCTTGTAGCATCGCCGATCTGACGATGCGCCCTACCGTGGCCAGATGCAGCCCGAAATGTTCCGCAATCTCGCGGTAACTGTAGGCGCCCGTAGCATAGGCCTCGATCATGGCTTCGTTCCGCTCCGCATGCCGGGCTTCGATGGTCGCCAGCGATTTCGGCGGCGCTCTACGTTGCGCGCGCGGGATAGCGAGTCGATCGTTCTGTTTTGCGGCCTTTTTCTGCACCCGCCGCACGAACGTCTCGTCACCCAGATAGATTTGCTGGCGCAGCGCTGTCCACAAACTTTCCTGCCCGATGCCTTCGGCCACAAACTGCGCGTAGCGCCGCCGGGCGACTGAGCGGCGGCTGGCAAATAGCGCCAGCAACCCCTGCGTGGCCAGCCAACCGGGAGGCGTTGCTTCGCCCATCATTGCCGGATAGCTACTCCAGGGGTAATCGTTCGGATGTTTGACCATCCCGGCACGAACCGGATTGAGCACGACGTAACGGGCGAGTTCCAGCAGGTAATGATCCTTGTCGACCAGAATGCCTTTGAAGCGACCCTGGAACAAATGCCCGCTTTTATGGTGGCGACGGTTCGTCGCCTGCGTGTATACGCCATTGAGTTGCCGCATGCCTTTGGAAAGATTCCCATCCGGCGTCTCGATGACCAAGTGATAATGGTTGGTCATCAAGCAATAGGCATGGCAAATCCAATTGAATTGCCCCACAACCTCGGCCAACACCCTCAAAAACGTCAACCGGTCTTCGTCGTCTTCGACAATCGGCTCACGCCGATCACCCCGCGAGGTAACGTGGTAGAGCGCTCCGGAAAACTCAATGCGTAGGGGACGTGCCATAGAGGACACCATAGCGGATGATGAGGGATGTTACAATACGAGACCTGACCCCGTTGTTTTACAGGAGGTCGCGATTGCAAACCCCTTTCCAAAAATATTTTTAGATCGTTATTTGTGCCGGATTTCCTGAAGTGCCTCGTTCATCTTGAACAGGACGATCAGCAATTCGCACCAAATTCTGGCCGCAATCGCACCAGCAACGATGTAAAAAAGCCCTTCAAAGAATTTGCCAGCGGTAAAGCCACCGTACCCCTCAAACATTGAGCCCAACCCACCTATCAAAACCGCTAAGAGCGTTATCCAGTAAATCCCCGTGATAATTCTTGGTATCAGCATTTTGTCAAAAAAGAAAATATCCTTCATATCAAGCTCCTTGTTGTCTGTATCTGCGGCAGATATCCATCACGGGCAGTACATTCTATTTGTGCCCATGGCTGACTGGTACACTTTCGTCGTCTTCGACAATCGGCTCGCGCCAATCAACCCGCGAGGTGACGTGGTAGAGGGTTCTGGGAAACTCCATGCGTAAGGGACGTGCCATAGAGGGCACCATAGCGGATGATGCCAGATGTTACAATACGAGACCTGACCCCTATTTCTGCGCGCGAGGTGACGTGGTAGAGGGCTCCGGGAAACTGCATACGTAGAGGATGCGCCCTAGAAGGCACCATAGCGGATGATGCCGGATGTTACAATGCGAGACCTGACCCCTATTTCCGCTTCTAGGGCAGCCCTAGATTTATTTGGATTTCTATATTCTCGATAGAGATCTGTCGGTGAGCCATCCTCAGCAACCAACTTCATTTTTTTGAGCAATGGTATCTGTGCCCTAGCTGTTCCGCCCTTCATGGCAAGTTTTGTGCTCACGAAGTCCTGTGTAAATCTTTCAGGAGTAGATGCAGATTTTATCTTATCTAACATTTTCTCTAATGTTCCTACAGAGGTGCTGTAAGGTAAGTTCTCTGCCATTTAATTTCTCCTTATTTAATTCTTCTAACGACTTGGGTAAACGGACGTGGGGTGCGCAGCGTCCCCACGGTCCGAGCGACCGCAGGGAGCGGTTTTGACCCACTTGTTAGAGTTTTTATGCATGTAAATAACCTCTTAGGTTATCAAGCTTGCTGTCCATACCAAGCTTAAAACAAAACTCATCTAAAAATTCTATAGTTTTTTGAACAGCCCATTTCGTGCATCCATGACTTATAATTCTCTGCGGAAACAAAACTCCACTATGTTCAGTTATAAATGGGCTTAATTCAAATTTTCCTCTTAGTTTATTACCCAATTTTTCATGACGTTCTTGTTCGTCATGCCATTCTGGATGAAAATGTACCAGCTCATTTCTCAATGATATAATAACTTCAATATCTTGAAGTGGTTGTTTTCCTCGGCCGAATATTTCTATACCTTTACTTGATAGAACTTTTTGATATTTATCAATTATTGATAAGGAGCCAATTAAAGAACATAATTCATTTTGCGCGTTTGAGTTTAGTTCTGGAAATAATATTGTTGGTTCTGAGAGATATTCATTTATATTTGACTCAATCGAAGCCACGCAAAGCATTATAGTTGCTGACACATATGCTATTTGTTCATCATAGAATGGCCCCAGCTGTTTATTTTTATTCCTTTCTTGCACTTCTCCACATAGCCTAGAAAATCGAGCTGCTGCCATTAAATGCTGTAATGCAAAAGCACTTTTCTGACGTAATTCTACTTTGCTGATAGTAGCCTGTGATGCAAGACATTCTATAGTTATGTTTGCTGTTTTTTTCTCATCCATATAATTTTCTTGAACTCTAACGCTTTAAGTAACTAGTGACGAAACCGAGAAGCGACTTTGGCGACCGGTTGACTGAATGGTTAGAGTCTTACTCCCTGCGCTGCGACTTTTCATATTCGCGCACTTCCTCGTTGAACCTGCTAAGCTCTGTAACTTGTTTATAAAGGAGACCTACTTCTTGCTCAAGAGATAGAAAGCGCGTCTCCATATCATTTAGCTCTGTCCAAGACAGTCCTTTGCTGGACGCCACCATTGCAAATATTGCATCCGCTGCTTCGTTTACCCCTGTGTGAAGCTGTTCGCACTCAGGTGCGTCGTCAGTGCATCCTATTTTATGCCTCAGCTCCTCGGAACGCTTTTGCAATTCGTACGCTATGCGTAATAGATTGTTGGACTTTTCGCCGCGACGCACACGATCAAGTATACGGTACTGATAAATACCGAATCCAAGACTGGCGATAGAAACCAGCAGTGCAATGATCGCAAGTGCCAAAGAC
This sequence comes from Acidihalobacter yilgarnensis, assembly GCF_001753245.1. Taxonomy (NCBI): domain Bacteria; kingdom Pseudomonadati; phylum Pseudomonadota; class Gammaproteobacteria; order Chromatiales; family Ectothiorhodospiraceae; genus Acidihalobacter; species Acidihalobacter yilgarnensis. The sequence goes on along the minus strand of NZ_CP017415.1, from coordinate 24,360 downwards.
ATCAATAAACTCTAACGTTTAGCTTGAGGGGCGCGGAGATAGCAAGCGAAGCTTGCTGGCGGAGCGTCCCGCTCGAAGCGCTTGTTAGGGCTCATAGTTGGTATTCCTTCTCACCCATGTGCGTTGGCTTGTGGACATGGATGCCCACAGTTTTTGAATTTTCCAGTCTTCCATTTGCCGCAACTGATTCTTTTCCCTATCTCTTCGGATGACAATTTTGAAATCGCGAGGCGAGTATTCAATTTCACGCTGATCAAAACGCCAGAACAACAATGCCAGCTGATTTGGAGTGAAAGCGTCTCGATCTAGGACGTATGAGATAAATGAATTGATGTCGAATTCTTCTTCAACTGCAGATAACGCCACAAGAGTATTAATCATGCGACGTTTCCTAGCTTCATTAACAAGGAAGCGACGATCACGATTAACCCTGCGTCTAGAACCCTCTCGATCTAAGACGTTGCCGAGTTCATCAGTTGCAGAGATTCCAAACTTATTGATGCACTCGGAGCCAACCAGCATTTCATTTCCATTGTGCCGGTTGATGATTTTGAATTGATATCTAATGTCAGGGTGCTCACACAGTTCACATGTTTCGACTGGTTCCTCAAGGTCGTACATGTCGCCGGTGTAGAGCCATTCTTTGAGTGCAACGGCCAGTCGAGATTGCTCGATGCTGAGTGGCAGAAGATTGGCGGCGCTATTTTGTGCCCAAGACATAGCGATTCCTTGTGAGCCCTAACTAAAAGTAGACACCCTAAAAGGGTGCGTTGAATCACACCTAGTAGGTGTCTAAACTGACTTTATGTTCGGTTTACCAAGGCTTATCAACCATGTCAAGTCAGCAACCGCACCCTATAAACACCCGCAAACACACCTCGGATGCAAATTCAAAGCCGAAACTGCTGGACCAGGTACGCGAGCGCTTGCGGACGCTGCATTACAGCATCCGTACAGAGGCTGTTTATGTCGACTGGGCCCGGCGTTACATTCTGTTTCATGGCAAACGCCACCCTCGGGAATTGGGCGCAGCCGAAATTGAAGCGTTCCTGAGTCACCTCGCCGTCGAGGGGCGGGTTTCCGCATCCACGCAGAATCAGGCGAAAAGCGCGCTGTTGTTTCTTTACCGCGAAGTATTGGGCATCAAACTGCCCTGGCTGGATGGCGTGACGAGCGCGAAACGCGGCGAGCGGCTACCGGTCGTGTTGACCAAACGCGAGGTCGAGGCGGTGCTGGGGCGCTTGATAGGCATTCATTCGCTGCTCGCGCGTCTGTTATACGGCACGGGGATGCGCTTGATGGAAGGCATTCGTTTGCGCGTCAAGGATGTGGATTTCGAGCGTGGCGAAATCGTGGTCCGGGAAGGCAAAGGCAACAAGGACCGGGTAACGATGCTGCCGACCCGTCTGGCCGATGAATTGAGGGCGCATCTTGCCCAGGTCAAGACGCTGCACGAGAACGATCTTGCCCAGGGCTTTGGCGAGGTTTATTTGCCGTTCGCCCTGGCGCGGAAATATCCCGGCGCAGGACGTGAGTGGGGTTGGCAGTACGTATTTCCTTCGGTGAAACGCTCCATCGACCCGCGTTCCGGTATCGAACGTCGGCATCATCTGGACGAGAAGGGCATACAGCGCGCGATGAAGCAGGCGGTGCGCGATGCGGGCATCGTCAAGCAGGCCACGCCGCACACGCTGCGCCATTCGTTCGCGACCCATTTGCTGCAATCCGGCTACGATATTCGCACGGTGCAGGAATTGCTGGGGCATCGACATGTCGAAACGACGATGCGCTACACGCATGTGCTGAACAAGGGCGGACGCGGCGTGGTCAGCCCTTTGGATGTGTGAGGCCAGGCGCGCGCATTGCGCCGGCAATCGCTGTCGTCGCATGCCATGAAGCGGTTGGCGTGAGCGCTTTGCCGATTTTTGCGACAATCGTTACAGGCACCGTGAAACCCGAATCGGCGTGAATGCCTGCAACGCGATTATTCGTTCTCCAGCGCCGCCCTTGCTTCCCTGATCCGCGCCCGCACCGCGTCGGGCGCGGTGCCGCCGTAGTGGCCACGGGCGGCGACGGAGCCTTCTAGAGTGAGCACGTCGAAGACATCCGGGCCGATCTGGTCGCTGAAGCCCTGCAGTTCGTCCAACGGCAGTTCGCTCAAGTCGAGGTGGCGCTCGATGCCGTAGCGCACGGCCTTGCCGACGACTTCGTGGGCGTCACGGAAGGGCACACCCTTGCGCACCAGATAGTCGGCGAGGTCGGTGGCGGTGGCGTAGCCCTGCATGGCGGCGGCGCGCATGCGTTCGCGCCGGGGCTCGATGGCCGGCACCATGTCGGCGAACACGCGCAGGCTGTCGCGCACGGTGTCGACGGCGTCGAACAGGGGTTCCTTGTCTTCCTGGTTGTCCTTGTTGTAGGCGAGCGGCTGGCCCTTCATCAGGGTGAGCAGGCTGATGAGGTCGCCGTTGACGCGCCCGGTCTTGCCGCGCAGCAGCTCGGGTACGTCGGGATTTTTCTTCTGCGGCATGATGGAAGAGCCGGTGCAGAATCGGTCGGGCAACTCGACGAAGCCGAATTGCGCGGAGGCCCACAGAATCATTTCCTCGGACATGCGCGAGAGGTGGGTCATGATCAGCGCGGCGGCGGCGCAGGTTTCGATGGCGAAGTCGCGGTCGGACACGGCGTCGAGCGAGTTGGCCGCGACGCCTTCGAAGCCGAGTAGCTGCGCGGTGTAATGACGGTCGATGGGGTAGGTGGTGCCTGCGAGCGCGGCGGCGCCGAGCGGCATGACGTTGATCCGGCGACGGGCGTCGCGCAGGCGCGCGCTGTCGCGGCTGAGCATTTCATACCAGGCGAGCAGGTGGTGGCCGAAGGTGATGGGCATGGCCACCTGCAGGTGGGTGAAGCCGGGCATGATGGTCGCGGCCTCGCGCTCGGCCAGATCGAGCAGGGCGCTGCGCGCGCGCGCGATCACGACGAGGATGCCGTCGATTTCGTCACGCAGCCACAGGCGGATGTCGGTGGCGACCTGATCGTTGCGCGAGCGGCCAGTGTGGAGCTTCTTGCCGGCGGCGCCGATGCGCGCGGTGAGGCGCGCCTCGATGTTCATGTGTACGTCTTCGAGGCTCACGGACCATTCGAATCCGCCGCGCTCGATCTCGTCGAGAATCGCGTCCAGACCTTCGACGATATCGTCGCACTCGCGGTCGCTGAGCACGCCGACGTGGGCGAGCATGCGTGCGTGGGCCTTGGAGCCCTCGATATCGTGCCGGTACAGCCGGCGGTCGAAGTTCACCGAGGCGGTAAACGCTTCGACGAAGGCGTCCGTGGATTCGCTGAAACGTCCACCCCAAAGCTTGTCGACACGCTGATCGCTCATCATCCACCTCCTGTAAGGCCGCGAGTATACGCAACTTGCGTTTGCCGGCGAACTCGCTGACCATCCAGGGAAAATCCTATAAGCGATACCGCATGCGAGAAGAGGGGAACCCATCCACTCAGTTCCTCCCGGATTTTTGCCGGGACGGTACCCTGCTGCTCGTGATCCTCATGGCCGAGCTACTCGCGGTGATCCTGACGCTCGCGCACAGCGGCACCAGCATCAGCTTCTGGCGAGCGCTTGCCCTGACCTCGCTGTTCATCCAGTGGATCGCCCTGGGTTCTATCGCATTGCTTTGTCGCTTGGGTCCTTGGCTGAACCGGCGCCCGCCCGCCGTCGCGGCCATGATCGCCTATGCCATTGTAATCCTGGTCACGCTGAGCCTTTCGACGCTCACGGCATTGTTTCTCGACTGGGTCGTGCATCCTGACCAGGTCGATTTGTCATTCGATCTACAATTTCTGCTGCGCAATACGCTGATTAGCGCCATTGTGACCGCAGTCGGTCTACGCTACATGTATGTGCAACACGATTGGAAACGCAGTATCGAGGCACGCACCGGTGCGCGTCTGGCGGCATTGCAGGCACGGATACGCCCGCATTTCCTGTTCAACAGCATGAACAGCATCGCGGCGCTGATTCGCAGTCGCCCCCTGGTCGCCGAATCCGCCGTGCTGGACCTCGCCTCGGTTTTTCGCTCGGTGCTGGTAGAGCGGGACTGGTCCAGCCTGGAAGAGGAGTTGGAGCTGAGCAAGCACTATCTCGCCCTGGAGGCCTTGCGCCTGGGCGACCGACTGAACATCGAATGGCATATCGAGCCTGGGCTGGCGAACACCAGGATGCCCGCGTTGAGCCTGCAGCCGCTGGTCGAGAACGCCGTCTATCACGGCATTCAACCAAGACCGGCGGGTGGCACGATCAGCATCAGCGCCCGATGCGCGTCGTCGAAGCTGATTATACGGGTTGAAAACCCGCTGCCCGGCCAAACCGCCGTGCCGCATAGCGGTAACGGCATCGCCGTTAACAATCTCAAGGAACGACTCGCGCTAGCCTACCAGGGGGATGCCAGACTCGTGGTCGTACAGGACGCCGAGCGTTTCTCGGTACAACTCAGCCTGCCGATGGATGCAACCGATGCGCGTGATGATCGTGGATGACGAGCCCCTGGCGCGCGAGCGCCTGAAGGCCCTGCTGCCGGATTGCGGGGACTACACCCTCTGCGGCGAGGCCTCGAATGGCGAAGAGGCCCTGCAGACCGCCGCCCGATGCCACCCGGATATCGTCCTGATGGACATCCGCATGCCTGGTATCGACGGTATGGCCGCCGCCCGACGCCTTGCCGAATTACACGACGCCCCCGCGGTGATTTTCACCACCGCCTACGACCAGCACGCCCTGTCTGCATTCGAGGCCCAAGCCTCCGACTATCTGCTCAAGCCAGTCCGTCGGGAACGCCTGCAGGAAGCCCTCGCCAGAGCGCAGCGCCTGACGCGCCCGCAACTCGCCAACGCTCAGCAAGGCGCGGAGGAGATCAATGCGGGACGCAGTCACCTGTGTGCCCGCTCACGTGGGCGCCTGGAGCTGGTGCCTATCGAAGCGGTCTACTACCTGCAGGCCGATCACAAATACGTCACCGTGCGGCATCCAGGTGGCGAAATGCTGATCGAAGAATCGCTCAAGGCGCTTGAGGAGGAGTTCGCGCGCCGATTCCTGCGCGTCCATCGCAACGCCCTGGTGGCGTGTGCACACATCGCCGGGCTCGAGCGGGACGGTCGCGGCCGGCTGACCGTCTACTTCAAGGGTATCGATGATCGGCTGGAGGTTAGCCGTCGGCATGCCGCCGAGGTGCGGGAGTCCGTGCAGCGTCTTTAAGCGCGGCGCCGGCCTGATCAATCGCTTCGTCCAGAAAGGCCCCGTAGAAATCCGGCGTGCTCAGGCCCACCAACGGTGGCGTTAACAACCGCCCGTCCGGCCCGAGCAGCAGTACGGTCGGCGTGACGGTGATGTGATACCGCGCAGCGAAATCCTCGGGCTCGATCTGTGCGCCGTCGAAACCCTTCAGCGACTGCCCGGAATCCCGGTGCAGCTGCAGCATGACCACGCGATCGCGATAATCGCCGCTTAGAATCATCGGTTCGAGGAAGTCCTCGCGCACGACTGCGCAATACGGACAGTCGCGCTGCGCGACCTCAATCAAGATCGGGCGCGTGCCCGCATCCGCTGCCACGGCAGCCAAGTCCCTCGCCTCCGGCAGCTGACCACCCGCATAGACACCAGCCGATAGAAATGCCAGCAAACCCGCCGCCAAGCTCCAAAATCTCGCCCTTGATCCCATCTCGCCCCCCATACCCATGGCCACACAACGCCACAGACTAATCCTATATACTCATAGCCCTGTTCCACGCAATCAAAATCAAAATTTATGTCGAATAGCCTCAGGATAGCCACCCGCAAAAGCCCCCTCGCCGTGTGGCAAGCCGAGGAGGTCAGCAGACGCCTGCAAATCCTGCATCCCGGACTCGATATCACCCTCGTCCGCCTCAGCACGCGCGGCGACCAAATGCTCGACAGTCCTCTATCTAAGATTGGGGGCAAGGGGCTGTTCGTCAAGGAGCTGGAGCAAGCTCTGCTTGAGAATGAAGCCGATATCGCCGTACATTCCATGAAGGATGTGCCCGTCAGCTTCCCACCAGGACTCGGGCTGTCGGTTATTCTGGAACGCGACAGTCCCTTCGACGCCTTTGTATCCAACCGCTACGACAGCCCCGCAGACATGCCACCGGACGCCCATATCGGCAGCGCGAGTCTGCGGCGCCAAGCCCAGATCCAGGCTCGGTTTCCGCGCTTTTCGGTAAGTCCGCTGCGCGGCAACGTGAATACCCGCCTCGCCAAGCTCGACGCTGATGAGTTCGACGCCATCATCCTCGCCGCCTCCGGCCTCCGACGCCTGGGCTTGGGGGCACGGATTCGATCCGTGCTGAATGCCGACGAATCGCTGCCCGCCATCGGCCAAGGCGCCCTGGGTATCGAAACGCGGCTGGACGATGCCCGCGTGCAATCTCTGATTGCGCCACTGGATCATGCCGAAACGCGCTGCTGCGTCAGTGCCGAACGCGCCCTGAATGCCCGCCTCAACGGCGGTTGTCAGGTACCGATCGCCGGCTTCGCTCAACTCCAGGGCGACCGCATCCACCTGCGCGGCCTGGTGGGTATGCCCGACGGCAGTCGGATTTGCCGCGCCGAGGCCGATGGCCCCGCGAACATGCCGGAGGCGCTAGGTACCGCCATCGGTGAAGCGCTGCTCGCGCAGGGTGCCGGCGATATCCTCGCTTCGCTCGGGATCGCCCCGGCCGAAAATTTTCACTAGGCACACGCGTGTCCACAACCGCACCTCTGTCGCAAACGCCTCTCGCAGGTATTGGCGTTGTGGTCACGCGGCCAGCGCATCAGGCGGACAAACTCTGCTCTCGCATCGAAGACGCCGGCGGCCGCGCCATCCGCTTCCCGGTGCTGGAAATTCTCGACCCGATCGACAGCGGTCCGCTGATCCGCTTGATCGATCAGCTCGATACCTTTGATCTGGCGATCTTCATCAGCCCAAACGCCGTGCACAAGGTGATGAACCTGACCAAGGCCCGTCGCGAGTGGCCCGCACGCACGCGCATCGCGGCCATCGGTGCGAAATCCGGGCGTGCGCTGGAGCAGTTCGGACTTACCGTGGACATACGCCCTGGCCGCCGCTTCGACAGCGAGGCGCTGCTGGAAGCGGCGGAACTGCAGGTCATGAACGGTCGTCGCGTCATTATCTTCCGCGGCGATGGTGGCCGTGAGATGCTCGGCGACACCTTGCGGGCCAGAGGGGCGGATGTTGTCTATGCGAACGCCTATCGTCGGGAGAAGCCCTCCACCGATAACGGTGCGCTGCTGTATCACTGGTCGCGCGGCGAGGTTAACGCGGTGCTGGTCACCAGCGCGGAGGGCCTGCACAACCTGTTCGATATGGTCGGCAAACTCGGTCAGATGTGGCTGCGCAAGACGCCACTGATCCTGGGCAGCACCCGCATCGCCGAAACCGCACAGGAATTGGGCCACCAGCTACCGCCCGTCGTTGCCGAGGATCCAAGCGACGAAGCGATGTTCGACGCCCTCACCGACTGGGCATGCCACCGGGAAGCACCATGAATACAACCGAAACCCCAGAATCGAAGCCCGACAACGAGGCCACGCCGACCACCGTGGCCAACGAATCGGTGTCGGCCGCATCACCGGAGACTTCCAAGCCGGAGCACCCGGAACCCGCGCCTCGGGTACGTGGCGCTAACGGTGCTCGCGTGGCGCTGGTGTTGGCCGTGCTTGCCCTGTTACTCCTCGCGGCTGGCGGCGGCGCGGGCTACTGGGCGTGGATGCAGTTCCGCCAAACCATCGCATCGCAGGATACGAAGCTGCAGACCCTCCGCCAGGCGTTGGCCGAAAAGGCTTCGCGTGAGGATATGCAGGGGCTTGGCAGACAGACCGATCAGCTCGCCACTCAGCAGGAAGCACAAACACGCGAACTACAATCGCTCGGTCAAACCCTGCAACAGAGTCAGGTCCTGAGTCAGCGGGACCAACGCGGCTGGGTACTCTCGGAGGCCGCATATCTCATGCGTATCGCCCGCTATCAGCTTGATCTACTGCATGACATCCACGGTGCCGATGACGCCCTGACCCTGGCGGACCGGCGACTGGCCCGCCTTGGCGATGCAGACCTCCTGCCGGTTCGCCAAGCGCTTGCTGCCGAGATCCAATCCCTACGCGATTACCATGGCCCGGACAAGGTCGGCATTCTGCTGCAACTCAATCAGATCATGAGCCGGATCGTCTTACCGACTCCGCTAGGCGCTACGCTGCTCGATAAAAATGGCGCGACAACCGAGAGTGCAGCCCCCGCGGTCAAACCATCCGGCGGGTTCCGTGGATTCATCGAAGCCGTCTGGCGGAGCATTTCCGAGCACGTCAGCATCCGGCACTACCCCCAGCGGGTCAGCGACCTGGCTGTCGTCACGACGCAGGCACAGGCCGCACAATCGCTTTATCTGTACCTTGAAAATGCACGGGCCGCCGTCATCACTGGCGATAATACCGCCTATCACCATTCGCTGGCTGCGATCCTCAAGGTACTTCAGGACACCTCCGGTGATACGGCTTTGAGGACTGGGATGGTGGAAACCCTCGACAAGCTCAACGCCATCGATATCGCGCCAGCCATGCCGAACATCGGAGAAGCTCTCACACGCCTGAAAAAACATCTCTCTGAGCGTAAGCCCGCACAGGCAGGGGGCCAGACGCCATGAGACTCCTGCTCGTTGCCCTGCTTGCGATGCTAGCGACCGGCGCGGCAGTACATTGGGCGCTGCGAGATCCCGGTTATGCCGTACTGGCGTGGGGGCACTGGTCGGTCGAACTGTCACTCGTTGACCTACTGGTGATCCTAGTTCTGTGCTTTATCTTGCTCTATGGCTTGATCCGTCTGCTCGCACGCGTGTGGCGTGCGCCTCGCGACATCGCATCGCGTCTACACCTGCGACGTGCTGAACGTGCCAGACGTGGCCTGACCCGCGGACTCATAGAACTCGCGGAGGGTCGATGGAAGGAATCCGAGCGTTTACTGCTTCGCAGTGTTTCCGGTAGCCAGACGCCCCTACTCAATTTTCTTGCTGCGGCCAGAAGCGCGCAGATGCAACAGGCCTATGATCGGCGCGACGAGTACCTGCGGCGCGCCCTGGAAAACAATCCCAACGCACAAATCGCCGTCGAATTGACCCAAGCCGAGTTGCAACTCGCACACGGCCAGACGGAACAGGCGCTGGCCACACTCAATCATTTACGTGAAGTCGCGCCGGATCACGCCTACGTCTCCAAGCTGTTGGGCCGCCTGTATCTCCAGCTCAACGACTGGGAGGCTTTGGCCAAACTCCTGCCAAAGTTGCGCCGCACAACGGCGATGAGCCCGGAGCGGGTCGAGGATCTCGAAATCAAGGTGCTCAGCGGGCTGTTCGCGCGCCAGACCGAACGCGTCGATCTGGAACGATTGAGTGCCTTCTGGGAGGCATTGCCGCGCAAGAGCCGGCAGCGGCCCGAGCTGATCAGTCTTTACGTCGACCAACTGATCGCGCTGGGCGCGGCGGAATCAGCCGAACGCCTGTTGGCGCGTAGCCTCAATCGCTTGTGGAGCGATGCGCTCGCCGCTCGCTACGGCTTATTGACGCCCGTGGACCCGGCACGGCAGCTGAAACAGGCCGAGTCCTGGCTGCGTACCAACCCGCATAGCGCCGCGCTCTTGCTAAGCCTCGCGCGGATTAGCCGGGCAGCACAGCTTTGGGGTAAAGCCCGCAGCTACTACGAGGCCAGCCTCGCGGAAAACCCCAGCGGCGAGGCCTATTTGGAACTTGGCGAGCTACTCGTGCAAATCGGCGAGGGCGAGGTGGCGAGCGACTGCTACCATCGCGGGTTGAACCTACTGATACACGGCCCCCATAGCCTGGGACGCACCCATCAACCCCGGCTTGAGCGGGACCGTTACATCAGACCGCAGATCAGCGAGCGCCTGGTCAACGACGTCGATGACATCTACACGGTTTAACCCCACATTGCAGCGCGGTGGGCGCGACCGTCATACCGCGTCGCCGCCATCAGCCTGTATCGCGTCCAGCGTATCGGCTCCGTATTCGAAGCTGTCGTAAAACAGCCGGTCTTCCGGCAAGCCTCTCGCGATAAATGCGGCTTCGGCAGCTTCAATCATCGCGGGCGGGCCACACAAATAGACATCGTAGGCGCTCATGTCCGGATAGGCGCGCAGTACGGTCTCGTGTACCCAGCCGGTTTCCCCCGACCAGGCGTCGTCAGGCGAAGGCGACGACAGCACCGGCGTGTAACGCAGGGGCTCCCAGTCTGTTGCCCACGCCTGCACGCGCTCGTGGCGATACAGGTCTTCCTTGGCGCGTGCACCCCAGAAAAAATGTATCGGTCGGTTACTGTCCATCTCCATGGCATGTTCGATCATGCCCTGGATCGGCGCGAAGCCCGTACCGCCGGCCACCATGAGCATCGGCCGCTCGCTATCCTCCCGCAGAAAAAATGCCCCGAGCGGGCCTTCTATACGCAGCAGTGCCTTAGCCGCCATGCTTTCGAACACTTGGCCTGTGAACAAACCGCCGGTCACATGCCGTACATGCAACTCCAGATATTCACTGCGGTGCGGCGGGTTGGCCAGCGAAAAACTGCGGCGCTTACCGTCTCTGAGCAGAATATCGATATACTGCCCCGGTAAAAACTCCAGTTGCTCCGTACTCGGCAGTCGCAGACGCATCTCCATCACATCGTGATTGAGCCGCTCCAGAGCAGCTACGCGTACCGGCAACGTCTTGACTACGATGCCACGTGCCGCGCCGATATCACGGACCTCCAGCTCCAAGTCGCTCAACGGCACTGCCTGACAGCAAAGCACTTTGCCGGATTCGATATCATGCACGCTCAGGCCCGGCGGCTTCTTCGGTCCGTAGTCGACCTCACCTTCAATCAATCGCCCGAGACAGCTGCGACACGCCCCGTTACGGCAACCATAGGGAAACGCGAAGCCTTCCCGTAATGCGGCCTCCAGGATGCGTTCGTCGTCGTCTACCTCAAAACTGTGGCCACTCGGGCGCAGGGTCACCGTAAAACTCATTGCCAATCCATCCGCATGATTCCGAACGCAGTATTATGGGTCATTGGTCCATGGGATATAAGATCGTGACGACAACGCTGATTATCGGATGTGGCTATCTGGGTCATCACGTCGCCCAACGCTTGCATCGGCAGGCCGGACATGAGGTGTTTGCAAGCACACGCCGCCCTGAGCGGGCAGCGGCATTAAGTGCGCTTGGCATCCCCAGCACCTCCATCGATCTCGATGACGTTAGTCCGCCGGCAATCCCCTTACCCAATACCCCCTACCGCCTGCTTTATCTCGTCGCGCCACCACCCAACGGAGAGTTCGATACACGCCTATCGCGGGTACTCAGCTTGCTGGCGAAAAAGCCGCCTGCCCACATAGTCTATGTCGGCACCAGCGGCGTATATGGCGATTGCGGTGGGCGTTGGGTCGACGAAACGGCCATACCCCAACCGAACAACGCACGCGCACGTCGCAGGCTGCATGCCGAACAACAACTGCATCAATGGTGTATGAGGCACCACTGCAGTCGTACGTTATTGCGTGTCTCGGGTATCTACGGACCGGATCGCTTGCCCATCGAACGCATACGCCAGACGCGGCCTGTGGTCGCACCATTGGAGGCGCCTTGGAGCAATCGTATTCACATCGAAGATCTGAGCGCGATTTGTATCGCCGCGCTGAACCGGATAGGGCATGACGAGCTCTTCAACGTCTCCGACGGCAATCCCAGTAGCAGCAGCGAATTTATCCTAGCTGTGGCCGATGCCCAGGGACTCCCACGCCCTCCAACGACCACGCTCGGTGCCGCATTAAGTACTGCAAGCCCAGCCGAACGCGTCTATCTGACCGAGTCCAGGCGCCTCGACAATCGTCTGCTAATCGAGAAACTTGGCATCGAGCTGCGCTACCCAACATTTTCATCGACCAACACCCGTTGATTACGCCGATCGCCACGTACGGAAGTACCCGATTTGACCTACCTTAAACTTGTTGCCATGGCGATCATATGGGGCGGCACTTTCGTCTCTGGACGCTTGCTTTCCGGACACGTGGAGCCCGCATCGGCCGCCTTCATCCGCTTCCTATTCGCGTCGTTCGGTCTCTTCGTCTTCGCGCAGTTCAGCGAGGGTGGCTTACCTCGACTGACGATCCGCCAGTTGCTTGCCGTTATTCTGCTTGGATTGACCGGGGTCTTCGCCTACAACCTTTTCTTCTTCAGGGCATTGGAAACGCTCGCGGCCGGGCGGGCCGCCGCCACAATCGCGATGAATCCTGCCGTGATCGCACTGTTGTCTTGGCTACTATTGCGCGAACCGCTCGGACCAGTCCGTCTCTTTGGAATTGCAATCTCTCTCGCCGGTGCGCTGTTAGTCATTTCGCACGGCAGACCCGCGGACCTCCTTTTGGGGGCGCTACCACGCGGGACGCTAGATATACTCGTTTGCCTACTGAGCTGGGTCGCCTACTCGCTCCTCGGTCGCCAGCTTATGCGGGGCCTCTCACCCTTAGCATCGGTTACCTATTCGTCGATCGCTGGCACGCTACTGCTCGCCTGGCCTGCCTTCTATGCTGGCACTGTTCACAACATGTGGACTTATTCGATTCTGGATTGGGCAAATCTAGCCTACCTCGGCATTGCCGGCACTGCACTGGGCTTCGTATGGTATTACCAGGGGATCAAAAAAATTGGCGCGACACGCGCCAGCATTTTCATCAATATTGTGCCGATCAGCGCAATCGCACTGGCGCATTTCATGCTTGGGGAGTCGATCGACGGATCGCTTCTGGTCGGAGGTGGCTTGGTAATCGCTGGCGTCTACCTAACCAACGTTGGATTCAGCCATCCATTCCGCCGGCGTGCGGATGGATTTTAGAACGTACTGACGAGATAAAATCCGTATTTGATTCTACCTGCAAGATCCTGCCTGAAATCCTGGCCCACGATTGAAACCGGTGGTTCGTTTGCTGGCCCCAGATAAAATCCTAGACGTGCCGGCGTGTAACCCATCACCCTGGCAGGTGAAGCCGTCCCGCGAGCACTGCTGATCGTATCAATCAATAACTGAGGGTTTACTGACCGGGTCTTCGTCCCAACCAGAGTCCAGGTAAGACAATTATTTTCCGGCTGATCCAGCTGCGTACTCGCCAATGCCAACGACGGCACCATTAGGCAGCTAGCCAATAGCAAGACTCGTACACCGCCAAATCGGTTCATCGCGAGCTCTCTCATCATCCTACTTATCGGTAGGGAGTCTCAAGACCAAGCGCCCGTCATCCGCTGCCGCACTCAGTGAGTCGCATGATTCACTCGGAATCAGTGCTGATTCCGCCGTGGCAACCGGCTGTCATGGCTCCATTGAGCTTTAGACCCCTGGCTTTGCGTCCTCGCCTTTCGACGAGTTTGCCCTTATTAGAACTATGGATGTTAAGCGTATACCGAGCCCAATGGCAAGCTTCTGGATAAATGGTGTGAAATGGCAGACGAACGGCCTATTAGCGCTGTACGATCAGCAGAATACCCGCAACTACTGCAAGAGCTGACATTAGTAATTCGCGATATTCGAAACGAATGTGCACAAGCGAGCTCAATCCGGTCAACAGCAACCAAACACCGGTGAGCACCAAGCCGAGACGGCGCATATAACCTCCTACAGTCGATTTTATTGAAATACTTATGGGTAGGTAAGAGCGTGTTTGACCGGCAATTGCCGGTTTATCCCTCATCCCTGTGCTCAATCAAGGTCCAGGGCATGCCAGATAGTGTCCACCCTAGACTTGACCTCTGCGTCCATGCTGATGGGGCGGCCCCATTCTCTCTGGGTCTCGCCCGGCCACTTGTTCGTAGCATCCATACCCATCTTGGAACCTAGACCCGATACCGGTGAGGCAAAATCGAGATAGTCGATCGGTGTGTTTTCCATCAAGACGGTGTCACGCACAGGATCCATTCGCGTCGTAATCGCCCAGATCACATCTTGCCAATTGCGTGTATTGATATCTTCATCCACCACGATCACGAATTTTGTGTACATGAACTGTCTGAGGAAACTCCAAACGCCCATCATGATTCGCTTTGCATGGCCTGGGTACTGCTTGCGCATACTCACAACGGCCATTCGATATGAACATCCCTCAGGCGGTAGATAAAAATCGACAATTTCGGGGAACTGTTTTTGCAGTAAAGGTACGAATACCTCGTTCAACGCCAGCCCCAATACGGCTGGCTCATCAGGCGGTCTACCGGTATAGGTACTATGGTAAATCGGGTCACGGCGGTGGGTGATGCGCTCGACGGTCAGCACAGGGAAGCGATCAATCTCATTGTAATAACCCGTATGATCGCCGAACGGGCCTTCTTCGGCTTCGTCACCAGGAAAGATATGGCCCTCGAGTACGATTTCAGCCGAGGCGGGTACTCTAAGGTCTGAACCCAGACATCGGGTCAACTCGGTCTTCGAGCCTCGTAACAGACCCGCGAATGCATATTCCGACAAGCTGTCGGGAACAGGTGTCACCGCCGCCAGTATTGTCGCTGGATCCGCACCAAGTGTCACCGCGACCGGAAAACCTTCGCCTGGATGCTCGCGTTGCCAATCACGATAATCCAAGGCTCCACCACGATGCGATAACCAACGCATGATCACACGATTGCGGCCCAATACCTGTTGGCGGTAGATGCCGAGATTCTGGCGTTCCTTGTATGGGCCTCGCGTAGTCACCAAACCCCATGTAATCAATGGTCCAGCATCACCTGGCCAACAGGTTTGTATCGGGAGCTTCGCTAGGTCAACATCCTCACCTTCCCAAACCACATCCTGGCACGCCGCACCCGTGACCAATTTAGGGGCCATATCCAAAATCTTCTTGAATATCGGTAAACTTTTCCAGGCTTCTCTGAGCCCCTTCGGCGGCTCGGGTTCCTTAAGGAAAGCCAGTAAACGTCCGACTTCGCGCAAAGCCTCGACAGATTCCTCACCCATCCCCAATGCCACACGATCCGGCGTGCCGAACAAATTGCCCAGGACGGGAATAACATGACCTTTTGGCCGCTCGAACAGCAAGGCCGGACCTCCCAGCCTTAGTGTGCGGTCACAAATCTCCGTCATCTCCAAGGCGGGATCGACTTCTATCTGTACCCTGCGCAATTCTCCGCGTTGTTCTAACTGCCGGATGAAATCCCTTAAATCTCTATATTTCATGGCGAAGCCAAATTGCCTGCTTGTACGATATCCAAGGTAAATTCGCTCACGATGGGTGCATGGTCCGATGGCCTGTCCCATGTTCGCGGAGTGCGGTCAATCCAGGATTTCACGCAAAGTTCGGCCAACTGAGTATTGGCCAGTAACAAATCTATCCGCAAACCGATGTTTCGGCGAAAACCGGCTGCGCGGTAATCCCACCATGAAAATGATGCTTCGGATTGCTCAAATAATCTAAACGTATCTGAGAAACCCAGAGATTTTATTGCCTCCAATGCCGCCCGCTCAGGTTTCGAGCAAAGGATTTTATCCTGCCAAACTTCAGGATCGTGAACATCTCTATCGTCAGGTGCGATGTTGAAATCGCCCAATATAATGTAATGATCTCGACCGACCATGTCGGACTCGATAAATTTTACAATGCGATTTAGCCAATCCATTTTATAGGCATATTTTTCTGATCCTACGGACTGACCATTTACGACATATAAATTAAGTATTCTCAATTTTCCCACATCGGCTGCGAGTATTCGCCTCTGTGGGTCATTCAGATCGGGTATATCGGTTAGTACATTGCTAATACCAAAGCCAGAACGGGCGAGTAGCGCAACACCGTTATAGGTTTTCTGCCCAGAAAATACTACTTCGTAACCAATCTGTTTAAATTCGTCTGCAGGGAATCGATCATCTGGCAACTTGGTTTCTTGAATTGCGAGAATATCCGGTCGCTCACTGGCAAGCCAGTCCTTGACATGTTCCAGCCTTACGTTTAGGGAATTGACGTTCCAGCTCGCGATTTTCACGGGCATCAGGCTGCAATTCCGGTATGTTGGAGCAATGCATCGATTCTGGGTTCTCGGCCGCGGAAATTTTTGAATAATTCCATAGCGGGTTTAGAACCACCCATTTCCAGGATTTCCCGTAAAAAAGAAGCGCCTGTCTCTCTATTGAATAAACCTTCCTCTTCAAATCTTGAAAAGGCATCGGCAGAAAGCACTTCGGCCCATTTATAGCTGTAGTAACCGGCGGCATAACCGCCACCGAATATATGTGCGAAACCCTGCAGAAACCGGTTAAATTTTGGTGGTGTAATCACAGCTATTTCATTTCTAACTGAATCCACGATTTCCTGTATCCCGCTCTCATCGGATATCCTCACCATATGCAAATGCATATCGATCATTGAAAATTCGATCTGTCTGATCATCTGCATACCCGCCTGGAAAAACTGCGTCGCTATCAGTGAATCGCGCAATGATTTCGGCAGAGACTCACCTGTCTCGTAATGTCCAGATATCCGCTCAAGTATCTCATCCCGCCAACACCAATTTTCCATAAATTGGCTGGGTAATTCGACAGCATCCCATTCAACACCGCGAATTCCGGCCAACTGGGCGTAGGGTACCCGTGTCAACATATGGTGCAAACCATGACCAAATTCATGGAATAAAGTGACGACATCGTCGTGAGTAAATAATCCAGGTGTACCATCGACAGGTGGCGATGAATTGCAGGTTAGATAAGCAATTGGGTGACTGCTCCCATTGGGTTTTATGTGATATCCCCGACACTCATCCATCCATGCGCCGCCGCGCTTATGCTCGCGCGCGTAAAGATCTATATAAAATTGAGCACGTAACGTACCCGTAGCATCCATCACATCATAAAATCTGACGTCGCTATGCCAAGTTTCGTATGGTGCTTGGCTGACGGTAATATTCACATTGAACAGCTCAGCCACCAGCTCAAATAATCCTTTCAGGACTCGGTCGACGGGAAAGTATGCCTTGATTTGTTCTTCACTGAAGGCATAGCGCTTTTCCCGAAGTTTCTGCGATGCATATGCCAAATCCCATGACTCTAAATTTGGTAAGGACAATTCCTGTGCCGAAAATTTTCTAAGCTCATCAAGTTCCCTCTGAGCTGCGGGACGTGACCGCTCAGCAAGGTCTTGCAAAAAACCAAGCACTTCTTCTGGCGACTCGGCCATCTTGGTCATCAGAGATTCTTCAGCAAATGAGTTCAGACCGAGCAGTTGCGAGAGTTGTCTTCGCACATCCAGGATCTCACGCATAACACCAGAATTATCCCACCGACCGGCATGTGGGCCTTGATCTGATGCTCGTGTCGCGTATGCCGTATATACCTGCTTACGTAACTCACGATCTTCGCAATAACTCACCACAGCATCGTAGGACGGAAAATCGAGGGTGAGGCGATATCCCTTCTCACCACGCGCGAGCGCTGCCTGCTTGGCTTGCGCAAGCGCAGATGCGGGCATGCCGGCTAAGCGGCCGTCATCAACAAACGTTATGCTCCAGCCATCTGTTGCATCGAGTATATTTTCTTCGAACTTCGCCTGCAGCGCCGATAATCGCTGCTGCAGATTTGAAAATGATTGCTTCCTATCCTCATCGAGATCCACACCAGAGAGATAAAAATCGCGCAGAGTGTCCCTAATCAACTTTCGCTGCGATTCATCGAGTACGTTTGTCTCCGCCTGCTCTCCGAGCGAACGCCATAATTCACACAGCTCGCGATTATGACCGAGTTCAGTGTGGTATTCCGAAATCAACGGCAGACAAGTATTGTAGGCTTGGCGTAAAGAATCGTGATTGGCTACAGCATTGAGATGTCGGACCGGGGACCATACCCGTTCGATATTTTCGTCGAGCTCTGCCATAAATTCAGCCACATTACGCCAATCCGGCGCTTCGTCGCTCGCCAATCGGCGCGCCAACTTGCCTCTGTTCTGACTAAGTATCTCGGTGATCGCCGGAACCACATGCTCTGCCTTGATGCTTGCAAACTCAGGGAGGCCGGACGCATCGAGCAAAGGATTGTGCATATAATACCTTTATTTCTTAACCAATTGATTAATAAGGCTATATATCTATATTTTCCGCTTTGAGCGCATTCGCTTCGATAAAATCTCGACGCGGCTCAACTTGATCACCCATCAATGTTGTGAATACCTCATCGGCCGAAACCGCATCTTCTATTCGAACCTGTAGCAAACGCCGCGTTTCGGGGTTCATTGTGGTCTCCCACAACTGGTCTGGGTTCATCTCTCCCAAACCTTTATAGCGTTGAATTGAAACACCGCGTTTGCCTTCTTCAGTCAACCATTGCATCACATGTGCAAAATGGGCTACTTCCTGGCGGCGTTCACCACGCTGAATAAAGGCGCCGGATTCGAGTAAACCATCGATACGTTCAGCCAGGCCATTCAATAACGCAAATTCTGCCGATTGGAAAAATCCTAACGGCAATTCTTTTTCAGTATCCAAGCCATGTTGAGTGCGGATAAGCGAAACCACCGCGCGCTCCTCATCAATCATAACTCGTAGACTGGCTGCCTCAAGCTTCGCATTTGCTCGATCAACCAGCGTTTGCAGCCACGTACCGAGAGAGCTTAAATCTCCAGCCTCTGCGCCCAATGGATGAAACATCATTTCGCCAGTGATTTCAGGTGGGTAACGTCGAGCTAGGCGCCTAACCGTTGCAAGACAAGCTTGATATCGCTTCGCAAGCTCCGCCAATGCTTCCTCGCTAAGTGGCGGCGCCGCCCCATTAATATGTAGTTGCGCCCCATCCAAGGCATTTTGTAATAGATATGCGGTCATCTCCGCATCATCCTTCACATAATTTTCTTGCTTGCCGCGTTTGATTTTGTACAACGGCGGCTGGGCGATATAGATATGCCCACGCTCAACCAATTCATGCATCTGCCGGTAAAAAAAGGTCAGCAACAAGGTTCGAATATGCGAGCCGTCGACATCAGCATCAGTCATGATGATTACGCGGTGATATCTCAGCTTATCCGGATTGAATTCATCTCGGCCTATACCACAGCCCAAAGCCGTAATCAGCGTTCCAACCTCCGCCGAACCCAGCATCTTGTCGAAACGCGCTTTTTCTACGTTAAGAATTTTGCCCTTCAATGGCAGTATTGCTTGTGTACGTCTGTCTCTACCCTGTTTGGCGGACCCGCCAGCTGAATCGCCCTCGACCAAAAACAATTCGGACAAGGCAGGATCCCGTTCCTGACAGTCTGCGAGCTTACCCGGAAGACCAGCGATATCGAGCGCGCCTTTACGCCGTGTCATCTCCCGAGCGCGCCGAGCCGCCTCGCGGGCACGGGCTGCGTCAACGACTTTCGCCACAATGGATTTGGTTTCGGAAGGATACTCAAGCAAAAAGCTTTGCAGCCGTTCCGACATCTCGGATTCGACTACCGCCTTTACTTCCGACGAAACCAACTTTTCCTTGGTTTGCGACGAAAACTTAGGATCAGGCACCTTAACGGACAATACAGCCGTAAGTCCTTCACGGGCGTCATCACCACTCATCGATACCTTTTGCTTCTTGGAAATCCCTTCAGCTTCAAGGTATTGATTCAGGGTCCTGGTCATAGCCGCACGAAAACCCGCTAGATGCGTGCCACCGTCCTTTTGCGGGATATTATTCGTGTAGCAAAAAATAGTTTCCTGATACGTATTATTCCACTGCAAGGCTACTTCGACGCCGATATCCTCTCGTTCGGCACTAAAGTACAACACAGTCGGATGTATCGGTTCCTTGTTGCGATTCAGATGCGTGACGAAGGCTTGGATGCCACCTTCATATTGAAACACGTCTAGTTTTTCGCTACGTTCGTCACTGAGCTCAATCCTGACCCCTGAATTCAGGAAGGACAATTCACGTAGGCGCTTCGCAAGAATCTCGTAGTGGTATTCGGTATCTCCGAATATCGTTGGGCTCGGTTTGAAGTGGACTATCGTTCCCGTGCGTGTGGATTCTTCTCCCTTGCGAAGCGGCGTCGCAGGTTCACCCATCCGATATGTTTGGTGGTGAACAAAGCCATCTCGATAGACGGTCAGCTCCAACCATTCTGACAGGGCGTTTACAACGGATACACCAACGCCATGAAGCCCGCCTGAGACTTTGTAGGAGTTGTCGTCGAACTTCCCGCC
Organism: Acidihalobacter yilgarnensis; assembly: GCF_001753245.1. Classification (NCBI taxonomy): domain Bacteria; kingdom Pseudomonadati; phylum Pseudomonadota; class Gammaproteobacteria; order Chromatiales; family Ectothiorhodospiraceae; genus Acidihalobacter; species Acidihalobacter yilgarnensis. Next base: position 4,110 of record NZ_CP017415.1, on the reverse strand, counting down.
AGCATGCAGCACCGTCATAATCACTTCCGCAGCTGGACGACCCTCTTCCGGGTGCATATCCACTGGGATGCCTCGACCATCATCCTCTACGCAAACAGAACCGTCGGACTTGATCGCAACCTTGATCGAATGACAGTGTCCAGCTAACGCCTCATCAATGGCGTTGTCGACGACCTCGAAGACCATATGATGTAATCCGGTCCCGTCATCCGTGTCCCCGATGTACATACCAGGACGTTTACGTACGGCATCCAGCCCCCGCAGGACCTTGATATTCGACGAATCGTAGCTCTTCTGGGTCTCAGACATATTTCACCTCTATGGCAGCTGGCCATTATACCAGTTCGCTCAGTTGCCCATGTTCCACGTGGAACATCCGGTGGTTAAGGCGGGTAAACGCTTCAACATCGCGGTCACTCAGCGCAGTAATAAAGCATTGGCCGCCACGCTGCATAACCACCTGGCTGACCAGTAACATCGACTCAGAATCAAGTTCCGATGCCACATCGTCAACCATCAGTACGCAACTACAACTGGCGTTTCGCTCATAGAGCTCTATTTGCGCCAACATTAATGCAACGGTAACGCGCTTGATTTGACCTCTGGACAGAACTGCAGCAGCAGCCTCGTTTTGATGTTCTACACGCAATTCGGCTCGATGCGGTCCTACGAGAGCCGTCCCGGCGCGCATAGAGCGCAGCCTATTTCGTGCTAGTGCTTCATTCAATGAAATTCCATCTGTCCAACCCGAATCGTATCTGAACGAGCGATCCGACTTGTCTGGCCATAAGCCGTCCGTCACGGGTAGGGCCATCAAGAATTCGCTAAGGTAGCGACGACGAGATTCGTCCAGTTCCATACCACGCAACGACAACTCAGTTTCAAGACTCTGTAGGGTGTTGGAGTCTAACTGTCGTTTCAACGCAGTGTTGTACTGAAGCAATACGCGACGATATTGACGCCACGCGAGATGAAAGTTGGTATCCGCATAGAAACACCCCCAATCCAGAAATGCACGACGGAGTGATGGACCACCGGTCAGTAAACGATGCGATTCGGGGTGGATGATTTGGACCGGAAAAAGTCTGGCCAACTGGGCAACGCTAGAGGCATCAGCACCATCGACTCTTGATTTGTTCTTTTTGTCCGCGCGCTGGAAGCCTATGAGGCGTTCTCGTCCGTCGATCCCGTCGCGGATCCGGCCGCGCACCCAACATGCGTCCAGCGGTTGGCGGATTACCCGGTCAAGCTGAGAAGTTCGGAACGAGCGGCCAAGGGAAAGCAGGTGTATCGCTTCAAGCACGCTGCTTTTACCAGCCGCATTACCGCCAGTAATCAGGTTGACACCTGATCCTGGCACAAGTTGCTGAGCCTGCAGGTTCCTAATGTTAGAAAACGCAATCTCCGTCAGCACACTGACGATGCCGTCGACTAGAGCCGCATTGGCATAACAACGTACAAAGCGCTCGGTTCGCTCGGATCCGTTATCAGCACACTACTGTTCGAATCCTTGAAGCAAAGTTGCAACGATTCACCGGCTGCTGTGGAAATCACGTCTAGCAGATACGTCAGGTTAAAACCGATATCCAGTGGTTCACCATCGTAGTCAACTTGCAAGTCAACCTGGGCTTCTTCCTGTTCAGGATTATGAGCTTCGACCCGAAGCAACTGCTTGTCCAGGCCAATCCTAACGCCCCGGTATTTCTCATTGGAAAGAATCGATACACGCTGAAGCGCCTGACGCAGGACATCTTTGGACACCGTCAGGATCTTCTCTCCTCCCGTTGGTATCACACGCTTGTAGTCCGGGAAACGGCCATCGATCAGTTTTGAAGTAAAGCGCACGTCATCAAATTCAAAGCGAATCGTCTGCGTACCCAAATTGATACTAACGACGGCATCACGCTCATCGAGCGTTCTGACCAATTCCATGATCGCCTTGCGAGGCACGATCACCGCGTGCTCGCCCGTCCCGACGCCATTATCCAGTTTCGCCAAGGCCAAGCGGTGCCCATCCGTAGCGACGGCAGTAACCTGACTCGCATTGGCTTCAAGTAGCAAGCCATTGAGGTAATAGCGGACATCCTGCTGCGCCATGGCAAACGAACTATGGACCAGCAACCCCTTTAGTTGCGCCTGGCTCAAGGAGAACTGCGCTTGAGGGACGAATTCATCCAGATTGGGATATTCGCTCGCGGGTAGGGTCACTAATGAGAATCGGCTACCGCCGGAGCGCAGTACCGCCCGCCCATCCTCAAATTCCAACGAAATTTCGGAATCATCCGGTAACGCTTTACAGATTTCGTAGAGCTTGCGAGCGGGCACGGTTGCAGAACCGTTGTCGCCATCGATCAGATAGCAGTGACTGACTAACTCGATTTCAAGGTCCGTTGCCGTCAGTTGCATCCGATTGCCATCGATCTGCAAAAGGACATTACCGAGGATGGCCATTGTTTGTCGGCGCTCGACCGCACCGATGACACGCTGAAGAGGTTTGAGTAGTTCAGAACGGCTGATCGAGAAACGCATGGTCCAGGCTTCCAGTGTCGGTGTGCGGGTAGTTATTAGGGTTTAAATATTAAAAGACTGTAGTAATAGGGTAGCACCTTTTCTGTGGATAAGTTTACTATCTTATTGTATTTACTGCATAAAAAAGCAATATATCGCATGTGTAAGCGAACTCGACGGCTGTCATCTACCTGTGGATAACCTGTTCGCTATTTTGCCCTACTATTTGATCAAGAGTATGTATACAGGTTATCCACAGCAAGTTAAGTTTTAGCTGGTTAGCAAGCGCACAAGGTTGGTGTAGTCTTCTTCCATCCTAGCGTCGCTCGCTCTTAACTCTTTGATTTTCCTACAGGCATGCAGTACGGTTGTATGGTCTCTACCGCCGAAGGCATCACCAATTTCAGGCAGGCTGTGACTGGTGAATTCCTTGGAAAGTGACATGGCAAGCTGACGTGGTCGTGTAATCGAACGACTGCGGCGGGTAGAAAGCAGGTCTGCGACTCGTATGTTGTAGTACTGCGCCACGATCTTCTGGATGTTGTCGAGAGTTACTAGCTTGTCTTGTAGGGCAAGTAGGTCTCGCAGGGCTTCCTTCGTGAAGTCCAGGGTGACTTCCCTGCCACTGAACTGCGCGCTGGCGATGATTCGTCGTAGCGCACCTTCCAGTTCACGGACGTTGGATCGGATTCGTTTGGCGACGAAGAAGGCTACTTCACTGCTCAATACCATGCCTGCCGCACTGGCCTTGCGTTGAAGGATGGCTACACGCGTTTCCAGTTCTGGGGGTTCTATGGCAACTGTGAGCCCCCAGCCAAAACGGGATTTGAGACGCTCCTCTAGCCCGTCGACCTCCTTGGGATAGCGGTCGCAGGTCAAGATAATCTGCTGTTGCCCTTCCAGCAATGCATTGAAAGTATGGAAAAACTCCTCTTGAGAGCGTTCCTTGTTAGCGAAAAACTGGATGTCATCGATTAACAGCGCGTCGACGGATCGGTAGTAACGTTTGAAGTCAGCGATGGCGTTGTGCTGGAGGGCCTTGATCATGTCGCCGACGAAGCGTTCAGAGTGCAGGTAAATGACGCGCGCATTTGGACGCTGCGCCAGGATGGCGTTGCCAACGGCATACATCAGGTGCGTCTTGCCTAGACCGACGCCACCATAGATAAACAGGGGGTTGTAGGCCCTGCCTACATTTTCCGCGACCTGAAAGGACGCTGCACGCGCAAGTTGGTTGGACTTACCTTCGACGAAGTTGTCGAAGCAGTAACTCGGGTTGATGTTGTGCCGAGCGCTAGCCCTACGTTCGATTTCAGCGCCGGATTTACGTGCGGGGGCAGCCTTGGGTTTGGCCTCGGCGCTACCTACCTCAATGAGTACCGGGAGGTCATGACGGTGGCTGATTTCCGCCACGATTTCGTTGATGCGACTGAGAAAGTGTTCACGCACCCAATCAAGCACAAAGCGATTGGGCGCCAAAAGGCGTAGTGAATGGGCCGATTCGTCCGCATGGAGCGGGCGCAGCCAGGTATTGATCTGCTGTTCGGATAGTTCGTTCTGGAGCTGAGCAATACAGGATTGCCAGAGTGGACTGCCAGCCAA